>JAZRRJ010000045.1:0-139988 GCA_045650645.1 Faecalimonas sp. | reverse complement strand
TCATCAGCTGTGAATACAACTTTACCGCAAGCAGCACCTGGAGATGCTCCAAGACCTTTACCCATTGGAGTAGCAGCCTTTAATGCTTTTGCATCGAATTGTGGATGTAATAATGTATCTAAGTTACGAGGATCGATCATTGCAACAGCTTCTTCTTCTGTTCTCATTCCTTCGTCAACTAAGTCACAAGCAATCTTAAGAGCAGCTTGAGCTGTTCTCTTACCATTACGTGTCTGAAGCATGAATAATTTACGATCTTGGATTGTAAATTCCATGTCCTGCATATCTCTGTAGTGGTTTTCAAGAATTCCACATACATTTGTAAATTGTTCGTAAACTTCTGGCATTACCTCTGCAAGTTGAGCAATTGGTTGTGGTGTACGAACACCGGCAACAACGTCTTCACCTTGAGCATTGATGAGGAATTCACCCATAAGTTTCTTCTCACCTGTAGCTGGGTCACGAGTAAATGCAACGCCTGTACCTGATTCATCTGACCAGTTACCAAATGCCATTTCTTGTACGTTAACAGCTGTTCCCCATGAATATGGAATATCGTTATCACGACGATATACGTTTGCACGAGGGTTGTCCCATGAACGGAATACAGCTTTTACAGCTCCCATCAATTGTTCCTTTGGATCTGTTGGGAAATCTGCTCCGATTTTTGCTTTGTATTCAGCTTTGAATTGGTCTGCCAATTCTTTTAAATCTTGTGCTGTAAGATCAACGTCTTCTGTAACGCCTTTTTCTTCTTTCATGTTGTCGATGAGTTCTTCGAAGTATTTCTTACCTACTTCCATAACTACGTCAGAATACATTTGGATAAATCTTCTGTAGCAGTCACGAGCCCATCTTTCATTTCCTGTCTTCTTAGCAACAACTTCTACTACTTCTTCATTAAGACCAAGATTCAAAATTGTATCCATCATACCTGGCATAGATGCTCTAGCACCTGAACGAACAGATACAAGTAATGGATTTTCCAAATCACCAAATTTCTTTCCTGTGATTTCTTCCATTTTAACGATTGCTTCGTTAATTTGTGTTTGGATCTCGTCGTTAATTTGACGTCCGTCTTCATAATATTGTGTACAAGCTTCTGTCGAAATTGTGAATCCCTGTGGAACTGGAAGACCTAACTTTGTCATCTCAGCAAGGTTCGCACCTTTACCACCGAGGAGGTTTCTCATACTCGCGTCACCTTCTGTGAACATGTAAACCCATTTTGTCATATTCTATGACCTCCTATATATTTTTTGTTCATACACACGAAAAACACGACTTCTTTCTTTCTTGAAGCCGTTTTTCACTGTTTTGTGTCTGCTGTCGAGTGAGTTTACAGACAAACTCACATAGTTATTTTACAGATTTTCTCGCTATGAGTCAAGAACAAATATAACATTTTTTAACATTACTCTGCCAAGAATGCTTTATATCCACGATATGCTTCATACACATCTGCCTTACTTGTCACTTCCCAAGGTGCATGCATACTAAGCACAGCAACACCACTATCAATCACATCCATTCCGTAATTTGCCAGGATGTACGCAATGGTTCCTCCACCACCAACATCCACGCGACCAAGCTCTGCTGTTTGGAACATGACATCGTGTTTATCCATCACTTGACGAAGGTACGCCACATACTCTGCATTGGCATCATTCGAACCACTTTTTCCACGGCTTCCGGTGTATTTATTAAACACAAGTCCATGGCCAAAATAGGCAGTATTTTTCTTTTCATATACACTTTCATACATTGGGTCAAACGCTGCACTTACATCGGAAGATAACATCTTGGAATTTGCCAATGCTTTTCGAACCTTCAATTCTGAATACTCGCCCATCGCATCCATAACTTCTGCTACTACATTTTCAAAGAAACGAGAATGCATTCCCGTTGCACCTACGCTTCCGATTTCTTCTTTATCCACTAACAGGCAGCAAGCGGTTTTCTTTACATCTTTTGTTTCGAGCATTGCCAAGAGAGATGTGAATGCACACACTCTGTCATCTTGCCCATATGCCAAAATCATACTTCTATCCAATCCACAATCGCGAGCCTTTCCTGCCGGTACAATTTCCAACTCTGCAGATAGGAAATCTTCCTCTTCCATGTCATATTTTTCTTTTAATAATTGAAGTACATTTGCCTTTACCGCTTCTTTTTCTTCACCCTTAAGTGGTTTGTTTCCGATTAAAAGGTCTAATTTTTCCCCTTCAATAACCTTTGCAGCTTTTTGTTCTAACTGTTCTTGTGACAAATGGATTAACAGGTCCGTAATCACAAACACAGGATCTTTTTCTTCTTCTCCTATCACCACTTCTACCTTTGTGCCATCTTTCTTCACAACGACACCATGGATCGCAAGCGGAATGGTTACCCACTGATACTTCTTTACTCCACCATAATAGTGGGTATCAAGATACGACAATTCTCCCGCCTCGTAAAGCGGATTCTGTTTCACGTCAATACGTGGGGAATCTACATGTGCACCCAAGATATTCATTCCTTTTTCGAATGGCTCTGTGCCGATTTGAAACAACGCGATCGTCTTATCCATACATACTGCATAAACTTTATCTCCCGCTTTCAATGTTTCTCCTCCAGCAACCACTTCTTGCAAATCGCAATATCCATTTGATTTCGCCATACAAATCGCCTCGCGAACACATTCTCTTTCTGTCTTTCCGATGTCCAAATAAGACTTATATGCCTCATTTATACTTTCTAACTCTTGAAGTTGTTCTTCCGAATATACTTCCCATAAATTTTTTCTTTCCATTTCATTTCCTCCAATGAACACATAAGACGTAGTAAAAAATTTTCACTACGTCTCTGCCTTACATATTAATTAAAATGCAAATTTTTCTTCAAAATATGCTTTCAAATCTTCAATTTTAATTCTCTCTTGTTGCATTGTATCACGATCACGAACAGTTACTGCACCATCTTCTTCTGATTCGAAGTCGTATGTAATACAGAATGGTGTTCCGATTTCATCTTGACGACGATAACGTTTTCCAATGTTTCCACGATCATCAAATTCACAATTGTAATATTTTGATAATTCTGCAAATACTTTTTCTGCACCTTCATTTAATTTCTTAGAAAGTGGAAGTACACCAATCTTAACTGGCGCTAATGCTGGATGGAAACGAAGTACGGTTCTCATATCTCCGCCTTCCAACTCTTCTTCGTCATATGCTGCACAAAGGAATGCGAGAACAACACGGTCAGCTCCAAGAGATGGTTCTACAACATACGGAATGTATTTTGTTTTCTTCTCATCATCAAAGTAAGACATGTCTTGCTTTGAAACGTCTTGATGTTGGGTCAAATCGTAATCTGTTCTATCTGCAATTCCCCAAAGTTCACCCCAACCAAATGGGAACAAGAACTCGATATCACTTGTTGCTTTACTATAGAAAGAAAGCTCTTCTGGAGAGTGGTCTCTTACGCGCATTTCTTCTTCTTTAATTCCTAATGTTTGCAACCAATTAATACAGAAGTTTTTCCAGTATGCAAACCACTCAAGATCTGTATCTGGTTCACAGAAGAATTCCAATTCCATTTGTTCAAATTCTCTTGTACGGAATGTGAAGTTACCTGGTGTAATCTCGTTACGGAATGATTTTCCGATTTGAGCAATACCAAATGGAATTTTCTTTCTAGATGTACGTTGTACATTTTTGAAGTTTACGAAAATACCTTGTGCTGTTTCTGGTCTTAAGTAAACTGTGTTCTTTGCATCTTCTGTTACACCTTGGAATGTTTTGAACATCAAGTTGAACTGACGGATTTCTGTGAAGTTGTGCTTTCCACAGCTTGGACATGGAACGTTGTGTTCTTCTACCCATGCTTCCATTTGTTCTTTTGACCAAGCATCTACGCTTTCTGTCAATTCAATTCCTTTTTCTGCTGCAAAATCTTCAATAATCTTGTCAGCACGGAATCTTTCTTTACATTCTTTACAATCCATAAGTGGATCACTAAATCCACCTAAGTGTCCTGAGGCTACCCAAGTTTGTGGATTCATAAGAATCGCACAATCCACACCTACATTGTATGGATTCTCTTGCACAAACTTTTTCCACCATGCTTTTTTTACATTATTTTTCAACTCTACACCAAGATTTCCGTAATCCCATGTATTTGCAAGTCCACCATAGATTTCTGAACCCGGATATACAAACCCTCTTGATTTTGCGAGTGCTACAATCTTCTCCATTGTTTTTTCCATTGTTATATTCCTCTCATTCTGTGAATCTTAATGCTAATTATTATAACGTCATTGTTTACTTATTTCAAGCACATTTCCAATATTTCCAAGGACTTAAACTTTTTCCCCACATGGGTTTCCATGTACTGTTTCATAATTCTGCGCAATTCATCAAGAACCTCGTCTGACACTCGAAAAGTGTACAACTTTTCTATCGATGATGAAACAATATATTGCAGTGTATACGCGGTGGAAGTTCCAACTGGAATCCCATCCTGTGCAAGACCTTGACATTCCTCACAGATGAATCCGTGATTTCGGCTGCTAAACATCATTTTCCGTTCCTTTACGCCACAATTCGAACATTGAAACACTTCTGGCGCTTCTCCTTCTATCACCAATGTCTTCAATTCAAATATGTATCGCACTAGCTCGCGGTCGATTTTTCCCGAAGCCAATGCACGCATACTTTGATACAACAGTTTTAGCATCTGTTTCTCATCATTATATTCTCTTGTATAATAATCCGCGAGTTCCATAAAGTAGAATCCATAGTACGCACTTTCAAAATCCGTATTGAATTCCATAAAATAATTCAAAATATGTGCCTGCAATACATTGTGCGAAGTACGCCCTTCGTAAAGTTCGAACTCTCCGAAAGAAAATGGATTTGTCACTCCCATAAGAGGACTATTTTGACGTCGGGCACCTTTTACAAATGCCGAGATTTTCCCCTTTTCTTTTGTCAAAATCACAATACGTTTGTCATACTCACCGATAGGAACTGCGGACAGTATCATTCCTGTCACTTTTATCCCTTGATTCAACTACATTCTCTCCTGCCTTGTTTTCGTTTTGCTGCGCATGGATCCCCTTGTAATTCAGATAATCCATGACGCTCCCTGTTTTTTCAAATGTTGTCCACAAATCTTTATCTGCCATGTGAAAACCCTCCCTTGTATAAGGTTAGAGTCTCCACTTCGCATATTCTCATACTGAAAGTATCTGCCAGTTCTTAAGATTCATCCTTTGTATAGCCGAAGTTCTTGATTAAGAAATCGCTGTCTCTCCAGTCTTTTTTTACCTTTACCCAAAGTTGCAGATTCACCTTCATATCCAGCATCCTCTCAATTTCAAATCGAGCGGTGCTTCCGATTTTTTTCAACATAGCACCTTGCTTTCCTATAATAATTCCCTTATGCGAATCCCTCTCACAAATAATTGTCGCATCAATATCTACAATCTTCCTGCGATAACTCATTTTATCAATGGCTACAGCAATTCCGTGTGGAATTTCATCATTCAGACAATGCAATGCCTTTTCTCGAATCAGTTCGGATACAATCTGGCGCTCCGGTTGATCTGTAATCGTATCTTCATCATAAAATTGTGGTCCATATGGCAAATACTTCAGAATCACTTTCACAAGTTCATCTGTATTTTGTCCACTTCTGGCTGATACCGGTACAATCTCTGCAAAATCATATATCTTACGATATGCGTCAATAAAGGTCAATACCTCTTCTTTTTTCACCATATCCACTTTATTAATTACCAAAACAACCGGTGTCTTTACTTTTTCCAACTGCTCTGCAATGTGCTTTTCTCCGCCACCAATAAATGTAGACGGTTCCACGAGCCATAACACAACGTCCACTTCATTCAGTGTACGTTCTGCCACATTTACCATATATTCACCCAGTTTATTTTTTGCCTTGTGAATTCCCGGTGTGTCCACGAATACAATTTGCCCTTCCTCTGTAGTCAACACCGTTTGAATTCGATTTCTTGTCGTCTGTGGTTTGTTGGATGTAATCGCAATCTTTTGACCAATCAGATAATTCATCAATGTTGATTTCCCTACATTTGGTCTGCCGATTAATGTTACAAATCCAGATTTGTAATCTGCCCTCATAAGTTCTCCTTTATATTTAGAATAAGTCTCTCACTTCTCCAAACAATTCTTTTTGTACCTCGATTTTTTCTTCGTTTCCAATGACACAAATTTGATTGCATTTCAAAACAGCCTCTACACTTGATGCCAGATTTTGAATATCCTCCTGTGTTGCATTCAAAATCTCCATTCTCTCTTTTTGTATCATCTCCGCTGATACACGATTCATATACAAATTCATGGAGCGATCCCCTTTTGCCACCGGTGTCATCGGCCGGTCAATTCCGCTAATCGTTCCTATAATGTACTTTGTCATATCACGTTCTGATACGGTAAATCCACGAAGATACGCCGGAACCCCTTCATAAATCTCATTCGTCTTTTCCAGATTCGGATCTCGGTAAGATACAAAATATCCATCGCCCAGTCTGGTGAAACTACTCATGCAACCATACGCACCACCCTTGACGCGCACATTTTGCCACAAATACTCATATCCCATAATCACACGCAAAATCTGAAAAGCTCCCGTATAAGAATATCCTGCGTCAATAAAGTTTCCCGCACGAGCTACATATTGCACCTTTGAAGCTGTTTTCAATCCCTCATTTCTTGTCTCGCAATGAAGAACGCATGAAGATTGTTCTACATCTCCTACAAACAATGACGCCTTCAACTGTGGTATCAAAGTTTCAAGTTGACCCAAACCTTCTCGCTCTGCCGTAAAACTAAGCATCATATTGTCACTTCTAAAAATTTGTTTCGCCAATTTGATAAGCATAGACTTGAGAACTTCTTTTTCTTCTTCAAAATTCTCTTCTACACGTTTGACCACTTCATAATAATCAATTCCATTTGTCAAATCTTTGAATTTTGACAATGGCGATGTGTATGCCAAGGCACGACCTGCTGCAGTCACATGTCCCGATGATTGGAAACGCATTTGAAGTCGCGATTTTGTCATGGAAAGAATCTCTTTTAAACGTTTTTCATCTTCCAGATTCGACTTCGTCAAAATTTCTTTCATCATCGCAAATGCAATCGGAAGTTTTTCATACAATGCTTTTGACTTCATTTCAAAGGTTGCACGGAAATCCTTTTCCTTCACCTTCGTCACATCCGGATACAATTCAATGCTCGTTGCAATTCCACCTGTGTGCATATTAATCTCATTAAACAATTCACCATACTCGTAGTTTTCTGTATCAATAACACCGAGAACTGCCTGAAGCATTCCCACATATGGAAGTTCCTCTTCAGTAACACCAGACAAATCAAACAATAAATCCACGTACCCAATCCCATTGGTATCAATCTCATGATACACCACAAGTGTCTCGTCGATTGTAACTTCTTCGTTTTGAATCGGTGCAATCTCTTGGCTGATATCTTCACGCTCTAACACCGGAATCTTTTCAACATCCTCTGACTTTTCTTCTGCTTCTTGATATTCCACTAAGGCATGTGTGGCTTCTACAAGTTTTTCTACTTCTTTTGGTTCCAAGGAAGCTTTGTAAGAAGCTAATTTTTCTTCTAACTCCTTATCCATTCTTGCAGTACGTCCTTTTTCAGGTTTCACTACTACAATCGCACCATGGGTATTATCCAACACATAGGTTTGAATTAAATTTTCAAAATATCTTGTGCCAATTTGTTCTTTCAAAAACGTATACGTTGCAATTGCATCCAAATAGATAAATGGTTTGTCTTCTGCATAAAGCCAGCTATCCATAATCTGCAATCCATACTCCAGACCTTTTGGAAATGAACCAAAGTCAGCTTCTCGATAACGGAACTCATGGTAGTGAATTCCCGCTTCAATGGCTTTTTGATCAATTCCTGCGGCTACAATTTCTCGCAATGTATCTTCAATCACTTTTACAAACGCTTCTTTTTGATCTACATTTGCATTCTTTGCCACGATAGAAAAAATCGGTTGATAAATGCCATTGTCATAAGAACCCAAAATATCTTTTCCGATTCCTGCATCCACAAGTGCTTTTTTTAGTGGAGCTCCTGGCGCGGATAGCAACGCATAGTCCAACACCTCAAACGCCAAACAAAGTTCAGTGTCCAAACTCGTTGCAACAACTTTATTATAGGATAAGTACGTATTATCTTCTTCTGATTCATTGCTGCCAATCGAGTAATTCTGCTCTACTTCTTTCACAACTTCAAAAGGCGTCTGTACCCTTATGGCCGAATCAATTTCCATCGCATCATATGCTGATAAATAATGCTCATCCAGCCATTGCAATTTCTCTTCAAAATCCATGTCACCATAGAGATAAATATAGCTATTTGATGGATGATAATACTTCTTATGAAAATCCAAAAATTGTTCATACGTAAGATTCGGAATACACTCTGGATCTCCGCCAGATTCATTCGCATAACAAGTATCCGGAAACAATGTGTTTAAGATCATTCTGTCCAAAACACCTTCCGGTGAAGAGAACGCGCCCTTCATTTCGTTATAAACAACACCGTTGTAGCTCAAGCTGTCATCTTCCGATTCCAACTGATAACTCCAGCCTTCTTGTCTGAAAATCTCTTCATACTTATAAATATTCGGATAAAAAACTGCATCCATATATACATGCATTAAATTTTGAAAATCCTTCTCATTGCAACTAGCAATTGGATATACTGTTTTATCCGGATAGGTCATGGCATTCAAAAATGTATTAAGTGACCCTTTAACCAATTCTACAAAAGGATCTTTTAGCGGGAAATTCTTCGAGCCACAAAGCACTGAATGCTCTAAAATATGTGGCAGCCCTGTGCTATCTTCCGGCGGCGTGCGAAATCCCACAAAAAACACCTTGTTATCATCATCATTTTTCATCAAAAGAATCTTTGCACCACTCTTTTTGTGGCGGAGAAAATATCCCTCTGTTTTCAAATCATTTAAACTCTTTTGTTGTACTAATTCATAACTTGTCAATCCACTAATATTCATGTCATTCTCCTAAATTCATATTACCTAGTATTATAACATTATTTTCTCCAAGAATAAAGAAAAATAGACTACGCTTTTGCGTAGCCTATTTGTAATTTTCTTTCTTATTCTTCTTTCACTTTTTTACTTAAAAGAAGTAATGTTGCAATCAATAATACCGCACCAACTGGCAATGAAATCCATGCACTCTTTGTAAAGCCTGCTACGATATAAGTTACGAACGATACTGCTGCAACTGTAATCGCATATGGAAGTTGTGTAGATACGTGATTTACGTGATTACATTGTCCACCTGCGGATGCCATAATCGTTGTATCTGAAATTGGCGAACAGTGGTCTCCACATACAGCACCTGCCATACAAGCAGAAATACCAATGATCGTAAGTTCTGGATGGCTTCCTCCAAATACGGCTGTTACAATTGGAATCAAGATACCAAATGTTCCCCAAGATGTTCCTGTTGCAAAAGAAATCACGCATCCAATTACAAAGACAATTGCTGGCAAGAATCCCATAAATGCTCCTGCGAAGCTCTTTACTGTCGCATCCACAAAGTCTGTTGCTCCAAGGCTATCTGTCATTGCTTTCAAAGTCCAAGCAAATGTCAAAATCAAGATTGCTGGAACCATTGCTTTGAATCCATCTGGAATACATTCCATACATTTCTTAAACGAAAGCACTCTACGAAGTAAATAGAATAAAATTGTAATAATCAAACCGAAGATACTTCCAATAGCTAAACCAACTGATGCGTCACAATTTGAAAATGCTTCAATAAAGTTTGCTCCACTAAAGAATCCACCTGTATAAATCATACCAAGAACACAAGCAATAATTAACACTACGATAGGGAACACAAGGTCAATAACTTTTCCTTTTGTATTCACTTCTTCTGCATCTGCATTTGCATACGGACGATCTTCAGTCGTAAAGATATCTCCTTTGAATGCATTCTCTTCATGTGTTTTCATTGGGCCATATTCACGTCTTAGAATTACAAGAACAATCATCATAACAATTGTTAGTATCGCATAGAAGTTATATGGAATCGCTTGGATAAATACCTTAAGACCTTTTCCTTCTTCTACATAACTACTTACTGCTGCTGCCCATGATGAAACTGGTGCAATGATACAAATCGGTGCTGCGGTCGCATCAATTAAGTATGATAACTTTGCACGTGATACATTATGTTTATCTGTTACTGGGCGCATAACACTACCTACTGTCAAACAGTTGAAATAGTCATCAATAAAAATCAGAACACCCAATGCGATTGTCGCTAATTGTGCACCCACTCTTGTTTTGATGTGTTTGCTTGCCCAATTACCAAATGCTGCTGATCCACCTGCACGATTCATAAGTGCCACAATTGCACCAAGAACCACAAGGAAAATCAAAATACCTACGTTGTAACTGTCTGAAAGTACTGCTATAAAACCATCATTCAATACATGCGTAATCGTTTTTTCAAACGAGAATCCAGAATAGAACAATGCTCCTACCAAAATACCAACAAACAACGAACTATACACTTCTTTTGTAATGAGTGCAAGTGCAATTGCTACCAATGGCGGAACCAACGACCAAAATGTTCCATACATACTTGGTGTATATTCTGCTGCTTCCCCACCAGCAAATACCGTCATCGCTGACAGTGCTACTAAAATCAAAATCGCCATAACAATCTTGACTACATTTTTCTTTGAGATATGCATACCTCATTCCTCCTTCTTACTTTCACCTTAAATAAAAAACCATGAACGACCTCGTGAAAAGCTCATTCATGGTTACCAAATATCCCTATTTTTATAACAACGATAGCACTCCACACGCATGTGACAGTGCATTACATCTTTTGTAATGCCCCAGAAACATCCTTTCGGACCAAAAATGTTCCTTCGGCGACTTCCCCTTTCAGACACAACAGTTGTCCGTCTTTATCATACCTTACTTATGAAAACCGCGCCTCTATCTCTCAGTCATTCAATTAGAGACAGTATATCATTTGCTAAGATGTTTGTAAAGTTTTTTATGCCTAAGAACAAAGAGTTTGCTTGCAAACTCTCGCGCGAGACGCGATTGCATAGCAATATTTTCTTTGTACGCGTCTCTGCGCATCCTCGCGGAGCGTTTTTACTTTATAGAAACAAAGTTTCTTATAAAGTAAAAAATGCTTAGGAACTACTGTTTCTAAGCATTTTGCAAAAATAAAAAGCACGAGACGGGATTCGAACCCGCGACCCTCGCCTTGGCAAGGCGATACTCCACCACTGAGCCACTCGTGCATGTTCCTAGTCTCTCAACCGAACAATATGTATTATACTGACGTCCTTTTTGTTTGTCAACCACTTTTTTTCGATTTTAAAATTTATTTTCAAACAAAGATTCCGGAGACTATTGCTCCGGAACTGTTTTCTTTTTCTTCTTTATAAAAATTAAAACGATAGACACAATCACCAATACAAGTGCCAATAATTGTGATACTCGAAGTTCTGTTCCCGGAATCAAAAGAGAATCTGTACGCAAACTTTCAATCCAAAATCTTCCTACGCCATATCCACATAAATACATTAGGAAAATTTCACCTTCAAAACTTTTCTTCTTGTTCCACCACAATAAAATTCCTAACACTCCAAGATTCCACAATGACTCATAGAAAAATGTTGGGTGTGCCTGGATATAAGAAATCCCTTCCACTACAACTGTATTTTTCATCATTAATTCCGTCACATCACCTGTTCGTACATCACTTAATGGCAACTGCATTGCAAGAAAAGAATCTGTATATTCGCCAAACGCCTCTCGATTAAAGAAGTTTCCCCAGCGACCAATAGCCTGCCCAAGCACCAATGCCGGAGCCCCTATGTCCACCAGCGACCAAAATGGGATTTTCTTTACCTTTGTATAAACAACCGCTGTCAGAACAGCTGCAATCACCGCACCATAAATTGCCAATCCGCCTTCTCGGATATTGAAAATGCTCCAGAAATCATCTTTATAAAGATCCCAGGAAAAGATGACATAATACGCTCTTGCTCCTATGACGGAGAAAATCACTTCGTAAATGGCGAAATCGTAAATGATCTCCGGATTCATGCCAGCCCTTTTCGCTAAATACGTCGCAAAAAAAATTCCAGCCAGAACACCTAGGCATATGATGATTCCATAATAAGCGATGGAAAAGTCAAAGACTGAAATGTCCTGTCCTACATTTTTCAAATGAATTCCAAGATGTGGAAAATTGATATTTCCTACCATATATTACTCCTTTTATTAAACATTAAATCTAAACAAAATAATATCTCCATCTTGTACGATATATTCTTTTCCTTCTAGACGAACAAGACCTTTTTCTTTTGCAGCTGTATAAGTACCACAATCCATCAAATCGTTGTAGCTTACGATTTCTGCGCGAATGAATCCACGCTCAAAATCAGAATGGATTTTTCCTGCTGCCTGTGGAGCTTTTGTGCCTTTCTTGATTGTCCAAGCACGCACTTCTGGTTCTCCTGCAGTCAAGTAACTGATAAGTCCAAGCAAGCTGTAACTTGCTTTAATTAATTTTTCAAGTCCTGATTCTGAAAGACCCAAGTCTTCTAAGAACATTGTTTTTTCTTCATCATCTAACTCTGCGATTTCTTGCTCAATCTGTGCACAAACAACAAATACTTCGCAGTTTTCTTTTTCTGCAAATGCACGGACTGCCTGTACGCCTTCATTTCCCGCTGCATCATCAGCCAACTCATCTTCCGCTACATTTGCTGCAAAGATTACTGGTTTGTATGTCAACAAATTATAACTCTCTAACAACGCAAGTTCATCTTCATCATTCACTTCAAAGCTTCTTGCCATGTTATTGTCTTCTAAATGTGCTTTTATTTTTTCTAAAAGTTCTAACTCTTTTGCAACCGCTTTATCGTTACGAGCAACTTTTACAGCTTTAGCAATACGTCTTTCCAATATTTCAATATCTGAGAAAATAAGTTCTAGATTGATTGTCTCAATATCACGAAGCGGAGCAATACTTCCATCCACGTGAACAATATTGCTGTCCTCAAAACATCTTACAACATGCACAATCGCATCTACTTCACGGATATTTGCAAGGAATTGATTTCCTAGACCTTCTCCTTTTGATGCACCCTTTACAAGACCTGCAATATCAACAAACTCAATTGCTGCAGGCACGATTTTCTTTGTGTTATACATTTTCCCAAGTACATCTAATCTCTCATCTGGCACAGTTACCACACCCACATTTGGGTCGATGGTACAGAATGGATAATTCGCAGATTCTGCTCCCGCCTTGGTCAATGAATTAAATAATGTACTCTTTCCGACATTTGGTAATCCAACGATACCTAATTTCATGCTATATATCCTCCTTAGCTAATTCCACCCCTTACTATACCACGAGGGGTATTAAAAGTAAATTCTTATTAATGATTTACTTTTACAATTTAAAAAGCGACTGAAATGGTATTTTCTGCAAAAAAATGACAAGCATTCGCTTGTCATTTTTCCCTATTCTAACCGATATGCAACTTATACTCCTGAGTACGCTGCAAAACCGCAGTCGATTGGAAGTACCACTCCTGTAATCGCAGAAGCTGATTTTTCATCGCAGAGGAATAAGGTTCCTCCCAACAATTCGTCTGCATCTACAAAACGGTCCATTGGTGTTCCACGAAGAATCTTTGCACTACGTGCTGTTGGTGTTCCATCTTCGTTGAATAAAAGTGCTTTATTCTGAGCAGACACTAAGAATCCTGGCGCAATCGCATTGCAACGAATTCCTGTTCCTGCAAAGTGTGTTGCCAACCATTGTGTAAAATTTGAAATCCCTGCTTTTGCTGCAGAGTACGCTGGAATCTTTGTAAGTGGTGTGTATGCATTCATAGAAGATATATTTAAGATACATCCTTTTTGCTTTTCTACCATATCTTTTGCAAACACTTGTGTTGGAATGAGTGTCCCTTGAAAGTTCAATTTAAATACAAAATCTACGCCTGAGCTGTCAAGGTCAAAGAACGACTTGCCACCCTCTTTTGCTTCATGATGATATTCATTATCTGTGGTAGCTCTTGGATTATTTCCACCTGCACCGTTAATCAAAATATCACATCCACCAAGATCTTTTTTCACTGCCTCATGTACAAGTTCCAATGATTCTGTCTCAAGTACATTTGCCTTGTATCCCTTACACACATATCCTTCTGCAGTCAATTCATCTGCCAATTTCTTTACAGCCTCTTCGTTAAGGTCCAATGCAGCAACGTGCGCTCCCGACTGTGCAAATGCACGTGCCATCGCACCACAAATGAGCCCACCTGCGCCAGTTACAACAACAACTTTTCCCGTATAATCAATATTCAATGGAAGATTCATAATCATTCCCTCCTACATTTCCTTTTTGAATTTATCTAAAGAATCCCATACACCAAGCATATACATCACTCCGAGTGCTCGATCATAAAGTCCATATCCAGGACGAACGTTTCCTGGTTTTTCATCCCACAAATGTCTTCCATGGTCCGGACGAATGTATCCTTCAAATCCACAATCATGGTATGCTTTCAAAATGTCTAAAATGCCTGTGTCTCCATCGCAATCGCGGTGGCTTGCTTCCGAAAAATCACCGTTTTCAAAATGTTTTACGTTACGGATGTGTGCAAATGCAATTCGATCACAATGTTTGCGAACAACATTTGCCACATTGTTGTTTGGATCTGCACTCAAACTTCCTGAACAGAGTGTTAAACAGTTATATTCGTCATCTACCATCTTAAGGAAACGGTCGATATTTTCTTCATTAATGAGAAGGCGTGGAAGTCCGAAAATATCCCACGGTGGATCATCCATATGGATAGCCATCTTAATATCACACTCACGGCAAGTTGGCATAATTGCTTCTAAGAAATATTTAAGATTTGCCCACAAAGTTTCGTGGTCTACTCCCTCGTATGCCTTGAAAAGTTCATCCAATTTTGCCATTCTCTCTGGTTCCCATCCTGGGAATGACATATCATACTTTTCCGTGAAATCAAGAATATATTTTGCCATGGCATTGTAATCTTCTTGAATCATATTTTTTTCATAGAACAGTGCTGTAGAACCATCTCCCACCGGACGGAACAAATCACTTCTTGTCCAGTCAAAGATTGGCATAAAGTTATAACAGATTACCTTTACTCCAAATTTCGAAAGATTGCGGATGCATTGTTTGTAGTTTTCAATGTATTTATCTCTCGTTGGAAGTCCAATCTTGATATCATCGTGTATGTTCACCGACTCTACTACATCCATATTAAATCCGTACTCATCCAACTGTCTTTTTACTTCTGCAATCTCTTCTTCTTCCCAGATTTCCCCTGGCATCTTGTGATGTAATGCCCACACGATACCTTCTACACCTGGAATCTGTTTGATATCGGAAAGTTTAATATTATCATTACCTTCGCCATACCATCTGAAACACATTTTCATTGCCATAGTTTTCCTCCTCTATATTTCAAAATATTTTTTTGCATTTTCATAACAAATGCCTTTTATAATTTCACCCAATGTTTTCTCGTCATTTGGATACTCTCCATTTTCCACAAGACCTCCCACAAAATCGCATAGAATTCTGCGGAAATACTCATGTCTCGTATAAGAAAGGAAGCTTCGAGAATCTGTTAACATCCCCACAAAATTTCCAAGAAGCGAGAGATTTGCAAGAGATGTCAACTGGTCCTGCATACCGGTCTTATTGTCATTGAACCACCAAGCACTTCCGTGTTGAATTTTTCCTGCACACTCTGTCCCTTGGAACGCTCCAATCAAAGTGTCAATGAATGAATTATCCGTTGGGTCTAAGCTATAGATAATTGTCTTAGGTAAGGAAGCATCTTTATATAATGTATCGAGCAACGACGCTAATGCCCTGCAAGATTCGTGTGGACCTATGCAGTCAAATCCCATGTCTGGTCCAAGAAGTTTAAACATCTTGGAATTTGGATTTCTAAGACAATTGTAATGAAGTTGCATGATCCAGCCTCTTTTTGCATACTCTCTTGCGCAAAATACAAGTAATTCCGTCTTAAAAGCTTCAATTTCTTCTGTGCTAAGCCCCTCGCCTAGAACAGCCTTCTTCATAACCTTTTCGATTTCTTTTTCTGGCAGTTCTCGATAAACTAGATAGTCCATACCGTGGTCACTTGCTTTACATCCGCAGGAATCAAAATATTGAATTCGATTCGCAAGTGCTTCTTTCAAACTGGTAACAGAACAGATTCTTACACCTGTTACCTCTGCAAGTTTGTCGAGATACTCAATCCAACCTTCTTTTTCAATATTGAGTGCCTTGTCTGGTCGGAAAGTTGGAGCAACCACAACATCAAAAGTATCATCTGTTGCTATCTTTTTATGCCATTCCAAACTATCAATCGGATCATCTGTTGTTCCGATAAAGCTAACATTGCTCTTTTTAATAATTCCTCGCACACTCATATCAGACTGCGCCAATTTTTCATTTGCTAGATTCCACACTTCTTCAGCGGTGTCACCATTTAAGATACCGGTATAACCAAAGTAATTCTTAAGTTCTAAATGGCACCAGTGATACATTGGATTTCCAATGGCTTTTGGCAACGCCTCTGCAAACTTTTGGAACTTTTCACGCTCCGGTGCATTTCCGGTAATATACTGCTCGTCCACACCATTGGAACGCATCATGCGCCATTTATAATGGTCACCTGAGAGCCACACTTGAAACAAGTTGTTAAATTTTTTATCTTCATAGATTTCCTGCGGGCTAACATGGCAGTGATAATCAATAATAGGTTGCTCTTTGGCATAATCAAAATACAACCTTTTCGCCTTCTCGCTGCCAAGCAAGAAATCTTCTCCTAAAAACGCTTTCATGCAAAGTCCTCCTGTATTCCCATTTTTATTTTAGGATAAACATATTATACTAAATATATTCGGGAATAAGTTTGCGAAATTTGCTCAATTTTTTGCTCATATTATGCAAATAAAAAGAATGGAGCAACAACTCCATTCTTTTTTATGTTTTGTTATTTATAAATCAACTTTTGTTTTTAACACCTTTTTGAAAACAAATGCCACTATAAAATAAGCGATAAATGCCTGCAATAACGTTGTAAGGAAAAATGGCAAATCCATAATGAGCGTACCTAATATGCCACCGTACGAAAAAATTCCAAATTCATCTCTAAGTAAATAGAATATAAAATACACGAAATCCATTAAAGGTTCTGTTAGTAGTGCAGTTCCTGGCGCAAGCAGAAAGAACCAGATAGATAAGTTCGCTCGTTGTTTCATTGTAAATATGAAATATACAACAAATGAAACAATAATTGTAAAAATATCAACAAATACTGTTTTTAAATATGAATATGGCCAAGGAACTTGAATTAAATCACTCAAAAGGCACATGCCTAAAATAATCAATATAGAAATTGGTGCATACAGCGCACAAATCCATGGTGTCTTGTCTCCTTTACTTTTTTTCAATACCGACCCACAAAATCCACAGATTGTTTGTGTATCATCTACCTCATGTCTACAGTTTTTACAAATCATATCTTTTTCCTCCTTTTATTTAATGTCTCGCCCATGCCAATTCTTGCATTGCAAAATTACAAAAATATCCAACTTTCGAAATCTCCGTGGCCTCTGCACCTTCTGTATAATTGTACGTCACACCACTTGGGTCAATATACCGGACCACTTTCCAACCATTTGTAGCATCCATATAAAATCGATGTTCTTCTCCTCCAGAATAAACAAAAACAAATGCCAATTGTTCATTATCATAATAATATTGTGCAGTATATTTACTATCGTATCCTTGGTCTGCATATGCACCTGCCTTGGCGACAATCTTGCATATTTGTCCATTCTTCACATATCGTTCCGTGCCGGAACCACCATCTTGTTTTTCATAGGCCGAAATATTATTTTCAATTCCATAATAAACTTCTCGAATTCGCTTTACTCGCGCCTCTATATCCGCTTCCGTCAAAGAGAGGCCCGGAGCTATTTCTCCTGCATTTTCAGATATCGTCCACTCTTTCGTTGCCCAAGAACCATTATACGCTGTCAACTCGCCATCCTTGATTCCGCATATTCCCCAGAAATCATATCCCTTACCATTACGGCAAAGTCCTGACAATACTTCCAATTCCTTTTCTTGTTTTTCATTCTTCATAACGGTTGCTTTTGCGTTGCTAATGGAAACTTCATTATCCCACAGTTGTGGATTGAAACGACCATCATATCCCTCTAACGCAAAGGTTCCGTTTGAATCATATAAATTAATTGTAATTGTACCTTTGTTATTTACAATTACCTTCTTCATGGTTCCAACAAGTTTACCATTCGAGTCGTACACGCTACTAGTTGCATCATCTAATGCAATCTCTTTTCCATCCTCTAAGGTACCACTCAATATCACGTTCAAATCAATTAGGCTATTATCGTTTGGATACTTTCCATCCCATTCGATTACAATTTCAAATTGATTTTCTTTTTTCGTTTTCTTGTTTTTCCCTGGTTTATTTCCAGGTGTTGCCGGTTCTTCTTTCATATACTGATATGCAAAAATCGAACCACCAATCACAACAAGTCCCAATCCAAGTCCAATTACTACCAAGGAAATGACTAAAATTACTATAAACGCAGGGCTTTTCTTTTTCATTTGTAATGTTCCTTTCACATTAAACTTTTTATATTTTATCATATTTTTGCTATTTGTGCATGATTTTATAAAATATTATCTGGCAAACTTGCAAATAAAGAAACAGAAAAAAGGAATGCTTAACGCATTCCTTTCTTCCAACAAAACAAAAGGTTGAGAAAAAAATGAAAAAAACTCAACAAAATTCTCTATAAGTTTTACAAATAAGTATTTCTCTAAAATTACGATATAATGTTTTCATGCAGATGTCAATCTGTTGTCTTATCCAAAACAATTTCAAAGCTCCGTCGATCCGTTTCTTTCGATTTTGAAACCAGTTCAACTTTGACACATTCTGATTCACTTTCTTCACCAAGAATAAAGCACTTCGCAACTTTCATATTACTTCCCGGCTGAATTTCTACTATGCCATTTGACGCCGCATCACCTGTATATATCGATGATTCTTCTAACTTTATCTCACCTTTGAAAACATCTACCGTAAACGCCGTATCAAACACCTGATTTTCGCTTGATATGTTTGTGTATTCAAAACCTAGAACCAAGCAACGGACTCCATTGCTATTTTTCTCGATACTATATTCAATATATTTCACTTTGCTTTTCGGTTCATTAAAAAGATATTCTTGTGCAAATTCTTTTTTTGTACCTTTTTCCTTTTTAACACTATCCGCTTCTGCTTTTTTCTTTTCACGTTCTAATTGTTCTGCATTTTCTTTTCTCCGTTGCTTTTCTTCTGGAGTAATCAATAATTGCTTTTGATATTCCTCTGATTCTCCATAAAGGTATCCACCGACGCCTATCGTTCCAACACCAGTCAACAAGCAAAGAATCACGCACAACAACGGGATCCATATTCTTTTCTTTTTCACCGCAAGAACAATCGTCACAATAATTGCTATAGGAAACGCATACAATAAAATAAGCGCACCGATAATCATGAGCATTTTTGAAAGCATATTTCCCCCATACCTTTTCATTGCATATTTCTAAAATCCTTGCAACTCTAGCCAAGTTTTTACATCTTCAATCCATTTCGTTGCATGTGCATAGCGCTCTTCCAATCCGTCATACAAAAGCTTGTTTGCTGTAGAAAGCCCATGGCATCCATATGGATAAACATGTAATTCAAACGGTACTTTATGTGCACTTAAAGCTTGCGCATATAAAAGACTATTTTCCACAGGAACCGTTTTATCCTCTGCTGTATGCCATAAAAATGTTGGCGGTGTCTTTTCTGTCACCATAAGCTCACATGAGCATCCTTTTTCATTGCGCTCTGTCGGTTCATATCCCACGTAGTGTCGGATACTTCCTCCGTGCTTGAATTCCGGATGTGCTGTCAGTACAGCATAGCTTAAAATGCTTGCATTTACAGGCTTGCTCTCTGGGAATAATTCACGAACCTCTGGACAATCATAGCGATTGGAATATTGTGCAGCCAAATGCCCCCCTGCTGAAAATCCGATGATTCCAATTCTAGTCACATCGATTTTCCACTCATCCGCATATTTATAAATCAATTCCATTACTGCTGCAACTTCTCTCAATTGCTGAGGAAAACAATGTGGAGCTACTGAATAACGGATAACAAAGGTTCGATATCCTTCACTCAGGAATTGCAACGCAACTACTTCCGCTTCTCTATCGCTAGTCATTCCATATCCACCACCTGGGCAAATCACCATGGCTGGAAATGTTTTTTCAAGTAACACCTCTCCCGCATTTTGACAATTGTCCGGAAGACAACATTCCACATATGCGTTGCAACCTTCTTCACCCAACTCCGGGAAATATTCTTTTAAATAAATTGTTTCAAATCTCATAAGTCTTCTCCCTAAGTTTTAACATTTATCTATGAACACTATACCATTCTTGACGGATGTGTCAACTCAAAATAAACATGACCACTAGGCCACAATTATAAAAAGTGCTCATTTTTTGTAAAACAAAAAGATTTTTAACATATAGCTTTCTATAAACTTAGTTTTCTATATGTCGAATCACAAAAAAATCAATCCAAGTAAGCATAGCAAAGCATATAAATTTCGAAAAAACGCAATTCTATATGCCACAGTGCCCTAAACCTCCCTATACACTCAACAGAAAACCCATGCCTCATCAAAGACATGGGTTCACGTTTATCCTTATTTACTTATTCTAATCTCAACAATCTCTTGTCTCCATCAAAACAACAATTCCATCTGAAAACGTAATCACAACTTCATTTTCTTTGTACTCGTTGCTGACACATCGACTTTCATTGTTGGTCATATGATAATTGTTCAGCGGATATTTTGCTCCTTCAATAGAAACGTTTTTCACTTCCTCCCCAAATGGGAACAAAGAAAAATACTTTCCAAAACATTGTTCTCTTTCAAGACGAATTTCCTCTTTCCATAGAGAAATACGATTATTCACATCCACAATCCAAGCTTTTACACCACGGTCTAATGCAATCTTCAAGATTTGAATATTTCCCATCACGTGATCCAAACGCGTCCCTGTAGCACCCAGAACCCAAAGAGAATTTACCCCAAGTTCAATTGCCAACCTCACTGCAATCTCAGTATCTGTCGCATCTTTAACTGGATTAAATTCTTGAATTGGTATAGTCGCTTCCTCTTTGTAAAATCCAATAACTTCTGGACTCACACTATCGAAATCTCCAACAATATGGGTTGGTTTCACATCATTGCGATATAAAAACTCAAGACCACTATCTACTCCGATAATATAATCTGGCTGAACCTCTTGGATGAAGTGAATTGCAAACTCGTCACAAATAGAGCCGCCACTAACGATAATTCCTTTTTTATTCATATCGATTAATAATTTCCATCATGGCTTTTGTATTCGCTGCCGTATCTCCATTATAAACAGTAGATCCTGCTACAATAACATTTGCCCCTGCTTTCATTACACTTTCTACGTTATTAAGATCGATACCACCGTCTACTTGAATATCTACGTTAAGACCTTTTGATTCAACAAGTGCTTTTGCCTCTGCAATCTTATCAAGTGCGATTGGCATGAACTTCTGTCCACCAAATCCTGGTTCAACTGACATAATTAAAATCATATCAATTTTATCTACATATGGCTCTAAAGCTGATACAGGTGTTGCTGGTTTAACAGATACACCAACCTTACATCCGCATTCTCTGATTTTAGCAATTGTTGCGTCTAAATCTTTACATGCTTCAATATGAACCGTAATAATGTCTGCACTTGACTTTGCAAATGTTTCAATGTAACGGATTGGTTCTTCAATCATCAAATGAACATCATGAACCATAGTTGAAGCTGGACGAATAGATTGTAAAATTCCAGGTCCAAAAGAAAGGTTTGGTACAAACATACCATCCATTACATCATAGTGGATATACTTCGCTCCGTTTTCCTCTGTTGTTTTAAGTTCTTCTCCCAAGATTTTAAAATCTGCTGATAACATTGATGGTGCTAAAATACTCATAATTAATATCTCCTTTTCTCTTTTAACTCTTTGTACATTTCTAAATAATTTTCATATCTCACAGTGTGTATTTTACCGTCTTCCAAAGCTTCTTTCACTGCACATCCTGGTTCATGCACATGGTCACATCCCTGGAATCTACAGTGTCCTTCAAAAGGAACAAATTCTGTAAAATAATATTTCAATTCTTCTTTTTCAAACTCATTGGTATACAGAGAACTAAATCCCGGTGTATCCATAATATACGTATGACTTTCAATCCATATCAATTCACTGTGGCGAGTCGTATGTTTTCCGCGCTCAATTTTTTCGCTAATGCTTCCTGTTTCCATTTGTGCGTTCGGCTGAAAAATATTAATCAGCGAAGATTTCCCCACACCAGATGGTCCTGCAATCACCGTCGTTTTTCCGCGAAGCAGCTCCTTGACTTCTTCCACATTCTCATTCTCTGCAGCACTTGTAAAAACAATCTGATACCCACAAGAATCATAGATTTCTTTCAATTGCTGCATCTCTGGTTCTGTGGCAATATCTTTCTTGTTAAAGCAGAGAATGACCGGAATATCTTTGCTTTCCATCATAATCAAAAAACGATCCAGTAAATTGAAATGTGGTTTTGGTTTTGTCACCGCAAATACCACTAATGCCTGGTCCACGTTTGCAACCGCTGGACGAATCAATTCGTTTTTTCGTTCTAAGACATTTACAATATTTCCTTTTTTCTCGACTTCGTCAAGCACATCGATCTCAACCACATCACCAACTAGCGGTTTGATCTTCTCTTTTCGAAAAACACCTTTCGCTTTACATTCATAAAGACCGGATTCTACTACATGTACATAGTAGAATCCTGCAATCCCTTTTACAATCTTTCCCTGCATATTACTCAGTTCCACCTTCAGAAGGTCCACTTCCCGGTCCTGGTCCAGTACTTACAGTAATAACGATTTTTGTTTCAACTGGAACAACTTCTCCTGCCTGATTCACTTTTACAACCATACCCGCATTGTATTCTGTGCTGGCTGTTTCCGAGAATGTAATCGTAATATAATTCTTACCTAGCTTTTCTAATTGTTTTAGAACATCATCTTTTGGTTTGTTCACCAATTCTCTTGCTTCTGGAATCTGAATACCGCCGACTTTATACAAGATTGTTGTACCTTTATCCACTTCGTCGCCAATCTCAAGTTCTTGTTCCACTACTTTTCCAAGGTCACTTGTAGATTCTACTGCCACATAAATAACCTCACCCACAAGACCTTCTTCGTCCAGTTTTTCTTCTGCTTCTTCTTGTGACAAACCGTACAAATCAGGCATAACAGCTTTTGCCATACCCATACTAATATAAACAGTAATAACAGTTTTACTATTTCCAATACTTCCTGCCTCAGGATCCGTCTTCACAACGCATCCTGCTTCCACTTCGTCGTCATTGATTTCTTTGAATTTAATATTCTTCTCTTTAAATTCGCTACGTTTTAAGTCTTTTACTGCTTCTGACTTTTTCATTCCGACTACATCTGGAATCTCTAGTTCCTTTAGTCCAGTGCTTACATATATGTTTACTTCCGCTCCTTCTGGCAATTTGACACCCTCGGCTGGAAGTTGTTTGAACACATAACCCTTCTCGTAATCAAGTGCTTCTTCTTCAATGATCTTAAACTTAATCTGTGCTTTCGTACATGCTTCTTCTGCCTGATCTTGCGTCATTCCTTCAAGATTTGGCACTACACCTACTTTATTCGAATTATTCAAAATTCCATTATTGCTGAACGCCCATACAATACCACTTCCTACAAGAAGAACGAAAATACTTGCTGCAACAATGGCCAAAATCTTCATCATCTTAGACATCTTTGGATCGATATCTTTTTCATCGTCATTGCGACGTCTGCTACGTCTTTCGCGTTCATAATATTCATCGTACTCATCGTAATCATCATAGCTCATTTCATATTGAGATGCGCCTTTTAACTGTTCCAATTCTTCCGGTGTAATCATAACCGTATCTGACCCATTCACAAGTGGTGCGATCTTTACAAAATCGCCATCTGGATCTTGAATTGAACGTTTCAAATCTCTTGCCAACATTGCAACGTTCAAATAACGTCTATCTGGACTCTTTTGCGTACATTTCAAAACAATCTGTTCCAAACTATATGGCATATCTGGCACAAACTCTGACGGTGGGATGATATCCTCTTGTAAATGTTTCAATGCAATCGTCACCGTTGTATCTCCATCAAATGGAAGTTGTCCCGTAATCATCTCATACATGGTAATTCCAAGGGAATAAATGTCACTCTTCGAATCGCTAAATCCACCTCTTGCCTGTTCTGGCGATGTGTAATGTACCGACCCCATAACATTTGTGCTGATGGTATTTGAAGAAGTTGCTTTCGCAATACCAAAATCAGTAACTTTTACTTTCCCTTCTTTAGAAATCATAATATTTTGTGGCTTGATGTCACGATGAATAATATTATGACTATGTGCAGCATCAATTCCTGCGCACACTTGCATTGTGATACCAATCACTTCTTTTGAAGTTAATTTTCCTTTTTTCTGAATATAGTCTTTTAAGGTGATTCCTTCTACCAATTCCATGACTATGTAATACAAACCACGGTCTTCTGCTACATCGTAGATATTCACAATGTTTGCATGTGTAAGTCCTGCCGCAGCCTGTGCCTCAGAACGGAATTTTTTTACAAACGTTTCATCTTCACGAAACTCTCTTTTTAATACTTTTATAGCAACATAACGACGGAGCACGCGGTCGGTTGCTTTATAAACATCTGCCATACCACCCGTTCCGATTCGTTCCATAATTTCATATCTGCCGCCTATTACAACGCCTTCTTTTATCATAAACTCACCTCATTCACAAAAGGTTCCACCATAACAATACCTATATTGTCAGTTCCTCCATTGTCTTTTGCCTTTTCTATTAATTTCTCTGTTGCTTCCACAACATCTCTGGCACTTTTCACAATGCGAAAGATTTCATCATCCTCCACCATATTACTCAGACCATCTGTACACATTAAGATTACATCTTTCTTCTTCAAACGATATTCGAAAAAGTCGATCTCTAGTTTTTCTTTCGCACCTACCGCTCTGGTAATGATATTTTTGTCTGGATGATGTTTTGCTTCTTCACGATTAATTCCACCAAGTCGAACCATTTCCTGTACAAGTGAATGGTCTTTAGATAGTTGCTTAATCCCCTTATTTAGCATATACAACCTGCTATCACCGACATTGGCAAAATATAAGGTTTTTTCTATGACAGTTGCTACTACCAAAGTAGTTCCCATGCCACTCAGCCTTGTATCTTGCTGCGCTTTTTCCAGCAACGTCTTATTTGCAACTGTAATTGCTTCTTTAATCATTGCCTCCGGCTCAGTCTCAATCATTTGTTCTAAGGTTTGCTTCACAATTTCAACTGCTAATTGGGAAGCGTAATCCCCCGCTTTGTGACCGCCCATTCCGTCAGCAACAACAAACAAATTCGGGAGTTTTCCGATTGGCTCATTGGAAACAAAAACAGAATCCTCATTCACCTCTCGAATCATACCGATATCCGTCATTGAAAACGTCTTCATATAATTCTCCTTTATTTCTTCTCTACGTAGCGTCTTCTAAGTTGTCCACAAGCCCCGTCAATATCGGAGCCCATTTCTCTTCTAATAGTAACATTTATTCCGCTTTTTTCAAGTTTATTTTTGAAATTCTCGGCACTTTTTCGGCTCGGTTTTTGAAAATTTCTTTCCTTAATAGGATTTACCGGAATGAGATTTAAATGGCAATTTCGATTTTTCAAAATCGAAATTAATTCTTCGGCATCCTCATCTCTATCATTCACGCCATGTACCAAACTATACTCAAACGTAATTCTACGTCCTGTCTTTTCAAAATAATAATCACAAGCCGAAAGCACATCATTTAACTGATATTTTTTTGCAATCGGCATTAACACTTCTCTCTTTTCCTGAGTTGCTCCATGCAATGAAAGTGCCAATGTGATTTGCAATTCTTCTTCTGCCAATCGCATCATATTCGGCACGATTCCACATGTAGAAATCGTAATGTTTCTCTGGCTGATATTTAAGCCGCGTTCATCTGATAACAGACGAACAAATTTGACAAAATTTTCATAATTATCCAGTGGCTCTCCTGTTCCCATCACCACGATATTCGATACTCGTTCTCCAGTGATTTTTTGGATTTGATAAATTTCACCTAACATTTCTGAAGGTCGCAAATTGCGTTCCAACCCACCGATGGTTGATGCACAGAATTTGCACCCCATACGGCATCCTACTTGAGATGAGATACAAACTGAATTTCCATGTTTGTATCTCATGAGCACACTCTCAATTACATTTCCATCTTCCAGCTCAAACAAAAATTTATTCGTTCCATCTATATTAGAGATTTGTCGTTCCAAGACTGTGATTTGTGGAATCCAAAAATGTGCTTCCAATACATCTCGAAGCGCTTTGGAAAGATTGCTCATCTCCTCAAACGAATCTACTAATTTTACATGTAACCACTCATAAATTTGTTTGGCACGAAAAGATTTTTCTCCCAGCCCCTCAATCTCGTTTTTTAATTCTTCAAACGTAAAGGAGCGAATATCTTTCTTATCCATGTTTTACCCTCTTAAATTTCGCAATAAAGAACCCGTCACTTTCGTGCACTCCAGGGAGCAATTGCAAGCACCCCTCGTCTTGAACACTCTCCCGTAACTCTTCACATAACTGTTCCCGTATAGACACCAATTGGAAATCTGGATTGTTTTTCAAAAACCACTGCACATTTCCCATGTTTTCTTTTTCATGAATGGTGCAAGTGCTGTAGACCAGAATCCCTTCTGGTTTCACATAATGTTTCACCTTTGACAGAATGGTTTGTTGCAACGATACCAATTCCTGTTGCATCTGTTCTGTCATCTTGTATTTTAAATCTGTTTTCTTTCCAAGTACTCCCAGCCCAGAACATGGCAAATCTGCTACTACAATATCTGCTTTCTCCACTGCGTTTTCATCGAGCATTGTTGCATCCCATTGGACTGCATCGATATTTTTCAAACCAGAACGTGCAATATTCTCTCGAATTAGCTGCACCTTGTATTCCGTCAAATCTCTCGCTTCCACATGTCCTGTGTTTTTTAATAATTCTGCCATATGGAGTGCCTTACCCCCTGGAGCTGCACATACATCTATGACAACATCTCCCTGTTGAGAATTTGCAATATGCGCCACTAGCATAGAGCTAATATCTTGTACGGAAAATGCACCGTTTTGAAAACTTTGAAGTTCTGCCAAATAATCATAGTTTGAAATCTGCAATGCATATGTAAGGTATGGATGCTCTTGTACAACCACTCCTTCTTTCTCCAAACTTTCTTTCAACGCTTCCTTACTCATGCAATTCAAATTACATCGAATGGTTGTCGGTTTTTCTTTTTGAAAATCTGTCAACATTTTTTCGACCGTTTCTTTGTCATAGCAAGAAAGCCATTTATCCAAAATCCAAGTTGGCATGGAATAACGAATAGATAAATCATCCGGCAATTCCAACTTGTCAATGTTTCGTTCGATGTTGCGAAGTACTCCATTGACAAATCCTCTCAGACTGGAAAATCCTTTTTTGACCGCCAACTTTACAGCTTCGTTACACGCTGCGGAATTTGGAACACTGTCCATATATTTGATTTGATAGACTGCACTTCTGATGATATTTCGAATCACAGGTTTCATTTTACCAGTAGGAACCTTGGAAAACTGATTGATAATATAATCAATTTCTATCATATGTTCCAATGTCCCTTCTGTCACCCTTGTGATAAATGCACGTTCTTTTTTGTCTAAGTATTGATATTTATTTAATACATTGCGAAGTGCGATGTGACTGTATTCCCCATCGCGTGTGACTTGCAATAAAATTCCCAATACCAATTCTCTAGTCATTCCGTCTTCTGCCTCCTGTTAGCAACACGATTCTGAGCAACTGCAAAACAGATGCAGCCGCACTTGCAACATACGTAAGTGCTGCAGCTTTCAATACTTTCTTTGTTCCTTTGATTTCATAATAATCTAAAATTTCATTTTGTGTAATCATTCGAATCGCTCGGTTAGAAGCATTAAACTCTACCGGCAATGTGATCAACTGAAAGAGAACTGCACTCGAAAATGCCAAAATACCAAGATAAATAAAGACATTTGAGCTTTGACTATTAAACAATAAACCAATGATAATTAACGGCCAAGCAATCCCCGAGCCAAAGTTTGCAATCGGAACCAATACACTTCTTAATTTTAATGGTCCATATCCATTCGCATGTTGAATTGCATGTCCACACTCATGCGCTGCCACACCTACTGCCGCTACGGAACATTGCCCATATACAGAATCTGACAAACGAAGCACTTTCGTTCTTGGATCATAATGGTCACTTAATTTTCCCGAAACACGTTCAATTCGCACGTCGTAAATACCTGCACTGCGAAGCACTTCTGCAGCTGCTTGTGCACCTGTAATACCACGTGAGTTTCTAACCTTAGAATATTTTGAAAAAGCACTATTTACTCTCGCCGAAGCAATCAAGCTGATGACAACACCAATTAGCACTAATATATATGTTTCATCATAATAAAATGGTAAATACATTATTCTAATACCTCTCCTTCTTGTACTTGATACCCTCTCATAAATGAGCCTGCATCCATTCGTTTTTTACCTGGAATCTGAAGTTCACTAATCTGCAAAACTCCTTTTCCAGTCTGCACATAAAATGCATCCTTCTCCACTTTTGCAATGGTTCCTGGTGCGAATGATGTGCTTTCCTCCACCACTTTTGCATCCCAAAGTTTCATAACCTTTCCATTCCAATTGGTGTACGCACTTGGCCATGGATTTAATCCGCGAATCAATCGCTCGATTTGAACCGCATCCTGACTCCAATCAATATTTCCCAATTGCTTATCCAGCATCTTTGCATAAGAAGTGGGACTGTCTCCCTGAGGAATTGGAGTGATGCTGCCCTCTTCCAAACATTTTAGAGTCTCAACGCAAAGCGTAGCTCCCGCAAACGACAATTTGTCATGGAGACTTCCTCCCGTTTCTTTTTCCTCTATTGGAATCTCTGTTTTCAATAACATGTCTCCTGTATCGAGCCCTTCATTCATCTGCATGGTCGTTACACCGGTCACATCTTCCCCGTCTAGAATCGCCCATTGAATTGGTGCTGCACCGCGATATTTTGGCAATAAGGACGCATGCACATTGACACATCCATATGGAGTCATTTCCAAAATTTCCTTTGGTAAAATTTGTCCAAATGCTACAACCACCATAATATCTGCATTATATTTGCGAAGTTCTTCTACACACTCTGCTTCTCGAATGCGTCTTGGCTGATACACCGGAATCTGATGTTTCATTGCACACTCTTTTACAGGTGTGAATTGCATCTCTTTTCCTCTTCCTTTTGGCTTATCTGGTTGCGTAACAGCCAGCACCACTTCATGACCTGCTGCTACTAAAGCCTCCAAGGTTCCCACGGAAAAGTCAGGAGTTCCCATAAAAATTATTTTCATTTTTCTTCCCCCTTATTCGTCTTCTGCGTCTTCCTCTTCTTCATAAGTCATTTCATAAAGCTCGCCATTTACTTTCTCAACATATAAATGTCCATCCAAATGATCAATTTCATGGCAAAATGCTCTTGCAAGAAGTTCTGTTCCTTCGTAAACAACCTCTTCCATATTTTCATTGAGTGCTTTTACTTTTACATAATTCGGTCGTGTCACTTCACCTGCTTTCCCTGGCACGCTGAGGCATCCCTCGCTGCCGGTTTGCTCCCCGGAAGTCTCTACGATTTGTGGATTAATCAAAACCATCGGGCCTTCCCCAACATCAATTACCACAATTCTTTTCAAAATACCAACTTGTGGTGCGGCAAGACCTACACCCATTGCCTCATACATGGTCTCTATCATATCCTCTATTAAAATTCTTGTGCGTGGTGTCATCGTTGTTACTTCCTTGCACACCTTTGTTAATACATCATCACCCATTACTCTAATTTCTCTTATCGCCATTTCAAACTCTCCTTAAAATACATTCATTGGATTAAAATCGAATTGAATGCGAACCTTTTGAAATCCGCAATTCATCTCAATATATTGTTCCAATTTATTTTTGATTTCAGTCAACACCAGATAATCTGCATGTTTGATATAAATCATCTTTCGGTATACATCTTGTACTTTTCCCACATATGGACTGGTTGGTCCAATGATAATTGCTCGCTCTCGATTCACTCGTTCTGCATAAGATTTCAAATACTTGCATGCGGTATCTAGCAGTTCCTCTTCTTCACAAGAAACCAAAATCGCCATTAACTGCTCCACCGGTGGATATCCCATCAACCTGCGGTATTCGATTTCTTCTTCATAAAAGGCTTCGTAATCTTGCTCTCCAGAAGTTTCAATCGCATAATGCTCCGGACTATATGTCTGAATCACAACTTCTCCCTTTTCGCGTCCTCGCCCTGCACGACCTGCTGCCTGTGTTAGCAACTGAAAGGTTCGCTCTCCTGCACGATAATCATTCGTGTAAAGAGACATATCTGCTGCCAAAACTCCTACTAACGTTACATTCGGAAAATCATGTCCTTTTACAATCATCTGTGTACCAATCAAAATGTCTGCCTCTTCATTTGCAAATACTTCTAAGATTTTCTCATGCCCATCTTTTGCTTTCGTCGTGTCCATATCCATTCGAAGGACTCTTGCTGCTGGAAATTCTGTTTTTACCAGCTCCTCGATTTGTTGCGTACCTGCTCGAAATCCTCCAATATGTTTCGAACCACACTTTGGACATACGGCATACTCCTCTTCTTCATGGCCGCAATAGTGACAAACTAATTTCCCACCTCGATGTATGGACAATGACACATCACAATGTGGACATTTTGCCACATATCCGCAAGATCGGCAGGCAATAAATCCAGCATAACCTCTTCGATTTAAAAACAGCATGATTTGTTGTTTCTTTTCCAAACGTTCTTGCATCAGTTCATGCAATCTTTCACTGATAATCGAGCGATTTCCCTTTTTTAATTCTTCTCGCATATCCACGGTATATACATCCGGCAACGCTTGCTTTTTGGAGCGTTCCCGAAGTGTCAGCATTTCATAGTCGCCGCGTTCTGCTCGGTAAAAGGCTTCTAAAGAAGGGGTGGCAGATCCTAGGACGACGCTTGCCCCTTCCAATCTCGCTCTCTCAATTGCGGTTTCTCTCGCATGATATCTTGGGATTTGTTCACTCTTGTAAGTCGTTTCATGCTCCTCGTCTATCACAATAAGCCCTAATTGTGGAAATGGTGTGAACAAAGCGGATCTTGGTCCAATCATGATGTCAATTGCCCCTTCTTTCGCCCGCATCATTTGGTCATAACGTTCTCCACTGGACATCTTTGAATTCAAAATAGAAATACGATTTCCAAATCGTTTATAAAAGCGCATTACCGTCTGATAGGTGAGTGCAATTTCCGGAATCAAAACAATGGCCTGCTTTCCGTCACGAATGACTCTCGCTATCATTTCCATATACACTTCTGTTTTTCCGCTTCCTGTTACGCCATATAACAAATAGGTCTTTTGTATTCCTTTGAGATAATTTTCTCGGAAGCAATCTATCGCTTGCTCCTGTTCTTGTGTATAAGCTACCGGTGTCCACTCTTGCTGATGCACCTTGATTGGATTTCGGAAAACTTGCTCGCTCTCAACAGCAATTAACTGCTGTTGTTCCAATGCCCGCAACACTTCTCTGGTAACATTCAGTTTCTTTATTACAAATTCATATTCTAACAAATCATTGTCAAGCAGCGCTGCCAACACGCGCGCTCTTGCCTTTTGATTTTTCTTCAAAAAAAGTTCTAATTTATTGCATCCTTCTTCTTTGCTGCACAGAAGGCGTACAAAACGTTTCACCTTCATCTGTTCTTCCTTTTTAATTGGAAGTACGGTCTTGAGAGACTGGATCATTGTACCACCATAGTGTTCTTTCATCCAAGCAGCCAATGCCACAAATTTTCCTTCAATTGCCATTCGCTTTTCTGCAATACGCAAAATCGGTTTCACTTTTTCTGGTGCATATTCACACTGCTCCGAGATTCCGATTACATAGCCATTGGTTTCTCGATTGCCTTTTCCAAATGGAACAACCACTTCAATCCCCACTTGCAACAAGCCTTCCAGTTCACTCGGAATGCTGTATTCAAACACTTTATCCAGTTTTTCATGTGTAATGTCAACAATGACTTTTGCGTACATGGTGAACTGCTCCTCTAACGTTTTTTCTTCTCTATCAATTGTGCGATGATTACTCGCTCATCCATATCATATTTTTTGCCTTTGATTTCCTGATAATCCTCATGACCTTTTCCTGCCAACACAATGACATCTCCTTCTTGTGCGGTTTCAATTGCGTATTGTATAGCTTCCCTTCGGTCTATCAGTTCTACAAACACACCTTGGCTTTTTACAAGCCCGATTTTAATATCGTCTATAATCGCTTGGGGTTCTTCATATCGGGGGTTATCTGATGTAACAATGGTCAGATCTGCCAATCTTCCAGAGACCTCTCCCATTTCATATCGTCTTACTTTGGACCGATTCCCTCCACATCCAAAAAGACAGACTAGCCGTTTTGGATGATACTCCCTTAGCGTCATTAATAAATTTTCCAAACTCATTGCATTATGTGCAAAATCTATCATCAATATAAAAGAATCTGAAATGGGAATAATCTCGTTTCTTCCTTTGACCTTGACCGTTTTCAAGATTTTTGAAATCTCTTGACTCTCTACTTGAAAATGGTTGCAAACTGCTATAGCCGCCAGTGCATTGTATACGCTGTATATTCCCGGAATTCCCATTTCCATATCTGCATGAACGATTCCACTCACCTGAAAGGAAATGCCCATTTCATTCGGTCTTTTTAACTGTTTCAACTGACTCGCCCGCACAGTTGCTTCTTTCGAAAATCCAAAAGATTCCACGTTACAGGTTGCCTCTTGAAATATCTCTTGAAAATACGGATCATCTATATTTCCAATTCCACGCTTGCACTGTCGAAAGAGCATCTTCTTACATTGCTTATACTCCTCGAAACTTGCATGTTCATTTGCGCCAATGTGGTCTTCTCCCAGATTGGTGAACACTCCGATTTCAAACAAAATGCCTTCGGTTCGCAACATTTTCAACCCCTGTGAGGATACTTCCATGACAACACAGTCACATCCCGCATCTGCCATGGCACGAAAATAACGATGAATTTCCAATGATTCTGGTGTTGTATTCTGGGATGGAATCACTTGCTTCCCTATCATGGTTTCAATGGTTCCTATCAGCCCCACTCGATGCCCGGCACCTTCTAAGATTGCTTTGATTAAATAAGCAGTGGTCGTTTTCCCTTTGGTGCCTGTCACACCGATAATCTTCAACGCTTCTGCCGGATAACGATAATACGTCGCAGACATTCTTGCCAATGCACGACGCGTATTGGCAACCTTAATTACGGTAACATGAGGTGGCACCTCTACGTCTTGTTCCACAACTAATGCAACTGCACCCGCCTCAACTGCGAATGCAGCAAAGCAATGCCCATCATATTCCATGCCTCTAATACAAAGAAACACTGCCTGCTCTCTTACGGTTTGTGTTCGATCTGCCAGTGTTTTAATCTCTGTTTCATCACTGCCCTGCAGCACTGTATAATCCAATTGTTCTAAGAGTTTCTTGAGTTTCATATAAGAAACCTCCAATTTTAATACACAGTTATTTATATGATATCATATTTTTAGAATTCTTGCAAAAGCTCAACTTTTTTCATTTGTTTTTAAGCAATAAAAAACCAACCAGTCTAAACCGATTGGTTTTCCACTTCTATTTTATCCTATACGACGTTCCTACCTATTTGTCCCGCTTCTTTGATTATATCACAACCACATTTTTGTCCACACAATTTCTAATGTTATTTCAAAAAGGTCCCTCGCTTGATCGAATCCTCCCCGAACTTTTTACGAATCTGATCTAATGCAACATCCAGTTTCTTGTGTTTTTCTTTTTTGGACACTTCGTGCTTGATCATATGCTGCAATTCAAAAAGGTCCATCTGTTCCGGTTCTCCACAATCTACTAATTTTGATGTTCGAATCCCCAAGAGACGAATCGGCTCTCCATCCCATAGCTCACGGAACAACTGGCATGCATTTTCATATATGAGCTGATCCGAATTTGTTGCATGCGCCAATTGTTTTTGATGCGAAACGGTACGAAACGTATGATATTTAATTTCCACACTAATCATACGTGCTTTCTGTGCTTCCTGTCGCAATCTCCCTCCTACAGTCTCTGCCAAACTCAAGAATGCAACTCTTGCTTCTTCTTCACTCGTTGCATCTTTTGCAAGTGTCATGGAATTTCCAATTCCTTTTGCTTCCACATGGTCTCTTACTACTTTATTACTGTCAATACCGTTGGCAAACTCCCACAAGGTTTTCCCATGACTTTTCAGATGCAACTCTAGCAACTCAGGATCGGTTTTCGCCAACTCTCCAATGGTGCGAATTTCTAATTTGTGTAACACTTCTACACTTGACTTCCCTGCCATATACAATTCAGAAACTGGCAATTTCCACATCTTCACTTCAATTTCTTCTGGAAATAATGTATGAACCTTGTTCGGTTTTTCAAAATCTGATGCCATTTTTGCAAGCAACCGATTTGTAGAAATCCCAATATTTACGGTAAAACCAAACGTTTGAAATACTGCTTCTTTGATTTCCAAAGCGGCCTCCACCGGAGAATGAAATCGATGTGCAATTCCAGTGAAATCCAAATAACATTCATCCACACTTACCTGCTCAATATCTGGTGTGTATGTGGATAAAAATTCCATCAATCGCTCACTGTACTCGTTGTACATTTTATGGTTCGGCGGATAGATTTTCACATCTCGACATTTCCGTATCGCATGGGCGACCGGTTCTCCCGTTACAATTCCACATTTCTTTGCCAACACAGATTTTGCCAGCACGACTCCCTGACGGGTTTCTTGATTCCCGCCAATAATCGCCGCGATCTCACGTATATCTTCCGTGGCTCCATTTTTCAATTGTTCTACCGCTGTCCAGCTCAAAAAAGCGGAGTTTACATCAATATGAAAAATAATCTGATTCATTTATATCTCCTGTTGTTTCATTTCAGACACAACTCGTTCCAACATGGTGCGAATTGGTAAATCATATGGGCATCTCGTTTCACAAACGCCACATTTTATACAATCTTCTGCCTTTCCTTCCAAGGCATCATATCTCACCTGTGCCCAATCAGCCAAGCCATACTTCCGCTTGTAATTTGCAAGCAAAATATTTTGTGCTATTTGAACTCCCTTTGGACAAGGAGAACAGTATCCGCATCTTCTACAGAACTCATTTCCCAATTCTTTTGCAATCTTCTCACATTCTTTCAAATCTGCTTCATTTAAAGATTGGAACACTTCTTCACAAGTATTTTGTGCCACTTCTTCCTCACTTCCCATTCCCGGAATCACAATGGTACAATCTGGATTGTTCAAAATATACTTCAACGCGAGAACTGGTCGGTCAATATTCCCACCTGCAATTGGTTTCATGGCAATAAAACCAATCTTCTTTTCACAACATTCTTTCATCAATTCTACCCCTTGATTTTCCACAATATTATAAGGGAACATCATGGTCTCAATCTCGTTCTCATATTCGCGAATCAGTTTTGCAAACGCTTCGATACTGTGTGTTGTGGCTCCTATGTGCTTGATTTTTCCTTCCTCTTTTGCTTCAAGCAAGGCCTTATAAGCTCCATTTTCTCCAAAGCAAACTGCAAACTCTTCCTCTGACTTAATATTATGAATCTGGTACAAATCAATATAATCCGTCTGTAATTTACTCAAGCTAATTTCGATATCTCTCTTCATAGACTCATAATCACGTGCCATTGATTTCGTGGCAATCACCCACTGCTGACGATATTCCTTTAAAGCCTCGCCAAAGAATTCTTCCGAAATACTATAACCTCTCGCAGTATCCAAATAATTAATTCCTTGTGCCATACAAGCTTCCACAATCTCTTTTGCACCATTTCGGTCTGTTCTCTGTACAGGAATCCCTCCCAAACCAACAACAGATACCTTAAGCCCCGTTTTTCCTAAAATGGCATATTTCATATATTTTTCCTCTTTCTTTTATTTAACGCTCGCAATCAACTCATTATCATTTACATCAATGACAATTGTATCACATCGCCCCACACGGCCTTCTAACACCAACCGTGCCGCTAATGTTTCTACATGTTTTTGCAGATACCGTTTCAACGGACGGGCCCCATACATCGGCTCATATCCACCTTCTACAATAAACTCTTTGGCTGCTTCCGTTAGTTCTATAGATATTTCTTGTTCCAACAATCGTTTATTCACATCTTGTACAAGTAATTCTATAATCTGCTTTACATCCGTTTTTGTCAATGGTTTGAATAGAATGGTTTCGTCCAAACGATTTAAAAATTCTGGTCGGAAATGCAATCGCAATTCATTCAATACGCGCTCTTCACACTCTCCTCGAATTTCTCCATTTTCATCAATTCCCTCTAACAAATGTAGAGAACCAATGTTGGAAGTCATAATTAAAATCGTATTTTTAAAATCTACAGTACGACCTTGTGAATCTGTGATACGCCCATCATCCAAGACTTGCAACAATACATGAAACACATCTGGATGCGCTTTCTCCACCTCATCAAATAACACAACAGAATACGGTTTTCTTCGCACAGCTTCCGTCAACTGTCCGCCTTCATCATAACCCACATATCCCGGAGGTGCTCCAATCAGACGCGACACAGAATGTTTCTCCATATATTCACTCATGTCAATGCGCACCATATTACTCTCATCATCAAACAAACTTTGCGCCAACGCTTTCGCAAGTTCTGTTTTCCCGACACCGGTTGGACCCAAAAACAAGAAAGAACCGATTGGCTTACTTGGGTCTTTAATTCCTGCTTTGGAACGAATAATTGCTTCCGTCACCTTTAACACACCCTCGTCTTGCCCTATCACGCGTCGATGCAATTCTTCATCTAAATGAAGAGCTTTGTTTCGCTCGCTTTCATTCAATTTTGCAACAGGAATTCCTGTCCAACGCGAAACGATCTTGGCAATCTCTTCATCTGTTACACTTTCGTGTACCAATGTCATATCGCAAGCTTTGCTCTTCTCTTCCTCACTCTCCAGTTGCTTTGTCAACTGCGGAAGTTTACCATATTGAAGTTCTGCAACACGCTCTAAATCATAACTTTGTTTTGCTTTTTCGATCTCTTGATTTACTTGTTCAATCTCTTCCCTTAATTTTTGCAAGCGTTCTACAGAACTTTTTTCCTGATCCCACTGCGCTTTCTGAATCTTGAAATTTTCCCGAAGTTCTGCCAATTCTTCCTGCAAACTACTGAGACGCTCTTGACTCAATCTATCGTCTTCTTTTTTCAATGCCGCTTCTTCGATTTCCAATTGCATAATACGTCTTTGCAATTCGTCGAGTTCTGTCGGCATTGAATCCAATTCTGTCTTAATCAGTGCACAAGCCTCATCCACCAAATCAATCGCTTTGTCTGGTAAAAATCGGTCTGTAATATATCGATGTGACAGAGTTGCCGCTGCCACCAACGCCCCATCTGTAATCTGAACTCCATGAAAGACTTCATATCGTTCTTTCAATCCACGCAAAATAGAAATCGCATCTTCCACAGCTGGTTCGTCCACCATCACCGGTTGAAAACGGCGTTCTAACGCTGCATCCTTTTCAATATATTGGCGGTACTCATCCAATGTAGTTGCTCCGATACAATGAAGTTCTCCTCTTGCAAGCATAGGTTTTAGCATATTTCCTGCATCCATAGCTCCGTCACTCTTCCCCGCACCAACAATCGTATGCAACTCGTCAATAAAAAGAATAATATTACCGTTACTGTTTTTCACTTCTGTCAAAACTGCTTTTAAGCGTTCTTCAAATTCGCCTCGATACTTTGCACCTGCCACAAGTGCTCCTAAATCAAGAGAGAACACCTTCTTATCCTTTAATCCTTCTGGCACATCGCCACGCACAATTCGTTGTGCAAGGCCTTCCACGGCAGCTGTTTTTCCAACTCCCGGCTCTCCGATTAGCACTGGATTATTCTTTGTTTTACGTGATAAAATCCGAATAACATTCCGAATTTCTGCATCGCGCCCTATCACAGGATCCAACTTCTGCTCTCTTGCACGCTCGACTAAGTCTTGCCCATATTTATTTAAAGTATCGTAAGTTGCTTCCGGATGATCACTCGTCACTTTTTGGTTCCCCCTCACACTCGCTAACGCCTGTAAAAATGTTTCCCTTGTAATTGCAAATTCTTTAAAAATGGTCTTTATCTCTCGACTGGCATATTTTAAAAGCGCCAAAAACAAATGTTCAACAGAAATATATTCATCTCCCATTTGCTTCGCTTCATCTTCTGCATGAATGAGCACTTGATTTAAATTCTGTCCAACAAAGAGTTGTCCGCCCTGCACCTTTGGCCGTTGATCGGTTGCACGCTCCACCTTCTGAAGAAGCAACTCTTTGGACACACCCATCTTTTCCAACAGTTTCATAATAAGGCTGTCTTCTTGCGTAATAAATGCATATAATAAATGTTCTTGTTCTATCTGTTGATTGCCATATTCAGAGGCAATTTTTTCACATTGCTGTACTGCTTGTAAGGATTTTTGTGTAAACTTGTTTATATTCATACCAACACCTCCTATTGTTATAGGTTTGGTATAACATAAAAATTAGCACTCGTCAACCGAGAGTGCTAATAATTTATAATTTATTTAGATTTTTTCTTTAAATACAAATTTGGACTTTGGCTGTTTGCAAAGTGGGCATACAAAATCTTCTGGCAGTTCTTCAAACGGAATCTCGCCGTTATATTCATATCCACAAATGCTACACACCCATTTCCCGTCATTTTGCACCTCTTCCACATATGTAGGGGCATTTTTCGGACTTTTTCCTTTTATCACCTTATGATAATAAGCATAAGTCATTGGTTCTTCTTCTTTTAATTGGTCAGCTGCAATGGCTTCTCCCAAAAATACTGTGTGTGTATTTGTTTCCATCTTCTGAATCACTTTGCACACAATATATCCACAAGCATCCGTAACAATTGGCATTCCTTCTTTTACGAACGACTCAACTTGTTCAAACTTATCTATATCCTTTCCTGATTGAAATCCAAATATACCGATTAAATCCGGATTTGATTGTTCTGTTAAAATAGAAATTGCAAACACTCCTGTTTTTTCGATGCATGAATTGGTATAATTATCATGATTCACACTCACTGCAAAAGTTGCCGGATTGGATGTAATCTGCATAACACTGTTTACAATACAACCTGTTGGTCGTGTTCCATCCAAGGTGGAAACCACATATACTCCATACGATAAATTGTGAAATACTTTTTTATCAACCATTGATGTTCTCCTATTTTTAAAATACGTCTTTGTTCTTCTTGATTTGCTCTTTTAACTCTTTAATATATGCTTCTCGTTCTGCAATTGCTTCACACAATTCCAAGCATTGTGGATCAATCTCTGCACCCTTTTTATATTTATAATACAAAATTTTTCCAATATCTTTAAAATCTCTTACACAATTGCGTTCCATTGTACGGATTTGACTTTTAATCTTTTGCTCTTCTACGAGTTGTTCTGTTTTGTCTACAACAATTTCAACCACTTCACCTGTTTTTTCTGATACATCTTTTGCTTTTTCTGAAATGATTTTTCCCCATTTTTCAAATACTTCTGACATAATTTTCTCCTTTCAATTAAATTTGCCGAATCACTTCAAATGATTGATACAAATTTAATCTGCCATAACCTGATACTCGATTTGGATAAGTCTCACCCGGAGTTCTCTCCGTTCCTAAAATCAAGAGATTCCGAACTTGTGTCGAATCCACATTTTCCCGAATCGAACCGTATACAACCCATTCCATCATCAGCGCTGCTGCACCACCTGCAATTCCTGTTGCGATGCTAGACCCTGTCCGTACTGCAAATCGATTGTTTGGCACAACGCCCAAAACATCCACTCCTGGGGCTACAAAATCTGGTTTGATTCGTTCACTCCTAGTATATCCCCTTCCCGACTGAATAGCAACAGAATTATCGTCTCCATCATAAAAGCCAACTGTGATTCCAGACAACGTGCTTCCCGGTTCTGTTATTGTATAGTCTGGATTAGATTCTAAAAAATACACATCATTTTCTAAAAATTCTTGAACAGGGAGCCAACTATGAAAAACTCCATTTTCCACTTGTATCGGTTCCACATTCACTTTCCAAATTCCTCCTGTCGGATTTTCAAATCTCAGAAAAACAAGTGTTGCATCCAACCTTTCTACAAATACTTTATAATCAACAAACAAGGTGGTTCCTTCAAACACAAACGTATAACTTTGTGTCAATCTGATACGAATAGGAAACGAATAGGTTTGCTCTCCGCTTGGAGAAACAACAGAAACCTCAAACAAATTCAGTGCATCCGACCAAAACTCCATACAAAATCCCCGGTTATTTTCCCCTACTCGAATTTCAACAGTCTGTGTTTCATTTTTATTTGCTAAATTTCCCAAAAAGTGATGTCTGCGATCCGCTTCATTTCCTCCTCCTATGACAATTGCACGATTCGCTGCATTGGCATAAATGTCTAACAATCCAGCGAGCGGTGACCCTGCAGAGTGACTTCCCATATTTGTCCCCAATGCAATACATATGACAAGTGGCAAATTCAATTGCTGAGCCAAGCGATTCAGGTAGGCAACTCCCAGCATAATGTCATTTTCCTGATAACATGGCGCATCTGTATTTATCAAATAAAAGTCTCTCAGATATTGTTTCGCGGGCTTTAATTTCACGACTGCGATTTGCGCATCCGGCGCTGCTCCCAAAAATGGTCTTTCTTCACTTGCCCCGCCTGCCGCTATGCTTGCCAGAAAAGTCCCATGGCTGTTGGTATCCTCCGTTGGAACAACTGATAATGGGGTTTCGCTTCTGAGTGCTTCCTCAATCATTTCTTGTCGATATTCTGTTCCATAAAGCATTCCACTAGGAGGGGTTCCAGTCTGTATCGTCTGATCCCAGATACCGACAATTCGACTGCTCCCATCCAAATTTTGAAATATTGGATTTCGATAATCTATCCCTGTATCTACAAACCCAATGAGAACGCCTGCTCCTTGTAGTTCCAAGGTCGGGTAATTTTGAACTTGTATAATGCCCGCATCCTCCAGTGCAATTGTATCTAATAACGTATAACATTTGGGAATAGAATTATACGGATAACGTTCCAAGCGAATAGGGTCTGCAAGTTCCTGTTCCACGTAAACGCTTTCATAAAAATTATCGATATTTATATTACAAGCCATGGAAGGAAACATTTCATCAAACAAGCTTTGTTGCAAGCGCCCTACAATAAAATCGCGGTATTCCTCTGAAAGAATTCGTTTTCTGCACTCTTCTAAATTCATAATAATTTCCTACTTTTTGCTTAAATATATGCAAAAACGAGATGCCTTACGACATCTCGCTTCATTCTCAATTAAGCACTTGTTGAACCACGCATTGTAATGATCGGTCCACCTGTTCCTTCAATATATTCTTTTGTAATCGTAACCATCCCAATATTGTCATCCTTCGGAATTTCATACATAATATCTAGCATGAATTCTTCAATAATTGAACGTAAAGCTCTGGCACCCGTATCTTTTTTAATCGCCTTGGCAGCAATCGCATACAATGCATCTTCACTGAATTCCAATTTCACTTCATCTAAAGCAAGAAGTTTTTGGTACTGTTTTAAAATTGCATTTTTTGGCTCTTTTAAAATTTTCACAAACATTTCTTCATCCAAGCCTTGTAAGCTAAACACAATTGGAAGACGTCCGATAAACTCTGGTATCATACCGAAATTACGCAAGTCTTCTACGGTTACTTTTGATAACAGATTTTTTTCATGATTGTATTTATCTTTCAAATCTGCAATAAATCCCATTGAAGATTGTTTGTTCAAACGTTCCTTAATAATATTTTCCAAATCCGGAAACGCTCCTCCACAGATAAACAAAATATTTTTTGTATTTACTGTGGTAAGTGGAACCATTGCATTTTTGCTGTTAGCACCTACTGGAACTTCCACTTCGCTACCTTCTAACAACTTCAACATACCTTGTTGAACGGATTCCCCGCTGACATCTCGTTGACTGGTATTTTTCTTCTTCGCAATCTTATCAATTTCATCAATGAAAATGATTCCCTGCTCCGCTTTTTCCACATCATTATCCGCAGCCGCCAGCAACTTCGACACAACGCTTTCAATATCGTCACCGATGTACCCTGCCTCCGTCAAAGATGTCGCATCTGTGATTGCCAACGGTACATCCAACAATTTTGCAAGGGTTTTTACCAAATATGTTTTTCCACAACCGGTTGGTCCAATCATCAACATATTTGATTTTTCAATCTCAATGTCATCCATTGTATCTGTTGCCACTCGCTTGTAGTGATTGTAAACAGCAACCGCCATTGCTTTCTTAGCGTATTCCTGTCCTACCACATACTCATCTAACTGAGCTTTGATTTTATGAGGAGCCGGTATGTCTTTAATATCAATAATCGGTTTTTTAGGCTCCCCTTCTTTTTTCTTTTTAATCTTTTGCTTTTTAGGTATTACATTTTCCAAATCCGAAAGATTCATGAAATGAATTCCCGGCGTATTTGACAACTGGTTCAAATCAATCGGCATATTGTTCATCGCATCAAAACTTCTCTGCATACAATCCGAACATACACTAATATTGTTCGGAAGTTCAATCATCTTTCCAGCAATACTTTCTGGGCGATGACACATGAAACAAATTTTTTCATATTCATCGTCTTTTTTATTTTCGACTTCTATCTCTCCATCTGGACGCTCTTCAAACTCAATTCTGTCTGCCATATGCTTGTTCCCTTTGTCTTTTTTACTATTATTTGTTTTTCATAATTGCCACAACGTCTTTATCAACCTTGCGCGCTTTTCCATTTTTATGGCGATATAAGTTTCCTGCATAAGTTTCTACATTGTAGTCACCAATAAAGAATACTTCGCCTTTTTCCATTGCATAAAATGAATGTGCTGCTTTTTTGATCTCGGAAACCTTACCGCCTTTCACACGTTTCAATGTTCCCATGGATTCTTGATATTCCCAATCTGTCAAGAAATATACTGCCTTTGCATCTGCATCTTTGAAACAAACAGCTGAACCAACTTTTACATTTTCATCGCTCTTCTTTTTGTTAACATAAAGATCGCCTTGCATTATATAATTTACTTCACTTACACTCTTGTAATATAAAACATCTGTATCTCCAACAATTCCAATCTCTTTTGCATAAATATCGGATGCATATTTCTTTGCATCTTTCGCCTTGCTTCCCGAAATAGACATCTTATACAAGTTGCCGATTGCTTCGTATGAGTTTATCATTTCATCTGCAATATCTGCCACGAAATAAAGTACATCTCCACTTTCTGAAAGAAGTGAATTCGCTATATTTTTCTGTTTAATCGAAGTTACTTTTTTCTCTACAGCCACCTGGTATTTGCTGTTCATACTTATGTGCTCCAAGATTTTTTCTTCTACTTCCCACACAGAAGAGATTTTCGATAATTTCACTTTCTTCATGTTGCTCAAATCACATGATTTAAACAGAACAACCGGTCTCTCACTTGCTATTTTAATCTCTTCTTGTTGTACATTTTTCGCAACAGACTTTCCATCTTTTCCATTGTAGAAGAAAAGATCATACAAATATGTTTCCGCTACAGCGTCTTTCAACGACTTTTTTACATCACTGCTTGACTTCTTTAAATCGTCTTCCACATAATCTTTTAACAAATTTTTCGACTCTGTTTCTTTCAGGTAATAAATTTCACCTGTTTCATAAATTTTCACAACAGAAACGATTTTAGATGCAATTTTCTTTGCGTCTTTTCCGATTTCTTTACGATACAAATTGCTGTTTTTTGTATAGTAAATTTCTTTAAAGTCTTCGCTAATATATTCAAGCACTGAAATGTCTTTTACCAGTTTTTTTGATTTTCCGGATTTATATGAACATATATTACTTTCACCATCCACATAAATGATCGTTTTTCCATCTTTTGAAATCGAGAAATTCAAAACACCTTCTCCTACGGATTCCGCTTTATCGCCATCATAACGATACAAAATTCCTTCGCTGGTATAGGCCACAATTTTTCCATTTTCACTAATTTGATAATCCGTTACAGCACTTGCAACCTCAACAATTTCTCCATTTTTTTTATTCAAATCACGATATGTTAATGTGTAATTATTTAATCGGATAATGTTTGAAGGATAAAAGAGTCTATCTCCATTTTTACTTTTCTTTATGAGTTTAGAATAATAATGGTTTGCCATATATTCTAGATCGAACTGATCCATGCTGTTTTCATAAACCAATTTGTCAGTAAGTTGTACTTTTTTCGCACCTGACCCTTTTACCATTGCCATTTCAGATTGTTTCAAATAAATGGCTGAATCTCCACCGCTATTCCCAATCGAAACCATCATAAACAATGCAATCATTCCAAGAAGAACCGCGCCTCCTCCCAACATTAACTTTGGAGATTTGGCACCTTCTATGAATTTAGCCAAACGACTAAGAAGCCCACTTTTTACCGATCTCTTTTTCATCACAAACGCTCCACATTCAGGACAACGACGTCTTCCTTTTTGAAGCTTTGCTTTACATTTTGGACACCTTTTCATATACTTTCTCCTTTTTGCCTTCCTACCATTATGTCAAACCTATGCATGAGAATCTATCTTGCACTTATAAGGTTGCAATAAAACGTTTAAAAGCATCTCTTCCTTCTGGGGTACATTTATATACACCAGCATCTTCCAATACTTTCGTAAAAACAATTCCCACTTCTTCTTCTAAAATTCCCATAATGTTTTCAGCGGTAAAGGCATCATATTTACTGCGAAAAGTCTCTACCCAAGTTGCATGTTTTTCAATATTTTCATTCTCGCAAATATTTTTATCATTTACCAGATAATCTGCAAGAATCTCCATTTCACCCTTTAATCTGGCCGGAAGAACTGCAAGTCCCATAACTTCAATCAATCCAATATTTTCTTTCTTAATGTTATGCCACTCCGCATGTGGATGATATAATCCTAACGGATGTTCTTCGGTTGTGATATTGTTACGAAGTGCCAAATCTAACTCGAACAAATCTCCCACTTTTCTTGCAATCGGAGTAATTGTATTATGAGGTTCTCCATCTGTTTCTGCAAAGATAAATGCATCCTCATCTGTATACTCTCTCCACACGTCTAAAACATGTGCCCCCAACTCTACAAGACGGTCTGAATCATTTCCACGAAGGCGTAGTACTGCAAGTGGCCATTTTACAATTCCTACTTCCACATCTTCGAAGCCTTTGATTTCAAATGTTTCTTCCATTGGTGCTTTTGCCATTGCAAACGTATAATTTCCACCTTGGAAATGGTCATGACTCAAAATAGACCCACCAACAATTGGCAAATCCGCATTTGAGCCTAAAAAATAATGCGGAAACAGTTTGACAAAATCAAACAATTTCACAAATGTTGCTTTTTCAATCTTCATCGGGGTATGTTCGCCATTGAAGACAATACAATGCTCATTATAATAAACATACGGAGAATATTGAAATCCCCAAGCACAATCATTCACTGTAATTGGCATAATACGATGGTTCTCTCTAGCCGGATGATTCACCCTTCCTGCATATCCCTCGTTTTCTACGCACAACAAACATTTTGGATAACTGCTTGCCTTTGCTAATTTTGCTGCTGCAATTGCTTTTGGGTCTTTCTCTGGTTTGGATAAATTAATTGTGATATCAATTTCACCATATGCACTATCCACTTTCCATTTACGGTCTTTCTTTATACGATAGCGACGAATATAATCACTATCTTGACTTAATTTATAATAGTAGTCTGTCGCCTCTATCGGATTCTTTTCATAGCGCTTTGAAAATTCCGCTTGCACTTGTGCAGGTCTTGGCATAAGACAGTTCATCAACTTTGTATCAAACAAATCTCGATACACGATACTATCTTCAATGATTCCTCTTGAAACTGCTTCATCCAACAATGCACTTAAGACTTCTTCAAGCTCAATTTCTTCTCCCGAGATATCAACATCTTCATAATTTTCTTCGCCAAATACATCCAACAGTAAATTGGTAGTGTAAATACGCTCACACTCAGGTGTTAAACCCGTCTGAATTCCATACTGTACTAATTTTTTAAGATTTGCAAAAAACATATTTACCTCCTTAGTCGCACACATGTGCTCCGTCACCGATATCTACCACATAAAATTCCGCCTCATGACCGACTTTCTCTTTATATGCTTCACCGATTTTTGACACAAATTGTTCAACCGCTTCATTCTTTACGATACTCACAGTACAACCGCCGAATCCACCACCAGTGATTCTAGAACCGATGACACCTTCTGTCTCCCATGCAAGATTTACCAAAATATCAATTTCATCACAAGAAACCTCATAATCATCGCGAAGGGAAACATGGGATGCATTCATCAATTTTCCGAAAGTCTCCACATCATTATCCTTTAAAGCCTGCACTGCTTTAATCGCTCTTTGATTTTCATACACTGCATGTTTCGCACGTTTACGTCTAACATCTGATTGAATCGCATCTTTGTGCAATTCGAACTCTTCTTCCGTCAACTCACCCAATGCTTGAATCTCTACAACACTTTGCAATTCTTGGAGTGCCATTTCGCATTCATTGCGGCGGTCATTGTAAGCAGAGTCTACCAAACTATGCTTCACCTTACTGTTGACAATAACAATCTTGGCGTCCTCCAAAACAACTGGCGCATATTCAAACTTCAATGTATTTGTATCCAAGAAAATGGCATGGTCTTTTTTCCCCATAGCACTTGCAAATTGATCCATAATTCCACAATTACAACCATTGAAATTATTTTCAGAATATTGACCAATCAACGCAATGTCTACCATAGACACATCAAATCCAAACAAATCCTTTAACATTGTTCCTATAAGAACTTCCAACGATGCCGAAGAAGACAACCCTGAGCCATTTGGAATATTTCCGTAAATCAATATATCCAAACCACATGGCATGTGAAATCCACGCTTTTCAAACGCCCACATCACACCCTTTGGATAATTCGTCCATCCAGCTTGATTATATGGTTTTAAATCATTTAAATCAGATTCAATAATACCTAAATGCTTAAAGTTCACGGAATAAAATCTCAATTTATTATCCGTTCTTTTTCTTGCAATTCCATATGTACCAAGTGTCAATGCACATGGAAATACGTGACCTCCATTATAGTCTGTATGTTCACCTATTAAATTCACACGCCCTGGTGCAAAATACGCATGAATGCCATCTTCTACTCCATAAATTTCTTGAAACTGCTCAATCAACTGTGCCTTCATATACAATTCCTCCATATCAAAATCCTTTTATCCTGATTTTAACGTTTATTGTAATGATAGTCAATTCCGTTTTTCCCTAAACACCACCTTTTCGACTCCACTTTTCAATCTTCGACATTTCTCACTCTTTTACTTGTCGCCTTTTTTATATACTGTTATAATGAGGGAGTAGATGAAGGAGGTTTCCGCTATGTACAGTTTTATTGTGAATCCAAATGCTAGGTCTGGACTCGGACAAAAGATTTGGGAAAAACTAGAAATTATATTAAAACGCGAAAAAATTGATTATCGTGTCTATTTTACAAAATACCAAAAAGATGCAACCGATATCACTCGCAGGATTACATCTGGTGATAAAGAGCAAATCGTAGTTGCTTTAGGCGGTGATGGCACCGTAAACGAAGTGGTAAACGGAATTGTAAATTTCAAAAAAACCATTCTTGGCTATATCCCAATTGGCTCAAGCAATGATTTCGCTCGCGGATTAAAACTTCCAAAAAATCCGATTGCAGCGATGAAGCTTATTTTAGATCGACCATATCTTCATCCAATGAACATTGGAGAAATCCGATACAAAGGAAGGCTGCGTCGATTCGCAGTAAGTTCAGGAATTGGGTTTGATGCTGATATTTGTCACGAATCCGTGGTATCACATTTCAAAGCATTTCTCAACAAAATAAAATTGGGAAAATTAACCTATGTAGGGATTGCAATTCACCGCTTGTTTCTGACAACGCCTTGTTCTATCACTCTCACTTTGGATAACGCAAAAGAACTTCACTATCCAAAATCTTATTTTGTGGCATTGATGAACAACAAATATGAAGGCGGCGGTGTGAAATTTGCACCAGACGCAAAAAACGACGATGACATGTTGGACGTTATGGTGGCCTATAATATGCCTAAACTAAAGGTACTCACACTTTTCCCTTCTGCATTCATGGGACTCCACACTCGCTTCAAAGGAATTTGCGTGCACAGAGCAAAACACGTAAAAATATCCGCAGAACGTCCACTTCCAATTCATACAGACGGCGAACCGATTTTCTTACAAAAACAACTGGAAGCCAGCTGTACACCAGAAAAAATTCGCGTAATTACTGCAAAACCTTTATAAAGAAAGAGTTTGCACATCCTCGCGGAGCAATATTATAAAAGACGAAGTTTTCTATAACAAAAAACGGGACTGCAAAGTCCCGTTTTTATATTTGGGTATATTTTTCAAACGCGGTAGGCATTGGATATGTTTCCTCAATTTCCTCCCAGCGCACAAACAACAAATCTTCCTTACAATACTTTTCCAACTCATCTACATGAATATAATAACCTATCATCCTCCATTCAACATGGCTAAAAATATGTTTTGCAGAATCTAATTTTTTCACACGCAAAGAAGAAAGTCCAATGGATTTGCAATACGCAATCACCTCATCTTCGGTCAGATGCCCTTCCACGTTCGGGAACTCATAAAGTCCTGCTAACAGGCCTTTGGAATCACGTTTTCGAATTGCTACTGTATCTCCGTCTTTCAAAATCAGAATTGTTTTCTTTTCTATTTTCCGTTCTTTTGCTTTGCTTTTTATAGGAAGTTCCTCTTGCATTCCTTTTTGATTCGCCTCACACAAATGTATCAACGGACACACTTCACATTTCGGTGCACCGTTTGGCACACATACAATGGCCCCAAGTTCAATCAGTCCTTGATTAAAATCTCCAGCTGCATCTTTTGGAATCACATGTTGCAACTGTTCTTCAATTTCACTTCGAACACTTGCCTTTCCGATATCCTCTCTGCTTCCAGTCAATCGCGAAACAACACGAAGTACATTTCCATCTACCGCAGGCTTTGAGATCCCAAAAGCAAACGAACCAATTGCACCTGCCGTATAATTCCCAATGCCTTTCAAACAACGAATCTCATCAAAGGTTTCTGGAAAGATTCCTTCATATTCGTCCATGATTTGCTTTGCGGCTTTTTGCATATTTCGTACACGATTATAATATCCCAGTCCCTCCCAGAGTTTTAACAACTTATCTTCACTGGCATTTGCCAACGATTCTACATTCGGAAGTTCAGACAAAAATCTTTCATAATATCCTTTCACGGCTTCTACCCGTGTTTGTTGTAACATGATTTCAGAAACCCAAATACGATATGGATCTTTCACATCTCTCCACGGAAGATCTCTCTTGTTTTTTCGATACCATTCTATCAACAATTCCGGCATTCGATACAGATTCTCATTCCCTAACACTACTGGAATTTCTTTCTCAATTTCAATGCAATCTTTTTCCACATGGCACTCATATGCCAAAATATGCACACCTTTTTTTCGTGCTTTTTCCAATGCTGTTCCAAATGCGGCATGGGTTTTTCGATTTGGTGAAAAATACTGCACATTCTTCATTTGCACCACAAAAAACAAATATGCTTCATACCCTTCTTCTGCTGCCTTCACCAATTCTTCTACATGTTTGACTCCCCGCTCTGTCGGAGCATCTGGAAATCGAACAACGCCATCTTCCTCAAGCGTGACACCTTTGATTTCCATGAAAATCTTTCGCTCTCCCTCTTCCACATACAAATCAAAACGTGAATTTCCATATGTAGTTTCTGGTCGAACGAGGGTAGCATTTGGGAATAAGTTTCCTTGCAGAATCCATTCCTCAACTACTTTGTTGGGTATCTGTGAATCCATATTAATCATACGGTTCCCTTTTTGAACTGCAATCAAATCCCATTTTGTTTTTCGCTCTGCATTTTCTGCTGCCTGAACATAGACTGTCGCCCCAGGTACCAAAAGTTCTGCGCAACGCCCCGTATTCTTTACATGTACAACTTCTTTTTTTCCTAATATTTCCACATACGCTATAAAGCGATTAGGGCGCTCTAAAAAGCGCCCTTGTTCGATACGTTCATATTTCATTTATAATACCTTTGACAAAAATTCTTTCAATCTTTCATCTTGTGGATTTTCAAAAAATTCTTTTGGACCATTCTGTTCTTTTACTTTTCCTTCATCAAAGAACAGCACTCGCGTTCCAACTTCTTTTGCAAATCCCATTTCATGCGTAACAACAACCATGGTCATTCCGTCTTTTGCTAACTGTTTCATGATTTCTAATACTTCACCAACCATTTCTGGATCTAATGCTGAAGTTGGTTCATCAAATAGCATGACTTCTGGTTCCATGGCAAGGGAACGAACAATCGCAATACGCTGCTTTTGTCCACCTGAAAGTTGCGATGGATATGCATTTGCTTTTTCTGCAAGACCTACCATTTCCAACAATTCCATTGCTTTCGCATTTGCTTCTGCTTTACTTTTTTTCAACAATTTTATTGGTGCCAACGTAATGTTTTCCAAAATTGTTTTGTGCGGGAATAAATTAAAATGTTGGAACACCATTCCCATTTTGCGTCTATGCATATCAATATCAATCTTTGGACTTGTAATATCAACACCCTCAAAGAAGATATGTCCTTTTGTTGGAACCTCTAATAAATTCAGGGAACGAAGAAACGTAGATTTCCCAGAACCAGAAGGCCCTACGATTACTACTACTTCTCCTTTTCGGATATCCTCGGTCACGCCATCTAACGCATTCAATTTTCCATATGTTTTATATAAATCTTCTACATGAATTAAAATTTCACCATTAGCGCTCACTGTTACGCAACCTCCTTTCTAGTATACCCAACAATTTTGAAAATCCAATTACCATAACCAAATAAATCAATGCCGTTACAATCAATGGCATATAACTATACGTACGGCTTCGGATAATATCTCCGCCTTTTGTAAGATCTTGAAGTGCAACGTAACCTGCTACCGATGTTTCTTTCAAAAGCACAATGAATTCATTTCCAAGTGCAGGAAGAATATTCTTGAATGCTTGTGGCATTACAATATAAATCATTGTTTGCACATAATTGAATCCCAAACTTCGGCCCGCTTCAAATTGCCCTTCATCTACAGCCATAATACCCGAACGGACAATTTCCGCAACATATGCGCCGGAATTCAAACCGAATGCTAAAACAGCAACAAATACTTTATCTACATTGACACTGGCAAAAATAACATAATAAATAATCAAAAGTTGTACGACTACCGGAGTCCCACGAATCACTGTAATATAAAGATTGCAAACAGAATTGAGAAGTTTTAATTTTTTGGTCTTATCATGAGTTGCACGTACAATCGCAACAATAAAACCAAGTGCCACGCCCAAAAGCAACGCTAAAAAGGTTACTATGAGTGTCGTTTTCAATCCATCTACAATATATTTCCAGCGATTATCAGTGATAAAATTTCGTTCAAATTCTTCTATCAAATCGATTCCGAAGCTTCGTATCGCCATATAAACCGTTGTAAAAATTTTTCCAATAACTTCTTTCATCTTTTTCCTTCCATTCGTCAAAAGAAATGTTGTGCAATTCTGCACAACATTTCTCATTAAAATCTTATTTCTTTACGATAACTACTTGCACACCTGTATAATATGAATTTGCAAAGTCTACTTCTTTCATTCTATCTTCTGTAATTGTAAGACCTGCTGCTGCAAAGTCTGCTTTTCCTGCTTTTACTGCTGAAATAATAGAATCAAATGCCATATCTGCGATTTCGATTTCATATCCTAATTTATCTCCGATTGCTCTAGCAAGATCAACATCAATACCAACAATTACTTCATTATCATAATATTCATATGGTGGGAACTCTGCGTTTGTTGCCATCACAAGTTTCTTTTTGTACTCAATTCCTTCTGGTGATTTGTATGGTTCACCTTTTCCTTCGATGTAGTATGCAACGATTGCATCAAATGTTCCATCTTCTTTTAACTCTTTGATCGCTTTGTTGAATTCTTCTACTAAAGAACTTCCTTTTTTGAATGCGTGTGCATATTGTTCTTCTGTATAAGCTGTGTCCAAAATCTTAAGGCCTTCATTTTCAGCTACAAATGCTTTTGCTGGTTCATTATCAATAATAACTGCATCGATTTTTCCTTGTTTCAATGCTTGAACTGCTTCTGCACCTTTGTTGTAACGTTCCACATTTTCATCGCCATAATCATCTGTTGCATAAATATCACCGGTTGTTCCTAATTGAACACCAATTTTTGCTCCTTCCAAATCATCAATGCTTGTGATTTTCTTTGCCTCTTCTGTGCCACATGCCACTAATGATAACATGCAAGCTGTTGCCAATAATACGCTTACGATTTTTTTCATCTCTATTTCCTCCTGTTTTTTATAAATATTTACTTTTTCTGCATAAAAATTCAATAGATATTCTCTATATTACAGTTTATTTTCTATTTGTCAAGTGTTTTATTGCAATAAAAAGTATAATAATACAAAAACTCCTAAAGATATTCGATAAACACCAAACCCTTTGAAATCTTTTTCCTTAATATATTTCAGCAAAAACTTCATTGCAAAAATGGACACAACAAACGCAACCAAACATCCAATCCCCAACATCACGAATTCCTGTTTGGTGATTCCATTTGCTTCCGAAAAAAATTTCCACAGCTTTAAAGCACTCGCTCCTAACATGGTAGGAATTGCCAAAAAGAAAGTGAACTCTGTAGCGCGGTATCTCGGCACTCCCAAAAGCATTGCTCCAATAATTGTTGCTCCTGACCTTGATGTCCCAGGCACTAAAGAAAGAGCTTGAAACACCCCGATACCAAGGGCTGTGCTATAAGATATATCCGACAATTTCATATCGGAACTCCTTTTATCCACATTGCGAATTTCCACTAATAAAAAAAGCGCGCCATATATAATTAGCATCATTGCAACTACAATGTAATTATATAAGCGTGCTTCAATCCAATCATCAAACAGAACTCCCATCACTCCTGCTGGTATACAGGCAACGAAAATCTTCTGCCAGAGTCGAATCTTATCTTTCCGTTTTTCTTTTGTTTTCCTACGGGATAATGGATTCAACGTATGGAAATATAACACAATCACTGCAAAAATCGCTCCTAATTGAATCACCACTTGAAACATTTCTTTAAATAATGGACTCGCTTCTAATTGTAAAAATTGATCTAATAAAATCAGATGACCTGTGCTACTAATCGGCAGCCATTCTGTAATCCCTTCTACAATACCTAGCAAGACTACTTTTAACATTTCTACATTCACTCTAAAAATCGCCTCTATTTCAATACAAATTTTTCAAAAGCTTTCGCCACTCCATCATTATCATTTGTATCCGTTACATAATTCGCGATTTCTTTCACGATTTCTTCTCCATTTTCCATAGCGACGGAAAATCCTACGGCTTTTAACATTTCATAATCATTATAACTGTCTCCACAAGCCATAATTTCTTCTCTTTGAATTCCCAGTTGTTTCCCCAACCATAAAAGACCGGTTCCCTTATCCGCACCTTCTACATTGATTTCCAAGTCCACATTAGAGGAATTTGTAATCACAATTCCCGGCATACTCTCCAAACGCATTCTTGCCTCCGCGCGTTCTTCCGGATAGCGGAACACTGCTCTCAGTTTGTCGATTGGCTGCTTTGTCTGATATAACATCTCATTCACATCTTCCACCGGTGTTCGCGTGGTCAAGACATATTCCATCATACTTGGACTAGAATAATAGTCCTCTAAATGCGTAAGACAACTCGCTTTTGTATAAACCTTGTCACTGGTAATCAATTCCGGAATAATATCGTATTCCTCGCAGAGTTTTAACACTTCCTCTGCAGTTTCAAATGGCACCGGATTTGAGTACAAAACTTCTCCTGTTTCTAAATCGAGAATTCTAGCTCCATTGACCGTAACCGCGTATTTCATTCCCTTAAAATCAAGTATTTCTTTCGAAACCGCCGAAATCGGTCTTCCCGTGGAAATCAGCACCACGCACCCTTGTTCAATAGCTTGGTTCAATACCTTTCTTGTATAGTCGCTGATTTTTTTTTGGCTGTTTAAAAGTGTTCCATCTAAATCCAAACCCACCATTTTAATATTTTGATTCATGTTCGTCCTCTTCTGCTTTCATTCTTTTCGCATCTCTCATTTTAACAAAATTTGCGTTAAAACGCAATGTATAGTATAATAGTGCACAACACTTTATTTGAAAGGAATTCACATGAGACCATTTGATATCAAACGAAGGGTTCGTGTTGGTGCAATTCTAATCTCATTCGCAATCTTTTTTGTTTCTGTTTGCCCTGTGTCTGCAGAAAAATCTGTCAGCGACTTAGAAAACAAAACTTCTGGATTAAAATCTGAACTTTCCGATTTAAACAAGGAATTAAAAACCCTCGAGAAAGATTTAGATGATATTCTGTCACAGGTGAAAGAAACTTCTGCTCGCTTAGAGAATACAAAAAAAGCTCTGGCGATTGCGACTGGAGAGGAACAAGCACAGTACGAATCTATGACGCTTCGAATTAAATATATGTATGAAAATGGAAATTTAGGTGCGATTGAGTTACTCTTTTCTTCAAGTTGTCTGAGCGAATTTGTCAGCCGTGCAGAATATGTTTTGGCAATTTCAAAATATGACCGAAATCTTCTCAAGGAATTTTCTGATACGAGAGAAGAAATCGAACATCAAGAAAAACAACTTCAAGAAGATCAAGCCTATTTAAAAGAACTTCAAGCGGAATTGGATACAAAAGAAAAGGAATTGAAAAGCAAGATTGCAAGTACTTCGAAAAATTTATCCTCCTATATGGCAAAATTAGAAGATGCCAAAGATAAATTAGACGACGCACAATCTTCTTCCAAAGAGGAAATTAAGCCAGTTACCCCAAACACTGGAAATAGTGGAAATGCTGGCAACTCTGGAAATAGCGGAAACACAGGTTCTACACCTTCTACTGGAAGTGGTGGAATTTCCTATACTGCAGATGATGTAACACTCCTTGCTGCATTGATTGAATGTGAAGCAGGAAGCTCAAACTATGACGGAATGTTGGCGGTTGGTTCTGTCGTTGTAAATCGAATGAAACATCATAAGTTCCCAAATACGCTTCGCGGAGTCGTGTACCATGCTGGTCAATTTCCACCAGCACATGACGGTAAAGTAGATCGCATACTAAACCGTGGCGTAAGATCTTCCTGCGTAAAGGCTGCTACAGATGCCTTGAACGGAAAAAATAATGTTGGAAGTTGCCTTTACTTCCGTGCTGCCAGCTCCGGTCGTCCAGGAGTGGTAATCGGAGGAAACGTCTTCTTTTAAATACAGAACACAAAGGGATGAAGCATTTGGCTTCATCCCTTTTTTTATTTCATCGCAAGTTGTGTTAAAATATTTTTCACATGTTGAATTTCTTGTTGGCTGGCTTTTTCCGCAGGAACATAATATCCTTTTTCACGAGCAATATGATAAAGTTTTTCCTGTGACGTTTCACATTCATTTCGAATCTGCTTTAAGCATTGTTTTAATTCTTTATTTTCTGTTTGAGGAATCATATCTCCAAACATTTTCAATTCCCCATTCACCCCAACGAGTGCATCTGAAACCATTGTCTTTTCAGTCATCTTCTTTCTCCTCTCTTATAAGAATCTCATTAAATCCTGTTTGTTTTTCATTGCTGAATTTGCTGCATCCTGAAACAATTGTTTAAGTTGTGGATCTTGAGCCTGGTTTGCATACTCAGTCATTTTGCAATGTGTTGTATCATACCCACCGATTAAATGACGCAAATTTTGTAAATCTAAAATTGAAATTTCTTCCATCATTTTTTCCTCCTATCTTGATTTCTCATACTTATTATTCTTCGTATCATGGAAATCTATCCTTTTCAAAAAAAGAAGAATTGGGAAAAACTCCCAATTCTTCTATTTATAATCAATCTTCATAAGCATTAATCCATTTGCAGGGGCTGTCACTCCTGCGGCCTTACGGTCTTTTGCTTCTAATATTTCTTTCACCTTTTCAGGTTCGTAAAATCCTCGTCCTACACGGATCAATGTTCCAACTATAATTCGTACCATATTATACAAAAATCCGTCTCCTGTAATTCGTATGGTAATTTCATTTCCCTCAGTCAAAATATCCAACGCAGTAATCGTTCTCACTGTATTTTCCACATCTGTTCTCACATTACAAAAACTGACAAAATCATGTTCTCCGACCAAATATTCTGCTGCCCGTCGCATGTTGTCGATATTTAGTTCATAGGATACAAACCAGCTTGTCAACCGCTTAGTCGGAACCGGAATTTGCGTGTTTATAATATGGTATTCATAGGTTTTGCTACAATCACAATACCTCGGGTGAAAATCAAGCGGTACTTCTTCTGACTGTACAATCACAATGTCTTCCGGCAACTTTTGATTCAATGCCACGGCAATCTTTTCTGCTGGTATGGTTGTCTCTGTATCAAACACTGCCACGTTTCCCATTGCATGCACACCCGAATCTGTGCGGCTTGCACCAATCACCAAAATTTGTTCCCCTGTCAGTTTCTCTAGTGCTTTGTTGATCACTTCTTCAATTGTAATTCCATTGGGTTGAATCTGCCACCCACAATAATTTGTGCCATCATAGGCAATCGTCAATTTTACTCGCTTCATAGATACCTTCCAACTACAACTGCCGCAGCAACATATAAAATCGTAACTGCATATGTGAAAAAGTCTTTCTTTTTATAAACCAACGGTTTCATCTTTGTACGACCGTCACCACCACGATAGCATCTGGATTCCATCGCCATTGCCAGGTCTGTGGCACGACGAAATGCGGATACGAACAACGGAACTAAAATTGGAACCATTGCCTTTGCTCTCTGTATAATATTTCCGCTTTCAAGATTGGCACCTCTTGCAATCTGTGCCTTCATGATTTTATCTGTTTCCTCCAACAAAATCGGAATGAATCGCAATGCAATCGACATCATCATTGCAATTTCATGCACTGGAAATTTTATTTTTCGCAATGGCCATAACAACTTTTCAATTCCATCTGTCAATGCATTCGGCGTTGTCGTAAATGTCATCAAAGAAGATCCTAAAATCAAATAAATTAGGCGTAAAGCCATAAATAATGCGGTTCTAATCCCCTCATCTGTAATCTTTAAAAAGCGATATTCCCAAAGAACCTTCCCTGTTTTTGTTAAAAACAAATTAAATGTCAACGTAATCATCAGTAACATTAGAATCGGTTTCAATCCTTTCGCTATAAAACGAAACGGAACTCTTGAAACACCGATTGCTGTCACTAAAAAGAGCGTTGCTATCAAATATCCATATATATTGTCAAACAAGAACAAGGAAACTATATAGAATATCGTACACATAATCTTCGTTCTTGGATCCAAGCGGTGTAAGATACTATTGACAGGATAATACTGACCAATTGTAATATCTCTAATCATATGTTCTCCTTTATCTTTCAAATGCATTCGAGATTGTCTCGACTGCTTCTTCTATGGTCGTAGCTTCCACGTTCACAGGTACTCCTTTTTTTGCTAATTCATGCATCATATAAGTAACTTGTGGTGCTGCTAATCCTACCTCTTCTAATGTTTTGTACTGTGCAAATACGGCCTTCGGGACATCGTCAAAAAGTTTCTTTCCATCATTCATTACAATGATTCGTTCCACATACTTGGCAATATCTTCCATGCTGTGAGAGACGAGAACAACGGTTAAATTGCCTTCCTTTTGCAAATGTGCAATCTGGTCTAATATTTCGTCTCTTCCCTTTGGATCCAAACCTGCGGTAGGTTCATCCAAAATCAGCACTTTCGGTTTCATTGCAAGAACTCCTGCAATTGCAACACGTCGTTTTTGCCCACCTGAAAGTTCAAATGGCGATACTTCATAATATTTTTCTGAAAGCCCAACCAATTCCAATGCTTCCATTGCGCGTTGTTTGCATTCTTCTTCAGACAGCCCTTGATTCTTCGGACCAAAACAAACATCCTTTAACACATCCATTTCAAACAATTGATGCTCTGGATATTGGAATACTAATCCCACATGATTTCGAAGTTGACGCAAATCATATTTCTTTTTATAAATATCATCCTCACAATAATACATAGAGCCACTTGTCGCACGAATCAATCCGTTCATATGTTGAATCAATGTAGATTTTCCCGAACCAGTGTGTCCAATGATTCCCACAAATTCACCTTCATAGATTTCCAGATCAATATCATTCAATGCATGTCTCTCATATGCATCCCCAGGATTGTATATATAATTGAGGTGTTCCATTTTAAGAATCGGAGAATCTTTCTTTGTTTCTCTCTCTTCCTTTTTTGAAACGTCTACTTTTTTCTCACTCTGCTTGCACAGAGACAATGCTTCTACTAATTCACCCGTGGTCAAAATTCCATCCGGTATCGGATATCCTTTTTTCTTTAATTCATACGCCAGCAATGTTACTTGTGGAACATCCAATCTATATTGTTTGAGTTTCTCTACTTGACTGAATATTTCACGCGTTGTTCCATCCATCACAATATGCCCTTGGTCCATAACAATCACACGGTCTGCACCGACAACCTCTTCCATATAGTGAGTGATTAAAATGACCGTGATGTTCTCTTTCTTTCGAAGTTCCTCGACTGTTCGCAAAACTTCTTTTCTTCCATTTGGATCCAACATTGCCGTCGGTTCATCTAACACGATACATTTTGGACGCATTGCAACCACACCTGCAATCGCAACTCTTTGCTTTTGTCCTCCTGACAATCTGTTTGGTGATTGTGCGCGATACTTTAACATTCCAACCGCACGCAAACTCTCTTCTACTCGTTTCCAGATGTCCTCTGTCGGAACTCCTAAGTTTTCCGGACCAAATCCTACATCTTCTTCTACGACTGTTCCAATAATCTGATTGTCTGGATTTTGAAATACCATTCCGGCTGTCTGTCGAACATCCCAAAGATTTTCCTCTTCGCTGGTATTCTTTCCATCTACCCACATCGTTCCTCCATTTGGAACCAATATGGCATTCATATGCTTTGCAAGCGTCGACTTTCCAGAGCCATTATGCCCTAATATGGCAATAAACTGCCCTGCTTCTATCTTTAAATCAATCTCGTCAATGGCACGACGAGCCCCGATGACATTTCCGTCATCATCATGTTTTTCATATTCAAAAATTAGTTTTTCAGCTTGAATCATGCTCACTGACGTCTCCTCTCATAATATATCGATTTATTTTACTTCATTTACTTCTCATTTGCAAGGACTCTATATTAGTTATTTCACGGATACCAGATTGTATGACGATGTTGACAAATACTTCTCACAATTATAAAATATGAAACAGTAAAAACTCAAAGAAAGAAGGACAATCATATGGCAAATCCAATTATTACATTCGAAATGGAAAACGGAGACATCATGAAGGCTGAATTGTACCCTGAAGTTGCTCCGAATACAGTAAATAACTTTATTTCACTTGTACAAAAAGGCTTCTATAACGGTTTGATTTTCCACCGTGTCATCTGCGGATTTATGATTCAAGGTGGATGTCCACAAGGCATTGGAACTGGCGGACCTGGTTATCAAATCAAGGGGGAATTTTTACAAAATGGGTTCCCAAATCATTTGAAACATGAACCAGGAGTTCTCTCTATGGCTCGTGCTATGCATCCAGACTCAGCAGGATCACAATTCTTTATCATGCACCAAACTTCACCACACTTGGATGGTTCTTATGCTGCTTTTGGTAAAGTGATTGAAGGACTTGACATTGTGGATAAAATTGCTTGCGTTGCAACTGACTTTAGAGATAGACCAATGGAACCACAAGTAATCAAATCCGTGACCGTAGACACACAAGGCGTAACTTATGATGAACCAGAAACATGCTAATTGTTTGACCACGCTTTGCTACATTGAAAAAGACGACTGCTATTTAATGCTACATCGCGTTTCAAAAAAGAACGATATTAATAAAGAGAAATGGATTGGTGTCGGTGGGCATTTTGAAGCAAACGAATCTCCAGAAGAATGCTTGCTTCGAGAAGTAAAAGAGGAGACTGGGCTTACATTAACCTCTTATCGTTTCCGAGGAATCGTGACATTCCTCACGGACGAACTTGATGAAGCCGAATACATGCATCTGTTTACATCAGATGAATTTACCGGAGAACTAATATCTTGTGACGAAGGGACTCTTGAATGGGTTCCCAAACACAAGTTGTCACAATTAAATCTGTGGGAAGGGGATTTGATTTTTCTTCGTCTTCTTGAAGAAAATGCTCCGTTCTTCTCACTAAAATTGCGTTATCAAAAAGACCGTCTGGTTGAAGTTGTCTTAGATGGAAAAATGCAAACATAAAAAAGGAAAGTAGATCTGTTCTACTTTCCTTCTTTTATTATTCTTCTAATAAATCTTCCTCTGTCGGTTCTTCTTCTGGTAAATCTTCCTCTATCGGAATTTCTTCCGACGAATCATCTCCATATCCTTCATTCATAAGTTTCTCATCTTCACTCAATGAATCCTCTATCGTTTCCTCGCCATCTATATCCAACAGTGGTTCTGGTGCTTCATCTGTAATTTTATTTTGACTTTCTTCTTGTTTCTCTTGCTTTTTCTCTTCTTTTTTGGTCGCCTCATTTGCTGAGCATGCTACTAAACCGAAACACATTACAAACAACATAATCACACATAACATTTTTACACTCTGTTTTTTCATTTGCATTTCCCCCAGTTATAAAGAAGTCTTTTTTTTAACTTACAATATCACAACTTAGATTGTCAAGTATATCTACTCTAAATTCAAAATCTGCGCAAGCACCTCAATAATAATCTCATTGGTACACGCTTTCGTATATCCCATCATATGAAGCGAAATTTCGTCTTGCTTTTGCGCTTCTGTCAAACGGTCGTCTTGTTTTGTTTCCTCGATTAACTTAATTAACTGCGGCGTCATCTCTTCATACATTTCAACTGTCGTCTCCGACACAAGTTTTCTTAATTCTTCTTTCGTTCTTGGTACCATATGTTTCTCCTAACCGATATTTCGAATTTTGAAGTCGCGTTCCGCTTCTCGCTTTTGATCTTTCTTTGCGATATCTTCACGCTTGTCATATAATTTTTTACCTTTTGCCAAACCGATTTCGACCTTTACTAAGCTTCCTTTTAAGTAAACCTTAAGCGGAACAACAGAAATACCCTTTTCTTTCACTTTTCCAAGCATCTTGTTGATCTCTGCCTTGTGAAGCAATAACTTTTTCACACGCAATGGGTCTTTGTTAAAAAGATTTCCTTTTTCATATGGACTAATATGCATGCCATATACAAACACTTCTCCATTTTCAATGCGAATAAATGCTTCTTTGATGCTACATTTGCCCATACGCAAAGACTTTACCTCAGTCCCATGAAGAGCAATTCCTGCTTCATAGGTCTCAAGAATAAAGAAATCATGATATGCTTTTTTATTGTTCGCAATCAACTTCATTGAATCCTTTGCCATAGTTATTCCTCTCCTGCCAATTCAAAATCAATGGTTCGCTGTAATTTATCTGTTCCAATTACTTGCACCTGTACAGTCTGACCCAATTGATAAGTCTTTCCGATACGTTCTCCAACCATCTCATATCGTTCCTCGATATAATTATAACGGTCATCGTATAGGTTTGTCACGTGAATTAATCCTTCAATCGTATTTGGTAATTCGACATAAATCCCCCATTTTGTAATTCCTGAAATCACACCTTCAAACGTTTGTCCAATACGTTCTGCCATGTATTCCACTTTTTTCAACTTCACCGTTTCACGTTCTGCCTCTTCCGCCACTCGTTCTCGCTGACTGGATTGTTTTGCAACTTCAGTCAAAATGCTTTCGTAATGAGCTCGTCGGTCCTCGTTCATTCTTCCACGCAAATTGTCTTTGATAATTCGATGAATCTGCAAATCTGGATATCTTCGAATTGGTGAAGTAAAATGACAATAATACGGTGCCGCCAATCCGAAATGTCCGGTATTTTCCGGTGTATACTTAGCCTGCTTCATCGAGCGAAGCGCCAAGCGGCTAATCAATGTCTCTTCCGCAGTTCCCTCTACTTTTCCCAACAACTTTTGAATTTCCTTTGGTCTTACTTCCTTATTAGAAAGATGCATAGCGTGTCCAAAATTATGAATGAAAGTAGCTAATTTCTTTATTTTATCTTCATCCGGAGATTCATGAGTACGATAAACAAATGGTATCTCCTGCCAAAAATAATCTTCCGCTACTGTCTCATTTGCTAATAGCATAAAATCCTCAATAATTTTTGTCGCTACATTTCTGTCATATGGTTTGATATCAATCGGTCTTCCCGTTGCATCCAGCACCATCTTTGTCTCAGGAAAATCAAAATCAATAGACCCACGTTGTCTTCTTCTTTCTCGTAGGATGGAAGAAAGTTCTCTCATCAATTGAAACATCGGTACCAATTCCCGATATTTTGCAATCTCTTCTTCGCTTTCTTCTTCCAAAATCTTCTTCACACTGGTATACGTCATACGTTGATCTATATGAACAACTGTTTCAGCAATCGTGTGGTCAATCACCACACCTTTTTCGTTTACCGTCATGATACAGCTCAATGCCAAACGGTCTTCTCCTGCATTTAAGGAACAGATTCCATTTGACAATGAATGTGGCAACATTGGAATCACGCGATCCACTAAATATACGCTGGTTCCTCTAGACAATGCTTCCCAATCAAGAGCGCTGCGTTCCTGCACATAATTGGTCACATCGGCAATGTGAACTCCCAATCTATAGTTTGAGCCTTCCTTCGTAATGGAAATTGCATCGTCCAAATCTTTTGCATCTTCACCGTCAATGGTTACCATTGTCCATGCGCGCAAGTCTAGCCGACCTGCCATATCCGCTTCACTGACCTCTTTTGCCACTCGCTCCGCTTGGTTTAATACCTTTTCCGGAAATTCCATTGGCAAATCATATCCTTTTACAATCGATAAAATATCTGTTCCAGGGTCGTTGATATGTCCTATAATTTCAACAACTTTCCCTTCTGGCTTTCGATTGTTTTCACCATACTTTGTAAGCTCCACAACAACTTTATGACCTGTGACAGCTCCTTTTGAACGTTCCAATGGAACAAAGACATCTTCTGCAATTTTCTGATTATCCGGAATGACAAATCCAAAATTTTTGCTTTTTTGAAAATATCCCACTATTCGTGTAGTTCCATGCTCTATAATCTTTGTAATGCGCCCTTCTTTTCTCTTTCCGCTAGGTGTTGCTTTAATCACTACCTCTACGCGGTCATTATGAAAAGCTCCTTGACGATTTTCTTCAGATATAAAAATATCTTCCTCCTCATTTTCTACAGTCACAAAACCAAACCCCTTGGCATGTGCTGTATAAACACCCACCAAATGCTTGGTTTCACCTTTTACATACTTCCCTTTTGCTGTAAGGTGGATTTTTCCTTCTCGCTCTAGGGCATCTAAAATCTCTTTCAATTCGCTTCTTTGCTCTTTGGGAACCTGCAATAGAATGGCAAGTTCTTTCAATTTCATTGGTACATAAAACTCATCGCAAATAAAATCATAGATCAATTTTTTTCTTTTTTGATACTTTGAGTCCACTCTATCACCTCCTATTACACTAAAAAGAGTTTGCTTAAAACTCTCGCGCGAGACACAGTTGCGTGGCAACCTTTACCTGGTACGCGTCTCTGCGCATCCTCGCGGATCATTTTTATGTTACAAGTAATTGCGAAATTTCCTATAACATAAAAAACACTCTTATTACTTAACTTAATAAGAGTGTCTTGCTATTTCATTCGTATATCAACCTTACGGCATGAATTTTCCGTTTAACACAAACGCTAATACAACAAATAAAATTGCTGCAATTCTTGTAATCCAAACTAAAGTACCTTCCATAGAACGTCCTTTATTTTTCCCCCAGAATGTATCTGATGAACCACTTAATGCTGAAAGTCCATCGGATTTACTTTCTTGAAGCAATACCATTACAATCAAAACAACACTATCTATAGCAAGTAAAACTGTTAAAATAATTTTCAATACGTCCATTTTTACACCTCCTGCGCATATAACACAAGTATTTTAACACAAGAGTCTCTTATCTGCAAGCATTTCTTATTTGTTTTTTCCAAATGGAACCAATTCTTCCTCAATTCTCAGCAACTGATTATACTTTGCAACACGTTCTGTACGACATGGTGCACCTGTTTTTATTTGTTCCGCGCAAAATGCGACCGCAATATCTGCGATCATACAATCTTCTGTCTCTCCCGAACGATGAGAAATAATCGTTCGATATCCAGAACTTTTCGCAAGTTCGATTGTTTCAAACGCTTCTGTTAATGTGCCAATCTGATTGACCTTTACTAAAATTGCATTGGCAACCCCTTGCTCAATTCCTTTTTTCAATCTTTTTGTATTTGTGACAAACAAATCGTCTCCTACCAACCGTACACGTCTGCCCAATCTTTCCGTCATAAGTTTCCAACCTTCCCAATCTTCTTCGTCCATTGGGTCTTCAATAGAAATAATCGGAAATTTCGAAATGAGCATTTCATAATAGTCCACCATTTCTTCAGAAGAACGAATGACATCTTCCCCCTCAAAGACATACTTTTTAAACTCTTTATTGTAGAGTTCTGACGCTGCCACATCCAACGCAAACGCAACATCTTTTCCTAAATTATATCCCGACTTTTCGACAGCTTTTGACAAAAGAGTGAGTGCTTCTTTTGCATCTTCCACATCTGGCGCGAAGCCACCTTCATCTCCCACTGCTGTACTTAATTTTTCTTCTCGCAATAGTTTCTTCAACGTATGATAAATCTCTGCACACATACGAAGACCTTCTTTGAAACATTCCGCTCCAATCGGAAGAATCATAAATTCTTGAAAATCCAAAGGATTATCTGCATGCTTTCCACCATTTAATACGTTCATCATCGGAATTGGCATTTTCTTTGCGGACGCTCCACCAAAATAACGGTATAATGGAAGATTCAGTGCATTGGCTCCTGCCCGTGCTACAGCCATGGATACGCCCAACATCGCATTGGCTCCTAAATTGGATTTATTCTCTGTTCCGTCTAATTTCAACAATAGGGCATCTATTTCTGTCAATCCAAATACATTCATCCCGACTATTTCCGGAGCAATTCTCGTATTCACATTGTCCACCGCCATCTGCACACCTAATCCATGATATCGCTTTTCTCCATCGCGTAATTCTACTGCCTCAAACTGTCCTGTAGATGCGCCGGATGGTACACTTGCACGGCCACATACGTTCTCTCCTGCAAGAACTTCCACTTCCACAGTTGGATTCCCTCTGGAATCTAAAATTTCTCTTGCGTAAACATCCGTAATTGGCAAATATTGATACATACTCTTCTCCTCCCTCAGAAAAATAGTATGTACCTTTTTTCAAAAAATATGAAAATCATAAAAGTTCTTACACGAAAAAAGACGTGTGCTTTATTTGGCACACGTCTTATTCTTAATCAATTACAATGAGACCTTCCGCACAAATGACATCAATCACTTGTTTTACATATGTTGCACAAAGTTCATCCGATTCCGCTTCTACCATAACGCGAATGACTGGTTCTGTTCCACTTTCGCGCACTAAGATTCGTCCGTTTTCACCGAGTGCTTCTGTAACGTCCGCAATCGCTTTCTGTACAGCTGGATTCTCTCTTGCAGTCTTTTTATCCGCCACTCTTACATTTTTTAATAACTGTGGATAAATCTTTACTTCCTCCGCTAATGTGGCAAGGGATTGTTTCTTTTCCAACAGAACTTCCATCAATAGGAGGGAAGTTAAGATACCATCACCAGTTGTGGCATATTTACTGAAAATAATATGTCCTGACTGCTCTCCACCCAACGAGTAGTTGTTTGTTGTCATATTTTCAGATACATATTTATCTCCAACGGCTGTCTTTTCATATTTCAATCCAACTTTGTCACAAGCCTTATAAAGACCCAGATTCGACATAATGGTTGTCACGATAGTGTCTCCATTCAAACGACCTTCTTCTTTGAGATATTTTCCACAAATGTAAAGGATCTTATCGCCATCCACAAGGTCTCCATTTTCATCAACAGCTAAACATCTGTCCGCGTCGCCGTCGTAAGCAAAGCCTACATCTAAGGCATTTTCTTTGACATATTCTTGCAAACGCTCAATGTGCGTAGAACCGCAATTTCGGTTAATATTTGTTCCGTCTGGCTCACTATTGATGACATATGTCTTTGCGCCCAACGCATCAAATACACTCTTTGCAATTGTTGAAGCACTACCATTCGAGCAATCAAGACCAACTCTTTTGCCCTTAAATGAACGTGTCGCCACAGAAATTAAATGTCCAATATAACGATTTCTTCCTGCAGAATAATCCACAGTACGGCCGATGCGTTCCCTTGTAGCATATGGAATTTCTCCAAAAGTTCCGTCAATATATGCTTCTATTTTGTCTTCCACTTCTGCCTCTAATTTACGTCCCTCTGCATTGATTACTTTAATTCCATTATCAGAAAATACATTATGACTTGCAGAGATCATAATTCCGCAGTCAAAATCTTCTGTGCGAACTACATAAGAAACACTCGGTGTGGTCGTTACGTGCAAAAGATATACATCTGCTCCCGACGCAGTAAGTCCTGCAGAAAGCGCATCTTCAAACATATAACTGCTTCGTCTAGTATCTTTACCTATCACAACTCTTGCTTTGTGTTCTTGTCCGTAATACCAACCAAGAAATCTACCAACTTTAAACGCATGCTCCACGGTAAGCACAACGTTGGCTTCCCCTCGAAAACCATCTGTTCCAAAATATTTTCCCATACTAATTTACCTCATTGAATTTACTTTTCTACTACTACTTTTCCATCGACAATTACTTTATATACATTCATCTTATGGTCTACAATAACAAGGTCAGCTTTTAATCCCTTACGGATTTCTCCACGGTCATTCAATCCAACTGCTTTTGCAGGGTTACGCGAAGCGAATTTGAAGAGATCTACCAAAGAAGCTCCTGTATGTTTCATAAAGTTTCGACATGCTTGGTCTAATGTCAATTTTGAACCAGCAATTTCTCCCTCAAAGTCAAACAAAATATCAAATGCTCCATCATATAAATCTCCTGGTGGAATTGGTCCATCAAATACACAAGCATCAGAAATCAAAACAATCTTATCATCACCCTTGATGCGACGAATCAAACGTTGATTGTATGGATTTACATGAATACCAACTGTATCACTAATAATTTCCGCATAAATGTCTGTATTATAATTTACTGCTTCATCCACACAGATTCCACGGCACTCAGGATAAATTTCCAAAGTTCCAGTTGCATTTGTATGGTGTGTACCAATACAAAGTCCATATGGCATCAATTCCTCAATCTGCTGTGGAGTTGCTTCACTATGTCCTACTGCGAAACGCACATTTGGATTTACTGCTTTTGCATCAATCACAAATTGCTCAATTCCCTCTCTCTCTGGTGCCAATACCCAAACACGAGCATCATCTCCCGCCTTGTCTATAAGCATTTGATAATTTTCCTTGCAAACAGGACCTTTCCAAGGATTGTTTTCACGGTCTGCACCGAATTTTGGATTCATATAAGGTGTTTCCATATAGAATCCACCAAAGTTTGTTCCCTCTTTGCCTTTTAACGCATCGCGGATAATGTCCACTTGTTCTACCAACTTTTCTTTTGGCATGTTGAAATATAAGGTTGGAAGCACCGTTGTAGTACCGTGTTCTAACATGAATTGGGATGCAAACTCTGGATCTTCAAAGAACCATTTCCCGCCACCTGCATGTGTATGAATGTCAACCAATCCAGGTCCTACATAAGCACCATCTACATCAATCACTTCGTATTCACTTAAATCTCCAATCTTTTTCATAAGACCGTAATCAAAGATTTTCCCATCCTTTAAAAGAATATACGCTTCTGGAATGTAATGGTCCTTCATTACCAATTCTGCATTAATAATCGCTAACATAATGTTTTCTCCTCAATTTTAGTGGTGGAATAAACGAATTCCTGTAAATGCCATTGCCATATTGTATTTGTTACATGTGCTAATGACATTATCATCACGAACAGAACCACCTGGTTGTGCAATGTATTTTACACCACTCTTATACGCACGTTCAATATTGTCGCCGAATGGGAAGAACGCATCTGAACCGAGCGATACGTCTGTCATCTTATCTAACCACGCGCGTTTTTCTTCTCTAGTAAAGACTTCTGGTTTTACTTTGAAGATGTTCTGCCATGTTCCTTCAGCAAGTACATCCATGTATTCATCTCCAATGTATAAGTCAATAGAATTATCTCTGTCTGCTCTACCAATTCCATCTACGAATTGCAATCCTAATACTTGTGGAGATTGACGAAGCCACCAGTTATCTGCTTTTTGACCCGCTAAACGTGTACAGTGAATACGAGATTGTTGTCCCGCACCAATACCAATTGCTTGTCCTCCTTTTGCATAGCACACAGAATTTGATTGTGTGTATTTCAATGTAATAAGTGCAATTGCTAAATCGATTTTCGCGAGTTCTGGAATCTCTTTATTGTCTGTTACTACATTAGAAAGTAACGCTTCATCAATAACAAGTTCATTTCTTCCTTGTTCAAACACGATACCAAACACTTCTTTATGCTCGATTGGATCTGGTTCATAATTTGGATCGATTTCAATCACTGCATAGTTTCCTTTTTTCTTTGCTTTCAAAATCTCCAATGCCTCTGGTTCATATCCAGGTGCAATGACACCATCCGAAACTTCACGTTTGATTAATTTTGCTGTTGCAACATCACAAACATCTGACAAGGAAATGAAATCTCCAAACGAAGACATTCTGTCGGCTCCTCTTGCTCTTGCATATGCACATGCAAGTGGTGACAAATCTTCCACATCATCTACCCAATAAATCTTTGCCAATGTTTCATCTAATGGAAGCCCCACTGCCGCCCCTGCCGGAGAAACGTGTTTGAAAGATGTCGCTGCCGGAAGTCCAGTTGCCTTTTTCAATTCTTTTACTAATTGCCATCCATTAAAAGCATCCAAGAAGTTAATGTATCCTGGTCTTCCGCTTAACACTTTAATCGGAAGCTCGCCTTCGTTCATATAAATTTTTGATGGTTTTTGATTCGGATTACATCCATACTTTAATTCTAATTCTCTCATCTTTTGTCTCCTATTGATTTTTATTTACAATGTTTGTTTCATAAGTTCCTGTTGCAATATCAATATAACGAACAAATAAAGATACCTTGTTCTCTTCATTCAAACTATTCCATAACAGTTCTGTATATGCATCCATGTCGTCCAAAATACTCACCCATTTTGGTTCTCCCTCAAAACTTGGAAGTGGATTTCCATCACATTTATATGTATGAATAAAATGACCTTCTCCCGCAACCGGATTCTCATATGTAAATGTATAACGATTGCTTGCAGCTGGATTTCCATTGTTACTCTTTAAAATAGACATTGCATAGTGGAATTCCCCATTTTCCACCTGCAGAACACCGGAAATACGTGGTGTATAGTTTGGTCCGTCTGGTTCAAACTCTCTAACACGAAGGGATTGTTCAAATGTCAATCCTTTTTCTAATCCGTCATAGACAGTATCTGTCTGGTCACCATTTGTTACGATTGTCTTGTTTCCCAAAACACGAACAGGTGCATATATAATTAAACTTGGATCTGTTAACTTTGATGGGTCAAATGCCTGTGTGCGAATTCCCTCTCCTTCTGTTACAAATACACGATTTCTACTATTTTCACTTCTACCCATAATAAAATATGCTGTAACAGCTTTTGTTCCATCCGGTGTCTTTCCAATGATAATTCCACGTCCCGGATACGCATTACTTTGTAATTCTTTTTCAATTGATAACATTTCCATGAATCTTTTCTCCTTTTCTTCTGTCATAATAAATTATTATATCCTAAACCGTTAGGTAATTACTAGTATTTTCTATTAAAACTTGCGTAATTCTTCCACTTCTTCCGGTGGCGCCATACGAATAGTTTTGATTTCCACATAATAGCCTGCAGTAGGACTGATTTCTATCCATACTCGATCGCCAACCTTGTGCCCTAGGATTGCCTTCCCAATTGGTGATTCGGTGCTGACTAGATTTTTGAGCGAATTCCCTCTCACAGTTGTCACGATTTTGAATTCCTCAATCTCGTCATCTTCCTCAAAATAGAGTTCTACGACTTTATTGATTCCCACCTCGTCCTCTTTCGATTGGTCACTTACGACAATTGCCGTTTTTACCATTTTTTCTAAATATCGAATCCGGCTTTCGTTTTGGTTCTTTGCCTGTTTCGCTGCTTTATATTCAAAATTTTCACTCAAATCCCCATGGGCTCTTGCCGTTTTTACATCTTCTAATAATTCTTTTCGAATCACACATTTTCGATGTTCAATTTCCGCAAGCATATCGTCAATATCTTTTTGAGTCAATTCGTTAAACATATCCTGTCTCCTTACTTTTCCAACTGCCTCTTCATAAATCCTACGAATGTGTCCACATACTTTTCTGTATCCGTCATATAACTCATACCATGGTCCGCACCCGGCACAATCAACAGTTCTTTTTCAGATACACACGCTTCATAATTTTTGCGACTCATATCACATGGAACAAAGCTGTCTTCTTCTCCATGAATCAAAAGTACCGGTATCTTTGTTTTGGTAAGCGCCTCTGTAGCTGTCGCTTCATGCAAATCAAACTGTCCATAAATACGTGCACTCAATCGCACAAAGAAATATGCCAATCGCACCGGAAGTTTCATCTCTTTAATAACCACTTGTAAAATTTCTTTTGGAGAAGAAAATCCACAATCCGCAATGATTCCTCGCACATTTTCCGGCAAGCCTAAACCGGATGCCATTAAAACGGTAGATGCACCCATAGACAATCCAATCAGAAACATCTTTATATCTTCGCCGAACTGCTCCCTTAAATGCAAAATCCAGTCCAGACAATCATAGCGTTCTTTCACACCAAACGTAATCGTCTTCCCACCACTCTTTCGATGTGCGCGCTGGTCTACGACTAAAATATTGTACCCACATTCCTCTGTAAATCGAAACGCTCCCATGGCATCCCGAAGTCCACTGCTTCGATATCCATGAAACATCAAAATCACCGGCGCTCCATCTTTCCTGTGATAATATCTTCCATATAACGAAACGCCATCTCTTGCTTTGATTCTCATCTCCTGAAATGGCACTTTTTTAATCTCTTCAATTCGGTTATGCACGTATTTGGCATATTCCGCATATTTCTCAGCTTCTGGCACCTCATCATCTGCTGCCAAGCGCTTAGAATCCACACCAAATGCATGTCTATAAATCATATATAGCAACATACTTTCATCCTCCAAATACTATTAAACCACTATTTCAGAAGTTTTGAAATAAGAAAAACTATTATTTCAAAGGTTTTTGAAAAAAGAGGCAATCGATTATCGATTGCCTCTTGCTTTTTTCTTCTTATTTTGAACATCTGAATAACAATTCTTCCCATCTTCTATCCACTTCTTTTTGGAATGCTTCGATGAGGTGTTCATTTCCTTTTTTGAATAAATGTTTGAATCTTCCCTGCTTGCTTAAGAAATCTTCGATTGGAAGTTTTTTCTTTGGCTCGTAGTTGAGAATCCATTTTCCTTCTACCACTTCAAACAATGGCCAATAACAAGTGTCTACACCCAACTTACAGATTTCCATAATATCCGGTGCATCATATCTCCAACCACGTGGACATGGAGCCATAATGTTCAAGAATGCTGCTCCCGGTGTATAAATTGCTTTTTCTGCTTTGATATGCAAATCCTTAAAGTTCTGTACAAATGTTGTCTGTGCAACATATGGAACATCATGTGCAGCGATTACTGCTGCCAAATCTTTTCGATTTTGTGGCTTTCCGTTACTTTCACTTCCTACAGGTGTAGTCGTTGTATCTGCGTACATTGGAGTCGCTGAAGAACGTTGAATACCTGTATTCATATAAGCACCATTGTCATAACATACGTATACCATATCATGATTACGTTCCATTGCTCCTGATAAAGATTGGAAACCGATATCATAAGTTCCACCATCACCACCAAATGTGATGAACTTATATGTCTCGTCTAATTTTCCTTTTCTTCTAAGTGCATTGTAAGCACCTTCTACACCACTCATCGTAGCGCCTGCATTTTCAAATGCATTGTGGATATAACTGTCTTCCCAAGCGGTATATGGATATGTAAACGTAGATACTTCCAAGCATCCTGTTGCATTACCAATTACTGCTTTATCTCCTTCGTGAAGTCCACGAAGTACGTTTCTTACTGCGATTGTACCACCGCAGCCTGCACACATTCTGTGTCCCGGAGCAAGACGTTCCGGTTTGTTCATTGTTTCTTTAAAATTATAAGCCATTCTCGTCCTCCTCCTTATTCTCTCACGCCAAGATAACGATAAGTTTCTCCTGCATCGCCATCTGCTACGATTTGTTTCAATGTTTCATATACGCCTTCCATATCTTCTACGCGTACGTCGCGTCCACCCAAACCGTAGACATAGTTCACTGCCAACGCATTTGCCTTTGCACGATACAATGCAGACATCACATCTGCTCCCAAAGGTCCACCATGGTTTGTATAACCTTCTGCACGGTCCATGATTGCAACTGCCTTCACATTTTTCAATGCTTCTGCAAGTTCTTCTGCCGGGAATGGACGATAGAGACGAATCTTAATAAGTCCTACTTTTTCACCTTTTGCTCGAAGTGCATCTACTGCATCTTTTGTGGTTCCTGCCGCAGAACCAATAATCACAACTGCTGTTTCTGCATCTTCCATACAATATTCTTCAAAAAGACCATATTCTCTTCCTGAAATACCTGCAAATTCTTTTGCAATTTCTTTCACAACTGCAACCGCATTCTTCATACCTTCTGCTTGGTTACGCTTTGCTTCCATATAGTAGTCTGTAATTGAATAAGGACCTACTGCCATCGTTTCCTTTGGATTTAACAAATAATTTTCTGGCTCATATTCACCGACAAAATCTTTCACTTCTTTGTCATCCAACAATTCAATATTTTCTACCGCATGACTTGTGATGAATCCATCTTGACAAATCATAATTGGAAGACGCACATCTTTGTGCTCTGCAATACGGAATGCTTGCACCATATTGTCATATGCTTCTTGATTGTTTTCTGCATAAATTTGAATCCATCCTGCATCTCTTGCTCCCATACTATCTGAATGGTCGCAGTTGATATTGATTGGACCTGAAAGTGCACGGTTTACAAGTGCCAATGCAAGTGGCAATCTGTTTGACGCTGCAATATATAATTCTTCCCACATGTAAGCAAGACCACATGAAGAAGTCGCTGTAAGTGCTCTGGCTCCTGCTGCTGAAGCTCCGATTGTAGCACTCATTGAGCTGTGCTCACTTTCTACTGGAATAAATTCTGTATCTACTTGTCCATTTGCTACAAATGAAGAAAAGTATTGTGGAATTTCTGTAGAAGGTGTAATTGGGAATGCCGGAAATACGTCCGGATTAATTTGACGAAGCGCGATTGCAACTGCTTCATTTCCCGATAAACGTTCTCTTTTTCCCATATTATTTCACCCCTTCCATTGTAATCGCACCGAATGGACATGATTTTACACAAATTCCGCATCCTTTGCAGTGTGCAAAATCAAATTCGCCACGTTTCATATCTTTTACTGGAATACAACTATCTGGACATACCGGAGCACATAACAGACATTGTTTACATTTATCCTCAATAAATACTGGCTTTACAGAAGACCATTCACCTGTTGTGAAATCTTTTGATGTGCCTGAGCCAACAATAATCATACCTTCTGTTAAATCTTGCCATTTTGTTTTAACGCCTAATTTTGTGATATCTGTTGCCATTATTGCACCTCCTGCATTGCCATTTTAAGTGCTGCCATATTTCCTTCAATTACTTCTGGCTTGCTGGCAAATTTGTGTTTGAAAGAGCTTTCCATCTCGCAAAGGAATCTCTCTTCTTCCATAATTCCTGCCACTTTTACAATTGCTGCAAGAAGTGGTGTGTTTGGAAAATATTTCCCTATAGTTGCCATAGAAACTTTATGTGCATCTATAATATATACTTTACCTTCATATCCCTTTAACTGTGGAATAATTTCCTCTTTTGTGCGTTGTGTATTAACCAAAATCGCACCATCTTTTTTCAATCCTTTTGTAACATCCACCGTTTCCAAAAGTGATTCATCTACAACTACTACATACTGTGGATCATAAATATTTGAATGTACACGAATCTGTTTGTCACTGATACGGTTATACGCTGTAATTGGAGCGCCCATACGCTCTGGACCGTATTCTGGAAAACCTTGTACGTATTTTCCTGTTTGGAAAGCCACATCTGCCAAAAGTAGCGCAGCTGTTTTAGCACCTTGACCGCCACGGCCATGCCATCTGATTTCTGTAAGATTACTCATCTCGCTGTTCTTCCTTTCCTATTTCTAACATCTTTTGAATATTATGTCTATTTTACTAAAAGATTCTGGTTTTGTCTAGAGTACACTCTGTTTTTTCTTTCCTTTTAGACAGCGCTAATTTCTTTTAAACGCTCAATAATCGGCAAATGCTGAGTACATGCCTTCTCGCACTTACCACAAGCAATACAAGTTCCTGCAGAATCTTTTTCCATATCCCAATGCATATCCAATCGATTTAAGATCTCTGCCTTTTTATCCGTTAAAATGTATTGATTATAAGAATCCATAAATTTAGGAATCGCAATTCCTTTTGGGCATCCTTCCACGCAATATCCGCAACCCGTACACAGATTATTTAGTGACATCCCTTTATCTTCATATTTCTTCACAACCTCTTTTGCCGGCATTTCTTCTAAATTTTCAACCGCCTTCACAGCGTCATCAATATGCTCCTTGGTAGTACATCCCGCAAGTGTGATTGTAATTTCTTTGTGTGATGCCACGAAACGAAGTGCGGCCTGCGGTACTGTCAGATCCGTTCCTTCCGTCAAATATGCAAACGCTTCTGGATTTTGTGGAATCATCCCTCCGCCCAGCGGATTCATTACGACCACGCCCATACCATTTGCATGTGCCGCCTCAATGCCACTTTGCCTGAAACGATAATTCAATGCATTGTAACCAATCAGCATACCCTGAAACTTTCCTGTATCTACCACTGTTTCAATATCATTTCCTTGCATATGCGAAGAGAACACGATATTTCGAATCAACCCTTCCGATTTTGCCTCTTCAAAAAAGCGATACATCGCTTCCATATGTTTCTCCCAAGAATCCAGATTCAACATACACCACATATGATAAAAATCGATGTAATCTGTTTTTAATCGTTCTAGAGAAGTTTCTAATCTTCTGCGAAAATCGTCTCTTGTCGGAGTTGTGGTTTTCAACGTGTTAAAGTTTACTTTGGATGTCACATACACATCGCTCCTTTTTACTTGAGACAACGCAATTCCCGTTACAATTTCGCTCTTATCGTTACAATAAAATGGGGCTGTATCCCAATAATTAATGCCTTTTTCTAACGCATACAATGGAATCTCCGCACATTTCTCAAATCTCCCTGCTTTGATATCCTCTTGGTCGTATCTCATGGTTCCAAGACCTATCGTAGAAACCATCATGCTTGTATTTCCATATTTCTTATAATACATAGTACACCTCCATTTGATATAGTATTATTGTATCTTATATGGTTTTGTTGAGCAATAGATAAGACCATATAAATAAGATAAGCAACACTAAAACAGAATATCCCCAAAAATAAATGCAGAAGTAACCACTAATTTTGTAAAAGGTCTGTTCTAAAATCTGAAATTCCTGTTGAATGTGTTATTGAATTGGCTCGATTTTATAATGCGGATTTGAATTATATCGTTGGAATTAGTGATGTAAAAAATGAGTTTCCCCAAAAATAAAGCGGTAAGGATGTTCCTTTACCGCCTATGTCTTTATTGTAACGTTATTACCGTTGTATCGTTCCATTCTTCGTCAATATATTCTGCTGAAAACATTGAAAATCCTTTGACTGCCTGCCAATTTAAACATCTAGTATCCTTAATCTGTGATTTAATCTCAATCACATCACCTGCCCTTAAAGTAGCAACCTCTGGGTGTTCTGATTGCACTACTACTACCTGTGCATATCCTTCAAGTTTGACAATATAGATTTCCGGACGTGGAGATAACTCATCATAGAAATTCACCCCTCCATGATAATCTGATTCAACAAATTGAACTACCCCTGTCAGTGTTATTTCGGCTCCTATATATTCATTTTCTGTCAACACCTCATTCTCGTGTAGCGTGTCAACAAGTTCTTCTATTTGATATTCTTCAGTCACTCCAGAGTTTGTAATAACTGTTGCATTATTATTTTTTCCACACCCACAAAGCAACATACTCAAAATCATAACTAAACTTAACAATACAACAATTTTCTTTTTCATTTTCTCAATCTCCTTTTGATTAGTTATTTTTACATATTATAACGGATATTCCGTTAAAACACAATAAAAAAACAAATGCGGAAGTAACCACTAATAATGATTACAACCGCATTTTTCTTTTTGTTCTGTGGCGGATTTCCACAAATTCTTAATCTATAATAATAAATATATACTCATTAAGAGTTTGTGTAAATTCTGCTACACATCCGCCTTTTTCATATCCAAAATCGTTTGGTCTATCTTGTTGTAAAGTTCTTCGCAATCTTCTTTTATACCCCTTATAACGCTCAAATACACCCTTAAAAGGCTTCTTGCTTTTTCACAATCATACTGTTCAACTATGCCATCAAAATGGACTTCTACCGCTCCCCAAGACATTCTATATCCTCAATAATCACATTGAATTCTGACATCAAATCATACAATCTATCTCTCATAATTTTACTATCCTATCGTTCTTGCCAAATTATCCAACGGATTGAATTTATCGTAGTTCGTTTGCAAGTCAGTTGAATAAAGATTTACATAATGATTCGTCATCGTGATTGTAGAGTGTCCTAATAATCTTTGGAGATAAGACGCCTGTCCGCCCGCAAGGATATAATGTTTCACATAAGTATGTCTAAAAAGATGGATGGAAGTTTTGGTTACACCTCTGTCCAAATTATATTTTCTATAGGTTCTTTGTCTGACAATGTTTGAGAAATAACTCCAAACATTCAGATGTGGTTTTTGTGATTTGCTTTGTGATTTGTTTTCCTCTTGCCATAGATTTTATCCTCTCTTTCTTTGTGAAAGGTCTGTTTTAAAATCTTGTGTGGTGATTTATAAAAATCTTGTGTGGTAGTTTTTGACAAAAGAAAAAACCCTTGGAAAACCAAGGGTTCTATGCGGATGGCGGGGCGCAAAACGTCCAGTGGACGTTTGCTCTGCGCCGACCGTAGCGGAGCGAAGACCTTGGACCATGGGTGCAAGGGACTCGTCTGCTACAAAAAAAGGATCCAGATTTTCATCTGAATCCTTTTTTTCTATGCGGATGGTGGGACACTCTAGGATATATCAATATATAACAATCCAATAAATACGGGACAAAAAATAAAAAAAGCATATCAGACCATATCATAATTTGCCCCATTCCGCCCCATTTATGCCCCATAAAATTGGCACCCTCAACCGCAAGATTGAAGGTGCTTTTCTTTTGCTATGCTCCAAGAAGAGACAATGCTTTCTTCCAGCATTTAGGTCCAAACGAACCATCCGGTTTTCCATTGGTTCCACATTCTGGATAATCTGTTTGGAATGCGTTACAGGCCTCTACACATTTCTTTCCAAATTCCGTATCAATGTTTCCTGTGTAGTAACCCATCTTCTTCATAATGCTTTCGAAGATTGTTACATCATTTCCTTTACTTCCTTTTTTTAATGTATTCATTTTATACACCTCCGCTTTTGATGATGTCTTTTTCTTTCCGTCGTCGATGTAGGCAACAACGTGACTTCCTGGCTTATTGTAAATATCCCCATAAACTGCATTGGAAGTTCCTCTCGTGTATGCCGTTGATGTGTAAAGTGTTACTTTGATCATTGTGAGTTTTCGAAGTCTACTAGACAAGGTACTAGTTGTAGCACAGTTTCCACTCACCACAAGAACTTCATACGCTTCTTCGTATGCCTCTTTCCCAAGCACTCTGTAAATAGCACCAAGTACGCAGGCTGTTATTGTGGATGAACAATCTCCTTCGCATTTTACAGAAATTTTCGAGAAGTCGAAATTGACTTTGATTGCTTGTGTTAACAATGAGTTCCTACCACCTTGATCGTAACCAACGTTGTTGTTATTAGAACAATCAATCATATTATTTGCGAATTGTTCACGAACTTCTTTGTCTTCGATTCTTAAAACTTGTGTAAATGGCTTGTCGTACCAAGTCCTTACACAGACTTCTTTCCCCGTCTGATCTCCTGCTTGTCCACCAGAAATCTTTCCTCTTTCATCAATACTTGAATGTGCTATATATTTTGCCATATTATTTACCTCCAATCAAAATGAGGACGATCACTCGCCCTCATTACTTCTTTTGCTCTGCTACAATTTGTTCGTGTACTTCACTGGGTAACTCATCTGTCATATCATCCAAGAATTTCTGTATAAATTTCTTTACCTTTGTCGGTACTGGTAAGCCACATAAAGTCATATTTTTCAAAATACTCACAATTTCATATAGTATATACAACAGACAGAATATTTCACATATGCCCATTTTGCTAATACCTATGTACTGAAGATACTTTTGCGGTACCAAAAACAGTAAATCAATATTTACAATAGTATCTACTACCATTAAAAGTAGCACACTAAAAAGCATGGCCACTTTTCTAATCGCACCATCGATACCAACGCAACTGTTAAACTTGTGTTCTTTGACTGCTCTTAATACACCCAATACTGTGTCCAACAATACTGCCCAAAGCAGTATAATGAAGAAGCTGTGTCCTTCAATAAATGTTAAAATTTCTTTCATTTTTCATTCTCCTTTTCTGCATAAAAATAAGACCTACTCGGTCTCCACTTCCCACTCTGCTTTGAGAGCATCCTTCTCTTCACTTGTAATCTCTACCCACTCGGATGCGTCTGCTTCTTTACCGAGATACACTTTGTCGCTAATAACTTTCGCGTTCTCGTTGTAAAGATACTTGCCTTCCTCTGGTGTTAAGATACGTTGTTCGTATGTTTCTACTTTCATAATGACCTCCTACGCTAATGTCCAATTCTTTGATGTGATTGTGGCAATCTGTTCTTCTGTGAGTCTTTCTTTTACGTCTGCATGGAGCCCGAGTGTTTGTGTGGTTTGTCCTGTTAGGTCTGCTAGTCCGTCAATAATACTCTGTATTGTTTCATTACTTAAATATGGTGAATATGAACATGTTAAACTGACTTTAATACTTTGTGGTACTACTCTTAACTCTACAACTGAAAAACACAAGTTAAATATATTCAAAGAAGTGGCACTTGAAAAATCCAATGGTGTACCATCTATTATCTCTAACGTTTCGCAGCCTCTAAACATATTCGTATGCATCGTAGCCTTTGAAATATCAACATTTAATGTTATATGTTTTAACACAGTATCATTAGGTGATTGCGAAAAAAATACACCACCTACACCAGTTACTTGATGAGGACAGTTGACTGTTATATGCTCAACACACAAATTCTCATCATTGGTTGTATGAAACAAGTTATTTAAAGTTGTGGCACATTCTAAATTGACAACTACTTCTTTGCTTGTTAGTTGCCCTCTACTTATATGACTTATGGTTTTGGCATATTGTAAATAATTCTCTCCGCCCTCAGACTTCCCTTTCTGATAACCAGCATCATACACATTATCCATATCGGTTTTCAGTTGCTCTACAACTTGTTCTGCTAATGTACTCATTATGCATCACCTCCAGATAATGTTTCTGCGTAGGAGTGGAGTTCTGTGAGGATTGATTGAACGTCACCGATTAGTCCGTCAACGTACCCCTTGTTTGTTGCACACGTATCCAAAGTAGACATTTTACACTCAATACTTCCATCCCCCAAACGTCTTACAATCGAATTTGCTTGTGTATTGTATGCCCAAGGTATAAACACTAACGCACCATCTTTAGACGTTAGAACACCATTTGAAGCAAAAACACCCAACTGTGCCAACGCACTCGCCTTTTCTTCTTCTGTCCATTCTACTTGTGGATTTTTCAATACTTCTTTAACAACTAAATCGACTTTCGATAATGTCACGGGTGAACGAGAACCACTTTTTCTAGAATTCAGAATGTTCCATTCGTTTGTTTCTCTTACTCGTAAAGTTCCGTCAGTAGCTAATTCAACTCCATAATCGAGATTACTAACTTTAACAACTCCACCAACGTCTGCTGTCGCAAAATCACTATTTCCGATAGCACCTATCTGTGTTCTAGCATTTGCTTGTTCTTCTTCTGTCCATTCGTGATTTTTGCTATCGGTCAAGGCTTTCATAACGGCGTAGTCAATTCTGTACGGTGTTATTGGTTTTGTGGAACTCGCTTTTGCGTCTACATCATCGGCAGTTGCACCCGATATAGATAACAAACCGTTGGCGTCTACATAAGTACCATATCGAGCATTAGGTTTAACTAATCCAGCTACGCTCGTTGTAGCATAATCCGTCTTTTTCACGTACTCGTCTAGGTTCATACCAATACTTATGCTACCAATAATTTCCCATTCGCCATTGATATACATATATTCGATATACTTGTTCTTGACTACTGTTTCGCCTTTTACTTCGACTTCTTCTGTTCCGTTTTCTAAAAGATAGTATGCGTTTGGAATAATGTCTGTTGTAGGTAATTCTTTACATGGTATACATCGAAGTCCACCAGCATCTCCTTTTTCCCCTTTTGGACCATCAAACTCACCATTATCCGCATCATCACGAACACTTTGAGCAATCTCTTTTGTTTCATTCATAATCGCCCTGACTTCATCCAAAAACTCGTCCTGCTTCGGCTCTGGTACGCCTGCCGTAGGTTCTGCCCTAGATTCAATCGTAAACACAATCTTTCTTATGGTCTTTCCGCTTTCTCCATCCGTAACGTAAACCCACGCATACGCCTCATATGTTGGCATATACACGTTCTCTTTTGCTAGGATGAAGTCTGGGATGTCTACAGCAATTACATTATTCTGCACGGTACCCATTTGAACTGGAGCCTTTCCATCGTACTCTGTCAATGAAAAATGAACCTCTATGTTCCCGTCTGGAAGTTCAAGCCCCTCAACTTTCAGTACTTGCCCATAATTCCATTGTCTCAATCCACTGACATTCTCAGTGTCAAAATTCTTTCTAAACTTTACAACTATTTCATTCAATCAAACCACTTCCTTTCTATGCTACACGTTTCCACATATAACAAGTTATATATGGCTGTAAATTGTTATGTGCTTCACCACCACCCGAATCGACTGTTTTAGCAGTTAGTTCGTTTGGCGTTATGTCTTCAGCAAGACTCCAGTACGCCTCCACACCACTGCCTCTTTGTGACGCATTTTGATATGTCATCCTGTGAGTACCTTCCAAAAGTTCCGTTGTAATGCCATCATGAAAATGACTCGGCATTTCATCTACAGTCAAAATAGTTTCTTTTTCTCCTCCTACTTTTCCTGCACAATCAAAATCTTCATCAGAAACATCTACACCTACAGGAACTCTACCTGCACCCCAAGATTCCCACTTTGTTCCTTCGAATATTTCCTCAGGATTCGTATCGTCTACACTCATATAAATCTTTCCAACTGGATACATTAAATCAATCAATTTAACACCTTTCAGGGTGACTGGCACATTAAAATTAAAATCTTCCTCTCCCCAATCACACACTGGAATAGTCTTAACAATACGTTCCACACTAATAGCACTCATTAATTTATCAATTGCCATTGCTTGGAACGTATATTTCTTTTCATAATCCAAACCATTGAGATGGACATCTATTGAATACGTGTTATTCCCAAAGACTATATTTTCTGTTTCAATCCATTCTGTGAAATCAGACGTGCTGTCTTTATATCGGTAATAAACTGCTACTGCATTGTCTACCTCTCCAAACGAACCGGCAAAACAGTTTCCTGAAACAGTAAAATTCATATCCCCTTCCGCATCAGGAGCACGTGCCAAAAGATCACATGTCAAATTAATATACTCAATCATTGGCACCTTCACTTCTTGTGTTACTGTGTTCCCACGCGTATCTGTTATGGAAAAAATAAAAGCACCACTACCAACAGCTTCGATAGTGCCACTTTCCCTTAAACTCTTATTACCACATATTATTTTTTCATTTTTTATCTGTGCTCCCTTGTAAGCCATTGCTCCTGATATGACGCGAGCATTACTTTGTTCTTTCACTAGGATATTGGGATCTCCAGTTAATGCGATTGTTTCTTCGTTTTCATCTACCACTACAGGGTTAAGTGTTGGAGTCGCATTGATCACCGTAAATACTTTTTCCAAAGAACTGTAGAATGCAACATCTTCAATAACAGTTTTTACAATGAACGTCACCGCTCTGCTGTTGCTGTCTACAGTTGCAGCTCGAAGAATTTCCCTTTCTTCGTCGCTAAACTCAAATACATAGCTTGTTCCAGCCATATCAATGTTTCGATATGATATATCATCATTAGTTCCTTCTAGTGATACGCAAATTTGAACCGATGTAGCATTATTCTCACTTGGATTTGAATATTTAATAACTGGTGTCTCCTCGTCATGAAAATTCGGGGCATCTGTAATCAATGCTTGTCTCGGTATCTTTGGTAAAGCAATAGAATTGCTTGCAACACACCACCCCGAGTCGTAATTATAATTTGCCGCAATTGTTCCTGACGAACCATCACTCTTATGTTTTACGTTTATATCAACTGAAAACAATGTAGTAGTTGAATTAAGCGGGGCTCCATGAGTAAACTTGCCGTTATAAATAGTTTCTCCATCTTGTGTTACAATTATGGTTCCTGTTCTGTGATCACCCTTCCAAGATTCTCCCGAAGTCGTTATAACCCCCTTTATGTTCAAAGAAGTTTCATTATTCACAATACTATAATCGCCTGGACTAAACTCTATCTTTCCTACTCTTGGCATACTCTCTCACCTCAACTTCCAATCCAAAAAATACCGGTACGCTTCTTTTTATAATTTTCCAATCGACTATTATCGCCTACTATCAAATAAGTTGTCGCATGCAAGTCTTCAGCTTTTACACCTTCATTATTTGCTGTCAACTTTTCCTTTTTGTTATGAAGAACTCGCATACCCTTGTGTGATATATGAGTTTCAATTTCTTCTCCCTCTTTGGCCACAGTAAAGTCTTCTGTCCCAAATTCATACGTCGTCTTATTAATATTCTCTGTATTCTTTGCAACTTCTTCTTGCAGATTACTTAAATTCTTCGTTGCAGCTTCAATTTCAATTTTGACTCTCTCAGAAGTCTGCTCAATGGTTGTAGCCATTCCTTTTTCCACATCAGATATTTTTGCTAAAGTCTTTTCAACAGTTTTTTCTAATGCATTTGTCTTTCCACGCAATTGATTAATCTCTCGTTGCATGGAGTTGACTTTCTCTGAATACTGCTGCACACCTTGAGCCTGGATAGAATCTTTTAGCGACTGGATTCCTTTAATAGTTCTTTCAAAAACATAGCCAAACACATCTTTTGTTTTCGTATGAATCAGAATCGCATCTCCCACTTCCAAGCATGGATTCCCCAAGAGAGTAACCTTCATTGGTCTATAAGAAATATTAGTAATTTTTGCAAGTATTTTTCTTGCTATTTCCTCCAAATCATTTGGATCCTTTCCATAGACAAGAAAGTTATTTTCTATAATATACGCATTTGCTCCATCTCCTACAACAACACCAATATCATTCTGTTCTTGTCTTATTTGCAATTTCGATATAAATTCTGTCTCAAATTCTTCAAATTCACACGAGAGATACCGACTACCATCTACTACTTCCGCGCTATCCCTTCCAGGCAAAGATACATATGCAAATAATCCTTTTCTGTCTATATGGCCAAAAACTCCATTGAGCTCACACAACGACGATATAACGTCCTTTCCACTTAATGTTGTAGTGTTAACAGTCTGCTCTATCAACATATCATCTAGAATAAGATCTACTTCCTCTTGCTCTACATCGAGATAATTAAAAAAACTATCTCGAAAGTCTTTTTGTGAAATAGGAAAAGTCAGCGAATTGTACCATTCTGCCACATCCGCATTAATAATATCATGCATAGCATCATATGCCATCACATTGCGATAATTCTTATCTCCATTGGGAGTATCTGTATCAACCTTGTAAATTCCTATTTGAAACGGATGTTGCTCGTCTCCATCCAATATTTCAAGAACCGTTATTTTCTTACCTAATAATTCAGAAACATTCTTTGCAACTTTAAACTTTACGGAACCAGCTTCACACCTTCCAAATCTCATTTCTGGTTCGGAGCACAAACTTTCTTTTATTTCAAAATCTTCTTGATAGAGATTTTCATTAGTAATTTCCCCACCATCAAACTGTACAACAATTTGCTTATCAATCGAATCTTGATTGAATAATTGCTTGTAAAAATGTTCAATCACACTAACACCACCTTAATAACCTATAAAAGCCAAACGTATCGGCGAATAATAAATTTCATCATTCAGCAAAGACTTTATTGTTGGCGTTATATCTGGCATATACATTTCTTGTATCATATAATCGTTTTCCTCCGGAATGAATGATGTTACAACAGCTTTTCTTTCCCCTGCTATGATGTAATTCTCTTTTATTTTTTCCATTAGGCTTGTAAATTCCAACGACGTTAGATTAGGCGGCGTTTCAAATTCCACTTTGCATGGAACATGTGCCAATGCTTGTCTATGCAACTTCCCATTAGCATCACGATAAGAATCCACGTCCTGTATGCTCTTATGTGCTTTATAAGTTTCTGCATTTATAAACTCATATGGTATTTTATACTCTCCAACTTTTATCAAATACCCTTGATATGCCATAGCACCACACTCCTTTTTTCATTGTTTACACACAAAAAAGACACCCACATTAGCAGGTGTCTCATTTGCGAATTGTTTTTATATTACATTTTCTTTGAAATGTCTAGCTTAAATTCAGAAAGTTTTTTGTCGCTCCATATTGAAAATGGGACTATTTCAATATCAACCTCAGTTGCACCATCACTTATTATAAATGACTCTGCAACTCGAACCTTTGTCCCTGGTCGAATTTCCTTTGATGCATTTTTAGATTCATCATTTACATGGAACAACGATGTTTCTAGTTCCACACCACCCTGAAAAGCCTTTGTTGTGAAGAGATAATCAAAAGTTTGATTTTCTTTTGAATTATTCGAAAAGTCAAAATAAAGAACTAAGCAAGTCTCGCCTGTCATGTTTTGCTCAATTGCATAATCTACAAACTCAACATCTGTTTTCAAATAAGTAAAAGAATTGACCTTTTCCTCTTTTTTCTTTACGCTAGTCTTTTCTGTCTCTTTCTTTTCTTCTTGTTTCGTTGAAGAGTCTTTTTCCTCCTCATCTTCACTCTCTTTTTGCATCTCCGCTTTTTTAGCCGCTTCTAATGCTTCCTCTTGTTGTCGTTCAAGTTGTATCTGTTTGTACTCATCAGTCCTTGTATAAAACTCACATCCAACAACCAGCATTACCAAGCTTATAATTGCCACCGTTGGAACACTTATAATAGAAACTGTAACATGCTTCTTTCTAATTAGACATACAATGCACACAATAATTGATGCTGGAACTCCCAATACTAATAGGAAAAAGCCGAAAACCATTACTGCAAATCCCATAATTTCCTCCTATATGTATATCCTACATCAAACCTCACGTGCATTTTAACATATTAATGTTATTTTTTCAATTAAAAAGAATAAGCATTATCACCTGTTCGCTTAAAATAATCTCTCGCCCATTCTCTCGCGTTTTGGCCAATATCGTCTTTTGTTATACCGGTTTCTTTTTGAAGAATACCAGCCAACAGTTCGTTTTGTTGTTTCATTAACAAAATCATTTGAATTAAATAACTATTATCCTCATTGCCACGAGCTAATTGTGCTGCTTTCAATGCCATCTTATCCAACTTGTCTTCTGGGGATACGATTTCTCCATGGTGCCTATTATCACCGATAATAGCCAATTGCGGCGTATTCGCTTTAACATATCCACCTTCAGCTAACATTGGAATCCGCGATAATGATACCGTCGGAATTGTGGATACTTTCCCCCAATTGACCTCTGCAACCTTTGCAGCCCAAGACACAACCTTGTTAAATCCGTTTATGATTTTGTTGATACCGCCAACCATCTTATTAACTGCAGACTCAACTGTAGACAGTAACGAATTCATTACACCTATGGCATCCTTCTTTATTCCGGTCCACAGCGTAGAGAAAATTTCTTTAATTTTTGCTGAAACAAGCTCCCATCCTTTTTTAACAGGTGGTATAATTTTGGAATTAATCCACTCTTCAATTTTTGAAAATTTCTCTGCAATTCCTTCAAGAATCCCTTCTCCAAGAAAGACTCCAATAAAATCTCTGAATACGGTTGATGGAGAATGTATGCCCAATGCATCCTTAAATCCATCAACAAAACCAGATACCAAATCCCCTATCGCTTGTGTTGCAGTATCCCAACCTTCTTTAATTCCATCCCAAATAGCTTGTCCAACGTCTAAGAACCACTGTCCCACATCCTTAAGCGCTTCGGGTAGCGTTTCGGTAAAGAACGTTACAAATTCCGTTTTAATTGTTTCAAAGAGTTGTGGCAGCTTTTCTTTCACAAACTTTGGCAATGTCTCAGTAAAGAATTTTTCAAACGCAGTTGTAACACTCGCCCATACTTCAGGTAGTGTTTCCGTAAAGAAGGTTTTAACTGCAGTACAAATATTCTTGATTGCATTACCTGCCTTTTTCCCCATATCATATCCAAATTGTTTCCAATCAAAATCCTTAATCGGTTGCAACAAATTAGAAAACCATGTTGAAATTTTGTCAGGCAATTCACCAAGCCAAGATACAAAAGAATCCCAAGCTGCAGGAATCTTGTTTTTGAAAAGATCTTTTATATATCCTACGATTTCATCAAACAGTAGAACAATAGGAGCAAGAAATGCCGGCATAGTTAAAAACGCCAAAACCGCACTGTTGGTCTCATTAAATCCGTTTTTAACAACATCTATAATCGCAACAATACCATCTACTATCAGCCCTATTACCAATCCAATAAGTGCACCTATTCCAGTTCCTATAGGACCTCCTAATGAACCGATAATCGCACCTATTCCAGTACCGGCCAACGTAGCTCCCAGAGGAATCAACATTGCATTGAGCCAATCCATTCCATTTTTAATTGCATCATAAATACCAACAAACATTGTTGATATTCCAGCTATTGCCGCAGTAATACCTAATAAAATCGGATTAGAAAACAAGCTGCTAAACATTGTTGTTAGAGAACTTAACATTGCTGGATTTCCCATCATTGCCTGCACCCCAGACATTATAGCTGCAGGAAGCCCCATCGAGATTACTGCTCCTAAAAGAGCGAGTGCTGTTAATATAGCAGTCTCAATCGGAGCCGTACTAAACATTCCTGCCCACAATTCAATTGCCGCGTTAATTGCTTGCCAAATAAGTCTTCCTACCGAACTCAATATCGATGTCCAATCAATTCCAGCAATAAAATTTCCTATTTTCTGTCCTAATCCAAACCAGTTCACTTTATCTATGGCATTAGCAAACATATCGAATATAGCGACTATAATGTTTGACACATCTTCGCCAACTGCAAACCAATCCCCGATTTTTATGTCTTTGAACAACTTTTCAAAGGCCTTCAATTCTTTATCAAAGCCCGAGAAAAGCCCTCCAGTTTTGACCCATTCTCCTCCACTAGGAATATCTACGCCTGTACCTCCAACACCTGCGGAAGAACCTCCGCCAGAACTATCTCCGCTATCCGTAGACAATACATTTAATTCATCTATTCCACTAAGTTGTTGTTTTAATTTTTTCGCGTTTTTAGACGCATTATCTATACCGCTAGCTATACCTGATGCCGCAGTTGCTCCAGATTCCAAATCTGAAGATACTCCATTACCTGCATTTTGATAACTCCAGCCAAATATTTTCCCTAGCGAATCGGACAGCACTTGTGCAAAACTTACTATTTTTGCAATAAGTGTGTTAAACAATTTTAACACTGGCGTTAAAGCATTGATAAGCCCTTGGCCAATCGTCGCTTTCAAACTATCAAATTGTAATTTTAAAACGCGCACCTGGTTAGCCCATCCGTCCGACGTTCTTATAAAATCACCTGATGCTGCACTTAATCTATCTTGTACAAAAGCATATCGCAAAGCCACCTTTTCAGCTTCACTCATTGCTTTCGTTGTTTTTCCATACCCATTAGCTAACGCATACGAATCTAACGCCGTCTGCGTCATAACTACACCCAAATCTTTTAAGGTTTCAGTCTCTCCAGAAAAAACAGATTTTAGCTTCGTATACGCCTCATCCTGCGTAATGTTGTAAAAAGAAGCCACATCTCCCGCTAACCCCGCAAGTGTAGACCCCATATCATACGCCTGCTGCTCAGTAAATCCAAACGCTTTCGCCATAGTTCCAAAGGTTCCTGTAAACTTTTTGGCCATAGTTTCGGATAAACCAAACGAAGCCGCCGCACTCCTTGAAAAAGCATTTACTTTTTCTGTCATATTCGGAAATGTTACATCCACTACGTTTTGGACCTCTTGAAGATCCGAACCTAAATCCACACATGCCTTTCCAAACGATACTAGTTTTTTCACACCAAAAGCGGCAGCAAGAATTGCACCTGTCTTTTTAGCAAGAGACTGAATCCCTGACATTTGCTTATTAAATTGATTCTGATTTACTACTAAATCAAGACATATTTTTCCAACACTTGTCTCTGACACTTGTATCACCGCCTCTTCTTTTGAGGACATCGACACATGGCACTACTTGTCCTGATTTATTTTAATTTCAAATTCTTTCTTACAATGCCTTGCCTGGCATCTTACATAAACCCCTCTACATACTGCATTAGAGGTATATTGCACTTTTTGTTCATGTCCACAATGTGGACACTTTACTTTCTTTTTTTCTTCAATTAGTCCCACCTCCTGACATAGATATAAACGCTTGTTTCATTTGTTCTAGGAACTGCATAGTTTCTTTCTCATCAACAAGTTTTGCTTTGCGTTGTCTCCATTCGTTTCGAATTCGGTGTTGACTTTTTGTAAATTTTTTTAAAATCTCATCATCTTCTTCAGAACGTATTGACACTACTCTTCCAAGAGGAGTTTCTGCATCAATACCAACGAGGAGTGCTTTAAATTCGCTCCATTTCATCCCTTTTAGGTCACGGGATAAACGAATCCCGTACTGTGCTTGAAAAGAAGATATGATTAAATCGAAATCTTCTATCAAGTCATAGTACGGGTCGCTACTCTCCCTTATTTTCTTCGCTACCTGTAATGAGATTTACCGCAGCTTCAATGACTTTTGAAAAATCAGCGAACTGAAGTTTTAGTTTTTTGATTTTTTCTCTTTCCTTTTCAGGGAAAATCAATTCATACATTTTAATCGTTGCACCAGGACCATCTCCCTCTGTGCTCAGAATCCCCATAATTTTGAGAACTGTCTCCGCATCCGCATTGACTTCATATTCTTTTCCTTTGATCATCAATTTAGGATTTGTATCAAAACTAAGTTTCTCAGTAATATCTACGATTTTACTCATATCGCGCCTCCTACACTGCACTTGTTATTTCTGGTTTACCATTTGACATAACATCGAATTCTAACGGAGCAACAGCTGTTGAATCTCCAGAACCAGCATTTTTAACGTTAATAACCGCATTGTTTAATTTGACAATAGTTCCATCAGGGAAAGTCCATTGGAATGGCTTTTCCACATCATGACCGTTTTTAAATGCGCATGCTGCAACTGCATCATTACCTGCATCTCCAACATTTCTTTTGGCTGTTACAGAAATTGTCAAGCCTTTAGCTGTCATTAATCGACTTACCCACCCTTCTTGGTCGAATGATTTCCATTCTTCCACACCACTGTCAATCGATACACTAAACGATTCACAATCTGCAATTGGGCTCATTGCATCTGCTCCTGTCCCAATTTGGAACTGATTTTCATAACATGGGTATACACCTGTTTTCATTTCACATACCTCCTACTTTTTAAAAACAACTGCTGCATCAATAACCATTTCATAAACACCATTGTCATCGGTACCAACATCAATTGGCTCGTCATACAGCAATTGAATAAATTTTATTGTTGAATTGTTTATTTTTGATTCTCTCGCATCTCTCAAAGCTTCAAATAGCGCCTTAGCGGCCTTTTCTGTGTCACGTGGAGATTTATTCCAGTGAACTAATAAACTCACGGATTTTACACCATAAGAACGAAGAGAAGGACCGCCTATCGCTGTTGTATATGGCATTTCTCGTTTACTATGATAAACGCCTATGGACATTTCTTTTTTACTATCCAATTTTCCCATATATATATGCTCTGACAAATTAAGAGATTTGATAAAATCTTTCACATCTTCTAACATCATAGTCCTGCAATCCTCCCATATAACTCTTTGTATTTGTTCTGAGCAAACGTATCATACTTGCCCCCTGGAACATAATCTTCGTACCACTCACCCTTTGCATTTGGATTCTCATCCTTACTAAAATTGAATTCCGGATGAAAATATAATCGTCTTGCATAAGGAGTGCTTGATATTATGCTAACTTTTCCGTTCTTACTTTGTGTTAAATCCACAAATGTGCTTTCGTTTTGCAAATTACCTTTATCAAATGGCATAATCTGCCTTTGCACAACTTCTGTTCGCAGAGCTTCTCCAGTCTCCTCTAGGGCTTGTATTTGAGCTTCACATAACTTGTTAATTTCAGACATGTTCAGCATAACCTGTGAATCAACGTTTATCATTCAAGCATTACCTCCGTATAATTAACCGTATCATCCGGATTCCTTGCTTTAGTTCCTTTCACGATTCTTCTTTTCGATCCATGAACGATTGCAGTTCCTCCAGATATCACAGGAAGTTCTGGGCAAATGTCTCCAGGAAACATAGCAACTCCCGTTATCAACACTATTTTCTTCTGATCCGTCAGAATACGTTTTGCACTTTCCTGATAATTACATTTTCCTTCAAAACGAAACATTTCTAATGGTTCGCCATTTTCACTTACACCTTCCTGCTCCATCTCCAGACTTATATCTGTCTTACAAAAAGCAGGAGGCACTAAACTTGGCCATTTCATACTAGATCACCTCGCAAGTCTGCAACAAAGTCCCGTTTGCACTAACTTTTCATAGACATCTCGCTTGACTGGAATACCCTTTTCAATTTTGACATTCCATGAACCACTAAACTGCATAGACACTCCATTGATTGAATACCCCTGAAGAATCATATCAAAAAGCTCTTTGTTCTCGTATTCAAATTCTGCCTGTTCACAACATACCTCTTGAATGAGACACTGTTGAAAAGGCGTTAAATTTGAAAATCCCCTACCTACAATTCTGTTGTAGGTAAGGGAATCAATATGCCTTGACGCTTGTCTGAGATACTTTTCCCGTTCTTTATCTGGGAGAACGGAACCCTTGAACTCATTCCTATAACGAGTTTCTGATGCATAAGGTTCATAACTCATCATTATTCACCTTCCTTCAAAGCTAGACTACTGCTGCAGTGTCTAAGTCTACATAAACTGAATCTACTTTTCCATCTTTTCCATTAGGGAATACAAATGTATCAGAAAGCTGTCTGTTTTGATACAAGTATCCATCACCTTCTGTATGTGCTCCTGGAGCAAAGTAGTAGATAGAAGAAATCTTTGGCACTGTCTTACATGTTGCTCCGCATGCAATCAATACATTGATTTTATGTCCATCTGCTGCTGGTTCAAAACCACCCTTTTCTGGTTCCCAGTTGAAAGCATCGTAGAATCTTTCATCATCAATTACTTCAAGTACTGGAACACCATCTATGTCTGTTACACGAGTTTCAATTCCAAGACCACCCTCTGCAATTTGAGTCATCTCAATCTTGCGAGTGAATGTCTTATCCATTTCCAGTGCGTCCATAATTTCACTTCTCACATACATCATCAATGCACCCATTGCTTTGTATCTGCGAAGTTTGCCATGTCCTAACATCTCTTTTAATTTAGCGAATGTAGTTTCTGACGTAAAATCTGCCACTGCTGTTGAAGTTGTATATCCCGCCTTCACTGCTGCAGCTGCTACTTTAGAGAAGAACAACGCATCTGTTTCTGGAACACTCTGCGTTTGCTCGAATGTACGTGTGATATTCTGAATAGATGCTGTTGCGTTTGTCTCATCAACATCGGCTTTGTCTACCAAGAACTCAATATCTCTATCGTGTGTTACTGTGAATGGTACATCTGTCTGATTGAATTCACCTCTGTTCCATCCACCATTACGGTTGTGATTTTTAAATCCACTTGTACTCATTTGTGTAAAGTGGAATGTCTTTGCATCTAACCATCTTACATTCTGCGTAATGAATGGTGATGTCAATGTTCCTTGAATAAGGATTTCGAGGAGTTCTGGACTCCATTGTTCTGCATAATTTAAATTTTGCATAATTCTTTACCTCCTAATTAATTCCAGCGGTTCCATCTCTTTGTAGGAACTTGCGCTGTTTGTTGCTGTGTTTGTGTTTGTTGCTGTGTTTGTTGCGTGGATCCAACGCCAATTTGTCGGAATCCATTTTGTTGCACCTCTGTTTGAGGTTTTAATTGCGGAACATCTTCCAAGACTTTGCTTAAGGATCCTTTCAATTTTTCTTGGTCAATTTTTCCGTCTGCACTAGCCACATCTGATAAATCAGCTAATTTGAGCACATAATCCATTGTTTTTAAATCAATGCCAAGTTCTGCAGATAACTTGTATGCATCTCTCTCAATCAATGCATGGAGTGCTTGTTGCTGTGCTTGTGTAGTTTGTTGCTGCAATGCCTGCACATCTGGTTGATTCTTTGCTTTTTGTTCCTTAAATGCAGCAATTGCTTGTTCAGCTTCTTGCTGACTCAATCCTTGTTGTTTGAAATACGCTTTTAAAGCTGTATCTTCCTTGGCAGCTAATGTTCCATCTATCATCTGCTTAATTCTGTCATAATCAACACTTGGCGCAGTTTGCGCTTGTTGCGTTTGCTGCTGTGTCTGCTGTTGCGTCTGTTGTTGGGTTTGAGTCTGCTGCTGGGTTTGTGTTTGTTGTGTTGTTGGTTCTGGCATAGAAATGCCTCCTTTCCGTTTTTAGAGTGTCGCTCTATTTAATCCATTGTGTTCAGTGTCGCTGCTCACGCATCTTTTAGTGTCATATCGTGTTTGGACATAAAAATAGAGACGTGTTATTTCGTCTCCGGGTTTGCTTTTTTGTCTTTTTTATTCGGTTGTCCATTGCTACCGTCTTCTGGTGCCTTTGGACTTTCTGGGTTTTCATTTGAACCCTCTGGACTTGCTTGCGCTCCATCATCGTCCGACTTTACTTTTGCTCCGCCATCTTCTGGAGTAGTTGCTGGTGGAAGTTGTCCATTGCTACCGTCGTTGTCTTGACCTTCCTCTACGAGTTCGCAAACTCCTACTTGAACGAGTTGTTCCGCACGCTTTTCTTCACGTTCAATCTCTGGCTCTTTATCCGGATATACATATTTATCCTCCACCTTGTCAAAGAACGCTTTCAATACTTTTAGTTTCTTCATGTTTTTACCTCCTGTTTTTTTTGTATAAAAATAACACCCAGATAATCTGCGTGTATTTCTTAAAAATGGGTATAAAAATACCAGGACATATAGCCCTGGCATAGTTCATAATAAAATTCGGTTGCACCGGTGTAACTTTACCCTTCTATTACTTCTTCAATATCGTCAATAGTAATAGCGATAGTTTCCCAATCACTTGGGGAACTTCCTATATCTGCAATAAACGTTTTCTCATCAAGCACTTCCATTATGTCAGCCTTTCTCCCATCTTTCAAAAGGACCGTGTCAAATTCCTTAATCTTCATCATTTCACCTCTTTTATATAAGCACTTGTCATACTCACTTCACCGCTTGTGCGTTCTATCCAACCAATAACTACATTAGCAGGTTTTCCTTTTAATCCATACAATATTATTTTCTGTTCATATCGCGTTCCGTGTTGGGTCTGCTCTTTTTGACTAGCTGGATATTTATCAGAACTTGACTTTATTGCATCTCTAAACTCTTGCCAATTATTGATGTCATACCCAAGTCTACTGCTAATAGCTCTGCCTTTCGCCAGCCCTTCTGGATGTTTTCCTCCAAACAAATACTGTGTAAATTTCGCCTCTGGCAACACAACATTTTCTGTATTTGGAAGCTTCAACTCAGGATGCAACATAAGTTCTCTTCTTCTCTTATAATCCAACCGAACGAACTTCCACTTATCAATATTATTATACTTTAATTCTAAAAATTCCGCAAACGATTTTGACACACTATCGCCAAGAACTTCACGATATCTTTCAAATTGGTTTTTATCATTGTACTTTCTTGATTTTAATTTCCGTGGATGCTCATAATATTGCTTATATTGCTTTAGCCATTCATCAGCTCGGGCGTTATATTTTTTCTTATTCTCATCATCCAATGAGTTCTCTGACATCCGCGAATACTTTTCATAATTTCTTTTAGCAATCTGTTGCTTTTGCTCGATTGCGTATTCTTCTTTGATTTCTTCGATTTCTTTTTGTGTATATACATTGTCCGGAGGACTACTTACTCCTTCGAAGTATGTAGTATGACTGTCTTTGCATCGAGGATGATAAAGACCTGCTGCAATAGCATCACTCATCAATGGATATGGTCCATCCTCTGCAGAACCGCCACTCCATACATCATCAATCAAAACCTTCCCGCAGAATGGCAAACACTTTGGGCAAGGATTTCCACGTCTATTCATAATAACCGTAGATATTCCCCAACTTTGCCGCATCACACCTTCGCCCTGTAGATACGCCCTTTTGGATGCAGTCCTTATAGCCATATCTGCATAATCCTTCAAAGTATGCCTTGCACCATTTGAATATTCCACGCAATTAAGCCCTGCAGATAGCATATCTCTCATTGCCATATCTACCGCTTTTTCGTATGTACCGGCACCACTATTCGCATACACTTGCGCATTAAAAATGGCTTTTCTGTATTGGTCGTTTGCCATACGTAGAATCGCCATTTCTGCCTTTTTCATATCGTTAGTAGTGGCCTTTATAAGAGCATCTAACTTTCTTTCATTCAACTTGAAAAATCCAGCTTGCATTGTACTAGATCTTTTTCTAGCACCCTTAAAACCTTCCTTTATTGCCTTCAGAATATCTAGTTCCTGATTCATTTGTCCGTCTTTGTTCGCTTGCCTTATAATTTCATCTATCTGTCCGTTGATATCAGAAAACCAACTACTAAACTTTTTCTTATTTTTCTTTTTGTAGTCTTCTAGAGCTTCTAACTGCAGCGCCTGCCACATTGCCCACTCTTTCTTTTCTCGAACCTCTTTAATCTTGTGATTTTCCATATTGCGAATCATTGAAGATATAAGTTCGTTTTCTATGGCGGCAAAAGCTTCTTCTAAATCATAGTCTTTCTTCAATGCTAGTCACCACCATTTGAATACACTTTGAATCCTTGTGATCTAAATCGCCTTTTCAGTGTTTTTAATTTTGTAATGCTGCTGCAATGGTCCACCCTCAGCTCCGCATATCCTGGCTTTTCAATCGCATACACACCAAAAGGGACTTGTTCACTTGCTACTTTTAAAAGTCCTTCATACTCTTTTCTACTCATTTGGTACGTTTTGGGTCCCACCAATACTTGCATTTGATACACCTTCCTTTACGACAACACCTTCCAAGTTCACTCCTGGTTCATCAAGAACAGTAATACCTTGCTCCGCTTTTAATCGAGCAACCTCTGCTGCTTTCCATTCCTTATCTTTTGAATCACCATACAATTCTTCGACTGCTGCATCTATACTCATAATGCCTTGTTGCTTTCCTTTACCAACTGTTTCCACTTGGCTCTCAAAAGATGGATTTGCATATTCACCAAATGAGACCGTTACTTCTACTGGTTCTATCTCAGAATTAGGTTTATTTAACTCCAAGTATCCCATAATGCTTGCTGAAACCAATCGTTCCAAATCTTCTGTCAGAACTTCTACAATAGCATTTCTTGAATACAAGGTTGCCTTTTCTTTTTCCCTCTGCGCTTCAGCATTATCTAGCTTCTTCACATCAATGCCCAACGTAGATGGACTAATTAATCCTTGCAAGCAAAGATCTAACGCTGTGATATAAGTTGCCAAATAGCTCTCGTGCGGTATGGCTGGTTGATTCAATTTTACTTCGTTCTTTGCACCTTCGTGTACATCTGTTTCAATGGCTATAAAACGGTTGTCAAAAGCATTTGGTTTTCTAATCTCGCCAGTATCTGGATTTCTCTGAAGCAAGCATTCTGGAATATATTCCTTGCTCTTACCCATTCGAAGTGCATCTATCCATTGGCTCCATGTTTCATCTAGTGAATCAAATGCATCAATCTTTTTATCAAATATGCTTTGACCTCTCTCTTTCCATCTGCTGGACTTAAAAAACTTAATAGGAACAGCCAACATATAATTACCTTTAGATACAACCTTTCCGTTTTCCTCGATGTATCCTGAGAAAGCAATGTCGGTTAGTTTTTGTGTGTCCGGTATTCCATCCAAAGGAACTTCCCTTCCGTCGTGGAACAATTTGTACTTTATGTATCCATATCCATAGCTTTCATGTAAGATATACTCTTTCTTCTTGTAGTTGTAAGAAGTCTTAAAAATGATTTCTACAGTACGACCTCTTTTTGTAACAAATTCTACCTGTTCACCAGAATAGAACTCGATAATTGGATATTGTGACAACACTGTATCAAACGATATTTTGAATGCACCATCGCCAATATACAACGTTTCACGCACGGCCTGTCCCAATAATTCTTTTATATCGTTTTCCTTGGCAATTTCTTTCCATATGCCTTCATTGTTGCTATCTGCAAAAACGAAATCGTTTAAATCCGTAAGGGTAACATCTGCCAATCTATCAACAATTAATGCAGGAACTCCCGTATGAAGTTTATTAAGTTCCATTCCTGGACTGCATTTTGCTCCCCAGAAAGTTCTTCTAGCAGTGCTTATTGCTAACTGATCATACAACTGTTCCAACTCGCTGCTATCACCTAGGTACCATATTTTGTTTTTAATGGCATTTCCGTAAAAATCTAATGTTTCTCTAATATTCACCTGTGCTGGATTCGCCGGTTGTACATTTAACCAACTACGCACTCCGTTTTTAACACTTTCCATAATGTTATCCCACCACCTCATTTTCTTCATCTCCTATCATCATCTTATATGGCAGCCAAGAGTACTGACTGGCATTGATGGTATGGTCATTTCTATCCTCTGGTTCATTGTCCTTATCTTCTTTCCAGCTGTATTGGTTTAATTCTCCAATATGATTTATACAATGCTCCAAAACTAAATAAGCCCCCTGCTGCAGCCAAGACAGCATGAGCTTAATTCTATCAATAATCTTTGTTTTCTTATGCGCCGGAATAAAATTGTAAATACAACCATGTAACCTTTTATACTTCTGCAGTTCCGTTATTGTTGCCTGGTCTGCAGAGTCAATAAATACATCTTTTGCAAATCCCCATTCTTCCCGGTTGCGCTCTAGGAAGTCAATGAAATTCTTTACTGTATCAGATGGCGCCAGCGGAACACTCAAGTCCTTGTTACTATAAACCTTCTCGTCTACAGTAATTACTTTCCTGCATTCTGTTACAATCTGATAAATCATTGCAATCGTATCTTGTGATTGACTGGAATACGACGTATCTAGTGCTGCACTGATTTTCTTGATCTTGATTGCTCCTGATTCAAGTTGTTGTTTTAGCCACGCTTTTTTTACAACGTGCTTCTTTGCATCGAAGTTAGGAAATACAAGTCCTGTGGCTTTACCTCGCAAACCTTGTATTTTGTTCTTATAGAGTTTTGTACCTACTGGAACATTTCTAATGATTTTTGCTAATTTTTCTTCCGTTAATGCAATATTGTCCTTAAAAGAAAAGAACCAATGTACCCACCCGGGTTTTGGTTCTTCCTTTAATTCATCTAAGATTTCTTTTGGAGTTTCCTCTCTCCATTTTTCTAATGGTCTGCTGCAATTAACATATTCTTTATATACCGGCAAACTTGGATCATCTGGATTCAATGTGGCCAACATATAATCACAACGCATTGACGCCTCTCTGACAAATTCCATATCTGCAATATTGATTTCATCGATATACAGACATCCATATTGACCACCTAATGCTTTTTTCCATCGTTTCTTGTCATCATAACCAAGAACATAGATTACTTTCTTTACACCTTTTCTCGGTTTAAATAGAATGTGAGGGATTTTTTCTTCACTGGTACCGTTTCCGTTATATTCTACCAGTGTTCCCCATTCATCAAGTATACCTTTGTCTTTGTTAATTATATTTTTCTCTACGGTACCTGTATCTAACCCTGCTATGATGTGAAGTTTATTTGGGTTCTCTGCCACTTCCATCATAAACTTATAAATACCAACTGTTGTTTTTCCTGCTGCCGTAGTCCCCTCTAAAAATTCTACTTCTGCAACTGTATCAATGAATGCATCAAATTTCTCTCCTACTCTCATTTAGGATCACGTCGCATTCTTCTCTGTTCTAACAACTCTTTGAGTTTTGATTGTTCTTCTTCTAATCCAGATATTTCTACATTCTGTTTGTCTTTCCATACATCTGGTTTTCTGTTTTTTAGCCAAAAGATCTGTGCAGTAGTATCTCCAGCCACATACACTTCATCAAATACTTCTTTGATTTCTTCTTTTTCGCATTTTCTCCCTTGAGCATCATAATATGTTTGTTTTACCTTGATGTGCTTCTTTACCTCATGGGTTCCTCCCAATGCTCTTTCTAGCAATGCATTTTCAACATTTCGATCCACAACTTCCTTCCCCTTTTTTAGGGTGTCGGAAATGTCGGGATACTTTTTCTTCCAAGAGTAAAGTGTATCTCGGTTAATTCCTATCTTTTCAGCCATCTGTTCATCGGTCAAGCCATCCCTTGCCCAACCTTCTAATTTCAGCAAGCCCTCAGGCGTTAACCATTTCTCATATTTACCTTTTGCCATCTGGCTCACCTCTCTTTCTGATTTATGACACAAGAAAAGACTTAGGCACTCTCATCAGAGTATTATGGACCGTACAACAGTCAACACCTAAGTCAATATATTTTTGCAGTATAAAAGCACCCCGAAGGGTGCCTACACAATTATTTTCTCGGAACCACCGCAACTATTCCGTCTGGTACATCCGCTTCAATTACCATTTTATAATATTCTAACTTTGATTCAGATTCCGCTTTTTTGTTTATAACATAATCACTTACCCAAGTTATAATAGCAGTTAGCAAAGCAATACAAACCGCTATAACTATTTTTTCTTCACCTATCCGTCCCCAAACACTTAAAACGTAACCAGAAAAAATATACATAAACGCACTTCTATTAATGTAAATATTTCGTAAAACAGTTTTAATATTATCTACATTTACTTGTATTTTTATTTCTCCATTGTCATTTTTGGCTAAGGATACCGCATTTGTCATAAAATATTTTTCTATCAAGAGTGTCTCTGTTTTTCGACACCATTCGAAAATCAAAAGTAATGCACCACTCATTTGCAATGATATTGATAAAACATACCATACATTTCCCATTCTTATTCCTCCGTTCCACTAAACATTGAGATCCTCTAATTGCATAATAATTTGTTTTTATATATTTAGCAAGACAAAAGACGCCCTCTATGGACGTCTTCTATACTTGTCTCCTTTTTGCATCTACACCTTCTTTTTTGACGTTATGATGCTGATTTTGATTTTCTGGTTTTGTTTTATTAGTAACACTATTAAACTGTTCCTGGTCTTTCTTTTCTTGTTTGTCTTGCATTCTATCACCCCACTGTTAGTATGCTTCGAATTGGTGATTTTATGCAACGCAAAAATACGTTAAAATATCTTTTTTATTTTGTCTATATTCCTAGTGAATTTTAAACATAATAAAAGAGAGGCCTTACAACCTCTCTTTTTAACATTTATCTGTACGGACCTAATAACAACATCTGTTATCCTTTATCTCTCTCCTTTGAGTTAGCTTTAGTCATTTTTGTTCCTCCCTAATGTTTTTTCGTATGTAGAATATCACATTTTTTTCAATTTGTCACTATTTTTTTTATTAATTACAAATACTGTCCCCTCTCCCGGCAGCGTCCAATTTTCAAAACGGATTTTAAAACATTCATCATATTTATCACGATAGATGACTCTGTCTATAATATCTCTGTGCTTTTCATCATCAAACGCAAATGCAAATCCCTGGACATCATAATTATGATTGTGCACAGTAAAATTAACACTATATCTTTTACACGGAATTGTTATTGTGTGCGAGTATGTATTATCATCAAGAGGGACTCTTGTCTCAGTTTTAATTTCTATTCTGTTCAATCCTTTTTTTAGATTAAATTTGTAATTTATTGAAAACTTAACGTTTTCAACATCTTCGCTTCTATCAACCTCCGCGTGATTTATACGCCTTTTTACTTCTTTCGTGAGATCCTTTCCATCTAAACTACATTCTTTCAAAGAATAAGTATTATCATTAACTTCACCATCCACAACCGTCAAATAAGTTGAAAACGGAATCTCGAATCCCACAGTTTCATCAGCACACTCTATTTCCATTATCCTGTGTACTTTCTTTATAATTTGTTTTTTTCGCTCATCAATATAACAATCTATGTGCATTTTATATTGTTTGTAATAATTTTCTTCTATTAACGGAACAATCGACTCCTTTATATTTGCATATAAACTATTATCCGTTAATTTTCCATCTTTAAAATAAATACTTTTTTCACAAATATCTATAATATTTTTCTTTTCTTTTAAAGACAAAGTATCTAGATATTCCTTATCTATCATAATTTCTTTAATTCTTTCTCTAGTATACTTAATATAACTAAAGAAATCTAATACCAAGGTACTTATTCCAATACCAATAATTATACTGAATACACTGTTTAAAATGGTAATTAATGCTTCACAAAGCATCTTCGTATCCGTCTTCCAGTCAGACACATCGCACATATAGGATAAGCACATTGTAAACAGTAGCATAAAAACACCTATGCAAATAGCCCAATACGCTTTGGATTTAATATATTTCTCTTGCCATGCTCTCTCTTTTCCGTATTCTGTTTCCAATTCATCTAATTCTTTTTCCCTAGTTTCACACCGTTGTGCATACTTTTTATACTTGTTATGTATTTTTTTCGCCTTTCTTTCATAAAATTGCATCTTCCAATGAATAAATTTGCTTTTCGTTTCCTCGAACATATCCACCTCATATGCCTTACATCTCAAACCTCGTTACTATTATATTCCATTTTTTTACAAAATTCTACAAAAAATATTTTTTTGTGAAAAACAGAGAAAATTTACTTTTTTTTCAAAAAGTGCGTCAAATTTGCATTTCTTATGTGTCTATATAAATTATACAAAAAACGACTCGCCACCGCGAATCGTTCTTTGCAAAATCAATATTTCGGAGTAATTACTAGATCTTCATCCACCTCTTCCAAGTCTAATAATAACACATTATTTTATGAATTTTATGAATCTTTCAAATACTTGTTGATTTTTAGCGAAATACTGCTTTGGTCGTATCCAAGTATATCACCCACTTTGCTTTGCGACATTCTTTTTTCACTCAAATACATCATTTCGAATATCTGTCTATCAATACTATCCTCGATTCCCGCAATAAACTTTTCAACCTCCGTCTTCTGCTTTTCTGCACGATCCAAGCGAAGCTCCTTGTAACGTATTTGTGTTTTAATCTCTGTTGCTAGCTTTGGTTCTGCTATATCCACTTTTACATGCCCTAACACATAAGGAAACTCGTCACTCGACTTCATCACTTTGCCGGCTACCGTTGGAACCTCGTCCAACCGTTTTTCCAACTTCGATATATCTTTTTTCAATTTCGGTATCTCTCGCAATAGTGCTCGATACTGATTCAATGTTTGCTTGTCCACCGGCATCACTCCTTCTTAAATCAAATGCTGCATATGGTTTTCTACGAAACCAATACTTTGCCATTTCCCTTACGGGTTTCTTTAAATCTATTTCAAATTTCATAATTCACACCCTTCCTAGCTAAATACTCCAGCACGCTCATTTTGGGTAGTCACTCCTCGTGTAGAACTACATAATCCTTCGCCATTGCGTATCCATACTCTCGATTGGCGCCGCATGACTTCTCCCAACCTTTTAGCATGTAGATTGTATCGCACATGTCAAGCAGGAGCATGTCCACTTTCATATAATCTTCGTAGTTTGCATTGTTTAGTACGTGGTCTACCTTTACAGGATTGATTACATCGTATCCTTTTTGTCGCAGCGTTTCCTCTGCCTTTAGGAACCGTTCACGGTAATTCTCGTCACCTGTCATCGGTCCGCTTATGTAAATTCTTGCCATCTCGCTCATTCTCCTTTCTTTCGAATTCTTCCCAATCCTTTTGTCGTATCTCGTCTTGTCTTCCTGCCTCAATCAAGCACGAATATCCAATCCAAACGATTAATGCTAAAATACCTATCAATACGCCTTTCCAAACAAGTTCATCCATTATTCTGCACCTTCTTTCTTGTATGGTTGTGGCATAAAACTCCATGCTATGACTTCTATATTTTTAATGTCTTTGCATTGATAGATTGTCCATCTATCGTTACACAAAATACCTATTCCATACCATTCTGTTTCTTCCCCTTCATGTGTTCCACCAACAAAGTTTCCTTTACACCACACAAGTACATATTCGCATGATTCAGGTAATGTTTCTTCAACAGGAATCCACTTGTCTGCGTTCAATCCGTCTTGGTATCCTTTTTGGTAGCCTTTTTCATACTGTCCTCGGTCATATTGAAGTGCTTTTATCAATTCTTGCCTATCGACATGAACCCCTACGTTTTGAACACACTTCATAACCTCGTTTTCCATTTCTATTTGGATTTGTCTGTGCATTTCGTCTTGTATAATGCTTATTGGTGATTTATAATCAATCACTTGTTCCACCTACTTCCTTGACTATCTCGATTGCATCACACACACCATCAGTATATTCAACTCCAAGGTATTGTGGTTCTAGTTCTTCCATTCTCCCAACAATCCGTTCCACCGTCTTGCGAATTATCTCTTTTTCATCAACTGTTGGTTGACGTGCAATAATACTTTTTAATCCTTGTTTAATCTTCTTAGCACTTCTCCACCTGAACAAATTGCATTCATCATCCATTTTTTCAAAATATTCAATTAATGCTCTTTTGCTTATATAACCACTCATTATTATTTCCCCCATCTGCACATTTTTTTCTAACCTTCTATTTACCCAATCATTTTTCCGTTGTATAATAAATCTAGCGAGGTGATTTTATGAATAATATTCCTATTGAAGTAATTGACAATTTCTTACTTCCTCTTCTTGTTAACATTATTGTTTTATTCATTGCTGAATCTATAAAAAAAAGATTAATGTTGGGTTAAGTCCCGCATAACACTTAAAATTAATCACTCGCCCCCTAATGTCTCGTCTATGCAATCATTCCAGCCCTTTATATACCCTTCGTTGTATGGTATATGGATTGATAGATTGTCTTCTTTTTTCTCTGGTACCTTACGCAATGGACACAATATCGGTCTTTCTATATCCAAATCAATATCCACCTCCTCGCATCCTGCTGCCAAAATAACTCTTATCATTCTTTTAATAACTCCTGTATATATAAATCCATGCTACGACAAAGTTTGATGCAATTTCCATGTAGTGCGTGATTCTTCCATGCATTGTACTTCTCATAGAACTTCTTCTCTGTCATCTTTCCCTGTTTCACAGCTCTGGCCCAACTTCTTAATTTCTTTTTGATTCTTCGCTTGTTTTCTCCAGATAACTTTCTTATGTACCTTCCTTCCGATGTTACATAATGATGAAATCCCAAAAACTTAATCCCTTTGCGAAATGGGATAATCTGTGTCTTCGCATTCAACGTCAAATTCAGTGTTTTCAATAGTTGTTCGATATTTCTTAAGCACTCCTGCAAATATCTCTTATTTGGATGAATTAGAAAGAAATCATCCACATATCTTCCGTAGTGCTCTATTCCTAATTCTCCAGTAATCATGCTATCCATTCCATGTAGCATTAATAATGCGTGGACCTGCGCCACTTGATTTCCTAACGGTGCTCCCGGACTTTCTGTGCTGTCTATAAACAGATGATTCAACCACACTGAGTATTCGTCTGTGAAATAATAATCTACAATATCTTTCAACACTTCATGGTCAATGTTATAAAAGAACTTTGTTATATCGCACTTTAGGATCCATCCCTCTGTTCCATACTTCCTGTAATGTTCCACCATATGATGTTTCAAACGTTCCATTCCGTACAAAGTTCCTTTTCCTATCTGCCCAGCATAATTATCCTGGATAAAAACCTTTTCTAATCTTGGCAAAAGCACATTATCACAGAAACAATGTTGGACCACCTTATCTTTAAACGAGCAAGACTTAATCACTCGTTCTTTTGGTTCGTATATTTTGAACTCGTTATATGGCGCCATTCTGTATGTTTGGTTCTCCAACTGCTCTTTTAGAGTTGTAACACCTTCCAGAGCCATCGTAGAAAACTTTGCAGTGCTGGAATTAAATTTCTTTCCAGACTTTGCTTTGCGATATGCTCGATACAGATTTCCGTAATCTGTGATAATGTCTTTGTCCATTGATACTCCTTTATATTTACCCTTTCGGGAAGGTCACGTGCTTTTTTGTATCTTCTTTCTGATTTCGGCTTACTGCCTACTCTGACTGTCTGTGTGATACAGAATGGGCGAACACCGTTGTTGTTATTGTAGTTATTGTTGTTGATGTTGCCCGAAGGCGAAACAACGGTTTATACAGCACGTAACCTAAGTTATTATCTTTCTCTATCTTTAGTTCTCCACGCTATCGCCATACGTTTTACGTCGCACACCATTTTGGACCAGTATTCCATACTTTTCTCGTTTAGAATGTTCAATTCATTCGACATCTCTATGTAGTAAAGTAATTGATCGCAATATGTAATGGCTTTTGTTTGAAGTTCCAAACGTTCTCTTTTGTAATCTCTGATATCCGTCCGATTAGCTTCATGGAGCTTTTCGTAGATCTCAAGCGCTTTGTTCTGCATCTTGTCTACAAGAGAAAACCTCCATTTCTTTGGATATCGATTTGCATTGCTTGTCACTTGTAATGTATGCTTGGCCAATTCTTTTGCTTTAAGAATCACTTTTAGTTCTGTATTTGACATTTACTTATTCTCCAGATTCAAAGATTGAAGATGAGAAGATACAAAATGGGCGAACACCGTAGTTGTAACGGCAGTTATCGTTGCAGAAGTTGCCCGAAGGCGAAACAACGCGTACCCACCTGGTATCATCATTACACTTCGTACTGTCTGGTGTAATTGTCCACCACCAGTAATTACCAGTGTTTGGAATCAATGATCTATATTTTCTATACTCATCCACATTTATAAGCGACACTTTGTCCTCGCATGTTCCGTACTCTGTTTGTCCATCCATTGAGAGTAAATTTCTCTCAAAAGGAATAATATTTTGTTCTCCGACTACTTCAGCCAATTCTCCATAAAATTTCTTGTTCAAATATTCTCGTAAACTTGATTCCTTCCAGTCATTACATTTTGTATCAAATCCCATTCCGTCTTTTATTCTTTCTACAAGACAGATATAACCTTGTTCGGTCTTATCTAGAACCGTCCATTTCATACCCATAATTTCTACAGTTCCACCGATTTTCGGCATTGGAAGTTTTTGTGTCTTTCTATACGCTTCCAATTCTTCTCTTGCTTCCTTTAGCTGTTTTTCTGCCTGGCTAATTTTACTCTCGATTGCTTTTAATTTTCTTTCCATGTGCTTACTCTCCTTTCGATACAAAGATATTAGATTTTAAGATACAAAATGGGCGAACACCGCTGCCGCTATAGTAGATACCGTAGTTGATGATGCCCGAAGGCGAAACAACGGCGACTGACCATCTCCATCCACGCTTCTCTGTGCTCCATGGAGTGCATGTCCAATACCAATCTGGAAGTTCTGAATTCACTAAATACTCATTGTATTTTCTTGCTTCATCAAATGTCAGTGGACGTACTCGGCAATTTGTCTTTCCATAGTCCTGCTGCATATCAACTGTGATAAGATCTACTTCGTGTTCTATGATATTTTCTGCACCAAATGCTTTAGCAAATGCATCGTAAATTTCACCTTCACACAACTGCTGCAAACTAGAACCTTTATAGTCCGTACTGCTGCCAAATTGTTCTAACTCCTTGAACAGATCCTTTGTAATAACCTTCGTTCCTTCGTCTGCTTGCTCTAGTACAATAAATGTACCTATTTCTGTGTTAAATGTTTCTCCTTGTTGTACTTCAGAAAGAAGTACTTTGTTTGTGTTTTCTTTCATCTCTTTTTCCTCCTTTTACTTGCTAATATTGTTATTACTACTGCTGCCACCACCACAACTATTGTTGCAGTGAGTGACAGTTCCATTATTTTGTTTATTATGCGTAAGGCTAGAATCATTAGCCCAATTGTGTATGCCATGTGCATCACTCCTTCGCATACAGCTCGTGTGTACCATCCAACAACTGTTTCTCGTGTTCTTCAAAGGTCCAGCCATATTGTTCTAGAACGTCATATACTTTTATGAGTTTTTCTGCTTGTTCCTTGTTGTATTTCCCATTGTAATCATGAATTTCTGAAACATCCTCTATTCCAGTCACAATCATAATTAATGATAATTGTAATGAACTACAGTTATTTAACTTTTCTTCTCCATCTGCTTTTTCTTGTTCCGTACAATTATATAGTGTCTTTCCTGTAAAGAACTTGATTATGTTGTTGCGATATATATACGCACCATTTTTCAAAATTGCATCCAAAATTTCTTTTCTTAATTTTTCTGTTTCCTTAACTGGTTTAATTGTCCCGTCTATAATGAATTTGATAAATTCTATAGTACGTGCAATCAGTTGTTTAGTAAGGTGCTTTAACTCCTTCTTCTTTTGGTCTCGTTCTTTTTGTTCTTTTTCCCTTTTTGTTTCTTTCTTTTTCTCTGAAGCACGGATAATATGTATTTGGTTCCACCATTTTACATAAAACAACTTATCTTTCTTCCTAGATTTAACCTTGATTTCATTCGGAAGTTCTCCCTCTGTATCATAGCTTTTCAAATCATCCCATTTACCCGACCATCTTTCATTTTCTGCTTTTTTCGGAGCTCTTGTAATTCCTTCCTCTTCCAACATTTGAATCAATTTAGAAATAAACTTTTCTCTTTTTGCTTCTAATACCGCTTGCTTTGCTTTGTACGCCAGATCATTAGAACTTGTTGCTTGACTTAAAATTTTATTTCTCGTTTCAACATCTTCTACCTTCTCTAATTCATAAAGGTCTTTGAGTGACATTTGAAAACTATCATCTTGCTCTTTCTTCTCCAGTTCTTTCTGATCTAACTTTGCGAGATTTAATCGATGATAAACCGTAGCTTTGCTAAATCCCGTTTTTTCAGCGATTGTTTCTGCTGTCTCTCCTAGGTCTAACATCATTTGAAATCCTTGTGCTTGTTCATAGATTGTTAAATCACTTCTTTGCATGTTTTCTTCAAGCATAATGGATACTTGCTCTTTTTTAGATATTTGACTGACTATCCTACATGGAACCTCCTTTAATCCTGCTGCCTTCGAAGCCGCCAACCTACGATGACCGATAAGTACATGAAAATCACTCAACAATGACAAATCCTCTACCTTTGGCTGTTTATCCGGTTCTTCATCCAATGCACTGATTGGAATTACCGTAAGATTCTGCATGATACCGTTCTTCGCAACAGATTCTGTTAATTCAGTTATATCTCCTACGTTTTTTCGTGGGTTATCCGGGTGCGGATATATTTGTTCTACTCTTATACTTACTAATTCTTTACGTTCTTTCATTTCTATCTCCTCTTCCTATGATTTGTAGTAGTAACTAATTTTGCAAAATTTACCGCTAAATCTTTTGTTTCATTTATTGTTCCAGACAGATTGTGGCCATTAATAATTAAATTTTCACTTCGAGATATTAACATCAGGTTTTCCAATGAAATATTATGCTTGTTATTATCACGGAAAATAACAATATGGCCTTCTGGTATTTCTCCATTTGCCTGTTGCCATACAAGACGATGCTTTAACATCCATTTGTTAGGTTCTGCAACTTTTATTTCCACATAACCATCTTTACTAATTCGTTCGCTTCCTTCAGGTCGATGATTATGAGGAATATTTCCCTTCTTAAACATTGTTCCTTTACATTTTTCATATAACTCTGGAGTCATTTTTTTACCTTTGTTATGAGATGTTTGTCCTTTTTCAAATCGTCCCGTTCTTCCTGTATTAAGGTTGTATCTCTTGATTGAACTAGATACTTGCTTGATAGATATTTCCCAACCAAATTTTCTAATAAATTCTTGCTGTATTTCCTTGTGGCTATGACCCGGAACAAAATCCACAAAAAAACGCTTTTCTTCTTCCGTGTATTTATGCCATACCATTTACCACATCTCCATCTTCTTTATTTTTTCTCTTAATACCGCGTTTTCCTTTCGAAGCTCCATATTTTCTTCTGCCATTCATTTTTTCGTAATACCTAGCAATGGCAATTCGACATTTTCTCCGTTTCCATATTCATCCATATGCTTCTTCGCCTGAAGTGCAAGTGTTCCGTTATCAATAATTGTCTTTGCTATTTTTTGAACTGCTTCGCTTCGTTTTATTTCCTTTTCTAATTGTTCGTCAGTAAGATCATCATCGTTTAAACGCTCTATCGATTCGAACAAGTAATTATTTAAATCTGTCAATGTGTTTTTCATCTTTACCTCCTCTTCCTCCCACTCAGCATTCGAGAAGTGGGAGGTTCTCCAATGTCTTTTGATTTTGTGATATATTACTTCCCCTAAGGGTTAGTGCTATAAATAATTCTTTTCTACATAGTCGTGCCATTTTTCATCCGGATACACTTCCATAAACTTTTGCTGCGCAATTTTCTTTAAAAGCTCCGCAAGTTCCTGGTTGTCATGAACTGCTACAGGACTTTGTCTGTGGTGTCTTCTACATAGATTTACTCGAAGACCTTTTGCATCACTTACCCATTTTTCATCACCAAATATCACATGATGTTCTTCGGTATATGAATGCTCCCTATAATCGTTATCCAATAACATACACAGGAAACATCTCTTATCGTCCTTATGTTGCATAATGCTCGGTACTTTCTTATACTTCTTCTTTTTTCTCTTTTTCTGTGGCACCGGTGCGACTTTGTTACATTGCAACTTCTTTTGACGCTTCCTCTTCAATGGTTCTGTGTCCTGCTGCCGCCACGAAGCTTTCGGAAATGCCATTGCGCTATAATCAATACTCACTTTAACTATCCTCGCATTCAGTCTTTTCAAGGTTTTTTGCCTTTTCTCGCATCCAAACAGTGTATGGATTTCTATTTGTGATACGGAACTTCACATTGTGCCCGCTGATCAGACGTGCAACCTCTTTCCATTCCGCTTGATTCTTGATTGGTTCTTCTTTTGCGTTCACAAATCCATTTTCCTTCCATACCGACAAATGATTCTCTACACTGTTCTGAATGAATACTGAATCTGTATAAATGTTCAAATTACAGTTCGCATTCAGTCTTTCCAGTGCTTTGAGCAGTGCGCACAGCACAGATTTGTGATAGGTTGTCTCTTTTTCCTTTACAAAATCTTCTCTTGTGATTGCTTTTCCGTTTTTGACAAATTCTAGAACTGCTGCATACCAGCCCTCTCTCTTACCCGGACCTTTCAAAGACGTCTCTATGTAGATATTTACTTTAAACATCATCCATCATCTCCTCTAATACGTATCATGGTGTATCTTCTGTACATATAGCCAGTGGCCGGATTAATTCCTTCATGCATACTCGCTATGTAATAACCTTTTTTCGGTTTTACTTCATTCTTCCATCGGATGAGCTTGTCCACCTTTGGTTCTGGCAAAGGCATATTCCGTGAAGTATTATAATTTGCTTCCCTAATTCTCGGCTTTGCCTCACTTCCATCCTTGTTGTATTCAACAGTTCCTTCATCCTTTGTCATGTAATTCGCAAGTTTCGTGAAATCTTCGTCATAAAACTCACTTTCCTTAATGGGAACGATATATGTACCTCCGTATTCCCATGATTCTGTAATGACAGCTGCTGCTCCTTGGATCCGATTCATAACAAAGTGGATATGCCATGCTCCTTTCGTTCCCTTTTCGATATTTCGAAACCAAAACAATTCATATCCTTGTTTCCTAAAATATGCCTGCACTTTCCGCTTTGCCTTTTGAAAATGTTTTAACGCTACAGCCATATTTGGTGGACGTGCACTCTTCTTATACGTCCAAGTTCCAAAGTAATCATCATACTTTATATATGCCAGGAGCTTTAGCCGACATCTTCTTGCTTTGTTTAGCCGGTTCACTTTCTCCATCTGCTCTTTTGTAAGTTGCTTTTTCTTCGCTCTTGGTTTCCCAGGAGCTCCATAATTTCCATCGTGAAACTCCGCAACATCTATTACATCCCCATTTCGGAGCATGATCGTTTTTCTCTTTGTTGCCATATCATCTTGTCCTAACTTTAATAATCTTATCGAGTTCGAAAATGGGGCGAAAATCCCCATTTTCCTTGACCTTTCAGCACACAGATGATATGATATATATGTAATTGTTTTACATCTGTGGCTTAGGTCACTTTGGCGCATCCAGTTGCAATGGATGTGCTATTTTTTTGTATAATTTGAAAATTTGTTCTTACGTATTACAAATCTCATCTGCCTAGCAAAATCTGATTCGTAATAATACTTATCTTCAGACTTATCGTAGTAATAATGACGCTTTTCATGTTTTCCTTCTACAATTCCCAAATACTCATAACTTGGTATTCTATACTGTTCAACACTCGGTATATAATTGGCTTTAATTACAGCCTCTTTTAACCGTTCTTCATACTTATCTACATATTCAACCTGCATAGTTCCTCCTAATTTGCCAAATCTAATAGTTCCTTGATTTGTTTTCCTGTAAAGGCGTATTTTGGTTCGTAGTGTGCGATAAAATTCTTAATAAAATTAGTAAGCTGTTTCCAATCTTTACCTTCAGCCCTCTTTCGCTCCACCAGCTTTGCCACATAGTTCTTGAAACTCGGAAATCTCTTCTTTGACATAAGTTTGATATCTGCCATTTGACCAAATCTCCTTTTCGTGTTATTATTCAATTGATTTATTTGTTTGAGTGCATTATGGATTGCCGTCCTATGCGCTCTTTTTATTTGCTTTCATATAGCATTTGTCAGCTAATCCAAGAAGCGCAAGCACTGCTACGAATATCGCTATGCAAGCGATTATCATCTTTGCGATGCCTAGCCCTTCAATCAACCATCCGAGATAGATTGCGGTTGTCAGAAATGCTATGATTGCGTTTTTAATCTTTAGATACTTCATTACGCCCACTTCACTCCTTTCCCGTCGAAATATCTTTCCGCTTCGCTCATTTCAAAAAGCGGTACATACTTTCTTAAATTTTTGTCTGCCAGATGCTTGCGGTATTTTTCATAATCAGCAAATACTGCCACGCTTATCAAGTTGTCAAGAATTGCGTAATTGTTATATCTTTTCCCTACCTCTTTTTCGATTTCAGCAACACGCCTATAAACTGTCATAGACGAAATACCAAATATTCTTGCCAGATCTGCTTTGTTTGCATACATCTGTTTCGGTTTTTGCATATCATCACCTTCCTTTCATTTCAAAACTTCTGCAAATACCGCGTCGTTCGATACAGTTATTGAAATGCTTACATTGTTTACAGGTCACGGTTAATCATCCTCCTGTTCTGTTTAAATACTCCCACAATGCCAATGTCACTACTGCATTGATGGATATTCCTTTTTCCTCTGCTACCTTTTTCACTTGACTATGTAATTCTTCTGTCAATCGTATTGTGGTCTGCATACACTCACCCCTTTCATATTGATATTGAAATGATAGCAATATAATTGAGGTTTCTTGAGTGCCGTAGGCATGAGGTTTGTCAAGTGTTAATTTTCGGTTGCAAACAAGTAATCTAGACTGCAGTTCGGAAATTCCCGTTTAATCAAAACCATTTCGCTTCTTTTAAATTCTGTCGAACCAGACATCTTACTCTTTAAACTGTCGTATTTGATACCTGTTTTCTCGGACAACATTTTAATAGTCATTCCTACGCGAGCCATCTCCGCGTTTAAGTTTCTAAACATTGAGCACCTCCTTCCTGAATTACCCTGCGTCGTAATTCATACTTGTATTATATACCCCGTATCGTAATTGTCAACCCCTAAAAGTATTTTTTTTACTCCAAGGGGTAATTTTCCTGTTTACAAAAGAGATTTAAAGTAGTACAATGAATGCACACGGAGGTGGAACTTATGGGATTAACAGAAAAACTCGATATGCTAATGAAAGAGCGAAATATAAATAAAGCAGAATTATCTAGGGCATCCGGCGTACCATATACAACTATTGATGGTTTCTATAAGAAAGGTTCTGATAATGCAAAATTATCAACATTAAAGAAATTATGTAGTTACTTTGGTTGCACCTTAGATTATCTTGCAGACGATTCTGTGGCTGAACAGCCAACCACTCTCGCAGCACACTTCGATGGCGATGAATATACAGAAGAAGAACTTGAAGAAATTCGTCAATTTGCAGAATTTGTAAAAAATAGAAATAAATAGTCCGCCAAGACGGACTCCTAAAAAGATATACTAGAGCGGGAGGTGTTTTTAGTGAATGCTTATGAATATTTAGAAGATAGTGCCTGCAAGGACGGTATAGATATTGTAAATAGAAAATTTAACAGTTCTAATATTAAAGGATTGTATTGCGACGGAACTGTCGCGCTGAATAGCCAGATAGAAACTTCCAATGAACGCGCCTGTGTTTTGGCAGAAGAACTCGGACACCACCACACTTCTGTAGGTGTCATTGTGGACTTGTCAAACGCCCAAAATCGCAAACAAGAACGTCAGGCAAGGATTTGGGCATATAACAACAGAATCGGTCTGTACGGCTTGATTAGGGCTTATGAAAAAGGTTGTAGAAGCCGATATGATGTCGCAGAGTTCCTAGACGTGACAGAAGAATTTTTAGAAGAAGCAATAACTGCTTACCGCGAAAAGTACGGGGTCTATACTACAATAGACAATTATGTAGTGTATTTTATCCCACAATTAATTGTTTACAAAAAAATTTGAAAATAAAAAACCGCCTCAGCGCTGACAACACTGAGACGGTCTCTTGCATAATTCCGAAGAAAAATACAAGCCTGTATGCATAAGCATTGTATCATCTTCGGACACCCAAAGTCAACGGATATCGTTCGTTGGGTGTTATTTTTATACCCTAAAACAGAAAGGATGATGAATATGTGGTGTGAGAATTTATCAAACGGAAAAGTCAGATATGTAGAAAGGTATGTTAATCCAATTACAGAAAAAGAAGGCAAAGTATCTGTCACAATGAACAAGGACACAGTTGCTAACCGCAAGAGTGCCCAAATTACTCTCCATGCGAGAATTGAAGAAAAGATGAAGGATTTGTTTGTTCCGACAAAAAAATCTGATTTAACCTTATCAGAGCTCGCTATATTATACCTTGATGAGCAAAAGCGAACCCTTAAGCAATCAACATATACTAGAAACTATTTTGCAATCAATAAAATTGTTGGATATCTTGGTGGGAACTCTTTAGTAAATAATCTATCTGCTCTCTATGTGAAAAACCACTTATATGTAGGAACGCAAAAGCCAGGCACTCAAAACGAACGTCTCAAACGCTTTAAGGCATTTATCCGCTGGGGGTATGAGTCAGAATTGGTACAAGACATTTCCTGGTTAGACAAACTCAAACCTTTCGAAGACAAAGACAAAAAGAAAAAATTAGAAGACAAGTATTTAGAATCTGATGAATTAAAATTAGTCCTGAACAATATGACTATCGACCATTGGAGATTTCTAACAGAACTTACAGCTCTGTCTGGTATGCGCTGTGGCGAAGCTCTTGCCTTGGAAACATCGGATATTGATTTTGAAAGGCGAATAATCACAATTTCAAAAACTTATGATACCGTAAACAAGATTGTAACTACCCCAAAGACAGAAGATTCTTTTCGCGAGATATTTATGCAAGATCAGTTATTTGAATTGTGCAAGCACATAAAAAAATATATGGCTTGTGAAAGAATGCGTACTGGATGCCGCACTAAACTGTTGTTAAGCGACACAGATGGAGATCACTTGCAATATGCTGCATACAATAAATATTTAAAAACTATTACACAAAAAACAGTAGGAAAAACAGTGACAACACATTTTATGCGACATACACACGTTGCATTATTGTCTGAAAAGGGAATTCCTTTAGATGTGATAGCAAGAAGACTGGGACACTCCGATAGTAAAACAACAAAAGACATATATTTTCATGTAACTGAAAAACTAAAACAAAAGGATTGGGATATGGTTCGAAGCGTAAATATCATTTGATTCTGCCCCATTTCTGCCCCATTTTTATTTTAACAAAAGAAAAAAGTGCCTAGAATCCAATGTTTCTAAGCACTTTCTAAAAAATGGTTCTATGCGGATGGTGGGACTTGAACCCACACGAGGTCGCCCCCGCAAGATTTTGAGTCTTGTGCGTCTGCCATTCCGCCACATCCGCGTATTCAAAACACAACGTGTTTCAAACGACTTGTTTATAATAACTTACTTTTTCCATAAAGTCAACTACTTTTTTAACAATAAAAAACTCATTCAGACAAGTTCTTTATCTGAATGAGTTTAATATGTAATCTCATTTTATTTTTTTGCTTTTTTACTAAATACGTTGAAAATATCTAAAATTGTCAATACACCAATGATTGTTGCTGGAATCAAATGTAAGAACCAGAGGTTTCCTGCTCTCAGTTCTGGTTTGATAAGGTATCCACCAACAGTAATGATAAAGCAAGCAATCGGTGCAATCGCATAAGTTTTTTCAGCTACGATAAAACATGTTATAAATGTTGCAACTGCTGCAATAAATACAAATAATGGAACAATGATTGCACTATTAATTGTAATGCTTGGATCTATTTTTTGAAAATATGCTTTGAACTCAGGGTGTTTGTATATGAACCACAGTAAATCTGAGATTGATAATTTCTTTCCATCGATTGTCCAGAATGGTAAAAATTGAAGTGCAACCATAACAATTGAAAGCACGATAGAAGTCATTCTTGGAATTGTAAGAAAAATTGGTGATTTAGTTTTTTTTGACATCTTTTTTCCTCCAGGTTAAATATTTGCGCCCCTTCATCAACGCCTAGTCTCAGGGGCTACTTATTCGTCACTTATTCTTTGATTCTAATTCAAAATACATATTTTGTCAACTGGTTTCCAAGCGGAAGTTTTTAGCTCGCCACGTTTTTTGTCCCAAGAAATACTAAATAGATTTTATTGAAAATGCACTCTATATCATATATAATATGGTTACAACCTGGGGTGTGCGACACTTCCGTTATTTTGAACCTACAATATTTTAAATGGGATTCCTACATCTCTGTAATATGTCATGCCTCTTAACGTGGACGACAAAAAAGCAGATGCGGACACCCACCTAGCGAAGGCTAGGCGTCAAAATACGGAGAACGGCATTTCGGGGGACTACAAAAGATAAAGGGCAGTTGCAATTGCAACTGCCTTTTTATATGAATCCTTATTTTCGCTATGGTTGAATTTGTATTTTATTTATTCTATAATGAATATAGTATTAAAGTAAACTATTAGAAAAGCGAGGTTTTGGTATGATTTGTAAAAAATGTAGTACACCACTTTTTGAAGACGCAATGTTTTGTACAAACTGTGGGGAGAAAGTCGTGGCTCCTATCGAGCAACCTACGGTGGCTCTTGTCGAAGACCCTGTGATTGTTCCTGTTGAAGAACCAACAATTGTTCCAGTCGAAGAACCGATCGATGTTTCTGACGAAGAACCAATAAATGTTCCGGTTGAAGAACCAACGATTGTTCCAGTCGAAGAACCTGCTGAAGTCTTTTTCGATTCAAAACCATCAGAACCGCAAGCAAGTTCAAACGCTGCACAAGAACCACAAATTCCATCGCAATACAAAGTTCTTGGTCCTTGGTCATATTTAGGACTTCAAATTTTATTTGCAATTCCTCTTGTAGGATTGATTTTCTTGATCATTTTCAGTTTCTCTGATCGCAATCTCAATCGTAGAAACTTTGCAAGATCATATTGGTGTGGCTGCATCGTTGTAACCATTGCCATTTTACTCTCCATTCTTTTCATTATTATAGGAAGTATATTCCTGACTCTATAGATTTTTGGAGTTCAGAATACAACTTCATATGATCCTACATAAAGCATCTGCGAAGTCTTTTTCGCAGATGTTTTTTTATTTTCCCTTTTTCTCATTTTATTACTGACAAAAAGTACTATTTTTTCTATCACAACAGTTTACTTTGTTTCCAAAATGTATTAGAATGAGACCGTACTAATTTAAAAAGGAGATATTATTATGAAAATTTCATCATTACAAAAAGCTAGATATGAGTATGCTCCAAAACTTCCTGGAATGCTTAGAAATGGTATTGCAGATATTTGTGTAAATGAAGGTGCAGAAACTCAAAGCGTAGCTGATCAAGAAAAAATCCAAGCTCTTTTCCCTAATACTTATGGCAAAAAGGAAATTACTTTCCAAAAGGGTGCAAATACATCTGAAGCTAAAAAACAAGTAGTAGGTGTTATTCTTTCTGGTGGACAGGCACCAGGCGGACACAATGTTATCTGTGGTTTATATGATGCTTTGAAAGCAACTAACAAAGATAACGTTCTTTATGGTTTCAAAAACGGTCCTATCGGACTTATTGAAGATGACTACCTAATCTTTGATGACGAGTACATCGATGCATACAGAAATACTGGTGGTTTTGATATCATCGGTTCTGGAAGAACAAAATTAGAAACAAAAGAACAATTTGCTATCGTTGCTGAAGTTTGTAAAAAGCACGGAATCACAGCAATCGTTATCATCGGTGGTGATGATTCTAACACAAACGCAGCTGTTCTTGCAGAATACTTTGCTGCAGAAGGTACTGGCGTTCAAGTAATCGGATGTCCAAAGACAATCGACGGTGACTTAAAGAACGAAGACATTGAATGTTCTTTCGGTTTTGATACTGCTACAAAAACATACAGCGAAATCATTGGTAACATCGGTAGAGATGCAAACTCAGCTAAGAAATATTGGCATTTCGTAAAAGTAATGGGACGTTCTGCTTCTCACGTTGCTTTGGAATGTGCTCTTCAAACTCAACCAAATGTTTGCTTGATTTCTGAAGAAGTTGCTGAAAAGAAAATGTCTCTTGCTGAGCTTACAGATTATATTGCTGATTCAGTAGAAAAGAGAGCTGCTAAAGGCATGAACTTTGGTGTGGCTGTTATTCCAGAAGGTGTCGTTGAATTCGTTCCTGAATTCTCAGTATTGATTCACGAAATCAATGAACTTCTTGCCGGAAGCAAAGCAGATGCTTTCAATGCACTTCCTTCATGGGCTGACAAATATGCATTTATCAAAGCAGGACTCACAAAAGAATCTATGGAAGTATTTGCAATTCTTCCAGAAGCAATTCAACAACAATTATTCTTAGAAAGAGACCCACACGGAAACGTTCAAGTTTCTTTAATTGAATCAGAAAAATTATTCTCTGCTATGGTAAAAGAAAACTTGGCAGCAAGAAAAGCAGCTGGTACATATACAGGTAAATTCAACCCACTTCACCACTTCTTAGGATATGAAGGAAGATGTGCATTCCCTTCTAACTTTGATTCAGACTACTGCTACTCATTGGGATACAACGCATTTATGTTGATCCAATATGGCTACAATGGTTACTTATCAAAGATTTCAAACCTTTCAAATCCTGCAAGCGAATGGGTTGCTGGTGGTATGCCAATCACAAAGATGATGAACATCGAAAGAAGACATGGCGAAGACAAACCTGTTATCAAAAAAGCTCTTGTAGAATTAGACGGTGCTCCATTTAAATACTTTGAAGCACACCGTGAAGAATGGGCTGTTGAAACAAGCTTTGTATATCCTGGTGCGATCCAATACTATGGACCAACAGAAGTTTGTGACACAACAACAATCACACTTGCTCTTGAACAAGCAAAATAATAAAAACAAAACCCTCGGATTTTTCCGAGGGTTTCTTTATAACAAACTTTATTATCGATTTGTTGGAATGTATGGGCGAATCGCATTTGCCACGCCATAGATTGGCATTGTTTGCAAATATACCGTTCCAGGTCCTTTAATAACGGTATTAAATAAGCCTTCTCCGCCGAAAACTGCATTTGTAAATCCTTTTACTGTCTGCACATCCATTGTACAACTTCCAGTATACGCTGCAACATATCCAGTATCTACAATAATCGATTGTCCTTCTTTTAATTCATATTTTTTGCAAGATCCGTCAATTTCCAAAAATACTATTCCGTTCCCGCTAATCTTTTGCATGACGAAACCTTCTCCACCAAAAAATCCTGCACCAAGCTTTTTCTGGAAGGCTACGCTTAACTGAAGTCCATCTTCCATAGCAAGGAATCCTCTTTTTTGAACAATAATTTCATTGCCAGGTGTTACTTCATAAGGAATAATTGACCCTGGGAAACTAGATGCAAACGCAATCATTCCCGGTCCTCCTTCTGCACGATATTCATTCATAAAAATGGACTCTCCTGTCATCATTCTACCAAACACTCCGCCAATTCCGCCTCCTGCATTCGTAGACATCTTCATATTAGGAGACATCCAACTCATTGCTCCTCTTTCTGTCTTAAGGCATTGTCCTGCTTCTGGATAACAGATTACAACTGGGAGATCTCCTCCTTGAATTTCATATTTAATCATGTTCTTTCACTCCTTTTTCTTGATGTAGTATTTTCTTTTATGATACTCCAAATCAAAAATGCCGTCAAATGATATTCTTCCAGAAAGTTGGCTGAACAAAGAGTTTGCTTGCAAACTCTCGCGGAGCATTCTTGCTTTATAGGAACGAAATTTCCTATGAAGCAAGAAAAAATCCCTCCACGTAATCATGGAAGGATTTTAATCATCTATTTTGTTCCGAATATACGGTCTCCCGCATCTCCTAATCCCGGACAAATATAAGCACGTTCATTTAATTGTCTGTCTAAATTTCCAATAAAGATTTTAATATCCGGATGTGCCTTTTGCAACTTTTCAAGTCCTTCTGGAGCTGCAATCACACACATAAATGTGATATCTTTTCCGCCATGTTGCTTAATAAAATCTATTGCTGCCACGGCAGAACCACCTGTTGCAAGCATTGGGTCTACTACAAAGATTTTACGAAGTTCGATTGGTTCTGGAAGTTTGCAATAATACTCATGTGGCTCATGAGTCTCCTCATCGCGATACAACCCTATATGGCCAATTTTCGCTGCTGGCATTAATTTCAACAATCCACCTACCATACCAAGGCCTGCTCTCAAAATTGGAACGATGGCTGGTTTTTTTCCTGCAATCACAGGACACATCGCAGTCTCAATAGGTGTTTCTACTTCGATATCTTCTAATTCTAAATCACGTAAAGCTTCATACCCCATCAGCATTGCAATCTCTTCGACAATTGCTCTGAATTCGTTCGTTCCTGTCTCTTTTTTGCGAAGCATTGTAATTTTGTGCTTAATCAATGGATGGTCGCAAACTGTGATTTTTTCATTTCCTTTGTACATATTGTTTTTCCTTTCGTAACACTTAAATAATGTAAATCGTTGACACTATTATAACCCTTATTTTCATAAAAATCCACACGATTTCTTGTATCTATTTTTATTTTTCTTCAAAACGGTTTCTTTGTTCTAGCTCAACAAAAAAAGGACTTTGGAAACAAACTTTCCAAAGTCCATATTGTTTGCAATACTCTCTGATAATCGATGATTAACGTTTTGAGAATTGTGGTGCTCTACGAGCAGCTTTAAGACCGTATTTCTTACGTTCTTTCATACGTGGATCACGTGTTAAGAATCCTGCTTTCTTAAGAACTGGTCTGAAATCTCCGTCTGCTTGAAGTAAAGCTCTTGAGATACCGTGACGGATTGCACCAGCTTGTCCTGTGTATCCACCACCGTGTACGTTTACTAATACGTCGAATTTATCTAATGTTTCTGTAGCAACCAATGGTTGACGCACAACAACTTTCAATGTTTCCAATCCGAAGTATTCGTCCATGCTTCTTTTATTAATTGTAATGTTACCTGTTCCAGGTACTAAGTATACTCTTGCGATTGATTTTTTTCTTCTTCCTGTTCCGTAGAATTTTGCTTTAGACACTGTTATTTCCTCCTTTTAACCTAATTAGAATGTTAATACTTCTGGTTTTTGAGCTGCATGTGCGTGCTCTGCTCCAGCGTATACATGAAGTTTTTTGTACATTTCTCTTCCCAAAGGTCCTTTTGGAAGCATGCCTTTTACAGCAAGTTCAATTACTTTTTCAGGTTTTTTGTTCATCATTTCTCTTAATGTAGTTTCTCTCATTCCACCTACATAATCAGAGTGATTGTAGTAGATCTTTTGATCCATTTTTTTGTTTCCTGTAACAACCACTTTTGCAGCGTTGATTACGATTACATAATCACCTGTATCAACGTGTGGTGTATATTCTGGTTTATTTTTTCCTCTTAAAACTTTTGCAATTTCAGATGACAAACGTCCTAATGTACATCCTTCTGCATCAACTACATACCATTTTCTTTCAATCTTTGTTGGATTAGCCATGTAAGTTTTCATTGGGTTTCCTCCTAAATAATCTTAATTCATTGTTTCATTTCTATAGGAATCAGCTCACTCCGGGGCATTGGCGCAAACTGCTTCTTCTATTCTCAGCTTTTCTATTATATTACTTACATTTTATCATGTCAAGATTTTTTTTGCCTTTTCAACATCTTTTTTAACTTGCTCCCAGACTGCTTCGATTCCTTGAAACTTCTGAATTGGACGAAGAAATTGGTGCACTTCCAGTTGCACATCTTCTCCATATATATCGCCGTCAAAATCTATCACAAACGTCTCTACTGTCACTCGATTTTCTCCATCTACCGATGGTCTTGTGCCGATATTGGTAACAGACTTATAACTTTTTCCATCTACAATCATTCGAGTTGCATACACTCCGTGTTCTGGCAATTTCGTTTCATCGCAGACTTTCAAATTTGCGGTTGGCATTCCTACTGTCTTTCCCAAACCTTTTCCATGTTCAATTTTCCCGGCCAATATATATGGTTTTATCATTTTTATTTTGCAACTACCTTTCGGAAATTTTTCTTTCCTCTGCGAAGAACAATTCCATCTTCTGGAATCTGTGTTGCGGAAAATGTCTGACGAATATCTGTCACTTTTTCGCCATCTACTGCAACACCACCTTGTTCTACGGCACGTCTCGCTTCTGATTTTGATGGCACAAGTCCACTCTTTTGGAGCAAAGTAAGGATGTCGATTTGTCCATCTACAAGATCTTCTTCTGTTAATTCAAATGTTGGCATATTTGCAGCTGCACCACTTGAGAACAATGCTCTTGCACCTTCTTGTGCTTTTACAGCCTCTTCTTCCCCATGCACTAACTTTGTCAATTCGTATGCGAGAATTTCTTTTGCTTGATTCAATTGACTTCCTTCCCAAGCATCCATCTTGTCAATCTCTTCCAATGGAAGGAATGTCAACATACGGATACATTTGAGAACATCTGCATCGGAAACATTTCTCCAATATTGATAGAATTCGAATGGAGAAGTTTTGTTAGGATCAAGCCATACTGCTCCTGATTGTGTTTTTCCCATCTTCTTGCCTTCTGAGTTCAAAAGCAATGTGATTGTCATCGCACTTGCATCTTTTCCAAGTTTACGACGGATTAACTCTGTACCTCCAAGCATGTTGCTCCATTGGTCATCTCCACCAAATTGAAGATTACATCCATATTTTTGGAACAATGCATAGAAGTCGTAACTTTGCATAATCATATAGTTAAACTCCAAGAAGCTAAGTCCTTTTTCCATACGTTGCTTATAGCACTCTGCAGATAGCATACGATTCACGCTGAAGTGTGCACCCACTTCACGGAGAACATCTACATAGTTCAAATCCAATAACCAATCTGCATTGTTTACCATCAAGGCTTTTCCTTCTGAGAAGTCAATAAATTTGCTCATTTGTTGTTTGAAGCACTCACAATTATGCTCGATTGTTTCCTTTGTCATCATCTGACGCATATCGCTTCTTCCAGATGGGTCCCCAATCATTGCGGTACCACCACCAATTAATGCGATTGGCTTGTTTCCTGCCATTTGCAGACGTTTCATAAGACAAAGTGCCATGAAGTGTCCTACATGTAAGCTGTCTGCAGTCGGGTCAAACCCAATGTAAAAAGTTGCCTTTCCGTTGTTTACTAAATCACGAATTAATTCTTCATCTGTTACTTGTGCAATTAATCCTCTTGCCTGCAATTCTTCATAAATTCCCATATCTTTCTCCTTTTCATAAAAAGAACCCTCATCCTTAGTTAAAGGACGAGGGGTTCGACTCGTGTTACCACCTTTATTCGCTCACAGTTCACACTGTTTGCCTCCATAAGTATCAAAAACATACTCTCGCGCGATAACGTGCGCCACTCCGTTGTAGTCTACTTGGTTTCCCGTTCGATACAAAGCTCCAAGATGTATTCACAACTGTTTCCCGCGCGCCTCTCATCTGCCGGCAACTTTCTGTTCGGTACCTTCACTTGCTACTTGTTCTTATCAACGCCTTTTCATTTTCTAACGAAATATTACCCTATACTTCTTTTTTTGTCAAGAGAATTGCTTTCCTTTCATTCTACAATAACTTTTGTTCTTTCAATTTTATATATGGTATTGTAATCTTCATTCACATCCCCTATATTATTAATAAGATGGAGGTGTACTATGCCATTACAAGAATACGAAAAAGCCGTCAAACTCGGCAAAAAAGATTACCAACAACGTTTAGCTCGTGGCGAAAAGCCAACCTTACAAGTATTAGATGATATTTTACCTGCCAAAGGACAATATACAGAGGTTCCTCTTGGACTTGTGCACATTCCACTGGAACAAATTGTGGGAACCAAAACAAACAGTAGAAGTAACTCCTTTGCTGGCAATTTCATGCCTATCCTAGAAAAGAAAACAGAATTTTCTAGCAAATGGATTGCGCTCAGCTACCATCAAGAGGAAGAAGGCATCCAAGATCCCATCAGAGTTTACGAATATTTGAATCGTTTCTATGTAGAAGAAGGAAACAAGCGTGTCAGTGTTTTGAAATATTATGGTGCCGCTTCTGTTGTGGGAAACGTCATTCGCCTCATTCCACCACGTACGGATGAGTTGGAGAATAAAATATATTATGAATTTTTAGATTTCTATGAATTAAACAAAATCAATTATCTCTGGTTTAGCAAGGAAGGTGGCTTCCGCAAGCTTCTAGAATTAGTGGGAAAGGCTCCAAACGAAATCTGGAGTGAAGATGATTGCCTTGATTTCACATCTCTATATTATCGTTTCAAAACGGCATACGAAAAGCAACATCTAAACTCTGACATTACCATTGGTGATGCTTTGCTAACATTCCTTGAGCTATACAGCTACGACTCTGTGCGTAACAAATATGCAGATGAATTAGAAGAACTAATTGCGGCCACTTTGGAAGAACTTAACCTAATTGGAAAAGAAGACGATATCAAACTTCTACTGGCTCCTACAGACAAGAAAACACTATTAAGCAAGCTGCATTTGTATAGCATTTCAAAATTAAAAATTGCATTTATCTATGAAAAGTCGCCTGCAACCTCTGCTTGGACCTACGGACACGAATTAGGGCGTTTACACTTAGAACAAGCTTTTGAGAATGAAATCGAAACCATTTGCTATGAAAATGTAACAACGAAAAACATCTCTCGAACCATTCAAAAAGCAATCAAGGATGGCTGCAATCTTATTTTTACAACCACACCTTCTTTTGCGCAAGCAAGTGTAAAGGCTGCTATTAAAAATCCATCCGTGCGTATTCTAAATTGTTCGGTGAATACATCGCATCGCTATATTCGAACCTATTATATTCGAACACAAAAAACCAAGTTTTTAATGGGTGCTATTGCCGGTGCCATGGCAGAAAACGATAAAATAACCTACATTGCCGACTATCCAATCTACGGTACCATTGCGGATATCAATGCATTTGCCTTAGGGGCAAAAATGATTAACCCTCGTGCCAAAGTATATTTGGATTGGCGTTCTATCAAAGGAAATGATGTTTTAGAAAACATCAAAAAGACGGGTTCTACTTGCGTCTCTTCGCGAGATATGGTTTTCCCAGATGAAGATTCACGCTATTTTGGAATTTATTATATGGACAATGGAAAACCTCGAAACCTTGCAATGCCTCTCATGCATTGGGGTAAATTTTACGAGCGTTTAATTCACACCATCGCAGACGGCACATGGTCTTACGAGGATGCTTCTACCGATAAAGCAATCAATTATTGGTGGGGAATGTCTGCTGGTGTCATCGATGTTATCTGCTCACGCAATCTTCCAATTGGCACAAAACGATTGATTGAATTGCTGAAATCAACTATGATGTCCGGTGAATTCAATCCTTTTACCGGGGTTCTCTATTCACAAGATGGCATTATTCAGCCAGACCCTAATTATAGCTTAACACCAGAAGAAATTGTAAATATGGATTGGCTCGTAGGAAATGTTATTGGTCACATTCCAACCAAAGATGAACTTATAGACAGTGCAATACCTGTATACCTGCAACAAGGAATCGAAACAAAAGAATAAACAACAAAGCGAAGGGGCTGTATACTTCTACAGCCCCTTCGCTTTTATTAACCATTTTTTTCAGTCAATATTTCTAGTAAATCTTTGTAATTACTTTTTGAAGAATGCGCCACTGTGGCGATCTTTTTCACATTGGCAATTGCGGCCGCTGATTTCGCAATTGGCTGAATGGTTCCTGCTCCAGCAACACATCCTCCCGGACATGCCATACCTTCCAAAAGATATCCATCATATTTTCCTGCCTTCGCCAGGGTTAAAAGTTTTCGACAATCTTTTAATCCTTCTGCCGTTGCAATTTTTACCTCTCTATCTGGATAGTTTTCTCTAATATAAGCAGCCACTGCATTTGCAACTCCACCGCTTACAGCAAATCCACGTCCGTCTCCGCTGGCTCCATGCATAGAGTCCATTTCCTCTAATTGGTCAAAGTCCACATTTTTTGCTTCAAACATTCCCTGTAATTCTTCAAAAGTGAGAACAAAATCCACATCACTTCGAATACTTCTACGGCTTGCTTCCAATTTTTTCGCAGCACATGGTCCTATAAACGCCACACGGCATCCTGGATGTTGTTTTTTCACAAGTCTTCCAGTTAGCACCATTGGCGTCAATGCCATGGAAATGCATTCTGTATATTCCGGGAATAATTTCTTTGCCATCACCGACCAAGCCGGGCAACAAGACGTTGCCATAAACGGTAATTTTTCTGGCACTTCATTCATAAAATCATTAGCTTCTTCGATTGTACAAAGGTCCGCACCGATAGCTACTTCTATCGCATCTTCAAATCCTAGTGCTTTAAATGCAGAACGCAACTTATTGGCTGTAAGTTTTGGTCCAAACTGGCCTACAATCGCAGGTGCTACAATCGCATATACTGGTTCTTTTCTCTTAATCGCTTGAATCAACTGAAAGATTTGCGCTTTATCTGCAATCGCCCCGAATGGACAATTTGCCAGACACATTCCACAGGATACACATTTTTCTTGGTCGATTTCTGCTCTTCCGAGTTCATCTGAACCAATTGCGTCCATGCCACAAGCTTTCGCGCACGGTCTTTCCATTCTATTAATAGCATTGTATGGACACACTTGAATGCATTTTCCACACTTGATACATTTGCTCTCATCAATAATGGAACGCCCATTTTTGATACGAATCGCATCTTTTGGACATATTTCAACACACGCCTGAGCCAAGCAGCCCTGGCAAGCATCCGTCACTTTAATCACATTATCTGGACACTTATGGCATGCAAACTTAATAATATTAATCAACGGTGGTTGATAGTATTTTTCTGGTTTAATGCATTCCTCTGCACCTTTTGATACCGGTGCATGTTCAGAAGCTGGACGAAGCGGAAGGCCCATCGCAAGGCGCAAACGCTCTTCTACAATAGCACGTTCCAAGAATACGCTATCTCTATATCCGGTCACTTCTCCTTTGATGATATCATATGGAATTTGTTCCAATCGCATCTCGTCGCCTTCTTGGTACTCGTATGATAACTTTGCAATTTCTGCAAAGACATGTTTTCGAATCTCATTAACAGATGTGTATATTCCTCTCATGTAAAAATCTCCTCTCTTGATTCCATATTTACTCTAGCAAAAGCCTCTCAAAAAATCAACCTTTTCAGTTGCTGTTTCTTGAAAAACACGTTATAATTACAAGCGAAATACAGAAAGGAGTTAGAATTCATGAAACAAACATTTACAACAAAACAATTGACAACAACTGCGTTACTTTTAGCTCTTTGTGTTATTTTTCAAACACTCAAAGGATCCTCTCCTGCGATGCCATATTTGACTGGTTCGGTCGTAAACTGCATTTTAATTGTAGCCACCTTATATTGCGGCATATTATCAGGAACTTTTATCGCATTAATCACACCTGTTATAGCATATTTTATGGGTGGAACTCCTATTATGAATATGATTCCTCTTATGATGCCTGTCATTATGATTGGTAATGAACTTCTTGTATTGTCAGTGTGGTTGTTCCGTAAAAAATATATCGAAATCGGAATGGCTATCGGATGTGTGACAAAAACTATCTTTTTATGGCTCACTGTTTGGTTTGCAGTTTTGCCTGTTTTTGGAACCAATTTGCCAGAGAAAATGATAGTAACGGTAAGAACATCCTTTTCTTTAACACAATTTGTTACCGCTTGTATCGGTAGTGTGATCGCTTGGGTAATTTACAAGAAAGGAATTAAATTCTATGAAAATATTGGCAATCGCTGATGAAGAATGCAAAGCTCTCTGGGATCATTATGAACCCGGAAAGTTAGATGACTATGATTTAATTATCTCTTGTGGCGATTTGGAGCCTAGATACCTCTCTTTCCTTGCCACGTTTGCTAGATGCCCTGTTCTTTACGTTCATGGCAATCACGATAAGAAATACAAAGACATTCCGCCAGAAGGATGTATCTGTATTGAAGACCAAATCTATGAATACAAAGGAATTCGAATTCTCGGACTTGGTGGTTCTATGCAATATACCGGTGCTGCTCATCAGTATACAGAGAAGCAAATGATTGGCAGAGTGAAAAAATTACGTTGGAAACTCTTTCTAAAAAAAGGATTTGACATTTTAGTCACCCATGCTCCTGCTTATCAATTAAATGATGGCGACGATTTACCTCATAAAGGGTTTAAGGTTTTCAAAGATTTAATAGAGCGATATGCTCCAAAATATTTTATCCATGGACATATGCACAAAAATTATAGAAAGACAACTGATTGGGTTTCTTCTTATCAATCCACCCAAATTATCAATGCCTATGTAAAACATGAATTTGATTATAAATAAAAAGGGTTTCGCGTTTGCGAAACCCTTAATTATTTTACTCTTATACAAGTTCAAGAAGAACTTCCATAGCAGCGTCACCTTTACGTAAACCGATTTTTACGATTCTTGTGTAACCACCGTTACGGTTTTCATATTTTGGAGCGATTTCTGTGAATAATTTTTCAACTAAATCAACTTCTTTTGCACTTCTCTTCTTACCAGCTTCAACTTCAACTACTGGGTAAAGAACTTTTAACATTTCTCTTCTTGCATGCAATCTAGAAGGCATATCTTTTTTGATTGTTTTTTCAACTTCATCATAAACAGTAACTTTCTTACCATCTACAACTTCTTTTACTCTCTTGCCATCTTTGTCTTTGCGAGCAACTTTTGCTGTTACTTTTACTTCTTCGAAGTTATCTTTTTCTTTTACTGCTAAAGCAATAAGACCTTCTGCTACTTTGCGGATTTCTTTTGCTTTTGCTTCTGTAGTAACGATTTTACCATTGTTAAGTAATGCTGTTACTTGGTTTCTGATTAATGCTTTTCTTTGGCTTGCTGTTCTGCCAAGTTTTCTATACTTTGCCATTTTTCTTTTCCTCCATTTGACACGTGGTTATGCTTCTTCGGGCTTACTAGCCATGTGCTCCGATTATGCTCTTCGGACTTATTAATCGAATTACTCTTCTCCTTGACTTAATTCCAAGCCAAGTTCTTTCAATTTGCCTAAAACTTCTTCTAATGATTTACGTCCAAGGTTACGAACTTTCATCATGTCTTCAGAAGTTCTGTTTGTTAATTCTTCTACAGTATTGATTCCTGCTCTCTTTAAGCAGTTGTATGAACGAACTGAAAGTTCTAATTCATCAATGCTCATTTCAAGAACTGCTTGTGTAATATCATCTTCTTTGTCGATCATGACTTCAGCATTTACAGCTACTTCTGACAAATCAATGAATAATTTCAAGTGTTCATTGAGAACTTTTGCAGCTAAACTAACAGCTTCATCTGGAACCAATGTACCATTTGTGTATACATCAAGTGTTAATTTATCAAAGTCTGTGATTTGACCAACACGTGTGTTTTCTACTGTTAAGTTTACGCGTTCTACAGGTGTGAAAATTGAATCAATCGGAATAACACCGATTGGCAAATCTTCATTTTTATTCTTGTCAGCACTTACATATCCTCTACCTTTAGAGATTGTAAGAACCATAGACAACTTGCTGTCCGCTCCTCCGTTGAGAGTTGCAATTACTGTTTCTGGGTTCATGATTTCAATATCAGAATCCACACGAATATCAGCAGCTGTTACAACACCTTCTCCTTCAAAATCAATATAAGCTGTCTTTGGCTCATCTGATTCTGAAGAATTTTTGATTGCTAACGATTTTAAGTTCATTATGATTTCTGTAACATCTTCTTTTACACCTGGAATTGAGCTGAATTCATGTAAAACTCCATCGATTTTTACATGACTAACAGCTGCTCCTGGTAAAGAAGAAAGCATAATTCTTCTTAAAGAGTTACCAAGTGTTGTACCATACCCTCTTTCTAAAGGCTCTACAACAAATCTTCCATATGTTTTATCCTCTGAAATTTCAGTAATTTCAATATTTGGTTTGTTAAAATCAAACATTACAAAGCCCCTCCTTTATGGGTATCATCATCCAAATAATCCTATGGATTATCTTGAATATAATTCGACGATTAACATTTCGTCTACAGGTACATCGATTACCTCTCTTGAAGGAAGTTCTTTTACTGTTCCTTTCAAAGCTTCTGCATCTACGTCTAACCATTCTGGAACTAATCTTCCACCTGTTACTTCGAGGATTTCCTTGTATCTTGGTGAAGCTTTTTTCGCTTCTTTGATTTCGATTACATCACCTGCGCTGATTAAGTATGATGGAATGTTTACTTGTTTTCCATTTACTAATACATGCTTGTGATCAACGATTTGTCTAGCTTCTTTTCTTGTTCTTGCAAATCCCATACGGAAAATTACATTATCCAATCTTGTTTCAAGAAGAATCATAAGGTTTGGACCTGTTAATCCTTCCATTCTAGAAGCCTTTGCATAGTAATTTCTAAAAGGTTTTTCTAATACACCATAGATAAATTTTGCTTTTTGTTTTTCACGTAATTGAAGACCATACTCGCTCATTTTTCTATTAGCTCTTTTTGATTGTCTGTTAGATTTTTTGTCGATTCCTAAATAGATTGGATCCATACGAAGTGATCTACATCTTTTAAGAACCGGAGTTCTATTAATTGCCATCTTCTCTTATCCTCCTATTTAGACTAGACTCTTCTACGTTTTGGTGGACGACATCCATTGTGTGGTACTGGAGTTACGTCCTTGATGCTTGTTACATCGATACCGCATGCTTGAAGAGCACGGATTGCTGCTTCTCTTCCTGATCCAGGTCCTTTAACCATTACATCTACTGATTTTAAACCATGTACTAAAGCAGCTTTTGCTGCTGTTTCAGCTGCCATTTGAGCAGCATATGGAGTAGATTTTCTTGAACCTCTAAATCCCAGACCACCAGCACTTGCCCATGATAATGCATTTCCTTGAGCATCTGTTAATGTTACGATTGTATTATTAAAAGATGATTGGATATGTGCTTGTCCTCGTTCAACGTTTTTCTTGACACGTTTTTTTGTCACTTTTTTTGTAACTTTTTTAGCCATGTTAAACTAACCTACTTTCTTCAAATTTTTATTATTTCTTCTTATTTGCAACTGTTCTCTTAGGACCTTTTCTTGTTCTTGCGTTTGTTTTTGTTTTTTGTCCACGCACTGGAAGTCCTTTTCTATGACGGATACCTCTGTAGCATCCGATTTCTTGCAATCTCTTGATGTTAAGAGCGATTTCTCTACGAAGATCACCTTCTACTTGATAATTTTCATCAATTACTGCACTGATTGCTTTTACTTCGTCGTCTGTCAAATCTCTACAACGAGTATCTGGATTTACTCCAGCATCTGCTAAAATTTTTGTTGCGCTTACTCTACCGATACCGTAGATGTAAGTCAAACCGATTTCGACACGTTTGTCTCTTGGTAAATCTACACCTGAAATACGAGCCATGTGTTCTTCCTCCATTTTTCTTTTTTGGGTTAATATTGTCTCAAATTGGGGTACGTTTTGCACCCAGCTGCTAGATACTACAGCCTTTCTCGGAAATGACACCGAGTATTATAAGCAATATACATCGAGGATTGTTCTCTGTATATTAATAGTACATTTCTGTACTACAGCCGCCTAAATTAGTTTTTGTGCCTTTGCGCACAAAATGGACAACGATAATTATCCTTGTCTTTGTTTGTGTTTCGGATTCTCACAGATTACTCTGATGCTTCCTTTTCTTTTAATGATTTTGCACTTTTCGCAAATTGGTTTTACTGATGATCTAACCTTCACGTCAAATCCTCCTTTCATCCATTGCTTTTCATAAGTTTCATTGCACATCTTCCGTTAAAAATCGCAACTCATATATTTTTACACACAAAAATACACGGAAACGTGCTTATATAGTATACAACTACAATTCCGTAAAGTCAACAGATAAATTAATTTTTTTTATTTATCTCTCCAAGTAATTCTTCCTTTTGACAAATCATACGGAGACAACTCTAAGGTCACTTTATCTCCCGGTAAAATTTTAATGAAATTTGTACGCAATTTTCCACTAATGTGAGCTAATACTTGATGTCCGTTCTCTAATTCTACTTTAAACATTGCGTTTGGTAATTTTTCTACCACAGTTCCTTCAATTTCAATTACGTCAGCTTTTGACATTTTTATTTCCTCCCTGCTTCCTTATCAAATAATTTGAGTCTTCGCTTGATGCTTACATCATCCATTCCATTTATATCTTCTTGCTCGCAGATAATCTGCACATGCTTTATTTTCTTTTTTTTAGGACTTTCCAAACTTCGATTTTTTCCATCCACCAAATATACATATGTTTGATCGACTTCATATATCACATAGATATGATTTTTGTCATGTCCTGCTTTTGACTTTGCAAGCATTCCTTTGTTGATTTCATTTACACGCATACTGTACCTCTTCTTATTTTGATAAGGTCAAAAGTATCGGTTCATCTTCCGTTATCAACACTGTATTTTCATAATGTGCCGACAACAAACCATCTCTTGTTACTACTGTCCAGTCATCATCCAGCCACTCCACTTCCCATGAACCGAGATTAATCATTGGCTCAATTGCAAGTGTCATGCCACTTCGCAGCTTCGGTCCTCTTCGGTTCATTTCGTAGTTTGGTACCTCCGGTGCCTCATGGAGTTGTGATCCAATTCCATGTCCACACAAATCTCTCACCACGCCATATCCACGTTCATTGGCATATTTTCCAATTGCGGCTGAAATATCAAACAGATGATTGCCCTCTTTTGCGTATTTTATACCTTCAAAGAAACATTCTTCTGTTACTTTTATTAACTCTTTCGCTTTTTGGCTAATTTCGCCTATTCCATATGTTCTTGCTGCATCTGAATGATACCCTTTGTAAATCAATCCCGCATCCAAACTCACGATATCGCCATCTTGCAAAATACGTTTGTCTGTCGGAATCCCATGTACCACTTCATCATTTACAGACACGCAAATCGAGGCCGGGTACCCATGGTAATTTAAAAACGATGGTATACACCCATAGCTTCGAATCACTTCCTCGCCCAGACGATCAATGTCTTTTGTAGACATTCCGGGCTTCAAGTTTTTTTTCATTTCTTCATGTACGATGGCGAGAATTCTTCCTGCCTCCGTCATGAACTCTATTTCTCTCGCAGATTTTATGCTAATCGCCATAAACTTATTCTCCTAAAATTCGAACAATACTTTCAAACACTTCTGCGATATCTACTGTACCGTCCAATTCTTTCAAGATTCCCTTGGATGTATAATAATCAATCAACGGTTGTGTTTGTTCATGATATACATTCAATCTTTTTTGAACAGTTTCTGGTTTGTCATCTTCTCTTAGAACCAAAGTTCCTTGACAATGATCACAAACATCTTCTTCTTTTGTAGGTGCATATACGACATGGTATGTTGCTCCACACGCTACACAAGCTCTACGTCCAGACATTCTATTTACAATATTTTCATCTGGAACTTCTACATTGATTGCGCAATCGAGACTTTGTTTCATATTTTCCAATGCTGCATCCAATGCTTCCGCTTGTGGAATGGTTCTTGGAAATCCATCTAAAACATATCCATTTTCACAATCTTTTTGATTTACACGATCGACAACAAGGTCCACAACCAATTCATCCGGTACTAAAAGCCCTTGATCCATGTATGTCTTTGCCTTTTGCCCAAGCTCAGTATCGTTTTTGATATTTGCTCTGAAAATATCTCCCGTTGAGATGTGCGGAATCGAATACTTCTCAGCAATCTTAATTGCTTGTGTTCCTTTTCCCGCACCTGGTGCACCCAGCATAATCACTCGCATTTATTTTCCTCCACATAGCACTTTAACCCGTTAATTCTAACGGGCTAAACTGCTTTTTTATTTATTTTCCACTATTTAAAAATCCTTTGTAGTTACGAACAACCATTTTTGCTTCAATTTGTTCAATAGTCTCTAATACAACACCAACAATAATGATAAGTGATGTACCACCAAATGAAACAGCTGCACCAAACCACCCATTAAAGAAGAATGGAATAACTTGGACAATAATCAGTCCAACAGCTCCTACAAAAATGATGTAATTCAAGATTTTTGCTAAGTAGTCTGCAGTTGGTTTTCCAGGACGAATCCCCGGCACAAAACCACCGCTCTTTTTCATGTTATTTGCAATCTCCAATGGATTAAATGTAATTGACGTATAGAAATATGCAAATGCAATTGTCAATGCAATATATAGAATCAATCCCCAAGTGTACTTGAAGTCACCGCCTTGATTGAACCATTTATTTGAATCCAATGCATCTAAAATTTCTTGCCAGATTCCATTCACTCCGTCTTTCGCTAAGAAAGATACGATTAAAAGTGGGAATTGCATCAAAGAAGATGCGAAAATAACAGGAATAACCCCAGCCGTATTCACTTTCAACGGAATGTGTGATGATTGACCACCAACTGTTTTTCTTCCTTGAATCTTTTGTGAATATTGAACTGCAATTTTTCTCTGTCCACCTTGTAAGAAAATTACAAATACAACTACAACTAAAATAATAACCAAAATAAGAATTGCTACTAATGCGGCTATTACGTATTTCTTGTCCGCGATTTGCGGATCAATGAAGCTACCATATAATGTAATCAAATCTTGTGGTAAACTTGAAAGAATGTTGATTAAGAGAATCACTGAAATACCATTTCCGATACCCTTTTCTGTAATTCTTTCTCCTACCCACATAAGGAATGAAGAACCTGCTGTCAATGTGAGTGCAAACATTGCTACTTGAATGAATGTTGCTTTTTCTCCACCAAAAAGGCCTTGACTACCAAATCCAATTCCCATTGCTACAGATTGGATTACTGCAAGCGCTACAGTTACGTAACGTGTGATTGCAGCCATTTTCTTTTTGCCTTCTTCACCATCTTTTTGCATTTCTTCCAATTTTGGAATCGCAATTGTAAGAAGTTGCACGATGATTGAAGATGTAATATACGGGCTAATGCTCAACGCAAAAATTGACATCTGCTCAAAAGAACCACCTGTAAATGCATTTAAAAAGTTAAACGCTGAGTTCTTACTGTTAAAAAGTTCTGCCACAACAGATGAGTCTACGCCCGGTGCCGGTAGTAAAGACCCAAGTCTTACTACTACCAACATCATGAATGTATAAGCAATTCTTTTTCGAATATCCGCAATTTGAAATGCGTTACGGAATGACTTAAACATTAGATCACCTCGGCTTTTCCACCATTTGCTTCAATTTTAGCTACTGCGCTAGCACTGAATGCATTAGCTTGAACTGTGAGTTTCTTTGTTAATTCACCATTTCCAAGAATCTTAACTCCATCTCTTGGATTTTTAACAATACCAGCTTCAATAAGAGTTTCAATTGATACAACTGCATCATTTTCAAATACTTCTAAAGCATTTAAGTTGATAGCAATGATTTCTTTTGTATTTCTATTTGTGAAACCTCTTTTTGGTATTCTTCTATATAATGGCATTTGTCCACCTTCGAAACCTGGTCTTGGTGCTCCAGAACGAGCTTTTTGACCTTTGTGTCCCTTACCAGCAGTCTTACCATTTCCAGAACCGTGTCCACGGCCTCTTCTGAAATTATCACTTTGTTTTGAACCTTCAGCAGGTCTTAAGTTTGATAAGTTCACTCTTGCCACCTCCTATTATGCTTCTTCTACTTTCACTAAATGTCTAACTTGTTGTACCATACCTCTTGTTGCTGCATTGTCTGGCAAAATAACTGTTTTGTTTAATTTCTTAAGACCTAATGCTTCAACTGTTTTCTTATGCTTTGGTACAGCACCAATTGTAGATTTTACTAATGTTACTTTTAAATCTGCCATTTTCAATTCCCCCTTAGCCTAAGATTTCTTCCACAGATTTTCCGCGGAGCTTAGCTACTTCTTCTGGAGTTTTGATTTGACTCAATCCATTAATTGTAGCAAGTACTACGTTTTGTTTGTTATTTGAACCCAATGATTTTGTACGGATATTTTTAATACCTGCAAGTTCAATTACCGCACGGGCTGGACCACCTGCGATAACACCAGTACCTTCTGGAGCTTTCTTTAATAATACAGAAGCGCTTCCGAACTTTCCGATTAAATCATGTGTTACACTTTCATTTGCATCCATAGAAACTGTAATGAGTTTCTTCATAGCATCTTCTTTTCCTTTGCGGATAGCTTCTGGAATTTCAGCTGCTTTTCCTAAACCTGCACCTACATGGCCTTTTCCATCACCTACAACTACTAAAGCTGTGAATCTGAAGTTACGACCACCTTTAACAACTTTGGTTACACGTTTAATTGATACCACTTTTTCTGTTAGTTCTAATTGACTAGCATCAATACGATTTTGTCTCATGTGTCTTCCTCCTATTAAAATTCTAATCCAGCTTCTCTAGCTGCGTCTGCCAATGCTTTGATCTTTCCTTGGAAGATAAATCCTCCACGGTCAAATACTACAGTGTTAATTCCTTGTTCAATTGCTTTTTTCGCAATTACTGTTCCCAAATATGCTGCTGCATCAACGTTGTTAGTTTTTTCCAATTCAGCCTTTACGTCTTTTTGTACAGTAGATGCTGATACTAGAGTTTTTCCAACTGTATCGTCAATAATTTGAGCATACATATGATTATTACTTCTAAACACAGCCAAACGTGGTCTTTCAGCTGTTCCGCTGAAACGGTTACGAATTTTTTTGTGTTTGTTTACACGAACTTCGCTTCTTGATTTTTTACTAACCATCTTCACACTCTCCTTAATTATTTTTTACCAGTCTTACCAACTTTACGTCTAATAACTTCATCAGCATATTTAATACCTTTACCTTTGTATGGTTCTGGTCTTCTCTTTTCTCTGATTTCTGCTGCGTATTGGCCTACTTTTTCTTTATCGATACCTTTTACAGTAATTTTGTTTTGTCCTTCAAGTACTGTTTCAACACCTTCTGGATCAACCATTTCTACTGGATGTGAGTATCCTAAGCTTAATGTTAACTTGTTACCTGATTTTGCTGCTCTATAACCTACACCGTTGATTTCAAGAACTTTTTCGTAACCTTGTGTTACACCAACAACCATGTTGTTGATTAATGTTCTTGTTAAACCGTGTAATGATTTCATTTTCTTTAAATCATTTGGTCTAGTTACTACGATTTGGTCTCCTTCTTGTTTGATTTCCATTTCTACTGGAAGTTCTTTTACAAGAGTTCCCTTTGGACCTTTTACAGTCACTTTATTATTTTCTGCGATTTCAACAGTTACACCTGCTGGAACTGCGATTGGCAGTCTTCCGATACGTGACATACCTCTTTACCTCCTACACTTAAATTTTCGGACTGAATCTCTTGCTCAGTCTGTTTTCAGTTGCATTTGTTTTAATGAAGTAGTTCTTTTCGCCAAGCTCAAAGAACGACCTCACACTAAGTTACTTTTGGTCTACCAAATAAAGCAAAGAACTTCTCCACCTACGTTAAGTTTTCTTGCTTCTTTATCTGTGATAACACCTTGGTTTGTTGAAATGATAGCTGTTCCAAGTCCGCCTAAAACTCTTGGAAGTTCATCCTTGCTTGCGTATACACGAAGACCAGGTTTTGAAATTCTCTTAAGACCTGAAATAACTTTTTCATTCTTATCCGCACCATATTTTAATGTGATGTGGATTGTTTTGAAGCTACCATCTTCTACGATGTCATATTTTGCGATGTAACCTTCGTTTAAAAGAATATCAGCAATAACAATTTTCATTTTAAACGCTGGTACATCTACTGTAACATGTTTAGCAGTATTTGCGTTACGAATTCTTGTAAGCATATCTGCGATTGGATCTGACATTGTCATTCTTCTTTTCCTCCTTACCAGCTTGCTTTCTTAACGCCTGGGATTTGTCCCTTGTAAGCTAATTCACGGAAACATACTCTACAGATTCCGTATTTTCTTAAATATGCATGTGGACGACCACAAATTCTACAACGATTGTACTCTCTAGTAGAGAATTTTTGTTTACGTTGTTGTTTGATTTTCATAGATGTTTTTGCCATGAAATATTTCCTCCCTACTATTTTGTAAATGGCATATTGAATAATTTCAATAATTCACGAGCTTCTTCGTCTGTTTTAGCAGTTGTAACAAAAATTACATCCATACCTCTTACTTTGTCAATCTTATCGTATTCGATTTCTGGGAAGATCAATTGTTCTTTAATACCAAGAGCATAGTTTCCTCTTCCATCAAATGCGTCAGGATTAACACCTCTAAAGTCACGTACACGAGGTAATGCAAGGTTCACCAAACGGTCAACAAATTCATACATTTTTTCTCCTCTTAATGTAACTTTACATCCGATAGCCATACCTTCTCTGATTTTGAAGTTCGCTACTGATTTTTTAGCTTTTGTAATAACAGCTTTTTGACCTGTGATTTTTTCAAGGTCTGCTACAGCTGATTCTAAAACTTTGTGATTATCTTTTGCTTCGCCAACACCCATGTTGATAACAACTTTGTCGAGTTTTGGCACTTCCATAATATTCTTATAACCAAACTTTTTAATCATTGCGTCAACGATTTCATTTTGGTACATTTCTTTAAGTCTACTCAAAGTCCTGTTCCTCCTTCCTCGGATTAGTCAATAACTTCGCCTGTTGATTTTGCGAAACGTACTTTCTTGTCTCCATCCATTTTGAATCCTACTCTTGTAGCTTTTCCTTTATGAATGTACATTACGTTAGACGCATCAATAGGTCCTTCTTGTTTCACAATACCACCATTTTGGTTGGCTGCACTTGGTTTTGTGTGCTTTGTGATCATATTAACGCCTTCCACGATAACTGTATTAGCTTCGTGATTTACAGCCATAACTTTGCCTTCTTTGTCTTTATCTCTTCCGGCGATTACTTTTACCATATCACCTTTTTTGATTTTCATTGTTGACATGCTCGGCACCTCCTTATAATACTTCTGGAGCCAAAGAAACGATTTTCATGAATTGTTTATCACGAAGTTCTCTTGCTACTGGTCCAAAAATACGAGTTCCTCTTGGGTTTTTGTCTTCTTTAATAATTACTGCTGCGTTTTCATC
>JAZRRJ010000044.1:0-47718 GCA_045650645.1 Faecalimonas sp. | reverse complement strand
TGATGTGACCCCAAAAAGTTAGACTTTTATTGCGTAACAGATTTAATGTCTGTTACGCATTTTTTATGCAGCTAGGAGCTTATGTCTGTATTCAACCGGACTCATCCATCCTAGTTTCTGCTTAATTCTTTTTTCGTTGTAGTAAATGATATATTTTTCTATTGCTTCCTTTAATTCTTCATAACTATAGTAAACAACACCATAGTACATTTCTTGTTTCAGTATTCCGAAAAAGTTTTCCATAACGGAATTATCATAGCAGTTCCCCTTCCGAGACATACTCTGGAATATACGATGTTCTTTAAGTTCGTGCGAATATGCGTTCATTTGATATGCCCAACCACGGTCTGAATGAAATGTTCTTCTATATGGACAATCTGACGTAATAGATATCGCTTTTTTCAATGCTGACATAATTCCCATTGCGGATGGTTGTTGCGCAATACTATAACTTAATATCTCGCCATTACACATATCCATAAATGGATCCAGATAAAGTTTCTTAATACCCATTTTCCCTTTTTCATCAACCTCATAATACCTAAATTCCGTGGTATCTGTTGTGATTTTCTGATGTGGTATATGAGTATGAAAACGTCTATGGATTCTGTTTGGAGCAACTTTACCAATCGTACCTTTATAGGAACTATATTTGCGGCTTTTTCGTGTAAATGAAGTTACTTGAAGTCCCAGCTTTTGCATAATACGCTGCACACGTTTTTTGTTTACAACATATCCGAGTTTACGAAGCATTGCATGGATTCGGCGATATCCAAAGTCTTTGTTTGCATTGTGTATTTCGAGAATCTTATCTTCAAGTTCCTGGTTCGGATTTTTTCTATCAAATCTTTTTTGCCAATACATATATGTCGCTTTAGGCATACCCGTATATGAGAGAAGGTCTTTTAGTTTAAATTCTCCTCGGAGGCTGTTGATGATTCTCGCAAATCTCTCATTTTTGCTTCGTCCTCTAAACGCAGCCTCCTCAGTTCTTTTAAAAATGCATTCTCAATTCTAAGTTTTAATAATTCGTCTTCTAGCTGTTTTACATGCTCCGCACTTGTATCAACAGAATCTGTTTTATTTGAAGTTATTCCTTTTTTTGTGTCTTTTGAATTCAATGACTTGTTTCGCCCCTTTTTCTTTGGTCTCAAAGCATCAGGACCAGCAATTCGAAAATCATTTACCCATCTAATGAGCAAGGATGGATTATTGATACCTTCTTGCAATGCTAATTCCTGATATGAAACCTCATTTGATAAATATAACTCTACCACATGAAGTTTATATTCAAAAGAATATTTTTTCTGTTGGCGAGAGCGAAGAAGTCCTTCGTCGCCAAGTCTTTGATATGACAGAACCCACTTTTTGACATTTGTCAAAGAGGGGATGCCATAATAATTAGCAAGATATTTGTATCCGCCTTCGCCATTAAGATATGCAGTCACAACCTTTTTCTTGAATTCATAACTGTATTTTGCCATAAAAAAACTGACCTCCCAATCGTTAGATTTTTAGGTCTAACTTTTGGGGGTCAGCTCAAGTATCTTGAACCTTTTTCTTTACATCAGCGGTGCAATCAGCCGCAAAATATGACCACATATTTTTCCAAACACATTCTGCCTTTTCAAATCTTCCAATGTGATTTCCTGGCATTTGTGCAATGTTTTTTGAAAATCCTTTTCAATATTCCAAACCACCGGATTATTATAGATAAATGTTCCACATTCAAAATGATGATACATACTGCGATAATCTAAATTGATGGTTCCTACTGTTGCAGTATCATTATCCGACACAAAAATCTTTGCATGTACAAATCCTGGCGTATATTCATAAATTTGAACACCTGACTCCAACAATCTCCGATAATACGTTTTTGCAAGTACATATGCATACCACTTGTCCGGAATGTGTGGCACAATCATTTTCACCTCGATGCCACACTCTGCCGCATAAATCAAAGCAGATATAATGTCATCACCGACAATCAAATATGGCGTCATAATATGCACATATTTTTTTGCATGATTTAGTATATGCAAGTACACTTGCTCTCCTACATTTCTTTTATCATACGGGCTGTCTCCATACGGAAGTACATATCCCAATTCGAGTTTTTTCTCTTCCACTCTGTGCGAAAGATAATGTTCATAACTTTCCGGTTTTCGTTCCGAAATATTCCACATTTGCAAAAACATCATTGTTAAACTCTGTACCGCTTCGCCCTCTAACATAACAGCCGTGTCTTTCCAATGTCCAAATCTTTCTTTTTGATTGATGTATTCATCTGCCAGGTTGACTCCACCCGTAAAAGCAACCTTCCCATCGACCACGCATATTTTTCTGTGATCTCGATTGTTTTGATAAGAAGATATTACAGGCAGGATTGGACTGAATTGTTTGCACATAATTCCCATCTTCCGAAGTTCACTGTCATAATGATACGGTAATATAGCCATGCTACACATTCCGTCATACATTACTCGAACCTCTACGTTCTGCGCAACTTTTTCTCTTAAAATTTTCAATATTTCACTCCACATAACACCCTTTTCAATAATGAAATATTCCATAAAAATATAGTGTTTGGCACTATGCAGTTGTTTTTTTAATTCTGCGAAAAACTCTTCCCCCGAAGGGAAATAAGTAAGAGCAGTATTTCGATATGCTGGATACGATATTTTATTATTCAAATAAGAAACCAGATTTGCATTTGCCGGTTTAGACAATCGAATATCGTCCAGCACCTCTTTTTGCTGTTCCATATAGGGCTTTGTTATGTGTTCTTGCTCTAACAACCGTTTTTCCAAATATTTGCTTCCTGGCTGCATTTTTACAAAAGCATAAAATGCTGTTCCTAAAATAGGGGTCGTCATAATCAGCAAAATCCAAGTTAATTTAAAATCCGAGGTACTTTGACTATTAATAATATAAAGTACAACAATCATGCTAAATACTAGAAAACTCCCATATATATAGGTGGCATAGTCTTTCAAAAAAGTAATCGTTGAAGCAAAAACGACCAATTGAATAATAATCAGCGTTAACAAAACAAAAACTCTACTAAATATAATATTTAACATTCCCTTTTTTGCTTTTTTTACAGGTTGACTGTTCCTTATTTCCACACCAATCACTCCTTTTAATATCTTAACATGACCATTTTTTTCTAGAAACTATATGTATTCCCCTTTTCATTTTCAAAAAAACATATTATAATAAATAAAAAGGAGGTAGCTGATATGTCTAAAACTTTGAAAAGAATATGTTTCGCACTAGTGGTTATCGCCGCTGCTATTTTAGCTGTATTTGCATGGAAAAATTTAAAAAAGATAAAATCGAAAAAACAAGACGACGATGAATTTTCCGAGATTTTTGAAGAGGAAGATTTTGATTTTGATGACGCTGTGTAAATAGATGGACTGTCGAAATAAACGACAGTCCTTTTTTACGCCCAAATTTCACACAAAAGCTTTGTTGCTTCGATAATATCTTCTTCTTTTAGATTGGCAAATCCCAACAGTATCGTTGCACCCTCTTCCTCACGATGCTCCGTATCATATGTGGACAATCCATACACTTTTATATTGTGCTGTTCTGCCAATTCAATTAATTCTTGTTCTGTCTTTCTATTCACAAAGCGCAACAACAAATGTACTCCGGCATGTTCACCGGTAATCTGACATTTTCCAGCCAGCGGTTTTAAGTTTGACAACAAAACATCTCGCCGATTCTTATAGATAGCTCTCATTTTATTGAGATGTCTTTCAAAGCTTCCAGTTTCCATAAATTTTTGTAAAATCATTTGATCCATTTTCGGCACTGTACAACTCAAAAATTCACACTGCTTGCGATAGGTTTCAACCAAGGTTGTTGGAAGCACCATATAACTGACACGAATGGCCGGTGCTATCGCACGTGAAAATGTACCTAGATAAATAACCTTACTGTCGATATCATATCCTTGTAATGCAGGAATCGGCTTTCCTTTATAACGAAATTCACTGTCATAATCATCTTCAATAATATAACGTCCTTCCACTTCCGATGCCCAACGAAGCAACTCCGTTCTTCTCTTAATCGGCATTACAATTCCCAAAGGATACTGATGAGATGGCATCACATACGCCATGTCTGCTTCACTTGCTCTTAACTGATCCACCTTCATACCGTATTTATCCATATCAACAGTGGTTACTGTATATGATAATTTTTCAAACAATCGATAGGCTCGTTTGTAAGTGGGATTCTCAAACGCAACCTTTTTCTTCGTCCCTAAAATCATTCCTAGAAGCATTAATAAATATTCATTTCCTGCCCCTACGACAATCTGCTCTATTTCACAATTCACGCCTCTGGATTGATACAAATATTTTTGAATCGCATATCTAAGCGTTGCTTCCCCTTGAGATTCTCCACTTTTCAACAATTCTGTTTCTGTATTATTTAGAACTTCTCTCGAAATTTTTCTCCATGTATTATATGGAAAACTCTGCAAATCAATTCCATTTGGGCTGAAATCATAACGATATGTTTTTCGGTTTTGGATTCTCTTTTCTTCCCGTTTTTCCTGGTCTACTACGTGTCTGTATAATCCTTCTAACTCCGAAACGTAGACACCCTTGCAAGGAATCGTTTCTATATATCCCTCAGAGAGCAACTGTTCATATGCTGTTTCCACGGTACTTCGACTGACATCTAAGTGTTTTGCCAATGCCCTTGTAGACGGTAGTTTCTCTCCACAGCCCAGTCTTCCAGAACAGATTTCTTCCTTGATATAGTGGTATATTTGTTCATATAGCGGTATATGTAATTTTGTATTTAAATTGATGGTTAATTCATTCATAATTTTCCTATAAAAACAGGGACAAAAGACTGCCTTTTGTCCCCTCAAAATTTAATTTGGTAATTTAAATGAGCTCTTCAATGAAACGATGCGGTTAAATACCAATGCATCTGGCTTCGAATCTTTTGCATCTACACAAAAGTATCCGTTTCTAACAAATTGGAAACTATCATAAGCCTTCACTCCATCGAAACTAGGCTCTAAGTAGCAATCTTTCAACACAACCAAAGAATTTGGATTTAAATTCAACGAACCATCTTCTTTGTTATAAACACCTTTTTCTTCATCCACAATGTTTTCATACAAACGCACTTCTGCTTTTGTAGCATATGGTGCCGGAACCCAATGAATGGTTCCTTTTACTTTACGCCCTGTAAATCCAGAACCACTCTTTGTCTCTGGGTCATAGGTACAGTGGATTTCTGTTACTTTTCCATTCTCATCCTTTACATAACTTTCGCACTTCACAAAATATGCATGCATCAAGCGTACTTCGTTTCCTGGGAACAAACGGAAATATTTCTTTGGTGGTTCTTCCATAAAATCTTCTCTGTCAATATATAATTCTTTACAGAATGGAACCTTTCTTGTTCCCAACTCTTCATTTTCTAAGTTGTTTGCAACATCTAAATATTCCACTTGGTCTTCCGGATAATTATCAATAATCAATTTGATTGGATCTAACACTGCCATCATACGTGGCTTTTTCATTTTCAAATCTTCACGGATACAGTACTCAAGCATTGCATAATCTACGGAACTGTTACTCTTAGATACACCGCACATTTCCACAAACATTTTCAATGACTCTGGTGTGAATCCACGTCTTCTGAGAGCCGCAATGGAAACTAATCTTGGATCATCCCAACCGTCCACAATTCCGTCTTCCACTAATTTTTTGATATATCTTTTTCCAGTCACAACATTGGTCAGATACATTTTTGCAAATTCAATCTGTCTTGGTGCTGGTTGGAATTCACACTCTCTTACTACCCAGTCATATAATGGTCTGTGATCTTCAAATTCCAATGTACAAATAGAATGTGTAATCTTTTCTACAGCATCTTCAATCGGATGTGCGAAGTCATACATTGGATAGATACACCATTTATCACCAGTATTGTGATGTGTCATGTGCGCTACACGATAAATAATCGGATCTCTCATATTAATATTAGGAGATGCCATATCAATCTTTGCACGGAGCACGCGCTCGCCATCTTCAAACTTTCCATCTCTCATTGCCTCGAAAAGTTCTAAGTTTTCTTCAATCGAACGTTCGCGGAATGGACTGTTCTTTCCAGGCTCTGTAAGTGTTCCTCTATATTCGCGAATTTCTTCTGGCGAAAGGTCACATACATACGCTTTTCCTTTTTTAATCAACTTTACTGCGCATTCATACATGATTTCAAAATAATCAGAAGCAAAGAATAAATTTTCTTTCCAATCTGCTCCCAACCACTGAATATCTTCTTTAATAGATTCTACAAACTCAATCTTTTCTTTTGTTGGGTTTGTGTCATCAAAACGCATATGGAAAGTCCCATTATATTTTTGAGCCAATCCATAATTTAACAAAATAGACTTTGCATGACCAATGTGAAGATATCCATTTGGTTCTGGAGGAAATCTTGTACATACAGTGTCATATACGCCTTCTTTTAAATCCTTTTCAATCTCTTGCTCTATAAAATTCTTTGAAACTACTTCTTTTTCCATAGTAGCCCTCCTCAACAAGTCTCTACATTATCTAATTATTTTACCATAAAACATTGATTTTCACAACTACATATTGTTTAGAAAACAAAACAAGGCATTGCTTTACGCAATGCCCTTAAACAGCTGTTGGCGGGACTTGAACCCGTGACCTCCGCCTTACCAAGGCGACGCGCTACCGACTGCGCCACAACAGCACACTGTCCTTGACAGTTCTTTACTATACTACAATACGTTGGATAGAATGTCAAACACTTTCTGTTTGATTCTCTGCAATGCATTGTCGATTGATTTCGGGCTTTTGTCCAACAATTTTGCAATCGTTCGATAGTCCTCTCCCATTAGGTGCAGATGCAATACTCGGCTTTCAAATTCACTCAATTTTTCCTTCAATTTTTGTTCGATTGTATGGAAATATTCCTTGTCCAAAAATAAATCTTCCGGATTATTATCTTTGGAATTTTGCAACTGTTCTATTAACGGAGTTTGCTTTTCATCAGAAATTGTTTCACCCGTATCATAGAGCGAGATATAAGAATTAAGCGGCAAATGTTTTTGTCTCTGCGACAATTTAATCGCTGTATACATTTGTCTTGAAATACATAAATCTGCAAAACTTGCAAAAGACATTTCTTGATTCAAATCATAGTCTCTGACTGCTTTGAAAAGACCTATCATTCCCTCTTGAATCAAATCATCATTTTCTCCCCCGAACAGAAACATTGCTTTTGCTTTTTTCTTCACAAGGAATTTATATTTATTTACAATAAAATCGGTAATCTCTTGTTCGCCCTCGCGCAATTTTCGAATCAATTGCTCGTCTGCCATAGTCTCATAATTTTTCATATTACTTTAAACGTTGTCGAACAATCTCATACGCCAAAACACCTGCTGCCACAGATGCATTCAACGAATCGATGTCTCCTTTCATAGGTATGGATGCAATAAAGTCACAGTTTTCCTTCACTAATCTGCTAACCCCTTCTCCTTCGTTTCCGATAACCAATCCGATCGGTCCTGTCAAATTCAAACGATACATTGACTCTCCGCCCATGTCAGCGCAGACAAACCAAAGACCTTTTTCTTTCAGTTCTTCCATGGTCTTTGCCATATTTGTCACCTTTACAACCGGAGTATAATTAAGCGCTCCTGCAGAAGTCTTTGCGACAGTTGCTGTCAACCCTACTGCGCGTCGTTTTGGTATTACCACCCCATGCGCTCCCGCCAAATTTGCGGTACGAATAATGGCACCCAAGTTATGTGGGTCTTCAATGTTATCTAACAAAATGATAAACGGATCTTCTCCTTTAGACGCAGCGAGCGCAAAGATATCTTCCATCTCCGAGTACTCATACGCCGCTGCATATGCGATTACCCCTTGATGTTTCTTTGTCTCAGACAATTGGTCCAATCTTTCTTTTGTTACAAAATTGATAATAGTATCATGTTTTTTTGCTTCCCTTACAATCGTTCTTACCGGCCCGTCTTGGCAACCATCTAACACAAACAACTTGTCAATCGGTTTTCCCGAACGAAAGGCTTCTATCACCGCATTTCGGCCTTCAATAATTAAGCTTTGAACTTTGATCTCTTCACTCATTTCTTATTCCCCTTCCAAACTATCCAAACCAATCTTCACCAAATCCACAAGGCGTTTCCACTCTTTTTTTAGATACAAATATCCCAACAACGCTTCAAACCCCGTGGCTCTTCTATAGTCTGTGATTGACTGATTCTTTGCCGGTGTCACTGATTTTGCATTTCGTCCTCTTTTATAGATGACGTGTTCTTCTTCTGTCAAATGTGCTTGTATGGTTCGCATAATCAAAGACTGTGTAGAGGCTTGTACCAGACTACTTGTATCCTTGTGAATTTTATTCACCTGCTTATTTCCTTTGCTGATTACAATACTTTTGATAATCAAATCATATACACAATCACCGATATACGCCAATGCAAGAGGTGAATACGTCTGTATATCCACCTCTTCCATCTGAAACACTTCGCGCATATAAGAATCCAATTCAAATCCTATGCTTTTCTCCATTTTACTCCTTCACGTGTATCTTCTAAAATGATACCCTTTTCTAACAATTCATTACGAATTTCGTCTGCTCTTTGGAAGTTTCTCTCTTTTCTTGCTGCTTGACGTTCTTCAATCAACTTTTCAATATCTTCGGCAAGGATTTCTTCTTCCTTCTCAACAATTAAACCTAAAACGTCTGCTAATTTCACAATCAATGCTCGCAACGCTTCTACGTATTCTTTGGAGCTATCGCTCGCTGCAGTCGTGTTTGCATATTTTACAAGTTCGAAGATAGACGATACTGCGTCTGCTGTGTTAAAGTCATCTTCCATTGCAGCTTCAAAATCATCCACGAACTCTTTTGTCTTTTCCAATGCAACTTTTTCTGCGTCTGTCATTTGTTCCACACTTGTTGCGTCTGCTAAATACTTCAAATTCTTAACAGCTGTGATAATACGTTCCAAGCCATTCTTTGACGCTTCCATAAGGTCTGCGCTAAAGTTCAATGGGCTTCTATAGTGTGCACTCAACATAAAGAAACGAAGGATCTGCAAGTCGTATTGTTCACTAATCTCTCGAACGGTTCTAAAGTTTCCTAAAGATTTTGACATTTTTTTATTATCAATATTTAAAAATGCATTGTGCATCCAATATTTTGCAAACTCTTTTCCGTTTGCCGCCTCGCTCTGCGCGATTTCATTTTCGTGGTGTGGAAATACCAAATCTTCTCCGCCGGCATGAATATCAATCTGTTCTCCCAAATATTTCTTAGACATAACAGAACATTCAATGTGCCATCCTGGACGACCATCGCACCATGGAGAAACCCAAGCTGGCTCACCTTCTTTTTTCGGTTTCCACAATACAAAGTCTAACGAATCTTCCTTTTCGTCTTCACCGGTTACTAACAAAGAACGACCACCTGACTGTAAGTCATCTAAATTCTTATGAGACAATTTTCCATATTCTTCAAATCTTCTTGTGCGGAAGTAAACAGTTCCATTTTTCTCATACGCGTATCCTGTGTCGATTAATTTTTGAATCATCTCAATCATGCCATCGATTTCTTCTGTAGCAAGCGGATGTGTCGTTGCCGGTTTCACATTCATGCCAGCCATATCTTTTTTACATTCTTCGATGAACTGTTTTGAAACTTCATCTGCTGTTCGACCTTCTTCAATTGCTTTCTTGATAATCTTATCATCTACATCTGTAAAGTTTGAAACAAAATTAACATCGTATCCCTTATACTCGAAATATCTTCTGACTGTATCAAATACAATCATTGGTCTCGCATTTCCGATGTGAATATAGTTGTAGACTGTCGGTCCACATACATACATTTTAACCTTTCCTTCTTCTACCGGAACAAATTTTTCTTTCTTCATTGACAATGTGTTATATACTTTCATAATTGCCTCCTTTTTTTATTTTCTTTCAAAACAAGTCCTTATTACACAAAAAAACTTCGCCTCTATGCTAGAGACGAAGTATATCCGCGGTTCCACTCTAATAAAGAAAATCTCTTTTCTTCACTCATACACGTAACGTGTGTGACCCGTATCTGACTACTGATTGTTCACCAGATCTACTCCCGAATGCACTTCACATATTTTCCTCTAAAAACTGCTTTCAGCCGATGGCAATTTCTCTCTGATAGTCTCCAACATGCTACTTTTTTCGTTCACAGTATTTGTCTATTTCCATTACAGTTTATTCAAATTCGAAACGTTTGTCAACCTTTACACCACTTCATTTAAGAAAACTTTTGCATTCTCAAAACAAGTTTCAAACTCTGATTGCAACACTTTTGCCATAATCATTGGCTTTGTTTTCTCTCCATATCCGATACAAACGACTTCCTCTGACTCACTACCTGTTAGAACACAGATGGCTTGTCTCAAAATTGCCTCTTCCTGAAATAGCGGTTCTCGAATTTCTACACGCCCTTCCCTCGCATAGCAAAACACACCTACTATTTCATTTAATTTTCTCGCAATCAATACTCCACCTTGTTCACTGGTTTGCTCTGCCAAAATAGTTTGATAATAATCCGCAGTTCTCCATGTAACCACATCAAACTCTTTCAAAAGACCATTTGCAAAATCCGCAATCGCTTGGCAATCCTCTGTTGTCGCATGTTGAAAATCTATACTATCTTCTACTTTGCTGCCTCTCAATTTTCCAACAGATTGTTGGTATACAAAAGAAAATCCAAATGGTTTATAAATCGCCTCATCAGCAGGCATCAGGAACGTGAATGGTTCTCCCCGTTCCTTCATCACAGCCAACACATGATGCATAAGTCTTGCCATAAGTCCTTGTCTTCTATAAGCCTCCGCAGTCGCAACTGCCACAATGTAATTGGTTGAATACACCTTCTGTCCAATCCTCATTTGATAAGGATTTAAATGCAACATAGATATAATATTTCCCTCATCCTCAATTACATAGATTTCATTTTCCTCCGTTTTGACAGAGTAATAGTAATCCAAAAACGCTGCAGAATCCTCTGTAAAAATCTCTTCCCAAAGTCGACGAGTTCGAATATGCTCATTCTTTTCTAATTTTCGAACATTCACATTTGATATCATGAGTGTTTTTTACATCCTCCGCAAGTTCCACAACCTTCTTCGTTATCTGCCACTTTATAGCTTGCTAAATTGGTAATCTTTTCAACAGCACAGATTGCTTGTGAAGAGATACCTTCTCCTGTTCCTGTAAAACCAAGTCCCTCTTCTGTCGTAGCTTTCACATTAATTTGATCCACCTCAATACCAAGAGCATCTGCGATATTACTTCTCATAGTCATGATGTGTGGCGCCATCTTTGGTCTTTGTGCAATGATTGTTGCATCGATATTTTCAATTACATACAGGTTATCTTCCAATAGTTTCCCTACGTGTTGCAACAATTTAATACTGCTGATTCCTTTATAAGCTGGGTCTGTATCCGGAAAATGTTTTCCTATATCGCCCAATGCAGTTGCTCCTAGCAAAGCATCCATAATAGCATGTACCAATACATCCGCGTCCGAATGCCCTAACAATCCTTTTTCATAAGGAATTGTAACTCCACCTAAAATCAAATCTCTTCCTTCTACTAATTTATGAACATCGTATCCTAAACCTACTCGCATATTCATCCTCTTTTCTATTTATGATTACTTAAGTATACCATATTTTATTTTCGAATAAAAGAACAATGAGTTTGCTTGCAAACTCTCGCGCGAGACGCGGTTGCGTAGCAACATCTACATTGTACGTGTCTCTGCGCATCCTCAAAGAGCGTTTTTGCTTTATAGAAACGAAGTTTCTTATAAAGCAAAAAAGAGATTCTTATCGAATCTCTCTTGAGTAGCGGGAACTGGATTCGAACCAGCGACACTACGGGTATGAACCGTATGCTCTAGCCAACTGAGCTATCCCGCCATATATAATTTCCACATTTGTGGTAATGGGACCAATAGGGCTCGAACCTATGACCCTCTGCTTGTAAGGCAGATGCTCTCCCAGCTGAGCTATGATCCCATATATAAGCGGGTTGTTTTCGCAACCCGCTTTGCTAGTATACTATTATACATCAATGTTTGTCAATACTTTTTTTAATATTATTTACGAATTATGGTAACCTTTAAGAAATTGCTTTGTTCTTTCTGCTTTTGGACATTCAAATACCTCGTATGGAGTCCCCTCTTCCACGATATAACCATCATCCATAAAAATAACATGGTCGGAAACTTCCTTCGCAAAAGACATCTCGTGAGTTACTATAATCATAGTATGTTTTTTATCTGCCAATTCCTTAATTACTTTTAACACTTCACCCGTAAGTTCTGGGTCTAATGCTGAAGTTGGTTCATCAAAACATAAAATATCTGGATTGAGAGCCAGTGCTCTTGCAATTGCCACTCGCTGACATTGTCCACCAGAAAGTTGATGAGGATAATTGTTAATTCGATTTTCAAGACCCATTTGCGTCAATAGTTCAATTGCCTGTTTTCTAATTTCCACTTGCATTTGAAGTCTTTTCTTTCTCACGCGATACTCTGGTTGTTCCTTCGCCAATAATTGTCTGGCCAACATTACGTTCTCTAATGCCGTATATTGTGGGAACAAATTAAACGATTGAAACACCAAACCGAAACGTAATCTTTTTTTACGAATCTGTGAATCTGATAATGTTTTCTTATCTTGAGAATCAAATAACACCTCATTACTCACACGAATCACGCCTTTATTCGGGCGCTCCAAAAAATTCAAGCATCTGAGAAGTGTCGTTTTTCCACTTCCGGATGAGCCAATAATCGAAAGCACCTGACCTTCCTCTAAAGAAAAATTGACATCCTTTAAGACTTCTGTGCGTCCAAAGCTTTTATTGAGATGTTCTACTTCTAACATTGCCATTCAAACGCACCCCCCCTATCGGAAATAATCCAATTTTTTCTCTAGTTTTCCGAGAAGAATCGTGAGTAATCCGCTGAAGATCAAATAATATACTCCTGTGAAAAAGAGTGGCCAAATCGCTCCCGAAATACCATTCGACCCTTTCAAGAATGCCTGACCTGCCCAAATAATCTCTTGCAACGCAATGATACGTGCAAGGGATGTATCTTTTACCAAGGTAATAATTTCATTTGACATCGGCGGAATAATCCGTTTTACCATTTGTAACAACTTAACTTTAAAAAAGATCTGACTTTTTGTCATTCCCAATACAAGACCAGCTTCTTCCTGTCCCACAGGTACGCTTTGAATTCCACCACGGTAAATTTCCGAAAAATAGCAGGCATAGTTGAAAATAAAAGCAACTGCTGCCGCAAGAAATCGACCTGTTTCTCCACTTCCCCATATTGGATTTTTAAGCACCAATCCTGGAAAATAGTAAAAAATCAAAAGTTGAATCATGAGAGGTGTCCCTCTCACGATCCAAACAATAATCTTTGTAAAATAACTCAATGGTTTAAATTTTGACATTGAGCCAAATGTAATGATAAGTCCTAGTGGCACTGCCCCAATCAAGGTGGCGAAGAACAGTTTCAAAGTCTGTAGAAAGCCGACGTTTAACGACTTAACGACGATTGGAAATTGTTCTATGATAAGTTCCATATGTAGTTCCTACCTTCTTTTCTATTTTTGTTCAATAATCGATGCTTCCACACCATATTTTTCTGCACATTTCATCAATGAACCATCTGCATACACTTTCTTCATAAATTCATTGAATTTCGCAACGATATCAGAACCTTTACGGAAACCTACACCATATTCTTCATCATTCAAAGGGACCGTATATGTCAAGTCTTCGTATCCTGTTCCTTCTCCAATCATAGCTCCAGCCATAAGTGCATCGATCACTGCTGCGTCAGATGTTCCACTCTTCACTTCCAAAAGAGCATCTGATTGTGCTTTTACTGCTGTGTATTCTAAGTCCATATCTTTTACTACTGCTTCTCCGGCACTACCGGCTTCTACAGCAAATTTTAAATCTTTCAAACTTTCTTTTGTTTGATATTTATCTGCTACAGCTTTGTTTACCACAACAACTTGTGCATTGTTGCAATATGGATTTGAGCAATCCATAGCTGCTTTTACTTCATCCGTCAATGTCATACCATTCCATACACAGTCAATTGTTTTTCCTGATAATTCCATTGCTTTGTTATCCCAATCGATTTCTACAAATTCTACTTTTACGCCAAGTTCTTTTGCAAATGCTTTTGCCATATCTGCATCAAAACCTATCCATTCACCATCTTCTTTGTAATCCATTGGTGCGAAATCTGTAATACCAACAACAAGTACACCTTTATCCTTTACATATTCAAGATCTGTTAAATCTTTTTTTGAGCTCTCTGCCGAACCACATGCTGCAAGTGAAAGTACCATAATCATACTCATCATAAGTGCAAATAATTTTTTCATGATAATAAATCTCCTTTTTTTCATAATACTTTTTTATATTAGCGAATTAGCGAAGTAAAGTCAAGTCTTTTTATCAACTTCCTTTCTTTAAGAAATAAAAAAATGTGTTGACGATACTCTTTTGGTATCATCAACACATTTTACATATTATTTAACGAATTAAACAATTCCTTGTGCTGTCATTGCATCTACAACTTTTTCAAATCCGGCAATGTTTGCACCTACTACATAATTTCCTTTTACTCCATATTTTTCTGCTGCAGCTGCTGCATTGTGGCAAATATTTACCATAATTCTTTGGAGTTTTTCATCCACTTCTTCGAATGTCCAGCTTAAACGTTCGCTGTTTTGTGACATTTCAAGTGCGGATGTTGCTACACCACCTGCATTTGAAGCTTTACCTGGTGCAAAGATAACACCATTTTCTTGTAAGTAATGTGTAGCTTCTAATGTTGTAGGCATGTTTGCACCTTCTGCCACTGCTGTAACACCGTTTGCAACCAATGCTTTTGCATCGTCAAGAAGAAGTTCGTTTTGTGTTGCACATGGCAATGCGATATCCACTTTTACAGTCCATACGCCTCTTCCTTCATGATATTCTGAATTTGGACGATATTTCTTGTATTCTGTAAGTCTTCCACGTTGTACTTCTTTGATTTCTTTGATTGCTGCAAGGTCAATTCCTTCTGCGTCATATACCCAACCATTTGAATCGCTCATTGTAAGAACTTTTGCGCCAAGTTCCATTGCTTTTTCAGCTGCATAAATTGCAACATTTCCTGAACCTGAAATTGCAACAGTCTTTCCTGCAAGTTCAATTCCTGCTAAGCTAAGCATTTCTTTTGTAAAGTACAACAAACCATATCCTGTTGCTTCTTTTCTTGCCAAAGAACCACCGTAGCTTAATCCTTTTCCTGTAAGAACACCTTCATATACGTTGCGGATACGTTTGTATTGTCCGTACATATAACCGATTTCTCTAGCTCCTGTACCGATATCACCTGCAGGAACGTCTGTGTCTGCACCAATATGTTTGCAAAGTTCTGTCATAAAGCTTTGGCAGAACGCCATGATTTCTCTATCTGATTTTCCCTTTGGATCAAAATCAGAACCACCTTTACCTCCACCAATTGGAAGTCCTGTCAAAGAGTTCTTGAACGTTTGCTCGAATCCTAAGAATTTGATAATTCCCAAGTTAACAGAAGGATGTAAACGAATTCCTCCCTTGTATGGTCCGATTGCACTGTTAAATTGTACACGGTATCCTTTATTTACTTGAACTTGTCCTTTATCATCTACCCATGGAATGCGGAACATGATAATTCTTTCAGGCTCTACCAATCTTTCCAAAAGAGCTTCTCTTCTATATTTTTCTTCGTTTGCTTCAATCACAACACGAAGAGATTCCATAACTTCTTTTACAGCCTGATGGAATTCTGGTTCTGCTGGATTTTTCTTTTCTACTAATTCGATAATTTCATCTACATACGACATATTTTTTTCCTCCTAACCTTTTACTTTGAATAGTATAATGCTTTATCACAATGAAGTCAATAAATTTTATTATCATAAAAAAAGCATTCCAGAAAAAATTTCTGAAATGCTTTTTATGTACTTTTTAATAATAGTAATAACTTGGAGAACTTGCTGCCACTCCTAATGCCATAAGAACAACATAAGCAATAACACCAACAATCCACAATACAAGTCCAATAATACCAATGATAAGTCCTGCTTTTCCAAGACCTGACATTTTTCCATACTTCGAACGTTCAACAAGTGCTAAAATAATTGAAACGATCGTACAAGGACCACAGCATAGGAATCCTACAAGGGATAAAATAAATGCAGTAATTCCTAACCCTGTATTACCAACTGGCTGTTGATCTTCTACTGTTGTGTTCAAGAAATCATCTCCACCTGAATAATTATAATTTTCCATAACTATACCTCTCTCTCAATACATTTTCTTAACAGTAACACATTCTAAAATATTTGTCAAACAATTGTACTTTTTTGTCACTTTTTTTTGATAAATTGCATTTCTCGTACGCCTTATGCTATAATGCTTTAAAACATTATATGAAAGAGAGTTCTGATTATGTATTATAACAAAAAACAACAATGGATTATTTTCGGATGTGTAAATGGACTGGTTCTTTTTACATTGATGTTCTTTCCTTACTATAGAGACCATCTTGCTGCAACTCCTTTAACATCCTGCAAATTTCTAGATCTCACTCACTTATACTGTACCGGTTGCGGTGGAACACGCGCCTTCAATGCTCTAATCCACTTTAAGTTTCTAGATTCTTTAAGGTATAATCCGATTGTTCTAATCGGTGCCATTTCATTTGTTATCTATGAGATAACTATGATTGTCTACCTAATCAAAGGAATCAAACGACCTTTTCTCCTAAAACCATGGATGGTTTGGACATTCTTGACATTCTGGTTTTCTTATGCAATCATACGTGACATTCTATTAGTTTGTGGAATTGATATGCTTGCAAACATATAAAAAGGAACGAAAATTCCTGAATAAATCAAAAACACCCGCCATACAGCGGGTATTTCTTTTTTATTCTTCTACAACATCTCTCATAGAGAAGCTAATTCTTCCCATTTTGTCTTTTCCAAGGCAAACCACTTTTACCTTATCTCCCAATGTAAGAACATCCTCTACTTGTTTGATTCTTTCTTTTGAAATCTTAGAAATGTGAACCATTCCTTCTTTTCCTGGTGCAAACTCGATGAATGCGCCGAATTCTTTGATGCTGATTACTTTTCCTTCGAATACCATTCCTGCTTCAAAGTCAGTAACGATTGTAGCGATCATCTTCATAGCTTCTTCCATCTTTTCTGCATCTGTACCACATACAGATACTGCACCATCATCTGTGATATCAATCTTAACGCCAGTTTGTTCAATGATTGCGTTGATAGTCTTTCCTCTTTGTCCTACAACATCACCAATCTTAGCTGGATCGATTTGCATAGATTGAATCTTTGGTGCATATTTTCCAACTTCTGGACGTGGCTGTGCAATTGCTTTAGACATAACTTCATCTAAGATGTATGTTCTTGCTTTCTTTGTGCAAGCGATTGCTTCTTCAATGATTGCACGTGTCAAACCGTGAATCTTAATATCCATTTGGATTGCTGTAATACCTTTGTGTGTACCAGCTACCTTAAAGTCCATATCTCCAAAGAAGTCTTCAAGTCCTTGAATATCTGTAAGCACTAAGTAGTCATCATCTGTATCCCCTGTTACAAGACCTGCTGAGATACCTGCAACAGCTGCTTTAATTGGAACACCTGCTGCCATAAGAGACATACTTGATGCACATACACTTGCTTGAGATGTAGAACCATTTGATTCAAATGTTTCTGACACTGTACGGATTGCATATGGGAATTCCTCTTCGCTTGGAAGTACTGGAACCAATGCTCTCTCAGCCAATGCACCATGTCCGATTTCACGACGTCCTGGTCCTCTTGAAGGTTTTGTTTCACCTACTGAGTATGCAGGGAAATTGTAGTGATGCATATATCTCTTTGAAGTTTCTGCTTCATCTAATCCATCTAATTTTTGAGCTTCTGATAAAGGTCCTAATGTTGTGATTGTACAGATTTGAGTCTGTCCACGTGTAAACATTGCTGAACCATGTACTCTTGGAATAATATCTGTTTCTGCTGCAAGTGGTCTGATTTGGTCAATCGCTCTACCATCTGGACGTTTGTGATCAACTAAGATCATCTTACGCACTGTTTTCTTTTCATATTGGTAAAGTGCTTCACCTAAAATAGCCAACCACTCTTCGTTATCTGCAAATGCTTCTTCTAATTTTTCTCTGATAACGCGAATGTTTTCTTCTCTTACTTGTTTTTCATCTGTGAAAACTGCAACTTCCATTTCTGCTGGAGGTACAATCTCTTTCATAGCTGCAAACAATTCTTCTGGAATCGCACAACTTGTGTAAGCATGTTTTTCTTTTCCACATGCTGCTACAATCTCATCGATGAATTTGATAACTTCTTGGTTCACTTCATGAGCTGCAAAAATTGCTTCGATCATTTTTGCTTCTGGAACTTCGTTTGCACCAGCTTCAATCATGATTACTTTTTCTTTTGTAGAAGCAACTGTTAATTGCATATCAGATACTGCTCTTTGAGCTGCATTTGGGTTGAATACAAATTCTCCATCAATAAGACCAACTTGTGTTGTTGAAGTAGGTCCGTCAAATGGGATATCTGAAACTGCTGTTGCAATTGCAGAACCTAACATTGCTGTAAGTTCTGGGCTACAGTCTGGGTCTACTGCCATAACCATGTTATTAAGTGTTACGTCGTTTCTGTAATCTTTTGGGAACAATGGTCTCATTGGTCTGTCGATTACACGTGAAGTAAGGATTGCATTTTCAGATGCTTTTCCTTCTCTCTTGTTAAATCCACCTGGGATTTTTCCTACAGCATACATTTTTTCTTCATATTCAACGCTTAATGGGAAGAAATCGATTCCTTCTCTTGGTTTTTCTGAAGCAGTTGCTGTCGATAACACAACTGTGTCACCATAGTGCAAAAGAACTGCACCGTTTGCTTGTGCTGCCACTCTTCCGATATCTGCACGGAGAGTTCTTCCAGCTAATTGCATTTCAAACTGTTTAAACATATTTTTTCTCCTTTTTCTACTGTAGCCAAGCTGTCCGAAACTACTGAAAAATCCACCAGATTCCACTGATAACCTTTTCAGTGGTCTCGGCCCGGTAGCTCAGCCCATAATCTTCGTTATTATAACATACATTCTCTCAACTTGCAAGTTCTATACTCGCAAAAGAAAAGTGGTACTCAAATTCAATATATTTTTGCCTTTTCTTGCTATTTTTCTCATCCCGTGTTAAGATATCGGTTGGAATAAAACCATGGAGGTATTTTATAAATGATTAGTACTAGTAATGTAACTTTACGTGTAGGTAAAAAAGCATTATTTGAAGATGTGAATGTTAAATTTACAGAAGGAAATTGTTACGGTTTAATCGGCGCAAATGGTGCTGGAAAATCCACATTTCTCAAGATTTTATCTGGGAAGTTAGAGCCAACAAAAGGCGAAGTAATTATTAGCCCAGGCGAACGTCTTTCATTCTTGCAACAAGACCACTTTAAATATGATGATTATTTAGTTCTTGACACTGTAATTATGGGAAACAAAAGACTCTATGACATCATGAAAGAAAAAGATGCTTTGTATATGAAGGAAGATTTCACTGAAGAAGACGGAATCAAAGCAAGTGAACTCGAAGGAGAATTCGCTACAATGAACGGATGGGAAGCCGAATCAGATGCTGCTTCTCTTCTTAACGGTCTTGGAATTGAAACAGAACTTCATTACAAACATTTGAGAGATTTAACCGGTGCTGAAAAGGTCAAGGTTTTACTCGCGCAAGCCTTGTTTGGCAACCCAGACATCCTACTTCTCGACGAACCTACCAACCACTTAGATTTGGATGCAATCGCCTGGTTAGAAGAATTCTTGATTAACTTTGACAACACCGTTATTGTCGTATCGCACGACCGTTACTTCTTAAATAAAGTTTGTACACAAATCGCAGACATCGACTACGGAAAGATTCAATTATATGCTGGAAACTACGATTTCTGGTATGAATCAAGCCAGTTAATTATTCGCCAAATGAAAGAGGCGAACCGAAAGAAAGAAGAAAAAATCAAAGAATTGCAAGAATTCATTTCTCGTTTTAGTGCAAATGCTTCAAAATCAAAACAAGCGACTTCTAGAAAACGTGCTTTGGAAAAAATCGAATTAGAAGACATTCGTCCTTCTAGCAGAAAATATCCATACATCGATTTCCGTCCAAATCGTACAATTGGAAACGAAGTTCTCTCTGTAGAGGGACTTTCAAAAACAATTGATGGTGTAAAGATTCTTGACAATCTTTCATTTACAATCGGACGCGAAGACAAAGTTGCCTTCGTAGGCGGAAATGAACTTGCTAAAACTACTCTTTTCAAAATTTTAACAGGTGAGATAGAACCAGATGAAGGTACTTACAAATGGGGGGTTACTACTACACAAGCATATTTCCCAAAAGACAGTACACACGAATTCGACAATGACGATACCATTGTTGAATGGTTAACCCAGTATTCAGAAGAGAAAGATGTCACTTATGTTCGCGGCTTCTTAGGAAGAATGCTTTTTTCTGGGGAAGATGGCGTGAAGAAAGTAAAAGTACTTTCCGGTGGAGAAAAAGTTCGTTGTCTGCTTTCAAAAATGATGATTTCTGGTGCAAATGTATTAGTGTTAGACGAACCTACTGACCACCTTGATATGGAAGCAATCACCGCTTTGAACAACGGTTTAATCAAATTCCCTGGCGTGTTGCTCTTCGCTTCTCGTGACCACCAGGTTGTACAAACAACTGCAAACCGTATTATGGAAATTATTCCTGGTGGAAAGTTGATTGATAAAATCACAACCTATGATGAATATCTTGAAAGCGATGAAATGGCAAGAAAACGTCAAGTATATACAACAGATAATCGCGAAGAAGACAATTAAAAAAGATGTGGACTTTGTTCCACATCTTTTTTTAATTATAATATCTCATATTTCTTTCATTTTCAGCTTGTAAATCTTCATCTGACATATATCTTCGATAAATTGGTTCTAGAATGAATGTCGCCAAAAGCATATATAATGCTGGCACAAGAATGATTGCTATTGGAAAGAAATAAAGTGCGAAAACTGCAATCAAGAAAAGGATAAACAATAAAATCGATGAACCCAAATGACGAATTGCAATAAACACACAATTCTTCAGGCTAATTTTAAGTTTATTCTCAAATCTTGATATAAACGGAAATACATGAAGCGCCCACGTCGTAACGATACATCCAAAAACAAGATTAAAAATTAGAAGGGGGCGAGTAATAAGTCCTTCATAAAAACCGCCAAAATAAAGATATACATTTTCAATTAAAATTACATAAAACACAAGTAGCAGACAACTCACAATTGTTGATTGTTTAAAATTATCTTTAAAAGCACGCCAAAATTCTTTCAAAACGTGGCTTCTATCATAGCGAATTACTTTATATGCTGTATAATACAATGCACTTGTCGCTGCACCCATTGTCACAATTGGAATCGAAAATATAATCCACAAAATGCTCAAAAATGCACAATCTACGACTTTATTCAAAAAACCGATAATACCGCCATCATAACTAAATAATTTACCCATTTTATTCCTCCGTATTTATCAATAGCCCCTCTGCTCTCGACAAATAAGTAAGCCCACCAGTTTGTTGTTATCGCCTGATGGGCTTGAAATTTTCAATAATTAGTATCCTACTTTTTCCCAGCACTCAAATGGAGCTGCAAGTTCATCACTAACTAATACTTGTGTCTTCATTAATTGTAACATAGAACTTGGAACTTCTGGTGTTACTGGTCCGTGAAGTACAAGACGTGATGTCATTCTTTGCCATGATGAGAATGTACCATTTGTCATAAGTGCATGAACTTCGATACGTTCTCTTGAATTCTTAACGTCAACTGGTCCGATTGTAGCAGCACATGGTGGAACAGCTTGGATATATCCAGATTGTCCAAATACACCGTGAAGTGAGTTTTGAGCTACTGTCAATGGATGTAATTTTACAAGACGAGCTTCCATGTTTAACCATTCTTCAATTCCTGCTTCTCCTGTTGCTTGTGGGAAGAATTCTGGAACTGGATCGATGAATGCCATATGACCTGTCCATCCTGGAGATGAAGAACAGATATCTGCTCCACCTTCACCAACTTCTGTGATCATTTTTGAGTAGTATCCAATGTTTTCTGTTGTTGGATAGTGTACGTTTTCTAATGGCATACGTAATTTTGGATCGATTTGGTATACGAAGTATTTAAGCATTGAGTGTGCAAAACCTGCTTCGTATGTTTCAGGAGCGATGCGTCCTAATTCATCTGCCCATTCATCCATAGCAAAGATATGTACGTTTCTACAATCTACTTGGAAATAGTTAATTAATTGAGCAAGTGGAATATATGTATCTGGCTCTGGGTTTCCAAGAATCATTGTAAATTTCTTTCCTGCTTCTGAAGCCGCTTTTAATCTTGAGAATAAAGTAGCAATCAACACTGGATGTGGATTCATCATAACTTTGATATTGAATTCTGGATGATGCCATGCCTCTCTTTTTTCTAATTCTGTTCCGCTCATTAAGCGAAGTTTTTCGCAAAGTTCTCTGTCTTTAAATGGCACGTAATCAGCACACTTAAAGTCAAATTTCGTTGCTGGATCATAAATAATGTCTTTCATGTTTGTAATCTCCTTCCCTAGGTTACATTTTTCATTTATTAAGACGCAATACAATTTACACTGTCATTGCGATCATAACCGTTGTTTAGCGTAAATCCGCCAATAATTTTCTTCCTTCTTCAATCATTGTTTCCGCAACACCTTCTTTGAAAAATGAACTTCTTGCTTCATATCCACCTTGTTCATAAGCATCTTTCATTGGGAAATATCCTTGGCTTCCGTTTGTCATACATGACGGAAGTACTAATTCCCATCCCTCTGCTTCTTTTAACGCTTTACCAATTCCCATGAATGGTTCTCCTGGAATACCAACAAGAGCTACATTGCCTAATGCAATACCACTAAGAACCATATCATAATATTCTGGTCCATGTTCTAGAGCTACCATGCGTCCAGCTTCAGCTACAACAGTTGTAAGCATCATTCCTTCATATGGAAGTTCACTGTCTTTACCTGCATTATGTAAATCATTGATACGATGTGCTTCTGCCATTTGCTCTGGTTTTGGCATATTAGATGCTATCTTGATTGCACGTCTAATACATTTCAAAGTTTCTACATCTTCATATTTAACTTTATCAAATACTTGTAAAACACCACCCGTTATTACACGTCCCATATACTCTGCATGTTTGTATCCTCTAGCTACATCATCAAAATCATTAAACATGTCATTAAGGTATCCGCCTGTTGGGTGTACATTTACATGGTTAATGTCTCCTTGCGCTCCATTAAACACAATACATTTTGTTCCATCAAGTACTTTTTCAACTGTTCTTCTTGTAAACCCTGGCCAATCTGCTGAAACTTTGCAACCTCCCACTGTATCTGGGTGGTCCCCAAAATTAACATACACGAGATCATCTGCACCTTCACGTTTAAAACGAAGTACGCTTACATTGTCATCAATCTCACCAATTGGTTCTAAGATGTTCGGATTATTTACACCTGGATTTGTTTGAACACTTCCATCTTTCATGCGGAAACGACGAACAAAAGCGATGTTTGGTGCTTTTCCGATTCCCCAACCCATCTGTGCCGGTTTTAAATCTTCCAATGCAAGTTGTGCAACATCTGCCATCTTGTGGTAGATTGTTCTATAATATTCTTGTTCTAATATTTTCTCTGAATCTTTCAAAATATATGGTGTCGTATGACTATGAGTGGCGTGAATGTAAATGCCCTCTTCTGGAACACCTGTTACTTCAGAAATGTGTTGTCTGAATTCTGCCGCTGCATCTACTTTTATTCCCAAATTATCTAACGAAATAAGAATTGCTTTTTCTTCATCACAAGACAATGCAATTGCATTGATTTCTAATTCATCTAGCACTCCTTCTACGTAGCGTGGTACAAAGTAGCCATCCATATATATTCCCATCATTGGAGTTACATTTACTCTGCCAAAACCTGCTTGTAATTTATTCACAAATCCTTCCTCCGTTCTCACGCTTTTGTTTCCTTTCGAAACCTTTCATGTGGTTACGTTCCACATTATATAAATCATATCATGTGTTCCTATGTGTGTCAATGCGTTTTTCCATGCTCGGCCACGTTGACAAGCCTAATTTTTCATTATAAAATTACCATATAACGTTATGGATTCTACTTAAAAAGGAAGTAATAAATTATGGATATTTTTGAACGCAAACAAAAGATATTAGAAATACTTCAACGCGATGGAAAAGTAAAGGTGACTGAACTGAGCGCCCTATTTGACATCTCCGATGTTACCATTCGCATGGACCTTGCGGATTTAGAAGCCAAAGGCCTTTTATCCCGCGTTCATGGCGGTGCAGTAAGTTCTTACAAAACATATTATAATATGAATATGCAACAGCGTATGACAGCCAATCACGAACAGAAACAGGCCATTGCAAAACACATCGTTGGGATGATTGAAGAAAATGATACAATTATGCTAAATGCAGGAACTACAACACTTACCGTATTTCGTATGATTCCTACCACTATGAATCTTAGCATTGTTACAAACTCCGTTGCGATTGCATTAGAAGCCGGTGCGATTCCAAATTTTAATGTAATTTTGCTTGGCGGTTCTATCAATTCAAAACATCAGTTCATTTACGGAGACGAGGCAATTTCTCACCTCAAAAAATATCATGCCGATAAGTTGATTCTATCCGTAGATGGAATTACACCCGAAAATGGATTGACTACTTTCTATAACCGCGAAGTAGAATTAGACAAAGTCATGTTAGCCCATTCTGCAACCAGAATCATTGCGGCCGATTCTACAAAGTTAGGCAGAACCGCATTCGCAAAAATTGCAGATGTTACAGAAGCCGATTATATCATTACGAACAGCGATATGCCAAACACAGAAGAAATGGAACAATTAAAACAATTAATTCAGCACGTTATAATGGTATAAACGATTGACAACCAAACGAAAGCATTATAAAATTAATTCGAAAGCACTCGAAAGGTTGCGTGCTTGACAAATAAGAAGAAAGGTCGTAAAAAACATGTACAAAGATTTTAAAATCAAACCGCCATTTTTCGAAGTAGGCCCAAAAGCATTTCTTTATGGAGAAGGCATGTTGAAATTGGCAAAAGTAATTGACAAAGTCGCTATGAAGTATGATGTAGACGTTATTGTAACTCCACAATATACAGACATCAGTCTTTTAGCAAACAACACTGAACGTATTCTTGTATTCGCACAACACATGGATTACCTCCCAGTTGGACGTGGACTTGGTTCTGTTCTTCCAGAAGCTGTAAAAGCTGCCGGTGCAGTAGGTGTTATGCTTAACCATGCTGAAAAACCACTTACAATGGACGAAATCGAGAAAACAATTAAACGTGCTGACGAAGTAGGTCTTGCTACCATCGTATGCGCTGATACAGTTGAAGATATTACTAACATTGCAAAACTCGGACCAAACTTACTCGTTGCCGAACCAACAGAATTGATTGGTACAGGTCAAACAAGTGATGCAAACTATGTGACACAAACAATCGAACAAGTACGTGCAATCAATCCTGATATCATGGTGCTTCAAGGAGCCGGTATCTCAAATGGTCAAGACGTATATAACACAATCAAACTCGGAGCTCAAGCTACCGGTTCTACCAGTGGCATTATCAAAGCGGAAGATCCATATGCCATGGTTGAGGAAATGTTGTATTCACTACGCAAAGCGTGGGATGAATTACATAAATAAAAACTTATCTTAGGAGGAAAACAAAATGGATTTTAAAGTAGTACAAAAAGAGATTCAATTACAATCAAGAGGATGGATTCCAACTTTCCACGATATTTCAAGAGAAGTTGTAGAAATCGCTGAAGCTTCAGGAATTAAAAACGGAACAGTTTCTGTAGTATCTCACCACACAACATGTTCAGTTATGATTCAAGAATGTTCACACGACATTGACAGCTTTGACTTGGAATACTTACAACATGATTTACTTGACATCATGAGAAAAATGATTCCAGACTTCGCCGAAGAACATCAATATCGTCATCCAGGTCCAATTCATGCACAATTTGGACGTTACGTTGACGAACCAGGTGACTACACAAGTATGAACACAGACGGACACCTTCGTTCAGTATTCTTCGGAAGAAGCGAAACAATCACAATCAAAGACGGTAAGTTGGATGCTGGTGAATTTGCTCACATCTACTTCATCGACTGGGATCACGTACGTGCTCGTAAGAGACAAGTTAACGTTACAGTAATGGGAACAACAGAAGATGTTGAAAGCAGAAAATTCAACAACGGTGAAATCGTTGACACAAATCACAAATTCACTGCTGAAGAAAAAGCTCATGATGTTCACTACACATTACAATTAGACGCAAGAACATACAAAGAAAATGAATAATTAAATAATTTTTGAGGTTGATATGAAATATTTATTAGGCGTTGACGTTGGTACTACTTCTCTCAAAGCAGTGCTTTTTGATGAAGATACCAACCCTGTAAAAACAGTCGTAAAAGACTATACTTTAAACGCTACAGATAATATTGTGGAATTTCCTGCCGAGCAATATTGGACATTGTTCTCGGAAGCTTTAGAAGAAATCTCAAGAGACTATGATGTATTCGCACTGAGTATTGATACTCAGTGCGAAACTTTAATTGTGACAGATTCTAAAGGTAATGCTTTGACAGATGCAATTGTTTGGTTGGATAACCGCGCTGTAGCCGAGGCTGAAGCCATCGAAAAACATTTTGGAACACAAAAAGTATACGAAGTAACTGGCCAACCAGAAATCATTGCCACTTGGCCTGCTGCAAAAATTTTGTGGTTAAAAGAAAATCGTCCAGATATTTGGCCAAAGATTGATAAAATTTTCTTATTGGAAGATTATCTTCTTTACAAATTAACCGGAGAATTCGTCACAGAAAAAACATTACAATCTTCCACTATTTACTATGACATTCACAATGATTGTTGGTGGAAAGAAATGCTAAACTTTATTGGCATATCAGAAAAACAGTTGCCTCGCTTATGTAACAGCGGCGAACTTGTCGGAGAATATAAAGGAATTAAGATTGCAACCAGCGCAATGGATCAAGTTGCCGGTGCAATCGGTGCAGGTGTCGTAAAACCAGGAATCGTGAGTGAAATGACTGGGACTACAATGGCCGTATTCGTGCCTACAGACAAAGCACCAGAATATACTCCTGGTAGCAAGATTCCGTGTCATATGAACTTTGACGGAAACTATGCTTTACTCATCTTCTCTGCTACTGCAGGTATGGCATTAAAATGGTTTAAAACAAATCTGTGCGAAGACTATTCTTTTGACGATTTGAACAAACTAGCTGAAAAAGTAGATGCCGGAAGTAACGGGCTTACATTTTTGCCTTATTTATGTGGTTCTACGATGCCAAAATACAATCCAGATGCAAGAGGCATCTTCCACGGATTAACGTTGGAGCATACACGGGGACATTTTGTACGTAGCATTATGGAATCTGTTTCTTCTATGCTGAAAAGTTACATCGATTATCTCGGTGTTGACTGCGAAGAAATTCGTTCTATGGGCGGCGGTGCAAAAAGTGATGTCTGGTTACAAATCAAATCCGATATGTGTAACAAACGACTTGTCACATTAAAGAACAACGAAACTGCTTGTCTCGGCTCTGCAATCCTCGCAGGTGTTGCAGCCGGACTATTCAAAAACGTTGAAGAAGCTTGTAACAAAGCAGTTACGCTTCACAAAACCTATACACCTTCTGGAACTGATTACACAGAATGTTATCAACGTTTCTGTAAATTGGAAGACGAAAATGTATAAAACGCGTATATATAGAAATAGCATTCCGAATCTCACACTCGGAATGCTATTTTTTCTTTTTCTTTATTTTTTGAATACACGCATCACATTTTTCGTTACTTGCTTAATCAGCATCGTTCCATTTTGCATCGCATATTCCAAGGTCATTGGGCCATTTGCAATGCTAAACATTGCGGAAATTCCACAGTCGAGAAGCGCTTCGCTATCTTCCCTCACGCCTCCTCCGATTGCGATCACCGGAACATTTTTTTCTTTCGCACGCATACCAATCCCATACAACACTTTTCCTTGTACAGATTGCCCATCAATTCTACCTTCTCCTGTAATCACAAGGTCTGCGTCTTGAAGCTCTTTTTCAAATCCACACACATCAAGTACAATGTCGATTCCCGCTGCAAACTTTGCTTTACAGAATGCAAGAAGCGCAAAACCAAGACCTCCTGCTGCTCCCGCTCCTGGACAAGAAGCAAAGTCCTTATCCAATTGTTTTTTACTTACCTGTGCAAAATTCATCAATGCTGCATCCAGCTCTTTTACCATTTCTGGTGTTGCGCCTTTTTGCGGTCCATATACTGCAGACGCCCCATTTGATCCCGTCAACGGATTTGTAACATCACATGCAACAACCATATCAATATCAAAAATTCTCTTATCAAATTCATTCAAGTCGATTTCTGCCAATTCCGACAACGCACCGCCACCCAATCTCAGCTCATTTCCTTCTGCATCTTTGAAAACAGCTCCTAAAGCCATCAATGCGCCTGCTCCACCATCATTAGTAGCAGAGCCACCGATTCCGATAATCATTTTCTCGCAGCCGAAATCTAGCGCAGCCTTCATCAATTCTCCTGTTCCATAGGTTGTTGCGACAAGTGGATTTCTTTGTTCTTGCGGAACCATTGGAAGACCCGATGCTTGTGCCATCTCAACAATCGCCGTCTTACCTCCATCTACCGTTGCAAAAAAAGCCTTTGTTTCTTCGCCCATCGGTCCGCAAACAGTTACTTCATGAATATCAGTTTTTACGCAACTTGCAATCGCTTCAATCGTACCTTCACCGCCATCTGCCACCGGCATGATAATTGTTTCTGCAGTATTGTCTACACTCAAAACACCTTCTTGTATGTTCTTTGCAACCTCTATAGCCGAAGCACTGCCTTTAAATGAATCTGGCGCAATAATCACTTTCATAATTTTTCTCCTAATTTCTTAATCCTCAAACACTTCTTTTACTTTGTCCATAAACCCTTTTTTCTTGATTTTTTCTGCAGGTTTTTCCGCTTCTTTCAGCGAATTATCTGTAAGGGAATCAAATTTTCTCAGTAATTCTTTTGCCTCTGCACTTAATTTTTCTGGTGTTCGAATGACAAGTGTTACGTAATGATCTCCTCGAATCTTCTTATCGCGGAGTGACGGAACACCTTTTCCACGGAGTCTCACTTTTGTATCTGTCTTTGTTCCCGGGGCAATCGTATATAACACATCGCCATCTACCGTTTTGATTCTCACATCTCCACCAAGCGCAGCTTGCGCAAAGCTGATGTTTGCTGTAGATAAGATATGAACATCTTGTCTTTGGAAAATCGGATGTCTAGAAACTGTGATTTCCACGAGCAAATCTCCTCTTGGTCCACCGTTCACTCCCGGTTCTCCTTTTCCGCGAATGCGAATACTCTGTCCGTTGTCTATCCCGGCAGGTATTGTGACTGCAATCTTTTTCTTGCTTGCAACATACCCTGTTCCTGCACAACTCGAACATTTTTCACGAATAATTTTTCCGCTTCCGCTACAATCCGGACAAGTTTGTACATTCTGCATGGTTCCGAAAAATGACTGTGTTGTGTAGACTACTTGACCGCGTCCACCACATTTCGGGCAAGTTTCCGGAGAAGTTCCAGGCTTTGCACCGCTTCCATTACAGGTTTCGCATGGATCTTTAATCACTACTTCTAATTCTTTTTCACACCCAAACACTGCCTCTTCAAACGTAATACGGATTCCCTTTCGGATATTAGCTCCTTGCATCGGACCATTATAAGAACGTCTTGAACGGCGTCCTCCGCCAAACATATCGCCAAATATATCGCCAAATATATCTGTAAAATCCATGCCACTGAAATCGAAACCACCATATCCTCCAGCTCCGCCAGCACCATTGTCAAAGGCTGCATGACCAAACTGATCGTATTTTTGTTTCTTTTCCGGGTCACTTAACACAGCATATGCTTCTGACAATTCCTTGAACTTTTCTTCCGCATCTTTATCTCCCGGATTTGCATCTGGATGATATTTTTTACCCAAGGCTCTATATGCTTTTTTGATTGTAGCCGCATCTGCGTTTCTGTCAACGCCGAGGACCTCATAATAATCTCTTTTTGTGTCAGCCATAATTTTCTGCCTCTTTCTTATTTCATAAGGAAGTTCTGCGAAACAAAGTTCCGCAGAACGTATGAATTCCTATTAAATCTCTTTGTAATCTCCATCTACAACGTCATCGCCTTCGAATCCGTTTGGTGCTGGTCCAGCTTCTGGTGTTGGTCCACCTTGTGCTTGCCCAGCTGCTGCAGCTTGCTCATATACCTTTGTAAAGAGCGCCTGTGCATCTGTCATCAATTTTTCTTTTGCAGCCTTGATTTCCTCTACATCTGCATCACTCATTGATTCTGGAGTTGATTTTGCAAGGATATCTTTTAAGCTTTGGATATCAGCTTCTACTGTTGCTTTTTCTGAAGCGTCAATCTTATCTCCAACATCAGCTAATGCTTTTTCTGTTTGGAATACCATTGCATCTGCATCATTTCTTGCGTCGATTGCATCTTTACGTTTCTTATCTTGAGCTTCAAACTCCGCTGCTTCTTTTACAGCTCTTTCAATATCAGCATCTGACATGTTTGATCCTGCTGTAATTGTAATGTGTTGTTCTTTTCCTGTTCCCAAATCTTTTGCAGATACATTTACGATACCATTTGCATCGATGTCAAATGTAACTTCGATTTGTGGGATTCCACGTGGTGCTGGAGCAATACCATCTAATCTGAATTGTCCCAATGTCTTATTGTCTTTTGCAAATTGTCTTTCACCTTGTACCACGTGAATATCTACTGCAGATTGGTTGTCAGCTGCTGTAGAGAAGATTTGACTCTTCTTTGCAGGAATGGTTGTATTTCTTTCAATCAATCTTGTAGCGATTCCACCCATTGTTTCGATTGACAATGAAAGTGGTGTTACATCAAGCAATAAGATATCGCCTGCACCAGCATCTCCTGCAAGTTTTCCACCTTGTACAGATGCTCCTAATGCTACACATTCATCTGGATTTAAAGATTTGCTTGGCTCTTTTCCTGTCAATTGTTTTACTTTGTCTTGTACAGCTGGGATACGTGTTGAACCACCTACCAACAATACTTGACCTAATTCTGATGCAGAAAGTCCTGCGTCAGAAAGAGCTCTTCTTACCGGTTCTGCTGTTCTTTCTACCAAATCATTTGTAAGTTCATCAAATTTCGCTCTTGTAAGGTTCAAATCCAAGTGAAGAGGACCTGAAGCATTCATGCTGATAAATGGAAGGTTGATATTTGTAGTTGTAGCTGTTGACAACTCTTTTTTCGCTTTTTCAGCAGCTTCTCTTACTCTTTGAAGAGCCATTTTATCTGCTGACAAATCAACACCATTTGCACCTTTGAAATCTGCTACGATATAGTCTACGATTTTTTGGTCAAAGTCATCTCCACCAAGTCTGTTATCCCCTGCTGTAGATAATACTTCGATAACGCCATCTCCGATTTCAATGATTGATACGTCGAATGTACCACCACCTAAATCGTATACCATAATTTTTTGTTCTTTTTCGTTGTCAAGGCCATATGCAAGCGCTGCCGCTGTTGGTTCATTGATGATACGTTTTACTTCCAAACCTGCAATTTTACCTGCATCCTTTGTAGCTTGACGTTGAGCATCATTAAAGTAAGCTGGTACTGTAATAACCGCTTCTGTTACTTTTTCTCCAAGGTATCCTTCTGCATCTGCTTTCAATTTTTGAAGGATCATTGCTGAAATTTCTTGTGGTGAATATTTTTTATCATCAATTGTCACCTTGTAATCTCTACCCATTTCTCTCTTAATAGAAGAAATTGTCTTGTCTGCATTTGTAACTGCTTGACGTTTTGCAGGTTCACCTACTAAACGTTCTCCTGTTTTTGTAAAAGCAACTACAGATGGTGTTGTTCTTGCTCCTTCTGTATTTGCGATAACAGTTGGCTGTCCACCTTCCATAACTGCTACACAGCTGTTTGTTGTACCTAAGTCAATACCAATAATTTTTCCCATTTTCATTTCCTCCTAAATATCATTCTTATAATGTTGATTTCACCGAGTCGCTTTCGGTTAATTTGCTACTTTTACCATGCTATATCTCACAACAGATTCGCGGTATGTGTATCCTTTTTGAAACTCTTCTACCACAATATTGTCACCGACTTCTTCGTCTTCGACATGCATCACTGCGTTGTGTAAATCCGGGTTGAATTCTTGACCAAGTGCTTCGATTGGCTTTACTCCAACTCCTTCTAGCATTGTCATCATTTGCTTATAAATCATCTCCATGCCGGTTACGAATGCGTTCTCTTTTTCTTCTTCTGGAACTGCCGCCAAACCTCTTTCGAAATTATCAACTATCGGCAATAACTTTTCGATGATATCTTTTGCTCCAATTTCATACATTGCAGATTTTTCTTTTTCCGTACGTTTACGGAAGTTATCAAACTCAGCCATCTGTCTCAACAACTTATCCGAGAGTTCTGCAATCTTTTCATCCCTGTCGTCTTTTTTCTTTTTTGTTTTTTTCGTTTTTTCTTTTGTAGGTTTTTCCGCTTCAACTGCTGATTCTTCTACAGTTTCTTCCACGGTTTCTTCTACAACTTGCTGGTTCTTATTCTCTTCCAATCGATTTGTCCACCTTTCTACTCTTCTTTATGGAAAATCTCATCTAACTCTGTCATGAGAGTCTTTAGAGTCTTCATAACGTGCTCGTAATCCATTCGTTTTGGTCCGATAATACCGATGGTACCCTGCATGCCTTCTCCAAGCTCATATGTGGCTGTTACCACGCTACAATCCTTCATAGACTGCACTGGTGTCTCCTGTCCAATATACACTTGAATTCCATGATTCTCTTCTTTAGAAAGCGTTTGTGTTACAATCTCTTGCAACAACTGTTTTTCCTCAAATGCATTAATAATCTCTTGAGCACTTTGATTATCACTTAATTCTGGATATTTAAATACATTCGTCGCACCGCTTGTATAGATTTCCATATCTTCCGGTTGAATCGTATTTGCAATCGCATCAAACACATCACTGATAATCTCACTGTGGATTCCGGCTTGCTCTTTTAATCTCGCTATCATACCAAGATTAATTTCCTCGACTGACATTCCTGTCAACGTTGTGTTTAACAACATGTTTAACTTCAACATAATCTCATTATTAAGAGTTTCTTCAACTGTAACGATCTTATTCCTAATAATGTTTCCTTCCATCACGATTACTGCAATAATCTGATGCTCATCCACTTGCGATAATTGAATGAACTTCAACTTGTTTCTATTATAAGATGGTGCTGAAACCATAGTTGCATAATTGGTATTCACAGCCAATACTTTTGCTGCCTGTTTCAAAATCTTATCCATCTTATCTGCTTTTTCAAGCATCTGCTCACGCATTTCGATAACTTCTTGCTCTTTTTCTGCCATCAGCATATCTACGTACAACCGATAGCCTTTATCCGAAGGGATTCTTCCTGCCGAAGTGTGAGGCTGTATAATATATCCTAAATCCTCTAGGTCTGCCATCTCATTACGAATCGTTGCAGAACTCAAATTCAAATCGGTGTACTTCGAAATGGTTCTTGAACCAACCGGTTCTCCCGTTTCTAAATAGGTCTTAATGATCGTCTGTAAAATCTTCAATTTACGTTCGTCTAATCCATGATTTAGTTCCATACATACCTCCTTTTATCTTTATTAGCACTCTTTTCTTCCGAGTGCTAACATCTATGTTATAAAGATACCATTGGCACCTTCTTTTGTCAACTCTCTTTATGCTTTTTTTATATTTTCAGCGCAAAAAGAAAGGAGCGGGGTAAACCCACTCCTTTCGAAGTATAAGCCTTTCAGCTTTTCTTATATGCTTGTTTTATAAATCCAAGAGAATCTAGTTGCGACAAATAACTGTTGTAGATATTCTTTACGCGCTTTTAATTCAAAATGACAACCTCATCCATCACCTAAATTCAGTAATTACAACAATATACTTTTTACAGTCTCTTCCATCTTATCAGAATCACATTCCAAAGTATGTAAAATCTTTGCATCTTTGATTTCTTCGATTGCTTTTGGAATATCCACGTTTGAAAGAATTTCCAAAGTATCAATCAAATCAAACTCTTCTAACTCATCATACTTTTCATCAATTGCTGTCATAACACTTCTTGCAAACTTATATGGGCTTGCTGTCGAAGCGATGACCGTCTTGCGTGTGTCTGATGTCTGATTCACATATTTCTCATATACTGACGCAGCTACAGCAGTATGTGTATCCATAACATATCCTGTCTTTGCATAGACATCTGCAATCTTCGCCTTCACTTCTTTTTCAGTTGCGTATCCTCCTGCAAAATCTGAAAGATTAACTTTCATCTCATCATCAATCTCATACACACCTTTTTCTTTCAAGTCCTTCATCAACTGACGATTTTTTTCCGTATGGCAACCCGCGATCAAATAAATCAATCGTTCTAAGTTGCTTGAAATCAAAATATCCATAGAAGGTGAATTCGTAAGGATAAAGTCTCGATTCTTGTCATACACACCTGTTTCAAAAAAGTCAAAAAGTACTTTATTCTCATTAGATGCACAAATCAATTTGCAAATCGGAATTCCCATTTGCTTTGCAAAATATGCTGCTAAGATGTTACCAAAGTTTCCGGTTGGAACTACCACATTAATTTCCTCTCCCGCAGTAACTTCTTCATTCTGCAACAGTTTTGCATAAGCATATACATAATATACAATCTGCGGAACCAAACGCCCGATATTAATTGAGTTTGCTGAAGAGAACTGGTATCCTGCTGCTTGCATCTCTTCTGCAAGTGCCTTGTTTTCAAAAATCTCCTTCACACCACTTTGTGCGCAGTCGAAATTTCCATGAATTGCAACTACCGAAGTGTTGTTCCCCTTTTGTGTTACCATCTGAAGTTCTTGTACTTTACTAACACCATTCTTCGGATAGAATACAATAATCTTTGTGCCTTCTACATCTGCAAATCCTGCAAGCGCTGCTTTCCCTGTGTCACCAGAAGTAGCGGTTAGAATTACAATCTCATTCTTTACATTGTTTTTCTTTGCCGATGTTGTTAACAAGTGTGGCAATATAGAAAGTGCCATATCTTTAAATGCAATTGTCGCTCCATGGAACAATTCCAAATAATAGGTATCTTCTACCTTTGCAATTGGTGCAATCTCTTCTGTGTCAAACTTTGAATCATATGCTTTTTCAATACATTGCTTCAATTCTTCCTCTGTGAAATCTGTTAAGAACTGTTTCATTACAACATATGCGGTTTCTTGATAAGAAAGTTCTTTTAACTCTTCCAATGACACATCTAATTTTGGTATATGAACCGGCATAAACAATCCACCGTCATCTGCAAGACCTTTCAAAATTGCTTCTGTTGCCGTAACTTCTCGTTGTGCGTTTCTTGTACTCTTATACATCAATTCCATCTCTCTGTTTCTCTCCTTTTTGAATCACTTAAAGGATTCCTTGTTTTGTTATTTTCGTACAATCTCTAACAGTATAACACAATCTTATCAAGAAAAAAAGGATATTATAGTTTTTCTATAACATCCTTTTCTCTCACTATGTTTTCTTACTTCTTCGTCTCGCAGTGCCTATACTCGCAACTAAACCAACAAAAGAAATGCATCCGATTCCTATATAAAGTGCAATTGGCGTATTATCACCCGTCTGTGGCACGACTACATTCCGTTGATACTTTGGTTGTACCGTAATGTCGTATGACATCTTCTTCTCTTCTTCACTCCAACTCGGCACACGCAGCTCAACATCTTGAAATTCCAATTCTTTTGTACTCGGAATCCGAATCTTGTAATCTCCCGGTTTTAAATCTGAAATTACTGTGATTCCTTCCGCTCCCACAAGCACCTCCTGCTCTTCTTCTGCAGATTGATAGTGCACGGTTTTTCCTTCCATTTCTCTTGGTAACTCTATGCGAATTGTTCCCTCTGCGGCAAATACAGGCAGGGAACAGCAACACACCACAAGCGCAATCAAGAATGGTAATGTTGTTATTTTTTTCTTCATTTAATGAATCCTCTCTCCCGTTACAACCAGCCGATGTGTATTAATTCCATACGGAGTACATGTAATGACCGAAACCAGTTCCAGGTCTTTGTACACGGAAAGGTCTTTTATATCATCCGGTCGAATCACCCGAATTTCACACACGCGATATCGACACTCCTTTTTTCCTATTGTAATTGAAAAGTGTTCTCCCACCTTCACTTCTCCCAACCTGGAAAGCAAGCGTGCACGGGGCAGACCTCGATGCCCTACCAAAAGGCAATGCGTACTTTTGCCGCTTCCCGGAAGATTGCTACTTTTCATATGCCCTACCCCTTTTTCTAACTGTTCCTCTTCAACATCTTTATAAATCGGAAGATGTACATCGATACTTGGAATTTTTAGTTCACCTAACAGTTCCTCCTTCATAGAATTCATCACTCGCTTTTGTTGTCTCCGAGTAATCTTTTCACTAATGACAGGAAATAAAAGAAGACACACTCCAAAAACAAACAAGCATTTCAAAAACACTCTACGAAACCCATTTTGGTTCAAGAATGATACCTCCTGCATTTTCTGAAAAGTTCTGATGATTTTTTACATTGCGCACATCCCACTTGCTACAATCCACATAGAAATTTCCTTTCTGTGCAGCCCAGGTAAACATTCCCAGCATATCCACTGCTGAAGAAGTGTCCCAGCCACTAATATCATCTAAGACCACTTTCTCTGCATTTTCGCCCAAAGTACGGAAGGTTGTACCAAAATATTTCACCTTGGATGTATCCCAATTCTTTAGACCCATGACGGTGACTGTTCCCGGCACTTCTCTTCCCGTTGCCGAAAACATGGACGTCATATCTTCCACTTTAGACACATCCAACTTTGCCAATTCCAGGGTATGCATGTACCATCCGCCATAAAACCAATATGCGGTCGCTATCGGCTGAATCACATCCAATACTTCTACCTTTTCCATCCGCCCTGCAGTCCACCAAGGCGGAAAGGAATAGGACGTATATACAGCATCTTCAAATCCTGTATATACCTTACTTACCTGTTTTCCTCGATAGACCTCCCCTACGGAAATGGGTTCACTCGATCGCACAAATGTCAATGAATAATCTTCATCGGAATATAGCGCATATGCTTCTGTCCACTGCCATTTCGCTTTCAAAACAACATTTTTCATAGGCATCAGATACGTGTCTTGATACAGAACTCCCTCTTCATCTTCCCAACCAAGAAAACGATATTTGATTCGATTTGGAGTAGGCAACGTTACATGCTCACCGTTATATACCGACACGGTTTCTACCGCCTCTTCTACCCCTTCAAAAGATAATTGAAACTCCTTCTTACCAATTGCATATTCAAAGCCTAGTTCCAACGCTTTTTCATTCGGATGATTATTCGTCCATGCTCCCCGTCTAATCTGAATATTCGGTGATTGTACCGCACCTTCCCGAATGGTCAATTGCAACAAATTATCTCCTTCCAACAGGCATTGTCCATTAAAAGAAAGTACAATCTTCTTCTGATTTGCTTTAATTTCTTCTTCTCGAGAAACCAATTTCCAACCATTGTACTCCGTCACAACTACATTGACGATATGTATCGGCACTACTGATTGATTTTCAATTTGAAATTCGCTAACTGCATTCGTACCATCCGATTGAAAAACCACTTTCAGATTACTTGGTACCGTAACGCAGATATTTTCCTTTTGCTCTGCAGCATGAAGTTTTGTACCACTACACAAAAAAAGCAGAAAGAAAACAGCAAACAAACCTGTGTTTCTAACTATTTTTCTCATTCTTTCACCTCAATTGTAATTGGAAAAACAGAAGAAACATTTCCCTGTTCCGCATACCCCACTTTCAACTTACATTCGTGAATCCCCTTGCTTAACGCCTGGTTCAATTCAATCTTAGTCATCTCATACCCTGGCGCAATCTTTTTGGATTCAAAAAGACATTCTCCTCGCTCATCATATAATTCAAACACAATTGGATAATGATTATTCTTTATATTTTTGACATTAAATTGTTCACTTACTTTTCCCATGAAAATCGCCTTTGAAGAATAATTTACATTCATCTTCCCTTCCTCCACAATGGCATTTAGCAATTCTTGCTGTTTCGTTTCATCGATATCCGTAATCTCATTGACTTTCACCTCATATTCAGACAATGTGTCATTCTTTTTACTTGCACATTGATACACAAAAATTCCCAGAAGAAACAGACATATGCCAAGGAAGAGTTTTCGAATGCTTCGTTTTATATTTCGTTTTCTTTTTTGTTCTTGTTGTTTTCGTTGTTTTTCTTTTTTTATTTCCTTCATTTTTCACGTGCCTTCTAATTAAATTCGAATCTCATAACCATATCAAATGCCTTTGCAGATGCTGAAGATGATGTAAATGCACCACGTTTTACATCAAACGAAAGAATCTGTGTTTCTCCCGATTCCACTACAATTTCATCACTTTCAAAGTTCACACTACCACTTGAATTCGAACGACCACTTGCCGGTTCTACCATTTTAAGGCTCCCTTCTTTCCCGAGGGAAAACTGAATGGCTTTCGTATCTACCGAAAGTTTCTTTGTGTCTTCTGATGCAGACAAAAGAACCCATCCATTGCCACCTGCATTCATCTCCACTTGTGCCAAATGGATTCCCGCAATCGTGCTTCGATTTTCAATACTCCAATTGGTTGGCAGCGTATTTGTTCCGTCCTCATTAAACACGATCGGCAATGCCGTCGGAACCGTCACAGACACTTGATCCATGGTTGTTTTCTTAATCTCAATATTCACATCTGACGATGCGGCTTGTGCCGGAATTGTCGCTCCAAACACTGCCACGACAGATAATATAACTGCGATTGCTCTACTTGTTTTTTTCATATGTTTTTCTCCTTTTCTTTGTTATAAAATAAATACTAATTCCGCAACACAGTGCTCCTAATGTAGGAACCAAAATCGTTGCGCAACTCCCTGTTTTCGGGAGTACAATCTCCACCTCGTTCATAACTTCCAGGTAGACGTCTTTGCATTCTGCAGATGAAATCTCATAGATTTCTTCCGAAGCCTTATAACCATCCGGCGCTTTGGTTTCTTTCAGATAATACGTGCGTTCCACTTCCAAATCCCCAAACGTCACCACTCCTTTTTCATCTGTGATTCCTTGTCCCACTTCGTTTTGACATTCTGGATCCTTATACAAAACAAACTTCGCTCCTTGTAGGCGATTCCCATATTGATCCTTCTTTTCTACAGTCAACTGATACGGCGGTATTTTTGTTTCTTTCACAATGGGATATTGATAGGTATAGACCTCCTTTTGTTCCCCTTCTGACCGAATCTGTCTCACAAATATGGTCGGATTGATTTGGTACCCTTTGGAAGGCTTTGTTTCTTGAATCGTAATGGTTCCAAGCGGCACCTCTTCATCCAAATGTATTTGACCATTTTCATCCGTTTGAAGGGTCCATGTTTTTTCCGGTACTTGTCCAAGTTCTTCTGGATTGACACCATCTTCCCACAACCCCTTGTAATATTTCACAAGGAACTCAGCTCCTTTCAAACTCCCACTTCCCTGCGGTGAGGATTTTCCAGTCTCGGCGTCTACTTTTTGCAATAACAACTGAATCGGATTTACCTGTGGGTCATCTTGGAATTGCAATGTAATCGTTTCTTCAGAAAGAACTTCGAATCTAACCACTTCTGAATTCAAGGCATAACCTTTCGGTGCTTTATTTTCGCGTGCATAATATACACCCGGTTCCACTTCCAAACGATTGCTTTTCCCAGATTCATCTGTCACAAGTGTTCCTATTAGGGTTTCTTCACTCGCTAATTCCTCTCGATAAATTCCATATTCGGCACCAGCCAAAGAATACGCATTATTTCCGCTTGTGAGAGTTTCATTCGACGAACACTTTTCTGCCTGTATATATCCCCGTTCCTCTAGTACGTACAACGCCAATCTTTGCATAGAATCCTGGGATGGATGTGCTAGATATACTTTGAAATTAGATGGTGGTGACGGATACGTTTCCGGATGATTTACAATCTCCCAATAAAATTCATCGTATGTTGCCTTAACACCTGTTTTTTCTTCTCCTATATTGGAGTCTGAAATTGCAATTGCCGTCAACACATGCGCTCGTTCATCGGTTCCTAATACATTGTTCGGCCCATTATAACCGTAATAAAGTGCTTTTCTTAACACTTCATTTTCACAAAGTTCTAAAGATACAATCGGGGTTCCCACAATCGGACAATCCTTCTTGTATTCCGCACAAAATGCCGGAATTCCATTCACACTATAACGTCCGCTTTGAATCCCCCATGTGATTTTTTCATAGGATGTAACCACGCCTGCCGATGCATTTGCTCCAACCGACTGAAACAGGCAAACCAGAAGCACAATACTCAAAAGTAACCATGAGATTTTTTGCTTGATTTTTCTCAATTATTTTCCTCCTTCTCGTTATTGCGCATCAAAAAAAATGACAATCATCCTATCATGCCCCCTCTCAACCTATATTTGTTCTCGTTTTGGATACTTGGGATGAACATCCCTTTGAAAAATAGATTTGCTCTTCGACGAGTAAATTTACTATATTCCTTTCGTGACTATTTGTCAATGTTTTTTTCGAATCTTTTTAAAGAATTTTATTTTTAAATACACCACATAAAAAAAGAGCGTTTCTCACTACATTTTACGCCTTCCAAGCCCTTTCTCCTTGACATTAACGTGCGAAAGTGCTAATGTTTCCTTATATTTGATTATTTATAAAGGAGGTAGCTTAATATGAGCCGAGAAATACCATACAAAATCTATTTAGACGAAAATGAGATGCCTAAGTACTGGTACAACTTACGCGCAGATATGAAGAATAAACCAGCTCCTCTTTTAAACCCGGAAACATTGAAGCCGATTACTGCTGAAGAACTTGGCGAAGTTTTCTGTGATGAGCTTGTAAAACAAGAGTTGGATGAGACAACTCCTTATATTGAGATTCCTGAAAAGATTTTGAATTTCTATAAGATGTACCGTCCTGCTCCATTGACAAGAGCTTACTGTTTGGAAGAAAAATTACAAACACCTGCCAAGATATATTACAAATTCGAAGGAAACAATACTAGCGGCAGCCACAAATTGAATTCTGCCATTGCACAAGCATATTACGCGAAAGACCAAGGTTTAAAAGGAGTTACAACAGAAACAGGTGCTGGCCAATGGGGAACTGCTCTTTCTATGGCATGTTCTTATTTGGATTTGGACTGTAAAGTATATATGGTAAAATGTTCTTACGAACAAAAGCCTTTCCGTCGCGAAGTCATGCGTACATATGGTGCAAGTGTGACACCATCTCCTTCTATGGATACGGAAGTAGGAAGAAAAATCTTAGAAAACCATCCTGGAACTGGCGGAAGCCTTGGATGTGCTATATCTGAAGCTGTTGAAACAGCGGGGAAATTAGATGGATATCGTTACGTATTAGGAAGTGTACTTAACCAAGTATTACTCCACCAGACCATTATCGGTATGGAAGCAAAAGTTGCAATGGATAAATATGATATCAAACCAGACATCATCATTGGCTGTGCCGGTGGTGGTTCCAATCTTGGAGGACTCATCGCTCCATTCATGGGTGAAAAATTAAGAGGCGAAGCAGATTATCAATTTATCGCTGTAGAACCTGCTTCTTGTCCTTCCCTGACACGAGGTGTATATGCATATGATTATTGCGACACTGGAGCTGTATGTCCTTTACAAAAGATGTACACTCTTGGTAGTAACTTTATCCCTGCTTCTACTCACTCAGGCGGACTTCGTTACCATGGTATGAGTTCGATTCTTTCACAACTTTATCATGATGGATTCATGGAAGCTCGTTCAGTAGAACAAACTTCTGTCTTTGCTGCAGCTGAGCAGTTCGCCCGTGTGGAAGGTATCTTGCCTGCACCGGAAAGTAGCCACGCAATCAAGGTTGCTATTGATGAAGCTCTAAAATGCAAAGAAACAGGCGAAGAAAAAACGATTCTCTTCGGTCTTACAGGAACTGGATATTTTGATATGTATGCATATGAAAAATTCCACAATGGTCAAATGCAAGACTATATCCCAACAGACGAAGAATTACAAGCGAGTTTCGCAACATTACCAAAAATTCCAGAATAACATACCAAAAAGGAGAGATTTATTTTTCATCTCTCCTTTTTCTGTGCCTATTTGTCATCTGTTCAGTTCTCCCCGAAGTCTTTGAATTTGTGCTTCTAATTCCTCAATTCTTTTTTCTGCATTTTCAGCTCTTTTTCTTTCTCGTTCAGTGCACTCTGCTTCTTCTGCGCGCCCCTCTGCACGGCCCTCTGCACGACCTTTTGCCAAGCCTATCGCTCGGCCTTCTTCTAACCCCTCTTCTCTGGCATCCAACCTCACAGCTTCTTCATACATCTTTTTATCAAAAGTAGTTAAAAACATACTCTCAACCTCCGCACGGTGCTTTCTTAAAACATCATCTAAAATCCCTTTATTGATACATTCATCCACAGTAAGTACTACAGCTTCTTTATGACTATACCCATACTTTATGTATTCTCTCACCCTTGCAACAAAATAAGAATAGTCATGTAATCGTTTGCAACTCTTCAACAACTCCTGATTATGCCCATAGTTAATGTTAATCACTTTGGCAATGCATTCAACAGCAGGTGCTTCCTCTGCCTTTTTGAACGATTCAGACAATCGCATTTCAAACACCTCAGGCAAATTCTGCTCTCCATTGTAAAAAACAACAAACTTTGGAAAAGGTAACTCTATACGTTTTTTTCGATACCGATTCATATTGGCTGTTTCAATATAACTCTCGTACATCCTTGCAAAATAGAGCAATCCACGAAGTGGCATATTCTCATTAATTGTGCTTTGATGCTCATATAAATTGAGTTCATTTACAACAATAAACGATAGATCGTTTTTCATACCAATATAGATAACATCTTCCATTGTCTTGATGATCAGCTCATCCTCATTGGAATAACTCGTGTTGTTAATTGCATTATACAACTGTAAAATTTCCTTCTTGTCTCGAAACACATATCGAAACAAAATATCTTTGTATTTTCGTTTCACGAAAACACGTTTTACTCTGTCCAATACTTCCTTTACCTTCATATGATTCCTCCTTTTTTTACAGGAGGTCCACATATGTTCTCTTTGAAACCTCTCTGCTTCTTGTATTGGGATCGTAAGCATTGAGATTTCTTTTGAATTATGAGAATTGAAAAAAGATGTGAAAACTCACTAGAATTTTGAAATATTAATGCTTGTATGCATTATATCATAGTCGCAATAAGAATACCACTGTTTTTTTAGAAAAAAAGGAACTGGATTTTGCCAGTTCCTTTTGATTATCTTTTATATAACTTACTATTCTGCAGTTGTAGCAGCTGGTGCATATTCATTCACCCAATCATTTGGAGCTATAGTTCTCGTCGTAATCGAATTACCATCAAACGACAAAACTACTGTTCCATTTCCATAATAGAAGTATTTTTTCGTTACTGTTGAATTAATGAATGATTTATTTCGACTTTGAATAAAACTGTTCACTCCACTAGCAGTCAACACATCCTGATAATTTGGATATAATACCATTTCATTAATTGTCAACCTGTTTTCAAAGGTTGGAATCGAACTATATCTACTTGTGTTGTTTCCATGATGTAAAGCAGTAAACACATCTACTGTGAATCCATTACTATATGCCTTGTTAACAAATCTAGTCGCATAATCACTGGCATCGCCCGCCGTAAGTATTTTTTTGCCATTAATCGTAAACAACGTCCATGTACTTGTTTCATTAAACGCTTCACTTTCGCCGTCACTACTGTATCCCTCAAGCAACTCTTGGCTCATAAGAATATCCATTGTCACTCCATCGAAAGTATATCTTTGTCCTGTTATCATACGATAAATATCTGCTTCTTTACCTTTTGTAGTTTTAAATACAGAAGTTATTTTTTTGACAAATGTCGTATAATGATGATACTTATCAGCATATGTAGTTGTAACCGCATCATTTGGTTCACTAAAGTAGATACCTTCTAAGTATGCTTTCCCTGCATATTTATCTGCATTTTGAACAAATCCCATCAACACACCCACATGATCGTAGTGTCCGTGTGACAATATCCATGCTTCAATAATCGGCTTTTTGCCTCCAGACAGACTTTCTAAATATTCCATCAAATATGGAGCTTCAAAATCATGACCACCATCAATGATGATAAAATGTCCATTTGAAAGTTGAATGACATAACTACTTGCCGCTAAGTTCTTACTATCAGCTGTATCCGACTGTTCTATCATATGGAATGTCGGTGTGAGTCCTGACGTTGTGTAACCATCCTCTGCGCTATATGGTGTAATACTACTAGCTTTCAAATGTTGTGACAACGATTGTCCTGTAGCGATGGAAATATAGATTGTTCCATCTACATACGTCACATTTACAACCCAATCATCATTTGCGCTATCGCCACAATTTGCACTTGTGTAAATTGCATTATAAACACCTTGACTATTCATATCACTGCTTTGATCGTTACCATAAGCATCAAAAATACCTGCTTCTAGTGCCGCAAGATAATCGTCATATGCCGTCTTATTGCTTTCTGTAATTGTAAGCATATAAGTGCCTTGTCCCTTATCTTCCGCATTTGCCAAGGTTTTACCAAATGTATCTAATTTGAAAAGACTTGTAAGTTGACTTCCATCATAAATATCATTAGCTTCAGCAAATGTTTTCAACATCGGTGTGCCGCTCTTTGTTAATACCCAGTAATTTGTATAATCTAAACCTGCTGTATTTCCAGCATAACCGATAAGACGGTCTGCTTTCACGCTTACATTTCCTCTTCCTGATACAGTTGGCTTGTATGTCACTCCACTTTCCGCATAAGAAGCACCAATGTCATAAGATGCGAAATCATTTACACCATAGCAATTTGTTACGGTTAAACTTGGTGCTCTACCTGCCGTCGTAGAAGCTGCATTTGCCACCACTGTACCAACCAGTTGTCCATGTCTGAATACATCACCGGTATGGTCATAAGATGCTTTGAGATTACCATTAAACATACTATCTGTAATAGTCGCCTGTACTGCTCCTTGGATGTTACCAACAAGACCTCCCACATGGTACGAACCACCAAGAACATCACCACTTACATGTGAATGTTGAATTGTAACATTGCCATCTGTTGCAAAACCGATGAGTCCACCAAGGTATGAACTTTGGGAAGTTGTTTCACAAATAGCCTTTCCATCATACCAACAATTAATAATTGTGGTGTCTGTTATACTTTGACCAATGATACCACCTGTTCCACGTCCATCATTGATAAGTGAAGCTGAACTACTGATGTTTCTAAATGTACCACCACCATAACCGGCAATTGTACCGATTCTAGATGGGTCTTTATTTACACCATTATATACATATGTGAAATATGTGTTTTCAACATTCAAGTTCTCAACAACACATCCTTCTGTTGTATCAAAAAGACCTGTCCATCTACCTTTGTCATAAGTATTATCAAAATACTTATAAAGACCACTAATTGTGTGACCATTTCCGTTAAATGTTCCTTTAAACGGTACACTTTGGCTACCAATCGGCAACCACTCGTAAGAAGTTTCCTCTGTGGTATTTTTATCAAGCGTTTGGTGATTTACTGTGATATCTTTTGTTAACTTGAATACCTTGCCTTCAAAACTGTTGTTTTGAGATAATGATGCTAAACCATAAAGTTCAGCCGCAGATGAAATCAGGTATGCACCTGATTCATCTGTAGCAAATGTTGTATCACCAACATAAAATGCGTCTTTAGTCGCTGCTTTTGCATAATCAGCGTCAGTTGCAAATACTGCTGGAATTGGATAGTTTCCAACTCTTGCTGCCCAGTATCCTGCATTTAATCTTTCGTATGCTTCTGCATCGTATACTTCAGCTAAATTATTAAGTTTAATTGCTTCTCCGCCTGCTCCGACTCCATTTGAAGAATATCCGTAACATGAAGTGATTGTAGGTGTCTTTGCTAAGTAACCAACAACAGTACCCCTATTTTTCGGTGAGGTAATGGTTCCTACACTCAAACAATCTTCAATTGTAAGCGTTGCGGAATCTCCACGACCGAGAATACCTCCTGCTTGTTCGCTCTCAGCATTCACTTCACCTGTATTCAAGCAATGTTGAATCGTAATTGTTCCCGAAGACGCAAAAGATGTAATTCCGCCAGCGAATGTCGGTGCAGTTACTTTTCCATTTGCCCATGAATTTTGAATCGTTCCATTGTAAATTACACCTGCTATTGTTGCAGCATTACCAGTCGTAGCTACTGTTGTTGCATTACTATAAACAGAATCTACTGTTCCGTTTTCAACACATCCCACAACACCAGCAGTATAATGTACAGCTTCAAAATAGCAGTCTTCTACTTTTATATTTTTAATGGTTGCTTTGTTAACATATCCAAAAAGACCTGTATACCAAGTACTACGAGATGTTCCATATGAAGATGTTGCATACAAACCACTAACTGTATTCATGCCACCGTCAAAGTTTCCTTTGAACTGGTTTGTATAGCCTCCGATTGGAGACCATACATAGTATGGAGCCTCTGTTGCCCAACCTGCAACTGTTGAATCATTTTCAACCGTATTAGCAGTGATTGATTTTGTTAATTTAATGTATTGATTTTCAAATGTATTTCCATCTTTTACTCGTTTTGTGAAACCATAAAGGTCAGCTAACGAATCAATAATATATGGATTTTCTTCTGTTGTTCCTGCTCCTTCCCCTGCCTTCGTAAACCAACTTGTGGTGTCAAATTTTCCTTCTTCTGGAGCAAAAATTTGAAGTACCGGAGCAGTGTCTTCCATTGCTACCCAAGTATCATCAAAGTCAAGGCTTGTGTTCATGTAGCCTTTGTAGTTGTTAAGGGTTGCAACAATATCGATACTACCTGAAACTGTTCCTTTTCCAACTGCCTTGGCACTGGATGTCGATAACATGTATACTCTGTTTACTGTTGCAGTTCCTGCAGAAATCTCACCAATAATTCCACCGCTTTCTGTACCTGTAATTTTACCTGTATTCAAGCAATCTTGAATCGTAATAGTTGCTCCTGAACGACCTG
>JAZRRJ010000043.1:0-108737 GCA_045650645.1 Faecalimonas sp. | reverse complement strand
GATGGTAGGAAAGTGGAATGATTATTTTGGACCAATGATTTACCTACGTAATCGAGATTTATATCCATTACAGTTGGTAGTTCGAGAAATCTTAAATAATGCAAAAGTAGATACAAGTAATGTCACAGATGCAGAAGTTGTAGAAAAACTTGCAACTGCGGCAGATCTTATGAAATATTCATTGATTATCGTTTCAACTCTTCCAATGTTGATTCTGTATCCATGTTTACAGAAGTTCTTCCAGAAGGGTGTAATGATTGGATCAATTAAAGGTTAATTATCGAAAATAAAAATGAAAGCACTTCGAGAAATCTCGAGGTGCTTTTTAGTGAACTGACTAATAAGGTAATACATGGTTTGGTGGGAAGACTCGCTTATTTCTATTTATAGCAAGAATGTTGATTTGTAAGATTTAGTGTGATAGAATAAATAAAATCTTGTATAATTATACATTTTATAAAAGGGAGTTTTTAGTATGAAACGCATTAAAGCAATTTTGTTATGTTGCATGGCACTGTTTCTTACAGCCTGTAGTTTTATAAGCCAAAACTACAAAGCTGGTGTTGAAAATCTTAAAATCAAAGATTATGTTGCTGCAGAATCTTGTTTTAAAAAAGCCATTGACGAAGGGTATAATAAAAATGACGTCAATGTGATTTATGCGATTGTCAGCGAGTATAATCTTGCAAATAAATATTACGATGCCGGAGAATATGATAAGGCATTAACCCATTTGAATAAAATTCCGAATACATATTCTAATTATTCGCTCAGTAAAGATGTTGATATTTTGAGAGAACAGCTGACAGAGAGTAAAAATATAGAAGATTCCATTGCAAAAGCCAAAAACTTATTGGAATACGGAGAATATAATGAGGCAAATAATATCGTTCTAGAAATAGATACCCAATATTCTACAGACAAGCAGAAGGACGAAATAAAAGAGCTGCAAAAGCAAATACAGATTAAAAAGAAAAATCAGGACACTGTTGTTTTAGAAAAAATTAACACACTGGTTCGTACCTATGCAAATGGCTTGTGCGAAGCGGTAAATACAGGCCAGTTCAAACCTTTGAGTGGTACTTTATATAAGGATAGCAGTATATATAAAGAGCAGATGTCTTATATAGCAAGAATGGCTCAGAAGGATATATATGAATACTGTAAAGGTATTGAAGTAAGTAGTGTTAATTGGATATCCGAAACCGAGTGCGTAATCAGTACAATCGAAACTTACCAAATATATAACTATACCGCTGGAGATTACTCAGCCCAAACATTCAGATATACATACGATGTAATCGAAACAGCCGACGGACAGTTATTCCTCACTACTATAAGAAAATCAAATTAAAGATTTTGTAAAATCAATAAGGTCGGGAGTTCAAATCTTCTCCCTCACGTTCATAAAAACAAAGCACTTCGAGAAAACTCGAGGTGCTTTTTTACATAGTTTACGCAGCTTGGGGAATATTAGAAACAAGTATGAAAGCGGAGAGTAGAAAGAATGGTAATTATTAACGGGAAAATTTTCACAATGGAAGGTGAAAATATTGAATGCGGTTATGTGCGAACGAAAGGCCGATTCATTGATGAAGTGGGAGATATGTCCACATTTAAAATAAAAGAAAAAGAGGAGCAGGTCTTAAATGTGCAGGGCGCTTGGGTGTTGCCAGGTCTCATCGATGCCCATGCCCATATTGGTATTACGGAGGAAAAGTGGGGAATCATTGCAGATGATTGTAATGAACAGACCAATCCGATTACCCCTACACTTCGTGCGATAGATGCAGTAAATCCTATGGACCCTGCATTTCACGACGCTATTCAAGCCGGTATCACATCCGTTATGACTGGACCGGGAAGTGCCAACGTAGTTGGCGGACAGTTTGTATTTATGAAGACACAGGGCAGATGTATTGATGAAATGATTGTGAAAAGTCCGGCAGCTATGAAGGTAGCATTTGGAGAAAATCCAAAGACCACCTATGGAAATCAAAATGTATGTCCGTCCACACGGATGGGAACGGCAGCATTGCTTCGTAAAACCTTGTATGAGGCAGTGCAATATAAAAGAGATAAGGAAAATGGTTTTTTAGAAAAAGAAGATTTTGAGATGGAACCTTGGATTCCGATATTGAACCGAGAAATCCCCATGAAGGTACATGCCCACAGAGCAGACGATATTCTCACAGCTATTCGCATCGCAAAAGAGTTTGATGTGGATATTACCATTGACCATGGGACAGAAAGTCATTTGATTGTAGATGAAATCAAAGCGTCTGGATTTCCAGTAAATGTAGGACCGGACCTTACCTCTAGATCAAAACTCGAAGTGAAAAATATGAATTTTAAAACAAGCAAGGTCTTGTATGAAGCAGGTGTACTGTTTTCCATTATTACGGATCATCCGGTATCGCTGATTCATTATCTTCCGTTGTGCGCGGGACTTGCGGTGAAACATGACTTGCCGATGGAAGAAGGATTAAAATCTATCACCATCAATGCAGCACGTATCTGCCGAGTAGATGATAGAGTTGGTAGCCTTAAAAAGGGCAAGGATTCAGATATTGCAATTTTTTCAGGAAATCCATTGGAAATATTTACCAAAACATTATATACCATCATTGACGGCGAGATTATTTATGAAAATCACACATACTAACTTTGGTACAATTTATACAGAAGGGAGTTTTTTTATGGAAAAAACAGAACATCTCGCCATTGCGTCCGTTCCGATTCAGCAGTGGAATCAAGTCTATGATGAAGACAGGGCGTTTCGAAACGGAACCATGTTTCCGGAGTTGCATCGTCCATTCTATGTGACTGTGCTAGATGACAAAGAACTCACATCAGAGCAGCATTTGACCGGTGAGCAGGCCATGCTTCTAAAAATCCAGAAAGTAGGTTTCGTGTTAGATGATTTGCGACTTTACTTGGATACGCATCCACAAGACAAAGAGGCATTGAAACTGTTCAAAGAGAGTTTGGCGAAGAAGACATCTTTAATGCGAGAATTTGCATTACAGTATTATCCCTTAGCAGAAGTGTGTATGGGAGCAATCTATAAAGAGAATCCTGATTCAGAATGTTATTGTTGGCCAGAGGGAAAAATTCCATGGGAAGGAGCGTGTAGTTAATGTGGGTATATGAGAAACGGTTGCAGTATCCGGTAAATATCACGAAGACCTGCCCGAAGACAGCACAGCTCATCATTAGTCAGTACGGCGGTCCGGACGGCGAACTTTCGGCGTCTATGCGATATTTGGCGCAACGCTATAGTATGCCGGACAAAAGAGTAGGAGGGCTTCTGACGGACGTCGGAACCGAAGAACTTGCACACATGGAGATTATTTGTGCGATGGTATATCAACTCACAAAGAATCTGTCCATTGAAGAAGTAAAGACAGCTGGGTTTGATGCTTATTATATCGACCATACGACAGCTTTGTGGCCACAGGCAGCAGGAGGTGTCCCGTTTACCGCGAAGGAGTTCCAGTCAAAGGGTGATGTCATCACAGACTTGACAGAGAACTTAGCGGCTGAACAGAAAGCAAGAACGGTATATGATAACTTGCTTCGCATGATTACCGACCCGGAAATCCGTGAGCCACTGAAGTTCTTAAGAGCGAGAGAAATCGTGCATTTCCAAAGATTCGGCGAGGCCTTGGAACGAACAAAAGATTCACTGGATGCTAGGAATTTCTACTATTGCAATCCGGAGTTTGATAAGGGTGTTAAACATTCTTTATAAATAGCATTTATTAGGATACGCACCAAACGGTCGAAAGTTCCATCTTTTCGTCCGTGTTAAGAAAAAGCACTTCGAGAAAACTCGAGGTGCTTTTTTGTGTGATTAGTTAACCGTTGATTAACGGACGATTTCGTATTGTTTGTACTATGTATGTTTTTGTGTTACAATGAGTCTAACGTTTTGCTGAATTTTTATTGGTCTGGAGGACTTGTCATGAAACGTATGTTGTTAAAAAGTGCATGTGGTTTCGTTCTTTGTTTGTTTGCATGCTTGCTTTTAAAACCATCGACAGTACATTGTTTGTGGAAGTATTGGCACCGACCATTCGTATCGACAACGAATTGAGCAAAACTTATAACAGAGAAGCGGTAGTACCTGTGGTATATGATTCAGATGAACAACTTTCACCTGCGGATTACACAGTGAAGTGGTATCGTAAAATCAGCGACACCGAGAAAGTGGAACTTACTAGTGCGCCGAGGAAAGCTGGAAGTTATCTAGTGGAGGTTAGGTCTACTTCCGATGTGAGTAATGTAAAAAGTGAGGAATTTGTAATTTCCCCGAAAGAAGTGGTTGGTGCGGTTCGGATTCTAAATAAAGAATATGATGGTACGGATGTGGCAACAGTGCACTCTATTACAATAGACGGAATTGTAATGGATGATGAAATTCGTATAAAATATGGAACTGCAAAATTTGTACAAAAAACGCCAGGAAAAGGAATCCCTGTAGTATTGGAAGGGTTTTTGTTGGAAGGACAGGATGCGGGAAATTACACGCTGGTACTGCCAACGGATTTAAAGGCTGATATTACGAGAGAAGTGCCACAAAGCTCGCCGAATACAGCAGATACTTCCACCCCCGTATTCTGGGGTATCTTATGTGTGCTCGCAGGGAGTGCGACTGTGATGGCATTAGGGAAGAAGTATAAGAAAAAATGTTAATATAAATAAAAATTTTATATGCAGAGAGGAATTATATGAATATTACAATTATTGATGGGCAAGGCGGTCAATTGGGAGCGCAACTTGTAAAAGAAATAACAACACAGTTTAGTAACATTGACCTAACGGTTATAGGTACAAATTCCGTTGCTACAGCAGCAATGTTAAAAGCGGGTGCGAAAAATGCTGCAACTGGGGAAAATCCAGTTATTGTTGCATGTCGCAAGTCAGATGTAATCATTGGACCTGTTGGAATTGTCATAACTGATTCATTGCTGGGAGAAATTACAGATAAAATGGCTATAGCAGTAGGAAGGTCTGATGCAATTCGCATTTTAATTCCGATGAACAAGTGTGATAATCTTATCGCAGGAGTGTCTAGTCTGAATATAAAGGCATTAGTGGATGATGCAATTTCAAAACTGCGTAACATAGTGGATAGTTGCAATTCTTGACAAAGTTTCTGAATTATAATAAGATGTTTTTGTTATTCAGAAGAATAGCATGAAAACAGAAGTTTTTTTTCTTAATAATCTAAAATATTCTAATGAAACGATACTATGAAAGTGTCATTATCTCCGAAGAGGTAGTGGCATTTTTTATATCAAGAAAGGAACTTTTATGAAAAGTAACAACAAACTATTAAAGATAATATTTTCCTCTTTATTTTTGGCACTTGCTTATGTTATGCCATTTATAACAGGGCAAATTCCAGAGGTTGGATCCAAGTTATGTCTGTTACATATTCCAGTAATTCTTTGCGGCTTTATTTGTGGATGGCCATGGGGGTTAGTAGTTGGCTTTGTTGCTCCACTTTTTCGATCACTGACAGGTGGAATGCCTCCACTTTACCCGACGGCTGTGTGTATGGCATTTGAGCTTGCTACTTACGGAGCTGTTTCGGGATTGATGCACAAATTATTACCGCGTAAGAGGCTATACATTTATTGCTCGTTACTGACTGCGATGGTTGTTGGAAGAATTGTTTGGGGTATGGCAATGTTTGCATGTATGGGTATGAACGGTGGAAATTTTACGTTTGCAGCGTTCCTTGCAGGAGCATTTACAAATGCGATTCCTGGAATGATTGTGCAAATTGTATTGATACCAGTTCTTGTTATGATACTTGAAAACCCCAAGATATTAAATGTGAGAGATTAGGTTGGAGAAGATTATGGAACAAAGTAAGAAGACCCGTAAGTTTTTAATAACGCATTATCAGAAGTATCCGCGTTTACAAATTCAGGATATCTTAAAATTTCTTTATCAAAGTTCATTTGGATGTGAACACTTAGTGTCAGATTTAGATGCGGTAATTGAACGTATCCGTAAGGAAAATGAAGGCTGTTGTAAGGAAAACGAGAATTTACTAGATGGTCTTGATGGTAATTACAGTCGCATACATTTTTCTTATATGAATCAAGGATTAAGTGTTGAAACACTTGGGAAACTTTTCCTGAAATCCGCCCAAAACGAACCTACCGGGATGAAGGATTTAGAAAATAAACTTCATGTTGCAAGGGAACTTGTTTGTGAAAATATTCTTCCTTTTTCTTTAAATGAATTTGAAGAGGAAATAGAGGCATGGAAGAAAAATGGATATCCAGCAATTCATCACTCAGATGTTTTTCGAACGAGCTACAATCCGGCATACCGAGTGATATCAAATAAGTATATTCCTTTTCTGCCCCTTTTTGCCAGAATTGATGAAATTCTCAAAACGAAGTCAATGATAGTTGCTGTTGACGGAGGAAGTGCAAGTGGCAAAACCACATTAGGTGAGATTCTAAAGGAAGTTTATGATTGCACTGTTCTTCATATGGATGATTTCTTTCTTCGCCCTGAGCAACGAACACCAGAACGTTTTGCGGAGGTAGGAGGAAATATTGATCGAGAACGATTTTTAGAAGAAGTATTAATTCCATTACATGAAAACGAGCCAATTCACTATCGACGATTCGATTGTGCTACGTTTACGCTTTGTCCTCCGACTACGATTACTCCAGAACAGTTGACGATTGTTGAGGGGGCGTATTCCATGCATCCAGAACTTGCTGGATACTACGATCTATCTGTATTTTTAGATATTTCTCCTGAACTACAGAAAAAGCGCATTGAGCGACGAAATACATCGCAAATGGCTAAACGGTTTTTTGAGGAATGGATTCCACTTGAAAAAACATATTTTTCTCAAATGCAAGTTGAGCAGCGATGTGATCTTTTTATTATTGGAACAATGGAAGTAGATTGACGAAGGGCGTTATGTAAAGTAAACTAATATTATTCATTGAATGCCTAATTCAATCGATGTTGAAGAACAAAACGCGAAAAGAGGTAGAGTAATGAAACTAGTGACAACTACAGGGGATTTTGATGCCTATTGCAAGACATATCTGGAAAGAATACAGTGTGTGTATGAGGCGGGATTTCGCTATATTGACCTGAGCCTATATACAATCAAACCGGATGATGAGTTGATAGACAATGACGATTGGAAGGAAACGATTGAAAAAATCAAAGCGTATGCTTCTGAAAAGGGGATTCAGTTTTTGCAAGCTCATGGACCGAATGTAAATCCACTTGCGGGAGAAGAGGCATTCGAAAACGCAGTGAGACAGACGACTCGCGCGATTGAAGTGTGCGGTGCACTTGGGATACCAAATATGGTAGTGCATCCGGGATGGGATAAAACCATAGAAAAAGAAGATTGGTTAGAGGAAAACCGAAAGTTTTTCAGTCAGTTATTTCCAGTGATGGAGAAATATAATGTAAACATCTTGCATGAAAATTCAGCTACAGTTAATATGCCGTGGTGTTTTCCAAAGACTGGGGCAGAGATGATCGAATTTTCGGAATATGTCAATCATCCGATGTTTCACTCGTGTTGGGATACTGGTCATGCTAATATGGAAGGATCTCAATATGATGAGATTATAACTATTGGAAAAGATCTTTATGCTATCCATTTTAATGATAACAGAGGCTCTAAGGATGAACATGTGATTCCATTTATGGGAACGCTTAATCTGGATGAAGTCATGCATGCTTTACAAGATATTGGCTATCAAGGAACATTTACATTAGAAGCAAGTTCTACTTTGCGCCCGTATCGGTATTGGCTCGGCAATCGTAGAACGTTCGAAAAGGATATGCGCCTGGCGCAACCACCGTTGCAACTGCAAAGAGAGTTAGAAAAATTTTTATATCAAACAGGAAAATATATTTTGGAATCTTACGGATTATTTGAAGACTAAGAAAAAAGCCACATTCCCGAAACGAATCGGGGATGTGGCGATTTTTTATTTTATAAGGCGAATTGCAAACATGCCATATGGTGCAACTTCGGAATTCACTTTTAAATGATTATCGTTTAATGTGGCATCGATACCAAAGCAATCGATTTCTTTGTAATTTTGGTCTAATTCAATTTCAAAATCGAACAATTCGTCTTCGAAAATATTTGCGAAAAATGCTACGGTTTCCTTATCATTTTGTTTACACAATTGATAAACATATGGGCATTTTCGCAATACAGGAAAATCAGAATAGAAATCCAGTATTTGTTGTTGGCGTCCATAAGAACAGAAGATGGTAGCGCTCTGTGAAAGAGAGTATGCATCGAAGGTATATACCAGGAATTCGGTTGTTCCATTATTGTAAGTGTATGACAATGGGATTTGGAGACCATTTCCTAATTGCGCAACACTTTTCACAGAAGCATTTTCTTTCAAGTCACATGTGTAGTAGCGTCCGCTTGAGTCTGCGAGGGAAATAATTTCGTCATCGAATTTCTCTATAGCCGCAGCAGAGGTGCCAGAAATGAGCTGTGCGTTTTCAATTCCAACATCGATTCCCTTTTCTTGGAGACGCATTGCTGCCGGCATATCCAAAATCATGCGCTTTGGCATGGTGTCAATCATATCCACATTTACATTAAATGCAACTCCACAGTCTGGGTTTTCTTCGTATGTAACTGGAATGCCAATGGAAGTCAATACAGAAGCTGCAACGGGTAGTGAGTATGTCATAGTCTGCTTTTCGGTCAAACCACTTGGTAAATCTATATCGCTAATTTTTTGCATGCGTTCAAACACTTGGATTCCCCTGGTTTTTTTATCTGCGAAATGGGTTTCCAAAAAGTCATAAAGCATTCGATTCTTGTTATGAATTTTTAAATATCCTTTTTCGTATCCTGGTGATGAAAAATAATCAAATAGATATTTTAGGGTATTCATTCCATCAGAAGCTACAATAGAGGCATCAAAACATTCCAGTAAGTTTGCAGGAACCTGATATCTTGCTCTAGGGTGGCTGTCTGCTTCGCTAAAAAATTCAATATTTGTGTCTTTGCACCAATGTGCTTGTTCTCTGGCAAATTCAATGATGCCATGTAGCCGTTGTCCAGGAAAACGATTACTTACTTTAGAAACCCAGTATGGTGCAGATGTAAATCGCAAGAAAGGTTTGGTATTTCCAGCGAGAATGTATGTTAGTTCCAAGGCGGTAGCACCTTCCATATCCCAGGAAGTGTAGCCGGCACAAAATCCTAAACGAATACTTGGATCTACCGAATCCAATGCATTACGAACGGAAGAACAGAAGTTTTTTAGAGTTGTTCCCATCACATCTAACCAAGCGTTGCGAAGAGGGTTCCCGTGACCAGTAAAAATATCTTCAAAGAGTGTATCCACATTCAGTTTATATCCGATTTTTTCTTCTAACAGTTTTATGTGCCTGTCACAGAAACAGCCAATTCCAGGTCTCACAGAAAGACAGAGGTCATCGTCTAACATAATGAGGTCTGGTTTGAGTTTGGCAATGTCTTGGATTTGAGTACAAAAAAGACTGGTAAATGCAGGGTCTTCTGGGCAGATTTCATCCCGGTTTTTATGAACTTTGCCACGTACGGATTTGATTGTGGTCATTCCTTTGGTATTTCTTACTCCTTTTTCATCCAATAGATTGCCAAAGCCGAAGGAATTGACCCAAACGCCTACTTGTAAATCGTTTTTTTGAAAATAGCGAATATACCATTCTAGGTTGTTTAAGTTTGTTTGATGTAGTTCACTATTTTCCGTATAAATAAAATCACGCGCCACAGCAATAAAAACATATTTTGCTTCTACTTGTTGTAGCATCTCTAAATATTCGGAACAATTATCATGTGTTAGTGAACTGAACAGAAGCGGACAGTATAGAGTTCTTTTCATAGTATTTTAACACCTTTCGAATCATATCTTAAAAATTAATTAAAGTATACATTCATTTGATGAAAATTGGAATATGATGTTTCATAATTTTTTTGAAAAAAAGATTGTCTAGTGCTATAATGAAACTGTTTCATGTTATTGTGGATGTTACAGTAGTAACTAGATTATATTATGCAAGGAGTATCATATGCTGGAAATTTTAACACGTGCAGGATGCTTTGTTTCTATTATATTGTTGGGTTACATTCTTCGCAGAGTAAAATTTTTTAAAGATGAAGATTTTAAAATATTATCCAAAATATTATTGAAGATTACATTGCCGGCAGCGATTGTGACAAGCTTTGTAGGTAAAGAAATAGATGGTTCAATGTTGGCGCTAGCGCTCATTGGAATGCTTGGTGGGGTCATACACATGATCATTGGATATTTTGCGAATCTCAGAGCAGGTAAAGAGAAGCAAACGCTTGAAATTGTAAATGCCGGATACAATATTGGTGCGTTTACGATGCCGTTTGCACAGGGGTTTCTTGGCCCAATCGGTGTGATTACCACCAGTTTGTTTGATGTCGGAAATGCATTTGTATGTCTGGGTGGATCTCTTGCCGTGGCGAATACTTTAAAAGATGGTGGAATGTTTTCTATAAAGAGAATTATAAAAACCATGATGACATCAGTGGCTTTTGATGCCTATCTGATTATGGCGGTTATGAGTTTGTGTCGCATTCAAATTCCTACTCCGATTGCATCTTTTGCAGAGATTGTGGGAAACGCAAATGCTTTTGTAGCCATGTTAATGATTGGGGTTGGATTAAAACTAAGTGGTGATAAAAAGCAGATTGGACGCGTGATACGAATTCTGCTGATGCGTTATAGTGTTGCAGCCGTTGTTGCAGTAGGGTGTTTTTATTTGTTACCATTTGCGTTAGAGGTTCGACAAGCACTTGTGATTGTTGCATTTAGTCCGATTCCTTCTTCGGCACCGGCATATGCAGCAGAATTGAAGAATGATGTGGGAATGGCAAGCTTACTGAATTCGTTATCGATTATATGTAGTTTAATCGTGATTGTTTCCATTTTATTGATGATGTAGATGGGACAGTTTCCTTTAATTATTGTTTAAATATAAAAAGTGTTCAAATATAATATGTAATATAAATAATCTAGGAGGAATGAAAGATGAAAAAACAAATGAAGAAGATTACAGTTGTATCGGTAGCAATTCTACTTTTGATGGCTTTAACCGCTTGTTCTGTAAGATTAACGGAATCTCAAAATGCAGCTTGTGATTCTGCAGACGAGCTTCTTCAAGGATTTGCAGATGTTGCAGATAACAATGGTATACAGAGAAAGATGAAGAAAGTAGATGGTAAGATTGTTTACATTGGAACGATTGATTATGCAGTAGATGTTAACGATGCTGTTGCTACGACATTTCGAGATAGTGTGATGCCATTATTCGAAAATCTTCTTCATCCAGAAGATATTTATGTAGTGATCTATCTAAATGTAAATGGAGAAGAGTGTTATCGAGTAGTTGATACTCAGTTGGACTCATCTGCTTCATATTAATTTTTAACAAAGAAAAAGCACTTCATTCGAAGTGCTTTTTTGTTATGCATTTTTTATTTTTCGTCTTTGTAAATTTCTTTGAAGTATTTGTAGGTGTCTACTTTCAATTCGCCACAAGCAGCTTCATCACAAGCGATAACCCCATTTTGATGAAGTTGTAACGCACTAATTGTCCAAGCATGGTCAACTCCACCTTCTACACAGTGACGTAATGCACGTGCTTTGTTGTGTCCATTGATAACCAAAAGAACTTCTCTAGAATCACAAACGGTTCCAACACCTACTGAAAGAGCTGTCTTAGGAACTTTATTTGGATCATTGTCAAAGAAACGAGAGTTTACAATCAATGTATCTTCAGTTAAGGCACGTACTCCGGTGCGAGAAGTAAGTGATGTAAATGGTTCGTTAAATGCAATATGTCCGTCAACGCCACTTCCGCCAAGGAACAAATCAATTCCGCCGTAAGAAGCAATCTTGTCTTCATATCTTTGGCATTCTGCTTCGAGGTCTTCAGCCATACCATCCAAAATATTGATGTTTTCAGCTGGAATATCGATATGATTAAAGAAGTTATCATGCATGAAATACCAATAACTTTGGTCGTGATCTTTTGGAAGACCTACATATTCGTCCATGTTGAAAGTTACTACATTTTTAAAACTTACTTTTCCGGCTTTGTTCATTTCAATCAAGTTTCTGTATACGCCAAGAGGAGAAGAACCGGTTGGAAGACCTAATACAAAAGGTCTCTCTCCACTATGATTGTTAATTGCATTTGCAATATGTTGTGCTGCCCACGCGCTCATCTCGTCGTAATTGTTTTTAATAATTAGTTTCATACTGTCACACTCCATAAAAAATTTAGATACAGGTAACCAATTACCTCCTGTCTATGGCACTTATTATAGCATGCTTTTCTTGTGAAAATCAATACTTTTCAAAAAACTGTATACTAGTCAAATAATGGATAAATGTAAAAATAAGGCTCCTTTGGAAAGAAGCATGTATCATAAAAAACGATAGAGGAATACTATCATAAAAAAGGAGGTTTTTTATGATAGGTTCATTTAAAAATAGTCAAACAAAGATAAACTTGATGAAAGCTTTTGCAGGAGAAAGCCAAGCGAGAAATCGATATACAATTGCAGCAGAAGAAGCACGAGAACAGGGAATGTATGCGATTAGCACCATCTTTCTATTTACTGCAGAGCAAGAGCGTGCACATGCGGAACGCTTTTATGAGTTATTAGGTTCTTTGTCCGGAGAGACAATTGATATTTGCGGAAGTTTTCCAGTAGATAAGCAGGACACCTTAGAGGGATTGCTTGATGCAGCGCAGCATAATGAGTATGAAGAATCGGATGACATTTATCTTGCGTTTGCAGAGACTGCAAAGGAAGAAGGATTTATGGAAGTGGCATCTGCATTTTTACAGATCGCAGAAATTGAAAAGATTCATGGAAATCGCTTTGGGGAACTATCGAAGATGTTAAAAAATGGAAGTTATTTTGAAAACGAAGAAAAAGAAACCTGGATGTGTCTGAATTGTGGAAACGTGCATACGGGGAAACGACTTCCGGGAGTTTGCCCTGTATGTCGGAGAGAAAAAGGATATTTTATTCCACTTCAAATGGCCCCTTATAAAACGAAAGAGCTCATGTAGGGCTCTTTTTCTTATTTTGTCAATCTTAATAGGTTGATGAGTATATTATAACATGAAGTGAAATTGAACGCAGGTTGAGGTTAAGAAATAACAAAATCTCTCTGATTGCATATCTTAATATGAAAGAATGTAATCAGAGGGATTTTTTATGGCTTATTCAGTAATGCTAGACGCCGGTCATGGAGGCGTAAATCCAGGGGCAGTTTATGAAGGCAGACAGGAAAAAGATGATAATCTGGCCCTTGTGTTGGCCATTGGACCGATATTAGAAAATAATGGAATAGAGGTTCTTTATACAAGGACAACAGATGTGTATCAAACTCCGTTTCAAAAAACACAGATTGCGAATGAAGCAGGAGTAGATTTCTTTGTGTCCATTCATCGCAATTCCTTTCCGGAAGATAATGTGGTGTCCGGTGTGGAGAGCTTAGTATATGATTTATCAGGAGTCAAATACGAAATGGCGGAAAATATCAATGCGCAGTTAGAAACAATAGGGTTTGTTGATTTGGGAGTCAAAGCCAGACCAAATCTGATTGTGTTGCGACGTACGCAGATGCCGTCTGTTCTAGTAGAAGTGGGATTTTTAAATTCAGACACAGACAATCAACTGTTTGATGCGAATTCTAATGCCATCGCGCAGGCGATTGCAAACGGAATTATAGAGACCATACAAGTGCTTCCGGAAACACTTGAAACAAGGTATTCGGTTCAAGTAGGGGCATTCCGAAATGAAAATTATGCAAAAAACCTGCAACGAGAATTGATGGAAATGGATTTTCCGGTGCGAATTGAGATGGAAGATGGATTTTATCGAGTGAGAGTAGGTGATTTCCGAACCATCGATGAGGCGAGTCGCATGGAACAAAGATTAAAAAGGGCTGGATATCAGACCGTTATCGTGACATAATAGAGGTACTACAATATATGCGGAGGCAGTTATGGAGAACAGAGCGGAATTTTTGAACAAACTAAATGAATTGGTAAAACTTGCAAAAGGCAAAGGAAGTACGATTGAGATAGATGAGGTGAAACACTTTTTTGAGAAAGGGACTTTAACAGAGGAACAATTTGAATTAGTCTTCGACTATCTTTTGGCTCAAAAGGTAGTCGTAAAAGGCTATTTAAAAATGTCGGAGGAAACGGTTGAGAAAGAGATTACATATAGTGAAGAAGAACAGGCGTATTTGGATGAATATTTGAATGATCTCAGAGCGTTTCGAACAGAAGCGGAAGGTGAGAAAGAGCAACTGTTTGCGAAATTGTTGCAAGGAGATGGCAGCGCGAAAAATCGACTGACAGAACTTTATTTAAAAGAGGTTGTAGGCGCAGCGAAGGATTTGTATACCGAGAGTGTTTTTATCGGAGATTTGATTCAAGAAGGAAATGTGGGATTGATTCTTGGGCTAGACATGCTTACAGATGCAGAGTCGGGACATGCTGTGATTATGGAACAGATTCGACAAAGCATGCAAATGTTAATTGAAGAATCAGCAGAACTTAGTCAACGCGACAAGAAGATGATTGAGAAGGTAAGTATGTTAGACGAGGGAATCAAAACGCTCACCGAGGAATTGGGAAGAAAAGTGACGATTGATGAACTTGCTGTTCATATGGGAATGACAGAGGAAGAGATCGAAGATGTGTTGAGATTGATGGGAGAAGATTCTGAAGAGGAGGAAAATTCTTAAAAAAATAGGAGCGTTTTTTGAGAATAATATAAGAATACATCGGATAGAATTTCGGAAAGGAATCTAAAAGAACGGCATCTGTAAGTACATTACAGATGCCGTTTTGTTCTTGCAAATCTGAAGGAAAGCATTATAATAAGATTTAGTGTTTTGAGAAATGTATGGGAGAGAAATCGATTTATGAATCAGACAAAAGAGAAAAAAGGGTTAAATATTAGTACAAAATCATTTTTAACTGCGATTGTAGTTATTTTTATTTTAATGATTCTTACATATGGATTGACATTTGTGGTTCCGGAGGGAGAGATTTCTTTTTGGAAATGGGCATTTTCACCAGTATTGGTGTTGGGAAGTGAAGACAATGTTTCTTTGATTGCCGTATTAATTTTCCTTCTAGTGATTGGTGGTATATTCAACTGTTTGGAAAAATGCGGATTAATGAAATACATGTTAGATAAGATTACACATCGTTTTGGTCAAAAGAGATATACATTATTAGCATTGGTCACCTTTTTCTTTATGGCAATGGGAGCACTGATTGGTTCTTTTGAAGAGTGTGTACCTTTGGTGCCAATCGTTGTTGCATTGGCGATTCGTTTGGGTTGGGATGCAATGACCGGACTTGGAATGAGCCTTTTGGCAATCGGCTGTGGTTTCTCATCAGGTGTTTGCAATCCGTTTACTGTAGGTGTGGCACAAGAAATTGCAAGATTGCCGATGTTTTCCGGAATGTGGTTCCGTATTGTGGCATTTATTTTAGTATATATTCTTCTTTTAACGTTTCTTGTTTGGTATGCCAAACGAGTGGAAAAGCCGATTGAAAAAGGAATGGAAGACTTCCACTTTACAAATAATAAGGAAATGAACCGTGCACTGATTTTCTTTGCGGCATTATTAGGTCTAGGAATGGCAACGGTTTTGAGTTCGGCCATTATTACAGCGTTGCAGAGTTATACAATGATTATTGTGGCGGTCACTTTCTTGGTTGCCGGAATTACTTCTTGCATTCTGTCAAAAAGTGGTCAAAAGTTGTTTCCGCTTTTTTGCTATGGAATGGGAAGCGTGCTGCCTGCTGTATTGATGATTTTAATGGCAAATTCGATTAAATATACAATGGAAGAAGGAAAAATTTTAGAACCGCTGCGAAGTGGAGCTATTGGAATAGCAGAGACTCTTCCAAAATGGGCAGTGATTTTATTCATTTACCTGATTGTTTTAGCGTTCAATTTCTTCATTGCATCTGGGTCGGCAAAAGCATATATTCTAATGCCGTTTATTGTGCCAGTTGTTGTGAATTTTGGGATTTCGAAACAACTTTGTGTGTTAGCATTTGCTTTTGGAGATGGGTTCTCAAATGTGTTTTATCCGACGAATCCAGTTCTGCTAATCAGTCTTGGCTTGGCAGATGTGTCTTATCCGAAATGGGCAAAATGGAGCTGGAAGTTCCAAATATTGAATCTCTTGCTGACAAGTGGATTGTTGCTTCTTGGATTAGCAATCGGATATTAATTTAAGAAAGGTAGCGTTACATGAGTAAAGGAAAAGAGCACTTAATACTTGTGACAGAAAAACTGAATACGAAGATCGCAGAGATGAGTGCCACCATTCACGATGTGCAAAAAGACATCGAAAGTATGAATGAGTATTACTGGGAAAATTATACAGAGATGGACCAGTACGGTTATGAAGACTTTGATAATCAACGAGCATTGTTGACTCAAGTAAACGCGAATGAAGAAAATCGCAAAAAGTTACAGCGTTTAAAGAAGATGGTAGGAACGCCGTTCTTTGGAAGCGTGGAATTTCTCTACGATGGTGATGAATGTTCTGAAACCTTCTATATTGGAATTGGAAATTTTGCAGAAAGTGCAGGAAGCCGTCCGTTGATTTATGATTGGCGTGCTCCTGTCAGTGGTTTGTTCTATGATTACGATAAGGGAGAGGCTTCTTATGAAGCACCCGGCGGAGTGATGGAAGGAGAGATTCTTTCCAAATGGCAATATAAAATTCGTGATGGAAAGATGATTTATGAATTTGAAAGTGACGTTAAGATTGATGACGATATCTTAAAGCAGGAGCTCGGGAAAAATGGAGATGTGCAATTGAAAAATATTGTGCGCACCATTCAGAAGGAGCAAAATGCGATTATTCGAAATACGAAGGACAAAGTTCTAGTAATTCAAGGTGCAGCAGGAAGTGGAAAAACATCGGTTGCATTGCATCGAATTGCATATTTGCTTTATCACGATCGAGAACGATTGAAGTCTTCGAATATTTTGATTCTTTCTCCAAATAGTGTGTTTTCAGATTATATTTCTCATGTGCTTCCTGAATTGGGAGAAGAGCATATTCGAGAGATGAGTTTCGATTTGTTTGCATATCGGGAATTGAAAGATGTTGTCGCAGATTGTGAGGACCGCTATCATCACATCGAACATCGAATTGCGTGTATGGACGAGGAAGCGGAACGACAATATCATTGGAAACAATCACAAGACTTTGTAGGTGCAGTAGAAAGTTTTCTTGTCTTACTAGAAGATGATTTGTTAAATTTCAAACGTTTTGAATATCGCGGATTTGTAAAAACAGCGGAAGAACTCATTCAGTTATTCTATTTTAAGTTTGCAGAGCATCCGTTATTGGTGCGGATGGAAGCGGTTATGGAATATGTTATTGATGAATATGAAACATTATGTAGAAGGACACTCGTTGAGGAAGAACTTTTGTGGATTCGTGAGTGGTTTATGAGCATGTATGAAACCCGGGATGTGTATCAAATTTACAATTGGATTCTAGAAGAAAACGGATTTCCTTCTTGCCCAAGCGTAGAGAGAGAAGAGCGCACACTCGCATATGAAGATGTTTATCCGTTATTGTATTTAAAACAACGCCTTTGTTCTATGAAAAAGAGAAAGGATATTCGTCATTTAGTCATCGATGAGATGCAGGATTATTCTTATTTACAGTATGTAATTTTACAAAATATGTTTTCTTGTAGCATGACTATTTTAGGAGATCAAGCACAAACAGTGGATGATGTGCCACGAGATGTGCGAAGTTTTTTGCCAAAGATTTTCGGAAGACAGTTGCGAGAAATTGAAATGCGAAGAAGTTATCGAAATACGTTGGAGATTGCAGAGTATGCAGCCCAATTGAATGATGTTGTGGATGTGCAATATTTAGAACGACATGGAAAACCGGTTGAGGAACAGCAATGTCAGACAGAACAAGATGCTTTGGAGGATTTGTTGCACAAGATTTCCTTGCAACAAGAAGGGTATGAAACCGTTGCCGTTTTAACTATGACCGAGCAACAGGCGAAGGATGCCTATCTGTATTTGAAACGACATCGAGAGGATGTGTTCTATGTTGACCGCGATAGCTCGACATTCAAAAAAGGAATTACGGTTACTACGTATTATCTTGCAAAGGGATTAGAATTCGACCAAGTATTTATCTTGGGAGGAGAAAAAGAAAATACATTTTATCCACAATTTCGCTATATCAGTGCGACACGTGCAATGCATGAATTATATGTGTACAATGTAGAAGAATCATAAAAGCCCGGATGACTCCGGGCTTTTTTTAATGCGTTTTCAAATTGATTATTTTTGTTTTGAACTTTGAATATAGAATCGTTTGTTCCGAATACAATCCGGTGTATCCAGAGAATGCGTAGCTGATTGCGACGCCGATTAATAAGTATTTCATAGAGTCGAATCCAAACAATTCAAAACCGATTAACAGTGAAGAAATCGGACAATTGGTTACTCCACAGAATACGGATACCATACCCACTGCTGCGCAGAGAGAAGGTGGTAATCCGAGAAGAGAACCGAACAAGCATCCGAAGGTTGCTCCAATCGTAAAGGATGGTACGATTTCGCCACCTTTAAACCCAGCACCTAAAGTGATTGCGGTAAATAGCATTTTCCAGAGAAAGGCCATTTTTGGTGATTCTCCAGCAAATGCTTCTTCGATGAGATTTACACCAGCACCGCTGTAAGCGCTTGTCTGAAGAAGAATGGTTAATCCAATGATTAAGAAACTTGATACAAGAATTCTCACATATGGATTCTTGAAATATTTTTTCAACACATGTCCTGCGGTATGTAATAGTTTACAAAAAACCATGCTGATGATTGCACAGCAGATTCCAAGGAGCGCAACTTTCAATGCAGGAATTGGTGCGAAGTCTAACAGTTCTGTAATGTGAAAGGCTTCTGCGTGTGTTCCTAACTTTGTGGCAAGGGAAGATGCGATAAGAGATGACACCATACATGGAACAAAAGCAGCGTAGTGCATCATTCCAATGCTACCAACTTCCATTGCGAAAATAACTGCGGCGAGTGGTGTTCCAAAAATTGCAGAAAATGCAGCGCTCATACCACACATTACAATTAATTTTGTATCTTCTTTATCTAAGCGGAACCATCTTCCGATTTCATTTCCAATACTTCCACCTAATTGAAGAGCAGCGCCTTCGCGACCTGCAGACCCTCCGAATAAATGAGTAAGAATCGTTGAAATGAAAATCAGCGGAGCCATGCGAAATGGCACTTGAGACTCTGCATGTAATGTCGAAATCACTTGATTCGTACCCTTGTCATTTTCATAGCGGCAGATGCGATACAAAAAGACAATTGCAAGACCCGCCAGTGGCAATGCCAAAATGATTTGGGGATGTTCTATTCGGAAATCATTTGCGAATCCAAGACATTTTACAAATGCGGTTCCAATCGCGCCCACCAAAAATCCGATGAAGATTGAAAGAATCATACGACGGAGAAAGTCAGGCGTGTTTTTAAGGATCATCTTTATGTTTTCTTTTATTGTTTTCATAAGAACCCCTCTTCTTATCATGATGTATTTGACGTGTATATTATAAAAAAAATTAGAAAATATAGCAATCAAATATTCGGAAGTTTTGTGATTCGTCTTGCAAGAATTGGTGGAGATGAGTTAAACTAGAAGAAATGAACACGAAGGAGTAAAGAAATGAAGAAACTAGTAGTTGCAATATTGGTGTTAGCAGTTTTGCTAGCGGGCTGTGGGAAATTTGTAGCAAAAGAAAATAAAGAAACTGAAAAGAAGAAAGATGATAAGAAGCAGAGCATCGTAGTTAAAGATTATGATGCAAAGTCGGAAGAAAAAGAAGAGGAAGAAGAAAAGAAAAAAGAAGATAAAAAAGAAGATAAAAAGCCAGAAGAGATTGCAGGACAACATCGTGATCCAAACCAAAAAATTATAGTGATTGATCCAGGGCATCAGTTGCGTGGTGATAGCAAACAAGAACCAAATGGTCCGGGATCATCCGTGATGAAAGCTCGTGTGTCGAGTGGAACAACGGGAGTTGCTACAAGAGTGCCAGAGTATGTGATGAATCTTAGTATTAGTCTGAAGTTGAAAACGGAGTTGGAAAATCGAGGATATACCGTGTATATGACTCGTAGTGTTCACGAAGTAAACATCAGTAATAAGGAGAGAGCTCAGTATGCTTCCAGCGTCAATGCGGATATTGCAGTACGCATTCATGGAAATGGATCTACGAATCAAAGTGTAAGAGGCGCAGAAGTTTATGTTCCGGGACCAAACAACCCATATGTCAGCCATTTGGCATCTGCCAGTAGAACGTTGGGAACGAATGTGATCAATGAATACTGTAAGGCAACTGGAATTAATAATCGAGGCGTATTTGTCAGTGATACGATGACAGGCATGAATTGGAGTGAAGTGCCAGTTATCATTTTGGAAGTAGGATTTATGAGTAATGCGGATGAAGACCGCTTGTTACAACAAGAATCTGTACAAAACAACATGGTACAAGGAATTGCAAACGGAATTGATAAGTACTTTAATTATTAGAAAAAAATCCCAAAAAATACTTGACAGCGTATATTAATAATGTTATTCTTTCAAAGAAGTTAGTTGTGACTAATCGAATAATATATCCTTGGCAAAGATGCCAAGGATATATTAACGCTCCTGAGTTAGCCGAAACTAACCGACGGGGAAAAGAGGAGAATTCTATGAAAACTTTAAAAGATATCAAAGTGAATCAAACTACGACGGTAGTGAAAGTGCATGGTGATGGACCGGTGCGAAGACGTATTATGGATATGGGAATTACGAAAGGCGTAGAAATTTACGTGCGTAAAGTGGCACCGCTTGGAGACCCAATGGAGTTGAACTTGCGTGGGTACGAGTTGACATTGCGAAAAGCAGATGCAGATATGATCGAGGTTGAATAGAAAGGGAAGAAAACATGAGTATCAAGATTGCATTAGCCGGGAATCCAAACTGTGGAAAAACAACATTGTTTAACTTTTTGACAGGTATGAATCAGTATGTTGGAAACTGGCCAGGCGTTACTGTAGAAAAGAAAGAAGGAAAATTAAAAGGACATTCGGATATTACCATTCAGGATTTGCCGGGTATTTATTCGCTGTCACCGTATTCTCCGGAAGAGGTTGTGACACGTACATATTTGGTAAATGAGCATCCAGATGCGATTTTAAATATTGTAGATGGAACGAATATTGAGCGTAATCTCTATCTTACAACCCAGCTGATTGAACTGGGCTATCCGGTAGTAATTGCAGTCAATATGATTGATTTGGTTCGTAAGCGTGGAGATTCAATTGATTTAGAAAAATTAGGGAATGCGCTTGGATGTGTTTGTATCGAAATCAGTGCGTTGAAAGGGGAAGGTTGCAAAGAGGCGGCTGAGAAGGCAGTTGAACTTGCAAAGAATCATGTGCATGATGAAATGCCACATATATTCAACGGCAGTGTGGAACATGCTCTGGCACATATCGAGGAAACGATCGAAGAGATTGTCGATAAAACATATCTTCGTTGGTACGCAATTAAATTGTTTGAAAGAGACGAGAGGGTCTTTGAAGAATTGCAATTATCGGAAGAAGTGATTACTCATCTTGAACAACATGTTTTGGATTGTGAAAAAGAGATGGATGATGATGCAGAATCAATTATTGCAGATCAACGTTATAACTATATTGAAGGTGTTGTTCGAAAAGCAGTTAAGAAAAATGCGAAAAAACATGCTATGAGCTTATCGGATAAGGTAGATAGAATCGTAACAAATCGTATTCTTGCATTACCAATCTTTGCGGGAATTATGTTTTTGATGTACGCAATTGCGATGGGAAGTTTCCCGTTTTCTATCGGTACAATGGGAACCGAGTGGGCAAATGAGGTTTTATTTGGGAAATGGGTTCCACAACTATTTGAAAAATTGTTTGACACCATTCACGTAAGTGGCTGGTTGCAATCTCTTGTGATGGATGGCATTGTCTCTGGAGTAGGTGCAGTACTTGGGTTTGTTCCGCAAATTTTAGTGCTATCATTGTTGTTATCTATTTTAGAAGATATCGGGTACATGTCTAGAGTTGCCTTTATTATGGACCGTTTACTTCGTAAGTTCGGACTTTCTGGAAAATCCATTATTCCAATGATTGTTGCAACAGGATGTGGTGTGCCAGGTATCTTGGCAAGTCGTACAATTGAACAGGAAAATGACCGCAAGATTACTGTTATGACAACTGGATTTATCCCATGTGGTGCAAAGATGCCAATTATTGGCTTGTTTGCAGGAGCTATTTTTAATAATAATCCTTTAGTTGCAGTTTCTGCATTCTTTATAGGAGTTGCAGCAGTGGTAGTTTCAGGAGTGATCTTAAAGAAATTCAAATCATTCTCTGGAAAACCAGCTCCATTTGTAATGGAATTACCAACGTATCATTTGCCGACAGTACGTAATATTCTTCGCACAACAATGGACAGAGGATGGGATTTTATCAAGCGTGCAACAACGATTGTTCTTTTGAGTTCCATTGTTTTGTGGTTTTTAAATAGCTATGGCTTTGAGAGTGGGGCTTTTGGAGCTGTTGAAAATAGCAATGATTCTCTGTTGGCGAATGTCGGAAAGTTGTTTGCCTGGATTTTCTATCCATTAGGTTGGATCGGAGAAGTGGCATGGAAAGCGACAGTTGCAACCGTAACCGGATTGATTGCAAAAGAAGAAGTGGTTATGACTTTTGGAACATTGTATGGGTTTGAAGGAGTTGATGAAACAAGTAAAGTACTTTTGGATACGATTCGAGGTGAGTTCTCACCAATGAGTGCATATAGTTTCATGATTTTTAATTTGCTTTGTGCCCCATGTTTTGCGGCTATAGGAGCAATTCGACGAGAAATGGGAAGTGTCAAATGGACATTAGCAACCGTAGGATATATGTGTGGATTTGCTTATCTTATTTCACTTATCGTCTATCAGATTGGTGGCTTGATTTTAGGAGAACTCTCGTTTGGAGTCTTTTCGATTGTCGCAATTCTTGCTCTCATCCTTTTACTCTTCTTGATTTTCCGAAAAGGATATTCTTGTGTGGAAGAGGAGAGATAGTATGGGTGATGTTGTAGTATTGGCAGTGTTAGGAGCTGTCGTTGGCGGGATTATTTATACCATGGTAAGAGACAGGAAAAAGGGAAAAAGCTGTGGTTGTTCTTGTGGATGTAACGGTTGTGCAATGAGTGAGAGTTGTCATAGTAAAAAGTAAAAAACGTTATAAGAAAAGGGTGTCCAAAATGGACACCCTTAGTTTGATTGTGCGTGCTTTTTGATCGCATTAAAACTTTCTTCGCTCAGTACATGCTCTAATTTGCAGGCATCTTCAGAGGCAATGCTTTCAGGGACACCAAGCTTTGTAAGCCATGTGGCGAGGAGTTCGTGGCGTTCGTGTATCATCTCTGCGATTTCCTTTCCGGATGATGTCAAGAGGATATGTCCTTCCTCAGATACAGTAATGTGCTTTTTTTCGCGGAGATTTTTCATAGCGACACTGACGCTGGATTTTTTAAATCCAAGCTCGTTGGCTACATCGACAGAGCGAACAGCCGGAAGTTGTTTGCTTAATCTATAAATTGTTTCCAAATAGTTTTCTGCGGATTCATTAACTGCAAATTTCATAGTGATTCCTCCTAAAGATAGTTTAAGGATAGCATAGAAAAAAATGATAGTAAAGAGATTTATTCTTTGTAAAGAAAAGGGCAATATGATACAATAAATTATCGTATAAAAGCATTTGAAAGAGGGAAACATGATGGCAAGTAATTGCGAAACCTGTATGAATTATGAATATGACGAAGAATACGAATACTATGTCTGTGCGAAAGATTTAGATGAGGATGAGATGTATCGGTTTATCAAGGGTGATTACCGAGAATGTCCATATTACCAATTTGGGGATGAATACCAGATTGTGAAAAAGCAGATATAATGGAGGAAAATTATGAATCAGTTTGAAGCATCAATTATTTTGTGGATTCAGGAAAATTTACGAGGCCCATTAGATGGTGTATGGGTATTTATCACGCATCTCGGAGACGAAGGGTATCTTTGGATTGCACTGGGAGTCCTTTTACTTATTTTTAAGAAAACAAGACCGATTGGGTTTACCATGTTGGTATCATTACTTATCAATTTCTTGATTGTAAATGTAACCTTGAAAGGTTTGGTGGGTAGAACGAGACCGTATGCTGTTAACGAATTGATTGAACCGTTGATTCAAGGAGTGAATGCGCATCGTTCTTTCCCGTCAGGACATACAAGTGGTTCGTTTTCTGCCATGTTTGCCCTGTATAAATGGGTGCCGAAAAAGATCGGAATTCCAGGGCTTATTCTGGCTGGACTCATTTCTGTTTCCCGATGGTATGTGGGTGTACACTATCCGACAGATGTATTTGCCGGAGTGCTGATTGGATTTGTGTCAAGTGTTTTGGCATACCATTTAGTGAAGATGATACAAAAGAAACTTGGAGAGAGAAAAGCGAATGGCTAAGACGAAAAAAGAAAAATTGGCACTGGAGATTATTGAGCGCCTTCGCGTGGAATATCCGGACGCAGAGTGCTCCTTGGATTATGACCAGGCATGGAAGTTGTTAGTGAGTGTGCGACTGGCTGCACAGTGCACGGATGAACGTGTGAATATCATTGTGGAAAAACTTTATGAAAAATATCCGGATGTGGAAGCATTGGCGGCGGCAGACGTGGAAGATATTGAAGCGATTGTCAGACCTTGTGGATTAGGAAAGAGTAAAGCGAAAGATATCAGTGCCTGCATGAAGATTCTAAGAGACCAATATGAGTGTCAGGTGCCACAGACGTTTGAGGAGCTTTTGGCACTTCCAGGGGTTGGAAGAAAGAGTGCAAATTTAATCATGGGAGATGTCTTTGGAGAACCGGCGATTGTGACAGACACGCATTGTATTCGACTAGTGAATCGCATGGGACTTGTAGATAATATAAAAGAACCGAAAAAGGTAGAAATGGCATTGTGGAAAATCATTCCCCCAGAGGAAGGCAATGATTTTTGTCATCGACTAGTGTACCACGGAAGAGCCATTTGTACTGCCAGAACAAAACCATACTGCGACAAATGTTGTTTGCAGGATATTTGTCTCAAAAAAGGTATAAAAAAATAATTGATTTCTAGAAAATCACACATTATAATTGTTCTGTAAGATTTAGATAATAATATTACTTTATACAATATAGGAGGAATAAGTATGGATCCAAATAAGAGACCAGACACAATGGAACGTATTACAACACCAGAACTTGCGGAAGCATTTATTGCAGAACAAGTAAAATTGGTGCAAGAACAAGTGGGAGATAAGAAAGTTTTATTAGCGCTTTCAGGTGGTGTTGACAGTTCAGTTGTTGCAGCACTTTTGATTAAAGCAATTGGAAAACAATTGGTTTGTGTACATGTAAACCATGGTTTGATGCGTAAAGATGAATCAGAGGGTGTTATCAAGATGTTTCAAGAAGGTTTGGATGCCAACTTGATTTATGTTGATGCAACAGATCATTTCTTAGGATTATTAGCAGGTGTGTCAGATCCAGAACGTAAACGTAAAATTATCGGTAAAGAATTCATCACAGTTTTTGCAGAAGAAGCAAGAAAACTTGAAGATATTACATTCCTTGCTCAAGGAACTATTTACCCGGATATTTTGGAATCTATTAAAGCAGCGGAAGGTAAGAAAGCAGTAAAATCTCATCACAATGTAGGCGGACTTCCAGAAGATCTTAAGTTTGAACTTGTAGAACCAATTAAACTTTTATATAAAGACGAAGTACGTGTTGTAGGGGAAGCTCTTGGATTGCCACATTCAATGGTATATCGTCAACCATTCCCAGGTCCAGGACTTGGTGTTCGTTGCTTGGGAGCAATTACTCGTGATCGTTTGGAAGCACTTCGTGAAGCAGATGCAATCTTACGTGAAGAGTTTGATAAGAATGGTCTTGCTGAAAAAGTATGGCAATACTTTATCGCAGTGCCTGATATTAAGAGTGTAGGTGTGAAAGATGAAAGCCGTTATGAAGGATGGCCAGCAATCATTCGTGCTGTCAATACGACAGACGCTATGTCAGCAACAATTGAAGAGATTCCATATGAAATCCTTCATCACATTACCTATCGAATTACACATGAAGTTCCAGGAATCAACAGAGTTCTTCTTGACTTGACTCCAAAGCCAATCGGAACGATTGAGTGGGAATAGTCACATTAGCCACGAGCAGAATGGAAAAGGAAAAATGTCGGCAAGAGTGCTTGCGCTCTTTGCCGACTATTTTTAGGCTCTAAGTCAATAGTTGGGGTGGGATTTTAACAAATCCCGCTCCATTGTTGCGTTTGAAGGCATTTTAGTGTTGCGATGTAAAAGTACCTGTTTTGTTGCATGGCAAACAAACCTTCAAGTGTCAGTCTGTTAAAATTAATTAGTTACAAGAAAAATACGGGTTCTGAGACGTTGGAAGTTGTGTAGGCAAAAAGCTATAAATGCTGTTAGCCTTGTGGTTCTCTGAAAATATCTAGGAAGAAAACCGTAAGTTTCATAAAAACGTTTTCCACACTTACACGCATACCGTCTTTTTCGTAAAACAAGGTAACAATGTTTAAGTTGAAAAGGCAGATTCTTGATTGTTTGATCACGGTAATCATGAATGTGTTTGGTTATCGAGCCACAGCAAGGATATAATTGTTCTTGCTGTGGCTCCAGATGAATCTTCACGTAATTGTTAGCATGTCTGCTTTTTTTAATGATTACATCTTCAATATTTAGAAGTTTGTTGATATAATGACTATGCATTTGATGCACCTCCTAGTGGTTTGTTTGGGAAGACTGGCACTGGGAGGTTTTTTCTTTTTATTATAAACGAAAAAATGTTGAAGTAGATGATTATTTAAAATCATCCACCCCAACATTTATTTTAGAGCCACTTTTTTGATGTCAGGAAACCCTGTGTGTGATATAATAAAACAAAAAATGTCAGGAGAAAAAATGATTATTGGATTCATTATATGGAGCATCGTTGCACTTATATTCATCTATATAGGAATAAGTTCGCGAAAGTCAAAAGAAGCTGTTGGTTTTTTTTCGGGGTGCAAGCCACCAGCAATAAAAGATGTGAAACGTTATAACAATGCAGTATCTAAGCTGTGGTTTACTTCTGCGGGGATATTTGAAATAATAGGAATTCCACTTTTGCTTTTGGAGCAAAATTCCTTGTGGTTTATTCCTTGTATCCTTTTGGTGGTAATAGGCGTGATTCTTATGGCGGTTGTATATTTGAGGATTGAAACAAAGTATAAAGAGAAGGATGAAGATTTAAATGGGAGAAGAAATGAAGCGAAAAACAGCGAACAATAAAAAAGAGATTCCAATAATTGTGGGTAGTGTTATAGGTGCAATACTACTAATATGTGGAATTGGCCTTATAGTACTTGTAGGTGGCGTTGTTTCAGCATCAAGAAATACACAGCGCAATATCAATACTTATGGAGAAGAATTTGTAAGGGAATTCAAGGCTGCTCGTGTCGGAGATGAAATTACTTTTGGAGAGTATGAGCAAGACAATGATAAGTATAATGGAAAAGAAGAAATCGACTGGATTGTTCTTGCGAAAAGTGGAGATAAAATGCTGGTGATTAGTAAATATGCGCTTGCATGTGAGCCATATAATGAGACCTTGGCAGATGTCACTTGGGAAACCTGTACGTTGCGAACATGGTTAAATGATGAGTTTATGAATGATGCTTTTTCTCAAACAGAACAAGAATTGATACAAATTTCAAATGTGAAAATGGATACAAATCCTCACTCGGGAAGAGAAGTAAAGAAAGGGAAGAATACAAAAGATAAACTCTTTTTGTTGAGTGTGACAGAGGCAAAGAAATATTTCAAATCAGATAGTGATCGAGTATGTACCATCACCGATTATGCAGAAAGCTTTTCAGAATACAAAAGTAGCGAAAACGCAACATATTGTTGGCTTCGCACACCAGGTTTTTATCAAAGTGAGGTGGCAATTATATTCGATTATGGAGAAATTTATCTATCGGGTCAGTATGTCCAAGAATTGGGTTGCTATGGATGGGGGGATGATCCTGTCGAAGCAGCCATGGGAGTTCGCCCAGCAATGTGGATTGAGTTGAAGTAACGATAAAGTGATTTGGCAAAAGGAGAAAACAAATGAAAAAGAGAACTTGGCGTGAACGTATTTCTTATTGGTTTGATTGCATGATGTCCAAAGGACCGATTGCTATGACTGTATTGTTGTTCACAATCACAGCAGCCATTGTAGGAGTGATTGGTCTTGTGGCATATTTTGTGTCAGACGATGGTGGGCTATTGTATCAGCTATGGAGTAGTTTGATGTACACGTTGGATGCGGGAAACTTAGCAGGTGTTCCGACAGATAATCTTGTATATCTGTTTCTCATGTTCCTTTCTACACTTTGTGGATTATTCCTTACCAGTGTACTAATTGGTATTATCGCGACAGGTGTTGAAAACAAACTACAAGATCTTCGCAAAGGGACCTCTGTTGTTCAAGAAAAAAACCATACGGTGATTATTGGTTTTGATAATAATATATATACGCTTTTGCGTGAACTGATTGAAGCGAATGCAAATCAAAAGAATGCATGTATCGTTGTTTTGGGAGAACAGTCAAAAGAAGAAATGGAAGATTTGATTTCTTCACATGTCACCAATCGAGGAACAACGCGAATTATTTGTCGCAGTGGCAATTTGCATGAAACCTATATGTTAGATAGATGTTCGATAGAAACCAGTAAATCAGTGATTATCAACGTACATGACGACGCAGAAACTGTGAAGATCTTGTTAGCGCTTGCAGTACATGTCAAAGAGAAAAACTTGATAAATCCAGGGTTACGATTTATCGCTTCTTTGCAAGAGCCACAGTATGTAGAAGCTGCGAATATCGCAGGTGAAGGCAGAGCTTGTATCCTTTTTGCACAGGATGCAATTGCTCGAATTATCTCGAATACCTGTCGTCAACATGGGTTATCGCAGGTTCTGACAGAACTTTTTAATTTTAGTGGAAACGAATTGTATTTCGAACACGTTCCAGAATTAGCTGGGAAAACTTTTAAAGATGCAATGTTGAGTTTCTCAAATGCGGTGGCAATTGGTTTATATGCAGAAGAGCAAGTACAGCTAAATCCACCGATGAATACAGTAATCGGAGACAATGATCAGGTGATTCTTTTAGAAATGGATGATGGGGAATATCATTATCACCCGGAAAAGAAAGTCGATGACGCCAATATTTGCAATAGTGCCTGTGTTTTGGCAAAAGCAAGTGATAATCTAATTGTATTGGGAAGTAACGAGAAGTTGCCGACTATTTTAGAAGAGTACGCGAAGTATGTGGAGAAAGGCACTCGAGTGATTCTTGTAGATGATGATATTGATGAAGAAAAAGTGGGAACTTACGAGAACCTGGAAATTACCATATGTACAGAGAAAATTACAAGAAAATTGCTTTGCGAGTTTTTAGACGACAATGCGAATAACATCCTATTATTAAATGATGATAGTCTGGAACCGGAGGCCTCTGATTCGCAGACTTTATTAAGACTCATCCTATTGCGAGATATTGCGGAACAGACAAACCGTGATTTTGCTATTACAACAGAAATGCGTAGTGTGGATAATCAACGACTGGCGACACGAGCGAGAGTCGATGACTTTGTCATCGGATTAAATTTCGCAAGTTTAATGATGGCACAAATTTCTGAGAATCCGAAAATTACACCACTGATTGATGATTTGTTGGATGAAAATGGATCGGAGTTATATATGAAGTCCATTGCAGATTATGTGACGATTGGTGTGCCGGTTGATTCTTATACGTTGACTGAGAGTGCAGCACGAAAAGGTGAGATCTATATTGGATACAGACAGATTGGAGATGCGAAAGGCAACGTGGTTGTAAATCCAAATAAGGAAAAAATGATTGTATTCGGTGAGCAAGACCAGATTGTGGTTATAGCAGAAAAATAATGATGAAACTTAAGACGAGCAACTGATTTGATAATCAGTTGCTCGTTTTCTTTTGCGTTTATTTACCTAGAATAATAAATGCTGTTGCCAATGCAAACACGACAATTTCAGCACCGGATAAAATACAAATAGAAGCCCAAAGTTTTCGGTATACCGCTTTTGAACGAATTGTAAAAATCAAACATACAATTAAGATAATAAATGGAATAACTGCGAATACGGCAATTAAGAATACCGCCGAAACAGATTCGGTGAAGTCGTCATCCTCTAAAAATCCCATATCATCTTCATGAAATGCAGTTTCTGCATCTGCTAGATTTTTGACCAAAGTCTTGTCTGTTACCTTATGCGCAACGAGAGAGTCATAATCGTAAAGCGAGAAGTAGGCGGCATTGGTGACACCACATTCTGCAAAATCCACATAATAATAGTTATCTTCGTAGGAAATAAGCTCCCCTTTTGCCATAAACATGCTCTCGTCACTGTTTGATGCAGTTACAGCAAAGGAAGTACACCATTCGAGAACATCTGGTCCCAACTCAACCTTATCGCCCAAAAGAGTAGTTCCTTTTGTGACAACAACGTTTCCTGAAGGCCACGAAAAGTCAATTTCATACTCTTGGGATGTATCATTTAGCAACGTATTATATTCTTCTATTAGATCATCTCTTAAAAAGTCAATGAGCAAACGCGAACCATCTTTAAAACTAATGTCAACAGAAATTACAGAAATATTTTTGCTGGATTCAAGTTCTATAGTGGCGATCTCTTCTTTTTGTGTTTCGCTAAGAGCCAATTTTATGTTTGAATGCGAAGTATTCAAATCCAACATGGAGGCGTTGAAACGCGAGTAATTGTTGCCGTCGACGGTCATTGTTTGATAATCTTCCGAAAGTGTGTTGGAAGATTTCTGTGCGTAAGTTGTGAATCCAAAGCAGGAGAACAGTAAAATAATTGCAAATAAAATAGATATTCGTTTTTTCATATTTCAGTCCCTCCTTAGTTCAAATTCAGTTTTCTGTCAAGCATCCAGTATTGTAAGGTATAAAGGAGCATACAGAAAATTGCAAGAAACAATATGATACCAAAGAAAATCAGAGCAACCATTGGATGTTCATAACTTGTCGGTAACTTTGAAAGCCAATGTGATAAACTTGGAATTCCAAACGTGTAAAGAATTTGTCCGACAAAAGAAACCACACTACTTGCAGCGTAATAGATACCAATTGCTGTAATCAGTCTTGCTTTCTTCGTGATGATAGAAGCAATTGTGATACAGCAGAAAAGGAACAAGGTGGACATCACAATATACAACACAGTGAAAAGAAATACTTCTAAAATATAAATCCACAGATAAACTCCGAACTCATTCACGATAGTCGTACAAAACTCAGAAACATCAATCAAAAAATCTTGTGTAAAAATTTCTTTTGCAAGAGCAACAAGAAGTAAGACTATGATATTAACGATGCAATGTACGGAAGTTACAAACAGCGCAGTCGTGCTAGCGATCAACTTTGAGTTTAAAAGTTGAGAACGTCTGACTGGGAGTGTAAATGTAAGGTATCCTTCGTCTGTGAAAAAGTTTTTATAGTATCTAATAAAAACAAGGATTGACGATAAAATAGAAAACGCCGCATAACTAAAAAGTACAAAAAGCAATACGAATATAATGGTTGTATAAACAATGCCAGGGAATTCTCTGTCATAAGTGAGTAGATGCAAACATGCGCCACCTAAAACAGACAGCAAAAGAGTAGTGAGTGCTGCAATCCACCAATATTTAAATATCGCTTTAAAATCGTATTTTAAAAGTTTCTTTAACATCTAAACACCTCCTTAAACAACTGATCCAGAGATTTCTTCGTTTCGTTGCGAACATCTTCTGCATTTCCTGATTTCAAAATCTTTCCACCATATCCAAGGAATAAGAAATCATCCAATACTTGTTCCACATCTGTAATCAAGTGAGTTGTGATAATAATCGAAGCTTCTGGATTATAATTGCTTACAATTGTACTTAAGATGTATTCTCTGGCAGCAGGGTCAACGCCTGCAATTGGTTCGTCTAAAAGGTAAAGCTTTGCATTGCGTGACATTACGAGAATTAACTGTACTTTTTCTTTCGTTCCTTTTGAAAGCGTGTTCAAGTTGGCTTTCGGATTAATCCCCAAGTCCCCTAATAGTTTAAATGCTCGTTCAGAATCGAAATCAGCATAAAAATCTTCAAAATATTTCACTAGTCCTTCGACTTTCATTCTAGAATTAAAATATGTACGTTCTGGTAAATAAGAAATCAGTGCTTTGCTATGTTCGCCTACCGGATGTTCGTCAACCAATATTTCCCCTGAGGTAGGTTGCAAAAGCCCTGCAATCAATTTGATGAGTGTGGATTTACCACAACCGTTCGGACCTAATAGACCGATAATTCTTCCTGCGGGAATTTCCAAGTTGAAATCGCGAAGAACAAATATGTTCTTTTTATACGCTTTGTTTAGGTTTTTACATTCGAGAATATTCATAGCTGCTCCTCCTTAATCATGACAATCGCTTGTTCTTTCGAAATCGAAAGTTGTTCCATGTTTTCTAGAAAACTTTTCACAAGCTGTTCTGCCAATTTGTTTCGACACAATTCAATTACCTGCACATCCTCCGTCACGTAGCGTCCTAATGTTCCTTTGGAAAGGATGAGTCCCTCTTGTTCAAGTTCCAAAAAGGCACGCTGAACAGTATTCGGGTTTACCGCCGCATCCAAAGCGAGTTGACGCACGGTTGGGATTTGTTCGCCAGCAAGGTATTCGCCAGATAACACGGACTTTGTGATGCGGTCTGCAATCTGGAGATAGACAGGTCTGTCTGATGAAAAATTCCAAGCCAATATAATCACTCCTTTGTATCAATGTACTAATACAATAATACAACAATAGCATTGCTTTGTCAAGAAAAGCAACTGACTAGTAGAAAATAAGAATATAAAAAAGTGTTCTTTTTATAAGGATATGTTTTTACGTATTCCAATAATAGGAATAAAATTATAGTTTAAAACAGTAAAAACGCCAGTAAAATAAGCAAATTAATGGAATAAAAAAACTGATGTAATATGATATTTAATATTGCTTTTGTGTGATATCTTTATATAAAGTTAATGAATCAAAAAAAGAAAAGGAGAGAGGAAATATGAAAAGCTTAAGAGAACTGGGGAATTTATTAATGGAGAGTGTTGCACAAATGAATCACATGGTAAACCATAACGTTTTTATGGATATGGTACATCAAGAAAACTTCGTGCAACAAATGCATCAAGACATGGAAACGGCAAGAATGGCGTCGACCGGAATTGAATTTGGTGGCTTTAATGCAGATCCAGGTATGAATCCGGGAATGATGGATAGTGGAATGTTTTAATTGGGTTGAGAGCGATTACATACATGGAAAGAGAGGGAATTACTATGAAAATCAAGAGAATATTAGCGATGATGTTGATTTTAAGCGTAATAGTAGGTGCGGTTGCGTGTGGAAAGGAAGAGACGAAAAAGGCAATCGACAACAAAAAGAAAGAAATAACCACGCAGATCAAGGTGGCAGATGAAACAAGCCGGGAAGAGACAGGTGAGGATGTTGAAGAAAAAATAAATAGTAAACAGGAAAAAAAGAAGACGACCACAACATCAAAGAACGTGAATGGTGATAAAAGTCCGACTTCGAAAGATACAAGTTCCAATGTTCAAAAACCGTCTACAGAAACAGAGACAGAGCCAAAGGTTCCAGAACATGAACATTCATGGGAAAGAGAACATAGGGAGTATCAATTCATAAAAACGTATGTAAATGGTTGTAATGGATGTGGATATCCGCTTTTTAAAATTACAGCAAATGGAACGCAACATATCGAGGATTTATATTCTCATTCGCCGTGTTATTCCGATAAATTAGGAGGAGAATGCACGGGAGGAGGTTTCCATAATGAAAGTTATACAAGAGGTTATTGCTATGTATGCGGCGGGAAAGTATCGTATCGACAATGTATGTGGACAGAAATGGGAAAACGATGTGCCAAAAATGAAGCACTAGGTGCATACAAAAAAGTAACTTTTGATCAGAACCACTTTATGTATTTAGATGTGTGTGCCTGCGGACGCAACAACGTGGTAATCGATGGTGTCACAGGCAGTGGATTGATTTTGAAAAAAAGCACTTGCAGTATCTGTGGAGTTTCTGAATTCTAATATCCGTGAAAAACTTGGTAACATGTGGCAAAAAAAATCAAATTGTGTTACAATATCTCTAATCAAGCGAAATCAAGGATAAGGATTATGAGAGAACAAGAATACATTGATAAATTTGACCGTGTGTTAAGATATTATGTAAGGCCGTTGTTGGTTGAAGTAATACATAGAATATCCAAGGCGCACCTTTTAGAATTTGATTTGGTGAATGAATATTGTGAAGATAATAAATTGGAATATGCAGGTGCCAAACCGAAAAGAAAAGCCAATGACCAAGTGATTTTGAAAAACCTATATTTGGGGAAAGAGTGGACCAATGAAAGGATTCAAGAGATTGCAAAGCAGAATGAAACGTCAGAGGAGAGAGAGCAATTAATTACAGTGCTGACACGAGGAATGGACGTGCAAGCAGCGATGCGTCTTTTCCTGTATCGCTGGCTGGATGTTCGGACGATGGGAACTTCGAATATGCAGAGTGTTGCTGAGGCGATTGGCGTAGAAGAAAGGCGCCTGGATTCTATTCGTACAGCTTTAAATGTATTGATTTTTGCTCGAAATAAGAGTGGGGCTCATTACACAGACAATTCGGACATCAGTAAAGAAGAATATGATAGAAAAATGCAATATGTGGGAATTCTTTTTCAGGAGTTGAGGTTCTTGGACGAAACATTGTTTCAAGAATATGAAGAACTGTATGAGGTGAAAGTGGTACAGAAAGAGGAGGAAAAAGAAGAGGAGAAAAAGCCAAAAAAGAAATGGATACTGTGGGCGATTATCGCAGCAGTTGCGGTATTGATATTAACAATAACCATAACAATAGCGATTGTGGCGTCGAATGACAAACCGATCAATAATACTTCCAGCTATTTTCCTGAAAAAGTGTGGGGTGTGAAAGAGAATGGAAAGGTTCAAATGTATCCCAATGAAATCTATTTTGAAAACGATCAGCTCATCCTAGAAATTTGGGTAGGAAATGGCACGGATACGTCTATTCAATCAGTGGATGCCAGTTTTGAGCTACAGAATAGTGCCGGTAAGAAAATCGTGAAAATGAAAGATTATGAGTACAAGTTTTCGGAAGAATTGAAAAGCGGAGAAGCAACGCTGATTAAAATGAGATTCAATTCAAATGAAGTCTGGAATCATGAATCTGATCTTAGGACGGTACTATGGTACTATGATGGCATTGCTACAGAGTTAAAAAGTAAAAACAATGAATAAAAAATAGAAGCGTTTTAAAACGCTTCTATTTTTTATTCGTATAAGTATGACGCTTCACGGTGTTTGGTGGCGATCTTGTCTCGCAGTTCCGCAGGTTCTATTATTTTCGCGTCTTTTCCAAAAGAAAAGAAATAGTACTCGAGTTGTTCCGTGGTAGAGATGAATTCGAAAGTATCATGGGATAACTCGGCAGAAATGTGAGGTCTTCGATGTAAAACGTTTGCATATTTCTTGAGTCCTTCTGGAGTGAATTGGATCACAGCCTTCGTGCTGTGTCCTACCAAGAATTGAATTCCTTTTTCTAAAATGAGTTCACCTAATTCTTGTTCTTCTGCATAGGTCAGTGTTTCTATGTCATTAGCCAACTCCCGGATTTGCAAAATTCGTGAGAGTCGAAAGGAAGAGTAATAGCGATTGCCATCTGGAGCAAGCACTACTCCGGCAAGATACCAATATGTCCCCATTTTGTCTGGTTGTAATGCATAAGGAATAAATTTGTAAGTCTTGTGGTTTGTATGAGCCAGACGGATGCATTTGTTTCGCTTGATTGCTTTTTCGAGTTTCTCAAATTGCTCTTTAAGAATCACTTTCTCTCTGTCTAAAAAAGGTTCGCGAGCGTATGCTTCGAAAATGGCAGAGAGATATTTTCCTGGTCTGGAAAAAATAATAGATTCGATGCTATCTTCCATGTTGGCCAAACGATCTGCAACGATGTCGTTCAAATTAAATGTCTTTGAAAGTTTGTTGGGATAAGATGATTTTAAATTTGTTTTGTATGTATTTATAAACGCATATCTAAAATGCTTTTTGATAGAATTTTGTTGAGTGCTGGTAAGGTGAGCAACGGAACTTAATGATTTACAATAGTCTGCATAAATTGCGTTAAATTGGTTGCTTATATCAGCTGGATACAACCTTAAATCCTGGTAATGTTCGACGATTTTATTCAAAAAAGTGTTCCATGAATCAGGTTTTCCTTCGGGATTAAAGAGCAAATAATCCTCTTTCAGTATATTATAAGCATATTGACTAAAACCAATGTGTTGCTTGCGGTCCGTACTGGAGTCGTAATTAAATTCTTTCATGCCGTATTTCTCCTAAAACATTTTTTATTATTATATCATAAATTCTTAAAAATGGAATAAAAAATATGATTAAATATCAAAAAAACAAAGGAAAAACGTTAATTTAAAGGAATAAAATTAGAAAGGCAATCTTCTTTTTAATATGGTATATAAGTGTTATATTAATGTTGTAAAGGAAAGAGATTATATGTTATAGTGAATATAACATTTGATCGACAAAGAAATAAAGAATCTAAGGAGAGAGAATGATGAGAAAAGTATTATGTATTTTATTGGTGGCAGTATTTTCAGTTAGTTTGGTGGCATGTGGAAATTCAAAACCTGTATCTGTGACAGAGAAAAGAGATAAAATTGTTGATGCAGAGGATAAGGGAGAAAAAGACCCGTCAGCATCTACAGCGGTAAAAGATGACGGAGGAGAGGAGTCTCCGCAACCGCAACCGCAACCACAACCGCAACCACAGCCACAACCGCAACCACAACCAACGCCGACTGTGCCAACAGCAAGTGAATTTACTAATAATAGCAATTATGTAGGCACGAAGAATCAAGTGATGATTAAACCGAAACATGTCTATTGGCAAAATGGAAAAATGATTGCGGATTGTTTTGTAATCAACGGATTTGACCATGTTGTATACAACGTCAATGTGCAAGCATTAACATTCAGCAATAGTAATGGAAAAATCGCTTCTGCTGGGTTTGGTTATCTGCAAAATGCATCGGGACTTGTTTCGATTGCACCAAATTCTTACATTGTTTGGACATTCGTATTTGGTTCAGACACCGTATTCATGCAGAATGCGAACTTATATGAGTTGCAGTGTGAAAGCCATGTAAGAAATTCTTATTAAAGATAAAAAAGTAGATGAAAGTGTGAGGGTAAAGTAGGCATACAAACAAGTATGTCTACTTTATTTGATATACATGACAAGGCTCTCAATTGAAAGCGTGGAAACTAGTTGACACCAGTCCTTTATTTTATATAAGATAAATATACAGAATAAAAATATTTCAGGAAGAAAACATATGTCAATATCAGCAAAAACAGTACGCTCGCAGATGGCTCTGTTTGCTCCGATTTTAAAAAGCTGTTCTCTAGAGACGATAAGAAAAGCACAGGATAAAGTCGGAGAATTAATGGAAGCAAAATATCGAAAACAAGTCATCTTAAAAGAGCATCATTTCGACAACTTCAAAGGCGCATGGGTTGTGCCAAAAGATGAACGACGACAAGGAGCTATCCTCTATCTTCACGGAGGAGGCTATACTTGTGGTGGATTGGATTATGCGTTGGGATTTGGTTCTATGCTATCTATGCGAACCGGCACACGTGTATTTTGCTGTGCATATCGCCTTGCTCCGGAACATAGATATCCTGCAGCTCTTGAGGATGCAATAGAGGCATATCAGTATTTGTTGCAAAAAGGATATAAACCAGAGCATATTACGCTTTGTGGCGAGAGTGCAGGGGGAGGCTTGTGCTACGCATTATGCTTGAAATTAAAAGAGCTTAAAATGGAGATGCCTTGTGGGATTATCGCGATTTCTCCATGGACAGATTTGACAGCGGGAGGCGAATCCTATAAGGAAAATATGGAAAAAGATATTTCCATCACAGTCGAGAAATTGGATTTTTACGCGAGTTGTTATACAGAAAACCGAGAAAATCCAATGGTGTCCCCGCTATTTGCTGATTTGCAGGGAATGCCACCTTCATTGATTTTTGCGGCAGAGAATGAAGTGATGTTCAGCGATGCAAAGAATATGCATGATAAGCTTTTGGAAAGCGGATGTAAAAGTCAGATGGTTACAAAAGCAGAGCGTTGGCATGCCTATATTTTGTATGGACTAGATGAAGATCGAAAAGATTTTGCTATGATAGGCAAGTTCTTGAATCAGGTAATGTGGCAGGAAAATAAATTGCGGTGGATGCGTCTGGATAATGCGGCAAAGCTTTATCCGGCGGCAAGAAGTAACCAGTGGAGTAATGTATTCCGATTGTCTGTTACCCTAAATGAAGAAGTAGATGTAGAGGTGCTACGTACGGCACTTGATGTGACAGCAAGAAGATTTCCGGCAATTTGCGTGCGTCTGCAAAAAGGTGTTTTTTGGTATTACCTAGAACAGTTGTCAAAAGCTCCGGAGATTCGTACAGATAGCAGTTATCCGCTTACCCGGATGTCCAAAAAAGAAACGAGCAAATGCGCGTTGCGCGTGCTTGTGTACGAGCGAAGAATTGCCATTGAGATATTCCATTCTCTTACGGACGGAAACGGTGGCTTGGTGTTCTTAAAAAGTTTGGTAGCAGAGTATTTGCAACAGAAACATGGAGTTTATGTACCGGCGGAGTGTGGCGTTTTAGGAAGACTGGAGGAGCCATCTGAGGAGGAATTAGAAGACAGCTTCCAAAAATATGCAGGGAAGTTATGCGCGAGTAGGCAGGAAAGTACTGCATGGAGAATGACAGGCACACCAGAACTGGGAGGATTTTTGAATATTACTTGCTTTAAGTTGCCAGTAGAGCAAATGTTAGAAAAAGCCCATGGATATAAAGTGAGTTTATCGACTTTTTTGGGCGCAGCTATCATGATGGCTATGCAGAATAGTCAAAAGAAGAAGGTTCTAAATCAAAATCGAAGAAGACCAATTAAGTTATTGATTCCTGTAAATTTGCGAAACCTATTTCCAAGTAAAACGTTACGGAACTTTGTGCTATACACAACTCCAGAGATTTTACCTGTATTAGGAGAGTATAGTTTTGAAGAAATTTGTCAGGTGATCAAGAGCAAATTGAGCACGGATATTACAGCAAAACGAATGAGCATGATGATTGCAAAGAATGTAAGTAGTGAACGACTTATGGCAGCACGTATTATGCCATTGTTCATGAAAAATCTAGTGATGAAAGCAGTGTTCAGATCCGTAGGTGAGAAGAAATCTTGCCTCAGTATGTCCAACCTTGGTGCTGTAAAGGTTCCAGATGCGATGAAACCTTATGTAGAACGATTTGATTTTATATTGGGTATTCAGGAAATTGGTGCTTATAACTGTGGTGTGATTTCTTTTGGAGATACGATGAATGTGAATTTTATTCGTAACATTCAAGAGGCAGAATTGGAATATCATTTCCATAAGGTGTTACAGGAAATGGGAATTTCAGTAGAAGTAGAGAGTAATCAGTCTTCAAAATAAAGGAGAAAAATATGTATTGTGTAAAATGTGGTGTAAAATTGGCTGATACAGAAAAGATTTGCCCGTTGTGTGGGACAACAGTTTATCATCCAGAACTTACACGAGAAGAAGGAAATAATATTTATCCGAAGCGAAAATATCCGGAACCGGAAGAAAAAGCATTGGGGTTGCCAATTTTTTTAACTGCAGTGTTTTTGGTTCCGCTGTTGACTGTACTTGTGTGTGATTTGCGTTTTACAGGTGCGATTACATGGTCTGGAATTGTGGCAGGTGCATTAATCGCTCTTTACGTGATGGGTATTTTGCCATTATGGTTTCGACATCCAAATCCAGTGATATTTGTGCCATGTTCGTTTGGAGCGGCAGGGCTTTATATCTGTTATCTCAATTTGGTTTTGGACGGGGATTGGTTTTTGAGTTTCGCATTTCCAATTATAGGTTGTGTTGCAGTCATTGTGGTTACGACAGTGGTGCTTTTGAAATACGTGCGTAGAGGTGCGCTTTATATTTTTGGCGGAGCGTTTATGGCAACAGGTGGAATGATGCTTTTAATGGAGTTTTTGCTTGGAATTACATTTGAAAAAATCAATTTTATCGGATGGTCCTTTTATCCAATGGTGAGTTTGGCGTTGATTGGTGGGGTGTTGATTTTTATGGGAATCTGTCGTCCGGCAAGAGAAGCGATTGAAAGAAAATTTTTTATTTAGAGAGAGTATGTATGCATAAGAAATTAGTAATCATAGGCGTGAATGGGCACGGGAAAGTAGTGGCAGATATTGCGACAGCGATGGGGAACTATGAATCCATCGCATTTCTATGCAACTTTGAGAACAAAACACAGTGTATGGGTTTCCAAATTATCGGAAGAAATGAAGATGCGATAAATTATATCGATGAAGCGGATTTTTTTGTAGCAATCGGAGATGGTGAGAAACGAAAAGAAGTCATGGAGATGTTAAAAGAGGCAGGAGCCATGTTTGCTACTTTGATTCATCCGAGTTCTGTTATTGGAAGTCATGTGGAGATTGGCGAGGGAACTGTTGTCATGCCAGGCACAGTGATTCAGACAGAGTGTAAAATTGGAAAGGGGTGTATTGTGAATACGTGTGCATCCGTGGACCATGGAAGTACGTTAGGAGACTATGTACATGTAGCAGTTGGAGCTCGATTGTGTGGTCTGGTTCATGTTGGGAAACAGACCTGGATTGGTGCCAGTGCAACCGTGATTAATGGAATCCATGTTTGCGAAAATTGTATGATAGGCGCAGGCGCAGTTGTTGTCAAAAATATTAAGGAAAGTGGCACTTATATAGGTGTGCCGGCAAGGAGAGTGTAGGATGAATAACCGATTAAAAAAGGGAATCGCTTTCTTGGTACTGGCAGTTCTTTGTGTGTGCAGTACAGGTTGTGCAAGATTTTATCTAAGTGGTAATTGGGGCGGCAATCCGAATGTCTCCTATGATTACGATGATTCACAGATTGACAAGTCTTTGTTTGAAAATAAATATTACTATCAACGATATAATGAAGAACAACAGTTGACTTATCGAGAAATTTACCAGGGGATTATGGATCAAAAAGAGAAGTTCAATGTGCATGGAACAGATGGAGATCAAACGAATGAAATCTTTTTCACAGTACTTTTTGATTTTCCGGAGATCTTTTGGACCGATGGTGAGGTTACGTCTATGGCATACCCGACATTGTCTTATGTAACGGTGCAACCAGCCTATGTATGTTCCAAAGAAAAGCGAGCACAGCGAGAAACGGAAATGGAGGCTGCGACCAGTCAGATTCTTGCAAGTGTGCCATCTGGATATAGTGATTATGAAAAAATAAAATTTGTTTATGAATATGTGGTGAATTCAGTTGAATATGTAACGGGAGCACCGGATAATCAGAATATTTATAGTGCGCTCATTCACAAAAAATCGGTTTGTGCAGGTTATGCGAAAGAAACGCAATACCTTTTGGAACAATTAGGAATTCCTTGTATTTATGTAATTGGAAATGCTACAAATGACAGAGGAACGGATGCGCATGCATGGAATATTGTTTTGTGTGATGGAAAGTATTATGTGGTTGATACTACTTGGGCGGATCCTGTTTTTGCAGGAGGAGAAGCGCAAACATCCAATGTTGCGATTCTCTATGATTATTTGTGCTGTAGCGATGCGGAATTAGAGCGAACACATGTGGCAGAGTCTAAGTACCAATATCCAGCTTGTGATTCCGAAGATTTGAATTATCATCGTTTGAATCACATGTATTATGAAACTGCGGATCGTGGCACACTTTTAAATGCGATGAAGCAGACGATTAATGCAAAAGGAGAAAGCACAACTTTTAAGTTTGCAAATACAACACTTTATAGTCAAGCGAAAGATTTGATAGTGAAGGAGTTGTTAGACGAGGCAACTCAATATTTGGGTCAGAAGTATCGTTTGCGATACGTCGAGTGTCATTATAGAGAATTTTCGCAGTTAAACAAGTTTGTTATTTATTGGGAATATTCATAAAAAAAGGAAGCGAATTGCTTCCTTTTTTGTTTGACGATTATATCATACCACCATCAAAACCAATGATTTGTCCCGTGAGATATGCAGGAGATTCTGCAACTTGCAATACGAAGTCAGCTACTTCTTCCGGCGTACCGAAACGTCCTGCTGGAATCTCGATTTCAAGAGAGAGACGTTCTTCTTCGCTGAGGTGTTCATTCATAGAAGTTTCGATGGCTCCACATGTAATTGCATTTACCTGGATGTTACTTGGAGCAAGTTCTTTTGCCAAAGCTTTCGTAAATCCATTCACACCAGCCTTAGAAGCGGAGTAAGCCACTTCGCAGGAAGCACCTGCAGTTCCCCACATAGAGGAGATGTTGATGATTTTCCCCTTCTTTTTGGAAACCATTTTTGGAACAGCTTCATGGGAACAGTAAAAAACAGAGGAAAGATTTGTTTGTATCATTCGATTCCAATCCTTCGCGCTCATTTCTGCCATCAATCCCACCTGTGAAATCCCAGCATTGTTCACTAATACATCAAGTGCATCACAGTGCTTATATATTTTCTTAAACATTTCATTTACAGCATCTGGATTTCCAACGTCACCGATTACAATGTCACAAGAGGCCTCTGGAATCGCTTCAATTTCTGTGCGAACGCGGTCTACGTCAATAATGGAATGGTTGCAATTTAAAAATACGTGGTACCCTTGTTTGGCGAATGCCAGGGCAATGGCGCGACCAATTCCTCTTGAAGATCCAGTTACAAGTACTGTTTTTTTATTCATGTTTCTATATTCCTCCATATCCTATCAATTGGATTCATTATACAATAAAATTTATATAAATAAAAGAAAAAAACAAAGGTATTTGTGGACGATAAAAAAGAATTGGATTATAATAATTTTGCATAATATTAAGAGAAAAATCGTTTTCGTATGAAGGATAAAACAATCATTGGATGGTATTATAAAAGTATAAGAGATTCTTTGAGGCAGACGATGAAACATACGGATGCATATCGGGAGTATTGCAACTTAGTTGTGAAAAATTTTGAGGAGTAGAAAAGATATATGCGAAAAATAATTAAGGAATATAGTATTATCACCATCGGAAGTTTTCTGATTGCTGTTGCAGTGTTTTTTTTCATGATTCCGAGTAATACAGCAGTGGGAAGTGTCACGGGACTCAGTGTCATGTTGTCGAGGGTTACGCCTCTTCCCGTTTCAGTAATCTTGTTAGGATTCAATGCAATTCTTTTAATCATAGGATTTGTTTTTCTGGGAAAAGAATTTGGTGCCAAAACGGTATATGCGTCAATTATTATGCCGATTTACCAATATATATTTGAACTAAGTTTTCCAAATTTTGAATCTCTAACCAAAGATGCATTGATTGATACGATTTGCTATCTTTTGATTGTGGCAATTGGACAGGCAATTTTATTCCGTATTAATGCATCCTCTGGTGGGATGGATATCATTGCAAAGTTGTTGAATAAATTCGCACATCTGGAGTTGGGGAAAGCGATTACCCTTGGAGGAATGTGTATTGCAGTCGCTGGCATCTTTTTTTACGAAGCAAAATTTGTGGTACTTGGTATTTTAGCGACTTATGCGAATGGAGTAATCTTAGATAATTTTATCAATGGTTTCAATCGAAGAAAACGTGTTTGCATTCTTTCTGGTAAACATGAAGAGATTCAGGATTTCATTGTAAACAAGTTGAATCGCGGCGTTACGTTATACCAAGCAATTGGTGGATTTAACAAAGAAGAAAAAGTAGAAGTTGTAACGATTCTTACGAGAAGTGAATATGCAGCACTTATGAATTATTTGCAAAATACAGATGAGAGTGCCTTTGTAACGGTGTCAACTGTGAATGAGGTTATTGGAAATTGGAATAGAAATAAAAGAAAAAGAGGATAATCGGATATGAAGAAGAAAGTTGTAGTATTAGGCGGTGGCACGGGTTCTTCTACCTTGCTCCGTGGTTTGAAAGAATTCCCTGTGGATTTAACAGCAATTGTATCTGTGTGTGATGATGGAAATAGTACGGGTGTGTTGCGAGAAGAGTTTAGTATTCCTGCAGTTGGAGATATTCGAAGAGTGTTAGTGGCGTTGTCAGAGACGGAACCGTTGGTTATGGAATTGTTTAATTATCGTTTTCAAACAACCAGTGACCTGGATGGGCATACGGTAGGAAATTTACTTTTGACGGCATCTTCAGAAATTACAGGAAATTTGTCTGATGGTATCGAAGCCTTAAGTAAGGTGTTTAATTTAAAAGGGAAAGTGGTACCGTTGACAGAGGATAATGTGGTGCTAATGGGCGAGATGGAAGATGGAAGCATTGTGGAAGGCGAACATCATATCACAGTGAGCAATCAGAAAATTCGTCGTGTGTATTATAAAGAAGAGCCAACGCCGACACAAGCAGCTGTAAAAGCAATCGAAGGAGCAGATTTGATTTTACTGAGTATGGGTAGTCTTTTTACCAGTATTATTCCAAATCTAATTTGCGACGAAATTCGCCATGCAATTGATCGAAGCCGTGGAAAAATCATGTATGTTTGTAATATGGTTACACAACCTGGAGAAACGGAAGGATTCAAGGTTTCTAATCATGTAGAACTCATCAATCAATATTTGGGAGAGCGAAAAGTAGATGTGGTGATTGCCAACGAAGGTGAAATTGATGAAAGCATGGCAAAACGTTATGAATCATTAGAGCAGAAGGATGCGGTAGAATTGGACCGCGAGGAGACCAGTGAGATGGTACAGACATTAATTTGCGGAGATTACGTGACGGTTAAGAACAATTTATTGCGTCATGATGTTATGAGATTGAGCATGCATATCTTTGGGTATTTGTTAGAGCAGAATAAGGAAAAACCTTGACAAAATGCCATCTGAAAGATAAGATATCAGTAGTTTATACATGAAAAGATTGTGAGAAAGAGGAGTATACATAACCGCTTAACAGAGAGAGTCACAGGAGAGCTGAGAGTTGATTCAAAGAAAGGGATGTAGAAGGTAGCTTTTGAATCGGATATTTGAACAGGAGTAGGATATCTCGGAGTGGTTCCCGTTATCGAACTAGTAAGGTATAAATAAAGGTGGTACCGCGGATTTTCGCCCTTTGCATATTGCAGAGGGCTTTTTTATGCAAGAAGAAATTTCGCAAATTTTTCTGACATAAAAAGTTTCGCAAGAATGCGCAGAGAAACGTACGGTGTGCCACTACAATATAGAAATCCAAATGAGGAGGAAACTATGAGCAAGCAATTGGAAAAAACGTACAATCCAAAAGAGATTGAGTCAAAACTTTATGAAAAATGGTGTGAAAAGAAATATTTTCATGCAGAGGTTGACCGAAGCAAGAAACCTTTCACCATCGTAATGCCCCCACCGAATATCACAGGTAAATTGCACATGGGGCATGCATTAGACAATACGTTGCAAGATATTTTGATCCGTTACAAGAGAATGCAGGGATATAATGCATTATGGGTACCTGGAACAGACCACGCTGCGATTTCGACAGAAGTAAAAGTAACAGAGCAGTTGAAAAAAGAAGGCGTTGATAAAAAAGAATTGGGAAGAGAAGGATTCCTTAAGAGAACATGGGAATGGAAGGAAGAGTATGGTGGAACCATTACTTCTCAACTAAAAAAACTGGGAACTTCTTGTGATTGGGACAGAGAGCGCTTCACAATGGACGAAGGCTGTTCTAAGGCTGTAGAAGAAGTATTTATCAAATTGTATGAAGATGGCTACATTTATAAAGGTTCTAGAATTATCAACTGGTGTCCAGTATGTAAGACCTCTCTTTCTGATGCAGAAGTAGAACATGAAGAACAAGCAGGACATTTCTGGCATATTAAATATCCAATCGTTGGAACGGACCGTTTCCTTGAGATTGCAACTACACGTCCAGAAACAATGCTTGGTGACACAGCGATTGCCGTGCATCCAGATGATGAAAGATACCAAGATATTATTGGCAAGATGGTATTATTGCCATTGGTGAACAAAGAGATTCCAATTGTTGCAGATTATTATGTAGATAAAGAGTTTGGAACAGGGGCGGTAAAGATTACACCAGCACATGACCCAAATGACTTTGAAGTTGGAAAACGTCATAATCTTCCTGAGATTAATGTTATGAATGACGATGCAACGATTAATGAGCTTGGCGGAAAATACACAGGCATGGATCGTTATGAAGCAAGAAAAGCAATCGTAGCAGATTTGCAAGAACAAGGTTATCTTGTGAAGATTGAAGACCATTCGCATAATGTTGGTACACACGATCGCTGTGGAACAACTGTAGAACCATTGATTAAACAACAATGGTTTGTGAAGATGGAAGAACTTGCAAAACCAGCAATCAATGCATTGAAAACGGGAGAATTAAAATTCGTCCCAGAGCGTTTTGATAAGATTTATTTGCACTGGTTAGAAAATATTCGTGACTGGTGTATTTCACGACAAATTTGGTGGGGACACCGCATCCCAGCGTACTACTGTGATCAATGTGGAGAATTCGTAGTGGCAAGAAATATGCCGGAAGCATGTCCACACTGTGGGTTCACACATTTTACACAAGATGAAGATACACTGGATACATGGTTTAGTTCAGCATTATGGCCATTTTCGACACTAGGATGGCCGGAACAAACTGAAGAAATGGATTATTTCTATCCGACAGATGTGTTGGTAACTGGATATGATATTATCTTTTTCTGGGTAATTCGTATGGTATTCTCAGCATATGCACATACAGACAAATCACCGTTCCACACAGTATTTATTCATGGATTGGTCCGTGATTCACAAGGTCGTAAGATGAGTAAATCTTTAGGAAATGGTATTGATCCATTAGAAGTGATTGAACAATATGGAGCAGATGCTCTTCGTATGACTCTTGTGACAGGTAATGCACCGGGAAATGATATGAGATTCTATGATGAAAGAGTAGAAGCAAACAGAAACTTTGCGAATAAAGTATGGAATGCTTCTCGTTTCATTATGATGAATATGGAAGAAAAAGAAATCACGATTCCAGCCGCAGAAGATTTGTCTGTAGTAGATAAGTGGGTACTTTCAAAAGTGAACACACTTGCAAAAGACGTCACAGAAAATATGGATAAATTCGAGTTGGGCATTGCACTTCAAAAGGTGTATGACTTTATCTGGGATGAGTTCTGCGACTGGTACATTGAACTTGCGAAGTATCGTATCTGGCATGCAGAAGAAGATGCAAAAGCAGCAAATGCAGCTCTTTGGACCTTGAAAACAGTATTGGCAAATGGACTCAAATTCTTGCATCCATTTATGCCATTTGTTTCAGAAGAGATTTATAGTGCATTGGTACCGGAAGAAGAATCTTTGATGATGTCTACATGGCCACAATATAAAGAAGAGTGGAATTATGCAAAAGAAGAACAGATTGTAGAACGCATGAAAGAAATCATTCGTGGTGTTCGTAATGTTCGTGCAGAGATGAATGTTGCACCAAGCCGAAAAGCACAAACTTATGTGGTTTGTGAAAATCAAGAATTGTGTAATGGATTTGAGACAATGAAAGTGTCTGCAGCGTCACTGATGAGTGCGAGTGAGATTCTCATTCAAGCTACAAAAGAGGGGATTGAAGAAGATGCAGTTTCTGTTGTTGTCACAGATGCAGTTGTATATTTGCCTTTAGCAGAATTAGTAGACTTTGAGCAAGAAATCGAACGTTTGAAAAAAGAGGAAGCAAAACTTGAAAAAGAGCTTGCACGCGTGAATGGTATGTTGAGCAATGAACGTTTCATTAGCAAGGCACCAGAGGCAAAGATTAACGAAGAAAAGGCAAAACTAGAGAAATATACACAAATGATGGAACAAGTGAAAATGCGACTTGCAGGTTTACAAAAATAAACCAAAGCGAGGTAAAATAGGGGTCAAATCATGAAGCGTATACAAATTAATAAAGAAAATATTAAGGAATATTTGAAAAAGACTTTTGTTGCGATCAAGGAATTTATCAAAAAGAGAAAAGAACGCAGAGAAGAGAAAATTGAAAAAAAGAAAAACAGTGCTTGGGCAAAACGGATGGCACCAGTTTATCTTTGGATGAATCGTTTTTCGTTACCACTTCATTTTTTGTGGGCGTGCATCATCAATTTAATCATAGAGTCAGTTTCAAGACATAGTGTGGTTCCTGCATGGAAGTATATGATAGAAACACCATGGACATTTTTGTTTAATACGTACATGATATTTATCACATTCCTTGTGGTTTATATTGTGAGACGAAGAACATTTATGCGTGTCATTATCAGTATCTTATGGATGATTATCGGTTGTGTAAATGGGTATATTCTAAGTGTTCGAGTTACGCCGTTTAATGCACAAGATTTGAATATGATTACGGATGTCACAACGATGTTGGACAAGTACTTTACGGGATTCCAAGGATTTATGCTGATTTTAGGAATCATAGCAATTATCGTATGGCTTGCATATATGTGGATTTATGGAAATAAATTCGAAGGAAAGATGTTCCGAATTCCGGCGATTCTTGTGACTGTTCTGGCATTTGCAACTATGGGAAAAGTTACAGATTTTGCGATAGAAAATCGTATGGTTTCAAATTATTTTGGAAATATTGCATTTGCCTATGAAGATTATGGCTTACCATATTGTTTCACAGCGAGTATATTTGATACTGGAATTGATGAACCAAATGGTTATAGTAAAAAGAAAATTAATCAAATTATTGAAGATGGGAAAATGAGAGAATCTTCCAGTGAACGTAAGGAAGAAGATATGCCAAACATCATTGTGTTGCAGTTAGAATCTTTCTTCGATACCAATGAAGCAGAGTTTTTTACCACGACACAGGATCCAATCCCGACGTTTCACAGCCTGCAACAAAATTATTCAACGGGATATTTTAAAGTTCCGTCAATTGGTGCGGGTACTGCCAATACGGAATTTGAAGTGTTGACTGGAATGAGTATGCGTTATTTTGGACCGGGTGAATATCCATACAAGACAAAAGCAAAGTATGAACCAATGGAAAGTGCAGCAACTGCTCTAAAAGAGTTTGGATATGGTGCACATGCATTGCATAACAACGGAGGGAATTTCTATAGTCGTGCAGACGTGTTTAATAAAATGGGATTTGATAGCTATACCAGCGAGGAATTCATGAATGTATTGGAATTCACCGAAGAAGGTTGGGCAACAGATTCGATTTTAACAGAGCATGTTTTGAATGCATTGGATTCTACGGAACAACAAGACTTGGTATTTGGAATTACTGTAGAGGGACATGGAGCTTATGACCATGTTGTTGAAAATCCATTGATTGAAGTAGAAGGAATTGAAGACGAAGAAAGCAGAATTAAATGGGAGTATTTCGTAAATCATTTATATGCAACAGACCAGTTTATTGCGGATCTATTGTCAGAATTAGAAAGACGTGGTGAACCGACGGTATTGGTTCTTTATGGAGATCATTTGCCAACCATGGGATTAGAAGCCTCTGATTTGAAGAGTCGTTATCTGTTCAACACCAATTATGTCATTTGGGACAATATTGGATTGCAAAAAAAGGATGGAAACCTTTCGGCATATCAATTGATGTCAAGTGTATTGGAGCGAGTGGGAATTCATTCTGGAACGGTATTTAATTATCATCAATCAAGACGTCAGTCAAGAAACTATTTGGCAGATTTGGAAATGCTACAGTATGATATGCTTTATGGACAGAGATATGTGTATGGTGGAATTGAAAATGCACCGCAGGTTGATGGGTCATTCCAGATGGGAATTAAAGATGTCGTATTGACGGGAATTGAACCGCTAATAGATGAGCGATTTGCTTTTTACGGAGAAAATATGACGTCGCGCAGTTATATTTACGTGAATGGCGTAAAAAGAGCAAGACCAATTTTCATCAATGATACAAGAATTGAGTCTAAGAAACTTTCTCTGGATGATGGAGATGTAATTGTGATTTCTCAAGTTGGTTCAAGTAGTCGAATTTTCCGTTCTTCCGAGGAATATGTGTACCGAAATGGAACCTTGATTTTGAAATCAGAGGATGTTCTTTCCAATCCGGAATTAGAAGAGGAGCAGACGACAACGCCACAAACACAGTAGATATTTATGTAGAGAAATCGCGAAAAATGCGTACGGAAAGATATTGATTTTTCTAAAATGAGTGCGTATGATGGTTATGTTAGGAGAGAAAAGCAATGTTAAATTTTGAAGAAGAATTAAAAAAATTCAAACCTTGTCTTGAAGTAGAAGACATAGAGGAAGCAGTTTATCAAGAAGATTTAACAGACATGACTGATATTCTGAAAGAATATGTGCAACAAAAATAGAAGAATGATGGTGGGATGAGTGGAATATACAAAGAAATTAATATACCTATCGAACCAGTGGTATAATGATGGTTTAAAAAAAGCAAATATTCGTGATTTATCAGGTGCTGCCGTTTCTTTGAGAAGAAGTCTTCAGTTTAACCGTGACAACATCGCTGCGCGAAATCTTTTGGGACTTGTGTATTATGGACGAGGTGAGGTTGCTGAAGCACTTGTAGAGTGGATTGTAAGTAAAAATATAAAAGAGCATGGAAATATTGCCAATTATTTTATTAAAAAAGTGCAAGAAGCTACAAGTGAATTAGAAACCGTGGATCAGGCTGTAAAAAAATATAATCAATGTCTTACCTATTGTCAGCAAAATGGTGAAGACTTAGCTGCCATTCAGTTGCAGAAAGTTGTTGCGATGCATCCAACATTTTTGAAGGCATATCAATTATTAGCATTGTTATATATGCAATCAGAGCAGTATGCGAAGGCACGGCAAGCGATTCGAAAAGCACATCGAATTGACTCGACGAATGAGATTACACTTTTCTATATGCATGAGTTGAAACAATTGCATAAAGAAAAGTCTGTCAAAATAAAATCAGAGAAGGAACAGACGGTTTCCTACAAGTTGGGAAACGAGACAATTATTCAGCCGGTGTCTGCAACTCTCAAAGATAATGCGACCGTACTTACAATTGTCAATATTATAATCGGACTTGTAATCGGTGCAGCAGTTGTGGCATTGGTCGCCATGCCAGCAATGCGTCAAAGCATGAATGCAAAGACGAACAAACAGATTATTAATTTTAGCGAACAGATTGCAGCTTTGGAAAGCGAATTGGATTTGCAGGCAAAAGAGTTGGATAAATATAAAGATAACAGTGAAGAAGTAAAAGCAGAGAAGGAACTTGCAAAGGGAACGCAAGGGAATTATGAAGCTTTGATGAAAGCGGTAGAACATTATAACAATTCGAATTATAGTCGTGCTACATTGGCAGACGAATTGCTTGCAATCAACCCGGAATCTTTTGGAGATGTAGGGAAAAAAAGTTATGAAAAAATGACAAAAGAAGTATATCCGGAGCAGTGTGAAAAATTATTTGCCAGTGCGAAAGAAAGTTTTCAGGTATTGAATTATACGAGAGCACGAAATAATCTTGAGAAAGTAATTGCCATGAATGAAAAGTATCAATCTGGCGAGGCACTTGCATTGTTGTTGGAAGTATATGTCAACCAAAAAGAAGCTGACAAGGCAGAAAGCACGTATGAAAAAATTGTAGCTTTATATCCAGATACAGATTTGGCAAAACGTGCATCAGAAAAATTAAAGACGATAAAAGAATAGAGAATATACAAAAGAGGACATGTAATGGAAGCACATTACATGTCTTTTTTATAGCAAAAAGGGGGAGTAAAAATGAATTATCAAGTGCAGGAAAATTGTTTGACAATCTTTTTGCCAAAAGAATTGGATCATCACAATGCAGAACAGATACGAAAGAATTCGGACCGTCTCATCGAAAAACACCATATTAAATGTGTGATTTTTGATTTTGAAGAAACAAATTTTATGGATAGTTCCGGAATCGGTGTTTTAATGGGGAGATATCGGATGGTTTATCTTCTTGGTGGGGAAGTATGGGCCATCAATGCAAATGAGAGAATGAAAAAGATTTTAAACATGTCAGGTGTAACGAAAATTATTCAAATTTATGAGGAGGAAGAAGTATGAAAAATACAAATGAAATGGAATTGGTCTTTGATAGCAAGTCCGTCAACGAAGGATTTGCAAGAGTGGCAGTGGCAGCTTTTATGACGCAGCTCAATCCTACGTTGGAGGAAGTGGCGGATGTAAAAACAGCTGTTTCAGAAGCCGTTACAAACGCGATTATCCATGGTTATGAGAAACGAGTCAATAAAATTCGAATTCACTGTTGGCTAATGGAACAGACTTTGTACATAGAGATTGAAGACTACGGAAAAGGAATGGCAAATGTGGAGAAGGCAATGCAGCCTTTGTTCACAACAAAACCAGAACTGGAACGGTCAGGAATGGGATTTTCTTTTATGGAGGCGTTCATGGATGGACTTACCGTAGAATCGGAACTCGGGAAAGGAACTGTTGTAAAAATGTACAAAGAAATCGGAAAAGGAAGGGAAGTATGGAGCACACAATCGCTTTGATTCAAAAGTCTCACGACGGGGATGAAAAAGCGAGGGTACAGTTAGTAGAAGAAAACGTTGGACTGGTTTGGTGTGTTGTGCGAAGATTTTATGGACGTGGGGTGGAAGCAGAAGATTTGTTTCAAATTGGAAGCATCGGATTGCTTAAGGCAATTGATAAATTTGATTTGTCCTTTGATGTAAAATTTTCTACGTATGCCGTACCTATGATTTCGGGAGAAATCAAGCGTTTTCTTCGGGATGATGGAATGATTAAAGTGAGTCGAACATTGAAAGAATTATCTTACAAAGCATATATGATGAAAGAAAAAATGCAGGAGCAGTTGCAGCGAGACCCGACAATTGAAGAATTGGCAGAAGAAATGCAAGTAGATAAGGAAGACTTAGTAATGGCATTGGACTCGGGAAATGAAGTTGAGTCAATTTATAAGCCAGTTTATCAAAAAGATGGGAATGAAGTTGCATTGTTGGACAAGCTGGAAGAAAAAGAAGGTCAGGAAGAAAAAATTTTAAATCGCATGTTGTTAAAACAGTTGTTGGAAGAATTGGATAAAGAGGCAAGACAGCTGATTTACCTTCGTTATTTTGCAAATAAAACACAGACAGAAGTGGGAAAAGAATTAGGAATTTCCCAGGTTCAAGTTTCACGTATGGAGAAAAAAATATTGAAAATATTGAGAGGAAAAATCGATGTATCTTTCTGAAAAAAATAGACATACTATTTTTGAAAGAAGGTGGAAGAATGGAAAAAGCGAAAAGAAGAGTCCGCATATGTTTGCTATGTGTTGTTATGATAGCAATCGTTATGGGGATTCTTTATTATTATCATGATTTGGGAGAATCTGGAATCAATGCAGAAGGAACTTTGATCTCTGCAGTAAATGCACTGAGGAACACAATATGGCGGTAGGAGATTGTATGTTATATATCAAAGCAGACCAATGCGTAGAAGTGAAGAGTCAGGTGGTTACACTTGGAGATTTGATAGAAATGGAATGTGCGGAATCACAAGTTGCTTCTAAATTGAAAACGCTAAAAATTATGAAGATGCCGGAGAAAGGAAAACATCGATATGTGGTTTCTATTTTAATGATTATTGAAAGAATTCATCGAGAATATCCGAACTTGGAAATTCAGAATATGGGCGCGCAGGATGTGATTGTTATCTACGAGAATCAAAGAAAGAAAAATGCATTATGGGAATGGAGCAAAATCATATTTGTGTGTATTCTTAGCTTTGTAGGAGCCGCATTTGCCATTATGACATTTAATAATGACTCTGGAACGTCCAAATTATTTGTGCAGATTTATGAGATGTTTACGGGAAAACCACATGAAGGGTTCTCTGTGTTAGAAGTGACCTATAGCATTGGTATCGCGGCAGGAATAATTGTGTTTTTCAATCATTTTGGAAAGCGGAAATTTTCAGTAGATCCGTCGCCGATAGAAATAGAAATGCAATTGTATGAAAACGATATTCAAACCACAGTGATTGCAGAACACGCCAGAAAGGGGAAAGAACTAGATGTGGATTAGGCAGACCGTCATGGCACTTATTGGCTTTAGTGCAGGTATTATAGTTGCGGGTGGATTGTTTGGGTTTGTTGTCAGTTTGGGCGTCATCTCTGATTTTGCAGACAGAACCCACACTGCGAGAAAAGTACCATTATATGAAGATGCCGTTGCGCTTGGCGGAATTGTAGGGAATGTGCTTTACACTTTTCAAATACAACTTCCGAGTCTCTCTTGGTTGTTAGGAGTCTTCGGTTTGCTCTCGGGAGTGTTTGTGGGATGTTGGGCAATTGCATTGACAGAAATTTTAAATGTGTTTCCGATTTTTTCAAGGCGTATTCGAATCACAAAGGGAATGGGATATATTATATTAGGAATTGCAATCGGAAAAGGAATTGGATCATTAATTTATTTCTTTTGCGGTTGGTAGAAAGGATTATGATGAACGTAGAAAAACAAGAAAATTATAAAAAGTATGTGAACGAGAAAACCCCGAAAAATAATGTGTATTTCAATATGTTGAAAGCGTTTCTTGTCGGAGGTGGGATATGCCTTGTAGGACAAGTGATTTTAAATTATTGGAAGGAGCAGGGAGTAAAAGATGATATTGCAGCTTCTTGGACATCCTTGCTTCTTGTGTTAATCAGTGTCATTCTGACCGGATTAAATTTGTACGGACCTCTTGCGCAATGGGGTGGTGCAGGCGCGTTGGTTCCGATTACAGGATTTGCAAATTCTGTGGCAGCGCCGGCGATTGAGTATCAAAAAGAAGGTCAGGTCTTTGGGATTGGTGCAAAGATTTTCACCATTGCCGGGCCAGTCATTTTGTATGGGATATTTACTAGCTGGGTGCTGGGAGTGGTGTACTGGATCACTACGATGTTTTGAGTCTGAGAAAAGCAGGAATCATCGATAGATGTTACATCATCATAAGAATTGCAATTTCAAGTTGCTTTTACAAACGATAATTTGGTGGTATACTCTGGATGAAAGAGGTGATTACATGGATAATGTAAAAATAGGAGAATACTTATCGAACCTTCGAAAATACTATAAAATTACTCAGGATGAATTAGCAGATCGATTGAGCGTGACGCGACAAGCGATTTCAAAATGGGAAAATGGAGTGACGATTCCGGATATTGAATGTCTAATGAAGTTGTCAGATTTATATGGAGTTTCTATCAATGATATGTTAAATGCCGATACGGCAAGCATTAAATACCAGAAAGAAATCGTTTTTCCAAGTAACAGTAAACAACAAAAAAATATAATGGTAATTGGCTGTGGTCGATGGGGAACATTTATTGCATGGTATTTGAATAAAATCGGGCATAAGGTATCCTTGTATGGAAGAAAAACGTCAGCTAAAATGCAGAAGTTACAAACAACCAGGGAAAATGAGTATCTGCAGCTCAATGATAGTATCCAACTGATTACAGAGTTTCATAACATCGATCAAGCAGATTATATTGTTGTTTCCGTACCAGCACAGAATTTACAGAATCTTATAGACGAGTTGGTGGCTTGCAAGATAGAGGGCAAAACAATCGTGCTTTGCATGAAAGGGATAGAGATAGCAACGGGACGGAGGTTATCTCAAATCGTATCAGATGGTCTGGGAATTAACAATAATGTGGCGGTATGGTTGGGTCCAGGACATGTACAGGAATTCTATAGAGGAGTGCCGAATTGCATGGTGATTGACAGCAATAAGGAACTTGTTAAAGATATGATTATACGCGATTTTTCTAGTGACTTGATTCGCTTTTATTACGGGACAGATTTGATTGGAAATGAAATAGGTGCAGCTGCTAAAAATGTGATTGGAATAGCGGCCGGTATGTTGGAAGGTTTAGATTTGTCCTCGTTAAAAGGTGCATTAATGTCTCGTGGTACAAATGAAATTGCAAAATTGATTGTTGCAATGGGAGGTAAAGCAAGTACGGTATATGGATTATGTCATTTGGGAGATTATGAGGCGACATTATTTTCTGAACACAGTCATAATTTAACCTTTGGTAAGGCATGGGTGTTACAAAAAAAATACGATAAACTTGCCGAAGGATACTATACGGTAAAAGCATTATGTAATTTGGGTCAAGCCTATGGTGTAGAATTGCCGATTTGCGAAGCGGAATATCAGATTTTATATGAAGATGCAAACCCACAAAAGATTTTGGAAAAATTATTTTCTAGAAGTTTACGAAATGAGTTTGTTTAATACAAAATAAAAACCAATTCAATGAATTGGTTTTTTTGTTATTATGAACGATGATCACCTCTATTGGCACTTCGGAAACCAATCTCGGTTCCTTTTGCAATTTGCACATAATTCTTGCGATGTTTGAAGGCGATAACAAGGGTTGCGAACAAAAGGATGAGTGCGAAAATCCAACTATGAGTGATAATTCCCATGGCAATCGGGACAATGGTAATCGTTAATGTGGTTCCGATTACAATATAGTTTGTAATCAGAGTTGCAAGCACAATAAGGATGCAGATGACAATTGCCAATTTCCAATTGAGCGCAATTGTCATGCCAAGGTAAGAAGCAAATCCTTTGCCACCTTTAAATTTAAGGTAAAACGGGAAAATGTGTCCCATGACACTTGCAACACCTGCAAGTACTCCAATGAAAGGAAGTTCTGAAAAAAAGTGGTTGGCCAAAAGCACCGCCAGAACAGACTTTCCGATATCATGAATGCCGACGAGAATTCCGTATTTCCAGCCCAGTACAATCATGGTATTGGAAGCCCCTAGATTTTTGGAGCCTCTTTCTCTCATTTCAACGCCTTTCCATTTTGAAATAAAATAAGACAAATTTGAACTACCCATTAAATAGGCAATTAAGATCACAAGTATGTAATACATAGCGTTCCCCCAAAGTTAACTTTTGTAAATTATTGTCATTATACCATATCAAATCAAAAAGGTATAGAATTTCTCTTTTCGGAGAAAATAATTCCAAAGGAAGGTGACATTTATGCAAAAAGGAAAGCAGAGTATTCTGTTTGAGAGGCCGCCCTATATTATTAGTACAGGAAATGTTGTGGGGAAGAAAGAAGGAGAAGGTCCGCTTGGAAAGAAGTTTGACTTTATAGAAAAGGAAAATCTGTTTGGGATGGATACGTGGGAAGAAGCGGAAAGCGAAATGCAAAAGCAGGCTTGCCTGTTGGCGTTAGAAAAAGCACGTGTCTCAGCAAACGATGTTCGGTATATTTTTGGAGGAGATTTATTAAGACAAGGGATTGCAACATCCATGGGAATTGAAGAATTGCACATTCCGCTCTTTGGGCTTTATGGTGCATGTTCAACATCAGGCGAAGCGCTTGCGCTCAGTTCTATGAGTGTAGCAGCAGGGTATGGAGATTATGTGCTGGCTGTGACATCCAGTCATTTTGGAAGTGCCGAAAAAGAATTTCGTTTTCCGTTGGCATATGCAAATCAAAGGCCGCTGTCCTCCCAGTGGACCGTTACCGGAAGTGGTGCTTTCTTGGTAGGGACCGAGAAAAGTCACGTGAAGGTAGCAGGAGTCACGGTAGGAAAAATAGTAGATTACGGACTAAAAGATTCTCAAAACATGGGTGCATGCATGGCACCGGCAGCGTGTGATACCATTTCGCAGCATTTGAAGGATTTTGAGAGAAGCGCACAAGAGTACGACCATATCTTTACCGGTGATTTGGGATATGTAGGACAAAGCATTCTCTTTGATTTGTTGGAAAAAGAAGGAATTGACATTAAAAAGAATCATGAGGATTGTGGGAAAATTATTTTCAACCAAGAAACCCAGCATACCAATGCGGGGGGAAGTGGTTGCGGATGCGCGGCAGTTACTTTATCGGCGCATATTTTACCTAAGATTCATAGTGGAGAATGGAAACGGATTTTATTTGTACCTACGGGAGCTTTAATGTCTACCGTGAGTTTTAATGAAGGGCAAAGTGTTCCGGGAATTGCACATGCGATTGTATTGGAGCATTGTTAGGAGGAAATATGGATTATTTGTATGCATTTTTAATTGGTGGAGCTATCTGTGCTGTCGTGCAAGTTTTGTTGGATCGAACCAAATTGATGCCAGGGCGCGTCATGGTACTTTTGGTGTGCACGGGAAGCGTTTTGGGTTTTCTGAATCTTTATGAGCCGTTTGTAAAATTTGCAGGGGCAGGGGCAAGTGTGCCTTTGTTGGGATTTGGAAATGTGTTGTGGAAAGGTGTCAAAGAAGCGGTGGATAAAGAAGGCCTTATTGGTACGTTTCTGGGTGGATTCAAAGCAAGTGCAGCAGGGATTTCAGCAGCACTCATTTTTGGATATTTGGCGTCCTTGATTTTCGAACCGAAGATGAAGAAATAGATGAAATTGTGTCAAAGCTTTCGGTTGTTTTGAGATGAAAGATATGCTATGTTTGAGAAGAGATATGCAAATTAAAAACATAGGAGGAAAATTATGGGTTACGAGCAACTTTTTCTGTTTGCCGGTGGCTTAGGTATGTTTATCTACGGTATGCAGATTATGTCTCATGGACTAGAAAATGCTGCAGGCAATCGAATGAAAAAACTTTTAGAAGCATTGACAAAAAATAAGATTATGGGAGTAGTGCTCGGGGCAATCATTACTGCAGTGATTCAAAGTTCATCAGCCACTACCGTTATGGTTGTCGGTTTTGTAAATGCAGGGATTATGAATCTCACGCAGGCGATGAGTGTTATAATGGGTGCCAATATTGGTACGACGATGACTTCATGGATTGTATCGATGGGAGAATGGGCTGCGTTTTTAAAGCCATCTACATTGGCGCCAATTGCAATTGCCATCGGCGTTGTGGTGATGATGGTTGGAAAAAGACGCGCAACGAAAGATATCGCAAGCATTGTAGTTGGTTTTGGGCTATTGTTTGTTGGTATCGAGAACATGTCAACTTCTATGTCTGGTTTAAAGAATGTGCCTGCATTTACTAATTTATTTGTACAATTAGGTAAGAATCCGATTTTAGGAATCTTGGTAGGTACATTAGTCACAGCGATTGTTCAAAGTTCATCTGCTTCTGTCGGTATTTTGCAGAGCTTGGCTGTGGCTGGACTGATTCCGTTTCATTCAGCAGTTTACATTATTATGGGGCAAAACATTGGTACTTGTATCACAGCGATGTTGTCTAGTATAGGGGCAAAGAAAAATGCCAAAACAGCGGCACTTATGCATTTGTTATTTAATGTCATTGGTACGGTTCTGTTCAGTATAGCAGCGATTTCTTTCTTTAAGTTGATAAACCCTGAAATGGGAGCAAAGATGATTTCTGCAACTGAGATAAGTTTTGTTCACACAATATTTAACGTTACAACGACGATTGTGTTATTCCCAATGTCTGGTTTGATTATTAAGTTGGCAAAGAAAATTGTCAGAGTGAAAGACAGCGAAGTGGATGATAGCGAAGTCTCATTGGATGATAGAATGTTGGAAACACCATCGTTGGCTTTGCAGGCAACAGTCTCAGAATTGGGGCGCATGGGAACAATCGTAAAAGAGACTATGGAAATCGCAAAGCGTGTCTTATTTACAAAGAGTAAAGCGGATATTGAGTTGTTAAGAGACAATGAAGATAAAGTAGACAAACTTTGTTCAGGAATTATTGAATATGCAATCAAAATCACATCCATGCAGATTAGCAAGAATGAACATGAATTTGCAACACGCTTGGTTCAGGTGGTATCCGATATTGAACGTGTCAGTGATTATTGCGAAAATATTTCTGAATACGCAGAAACTATGGCAGAGAAGAAGATTGCCTTTTCTGAAGTGGCAGAGATCGAGATGAAAGAAATGTTGGACACATGTGCAAATAGTTACTACTGTGCCATTGATGCATTCATGAGCAACGATAAAGAACAGGCAATGCAGGCAATTGAGTTTGAGAGAAAAGCAGATGCTTTGGAAGAGGAATTTCGTACAAAACACATCCAACGTCTTACAACTAATGAATGTAATACAGAGGCAGGTATTGTGTTCTTGGATACACTTGTTGGTTTAGAACGTATTTCAGACCATGCTAGAAATATTGCAGAAGAAGTGATTGAACATATGGACTAAATAAAAAGGAATCACACCTTGTTTTGAGGTGCGATTCCTTTTATTCTTCAATGATATGAATCTCCAGATAATCAAAGTCAATCGAATCCATAAAATTGTCTTGATAGAAACGAGCTTTGTCCAGTTTTTTGAATTCCGCAATCGTAGAGTCTAACCAAATCGGTTTGCTCAAATCAAATTCGTGACAAATCGCATCAAGTGCATGAAAAATCTTATGTGTTCTTGTATCATCTGAATCGTCGCAAATAACGGTATCTTGCAACAATTTATTGTCTTTTATTATTTTTCCCCATAAACGAAACATGGCATAAATCCTTTCTTGTAATCGTACTTCGAGGTCAGTATACACCAGGAATGAGATTCATTCAACCTATCGAAGAAAGTTGTTGATTTTTACAAAATGTTATGATAGACTACACAGGTGACAAGACAGATGTATAAACAAGTAATAAAAGAAAGAGATGAAACGTATGAAATGGATAAAAAAATGGGCAAACCGAATTTTTATTGAGGGATTGACAGGGATGGCACATGGGTTATTTGCAACCCTAATTATCGGAACGATTATCCAACAGATAGGAACTTTGATCGGAGGAGAATTAGGTGACCTTATTTTTGTTCTCGGAAAAGTAGCAGCCGCACTTACCGGAGCAGGAATTGGTGTTGGAGTAGCGTATCGTTTTAAAGAAAGTCCAATGGTTGTACTATCAGCAGCATCGGCGGGTATGATTGGAGCATTTGCGAGTAAGATTTTAGCGGGCAGTGTTCTAAGTGAATCTATTATAACGCTTGCAGGTCCGGGAGAACCGTTGGGTGCATTTTTAGCAGCTTATGTAGGAATTGAAATTGGGCATCTCCTTTCAGGAAAAACAAAAATAGATATTATTTTAACTCCAATAGTCACCATAAGTGCAGGAGCTACAGCAGGACTTTTGTTAGGACCTCCGATTTCTAAATTTATGCAAATGCTAGGGCAGTTAATTAACTGGGGAACAGAGCAACAGCCATTCTTGATGGGTATCATTGTATCCGTTCTCATGGGTATTATTTTGACGTTGCCGATCAGTTCGGCTGCACTAGGAGTTATTTTAGAATTGTCTGGTTTGGCAGCAGGAGCAGCGACAATTGGTTGTTGCTGCAACATGGTTGGATTTGCAGTAGCAAGTTATCGTGAAAACAAGATGGGAGGGCTTCTTGCACAGGGAATTGGAACCTCGATGCTTCAAGTACCTAATATTGTTAAAAAGCCAATCATTTGGCTTCCGGCAATTTTATCCAGTGCCATTTTAGGACCAATTGGGACGATGGTTTTTAAGATGACAAATAATCCAACAGGGTCTGGAATGGGAACAGCAGGTTTTGTTGGGCAGATTATGACATGGAACGATATGATCGGTTCAGAGTCGGCGACAACGTTATTGATTAAAATCGTGTTAATTCAAATTGTGTTGCCTGCAATTGTGACGTTGATTATTTCAGAATTTATGAGAAAAAAACAATGGATTAAATTTGGCGATATGAAACTTGATTTATAAAATTTGTGTGAAAACTATGACATGGCTTCATTCCTGTGGTATACTGAGAATGTATTCAGAGAAATGGAGAGACATTGAATGTTAAATGCAATTAAGAATTACGAGGACGTGGATAGTTGGAAGACAATTATGTTTTTGTACAACGCCGCGCTTAAAGAAGTAGGGACAAAATTGGAGATTCTGAATGACGAGTTTCAGCATGTACATCAGTATAATCCAATCGAACATATAAAAACACGAATCAAGACACCAGAAAGTATTGTGAAAAAGTTAAAAAGATACGGCTACGAGACCTCCGTTGAAAATATGATTAACCATATCAATGATATTGCCGGAGTTCGATTGATTTGCTCTTTTACATCCGACATTTATCGCCTTGCAGAAATGATTGGAAATCAAAGCGATTTAAAAGTAGTTTCTATTAAGGATTACATAAAGAATCCAAAAGAAAGCGGATACAAGAGTTTTCACATGGTAGTAGCAGTGCCGATTTATTTGTCAGACAGTGTTGTAGAGACAAAAGTTGAGGTTCAGATTCGAACCATTGCCATGGATTTTTGGGCGAGTCTTGAACATAAGATTTATTATAAGTACGAGGGAAAAGCACCGGAATTCATTCGTCATGAGTTGCGAGAATGTGCAGACATGATTGCAGTGTTGGATGACAAGATGTTGTCGCTAAATGAAGTGATTCGTGAAACATTAGGTGTAGAGGAAGACTAAAACGAAGGCTATCCATTTGTGGTAGCCTTTTTCTTGTCAGAAAGGCAGTTATAAGGTACAATAGTGTTGAGGATAGGAGGTAAAAAAGATGAGAAAAAATCTTGGAGCAAAAGCAATTTTATATCCAATGCCAGTGTTAATCATTGGGTCCTATGATGAGAATGGAATTCCAAATGCAATGAATGCTGCATGGGGAGGTATCAGTGAAGAAACAGAGATTTCTATCTGTATCAGTGGGGACCATAAGACCACAGAAAATATTTTGAGACGCGGCGCATTTACGGTAAGCGTAGCAGACAAAGAAAATGTGGCAGCATCGGATTATGTTGGAATTATATCAGGAAATAATGTGCAAAATAAGATTGAAATCTGTGGTTGGACAGTGACCCCAGCACAGTTCGTCGACGCCCCTATTATTAACGAATTGCCGATGACGTTAGAGTGCAAACTGATTAGCTATGATAGCAATAGTTGCCGCTTAGTCGGAGAAATTGTCAATGTGTGCGTAGAAGAGCGAATTTTGGGAATTGATGGGAAAATCTCATTAGACAAATTCCATCCAATCACATATGACCCAGTTCATCACACCTATCGAGCAATAGGTGAAGTCGTAGGAAAAGCATTTTCTATAGGAAAAGAATAAAAAGAAAAGAGGAAAAATTATGAAAAAGATTCTTGTAGCATTGTTGACAGTAAGCATGCTCTTCGGAGTTGTTGCTTGTGGAAACACAGAAAGTGAAAAGAAAGAAGAAGCAAAGAAACCAGAGACAGTAGGAGAAATCTTGCTCGCAGATTTCAAGAAAGATGCGAGTGGAAGTGCTCAAGAAATTGCAGATCGATTGATTAAAAATGAAGTCATTGCATTTCCAGGAGCAGTGAGCCCAGTAGAACCAGGATTCCTTTCGGGATTTGATAACACAGAAATCAAAGGATTTAAAGAAGGCGTTATGTTTGGACCAATGATGGGAACAATTCCGTTTGTAGGATACGTTTTTGAATTGGAAGACGGTGCAGATGTAGATGCATTTGAGAAAACGTTGAAAGACAATGCAAATCTTCGTTGGAACATTTGCACAGAAGCAGAAGAGTTGACAGTTGACCATGAAGGAAATGTTGTATTTTTCCTTATGAGTCCTAAAAAGTTAGAACAATAACCAGGAGAAGAACGTTGCTTTTTTCAAGTATATCATTTTTGTATTATTTTTTGCCTTGTGTACTAGCATTATATTTGCTAGTACCAAGGCAATTTAAAAATATTGTATTATTTATAGCAAGCTTGTTTTTTTACGCATGGGGTGAACCTAAAATGGTATTCCTTATGCTGGTTACGATTCTCGTAGGTTATGTGCTGGGAATATTAACAGAGAAGCATGGAAGGTGGAAGAAATTCTACTTGGCACTTGCTGTTATATTCAGTTTGGGAACGCTTGGATATTTTAAGTATGCCCATTTTTTTGTGGAGAATATCAGTGCTGTTATGGGAATCTCAGTGCCAACCCTCAAGATTGCATTGCCAATCGGGATTAGTTTCTATACGTTTCAGATTCTTAGTTATAATATTGATGTATATAGAGGAACTGTGCGAGCACAGAAGAATCCGCTTTATTTGGGAACATACATTGCGATGTTCCCACAATTGATTGCTGGACCGATTGTGCGTTATAGGGATGTGGTATCGCAATTGGAACACCGTTCGTATAGTGTCGGAAAAGCAGCAGAAGGAATTCGCAGATTTGTGCTTGGCTTGTCAAAAAAGATTTTGATTGCGAATGTGCTAGGCGAGTTGTGCGAAGTATTTCGCCAGTCCGAACAGCAGAGTGTTCTGTTTTATTGGATGTATGCAGTTGCGTTTTCATTGCACATTTATTTTGATTTTTCTGGATATAGTGATATGGCAATCGGACTTGGGAAACTCCTTGGATTTGATTTTATGGAAAATTTCAACTATCCATACATTTCAAAAAGCATCACAGAGTTTTGGCGTAGATGGCACATCTCATTGGGAACTTGGTTTAGAGATTATGTCTATATTCCAATGGGAGGCTCGAGAGTAAAGCCATTGCGCATGTTTATCAATATCGGTGTTGTATGGATCTTGACGGGATTTTGGCATGGGGCTGCTTGGAACTTTGTTTTGTGGGGCGCTTTTTTTGCAGTCTTACTGATGGTGGAAAAATTGTTCTTGCTGAAACATTTGGAAAAAACAAAGATAATTAGTCACCTTTATGTTTTGTTTCTTGTGGTGATTAGTTTTGTGATATTTAATGCAACTTCGTTGTTTGAGCTTGGACGAGATTTCCAAGGAATGTTTGGAATGAGAGGACTTCCAATCATAACAACGGAAACGCTGTATTATCTGAGAAGTTATGGGGTTGTATTTATGATTGCACTTTTGGGTGCAACACCGATTCCGAAAAAAATTGTTTCGAAAATAAAAGCGGTACAACTTTTAGAACCGGTAGTATTGTTGCTCATGTTGGTGATTGTTACAGCATACTTGGTTGATGGATCGTTTAATCCGTTTTTGTATTTTCGATTTTAAGGGAGGTGTGAGAATATGAAGAATAAAAATCTAATCACAGTTCTCTTGATTGCAGCGTTCTTTTTCGGGTTTTCGATTTGGAGTTTCCTAGGGAATACACCAGACTATTCGGAGTCTGAAAGACGGGTATTGGCAAAATTTCCAGAGGTCAGTGTAGAAAATTTACTGAGTGGGAAATTCTCGAAAGAATTTGAAACGTACTCGGTAGAGCGTTTTCCTTTGCGTGATGGATGGCGTGCAATTAAAGCTTATGTGCGAACAGAAATCTTTGCACAAAAGGATAATCATAATATTTATGTTGCAGATGGTCATATTTCGAAATTGGAATATCCGATGAATAAAGATATGATTTATCATGCGACAGACGTGTTTGAAAAGATTCGTTCCACTTATTTGGAGGATAACGATATTTATTTGGCAGTCATACCAGACAAAAATCGGTATTTGGCGGAAGAAAATGGATATTTATCTATGGACTATGACCTATTTAACAAGGCTGTTCAAAGTAGGATGAAATATGCCACGTATATAGAGATTGCGGATTTGCTAGATGGAAAAGATTATTATCAAACAGATTCTCATTGGAAGCAGGAAGCGATTGTGGATGTGGTAGAGCGAATCGGAAATGAAATGGGTGTAGATGTAAAGGCGGACTATAAGGAAGTTGCATTAGAAACGCCATTTTATGGTGTGTATAAGGGACAATCTGCAAGACTTCATTCAGCAGATACGATAACCTATCTCACCAATGAGACAATCGAACATGCAAATGTGGAAGGCGCGAAAGCGGTATATGATATGCAAAAGGCGACGGGGCGTGACCCATATGAAATGTTTTTGTCAGGTACGCAGCCGATTGTTTCAATTAAAAATGAACAAAACAAGTCAGGAAAGAGACTGATTGTATTTCGAGACTCGTTTGGTTCTAGCATAGCACCATTGTTACTAGCCGGATACGAGGAAGTTGTGTTAGTAGACTTGCGCTATATATCGAGTGATTTGGTTGGAGACTACGTGGACTTTTCGGGCGCAGATATTTTGTTTTTATATAGTACGATGTTATTAAACAATTCATTATCTATGAAATAGAAGAAAGAAAAAGGATTGAAATCTCGTTTTGTAAGGAAGAACTAATTATGAGTAAAAAAGAAACGAAGCAATGTTTTTTGAATAAGTTGACATTTCAGATAGTAGGAGTACTATTGATGATTTTTTTTGCAATCTTGTTACTGTGGATGAGTAACGCAAATAGTAATCAAGCAGATTCGGCTTTGATAGCGCAAGTGTATTTTGATGGTGAGTATCGTATTGCCGATGGCCCATGGAAGAAGATTGTAAAAGGAAATCATATTTCTTCTACGGAAGGAGATGTAACTCTGCGAGGAAATTTCCACATGATGGCACCTGACGGTGAGTATGTTGGCGTTTATAGTGGTGATACACCGATTGCGCTTTATATAAATCATATCAGCTTAACATTTTACGAGGGAAAGGATGAATCTTATGTAATTGATATGGAAAATCCTTTGTACGGGGATTCAGCATGCGGGACCGATTGGGTTGCGTATACTTTTGCAAACGAAAGCGAAAAACCAATTGAGATTCTTGTTCATAATCCACATCACTTTGGCAACGAAACGGCAATTGATGAGTTGCTAGCTAACACAGCTTTTTGGACTGGCGCTGACTTTGAAAAAGATGTGTTGGCGCGCGGTAAAGCGCAAAGAACTTTCGGGCTTTTGTTTGTGATTGTTTCTTTGTTGTTTTTGGGATGTGCATTGTTCTCAACGCTCATACATATAAAAGACAGTAAGATTCTTTGGATGATTGGTATCGTGATTTTGTTTGCTGGTACATATTTCATCTACAGTGTCGATAGTATTTCGTTTTGGAACGAATCAATTGTTTCTAATACAATAATATTAGGATTCTCAATGATGTTTTATATGCTGTTCCTTTCTATGGCAATTGTGCATTTCCTAAAAAAGACAAAAAAAGTTGGTGCGATTACAGTTAGTGTGTTAGGATTGGTTAATACGATATTTTTAATTCTACCTATCTTAACAGATTTGAACTTTTATGATTTGTTGTCTTACTGGGCTACTGTGCAAGTGTTTGAAAATATTATTCTGTTAGGATGTATTATAAGAGAAAGTTTTTCTGCAAAAGGAAAAGAACGATGGTTTTATATTGCTTCGATTCTAGCGCTTATTTCTTTTGTTGTTGATGTTGTTATGATTGATCTTGGAATTTGGAAGAATGGGCTTGCTTCGAAATACATTTTTGTTATTTTCTTTATGGCTGCGATGGTTGTGGTGCTTACAATCATACCACACAGTATCAATGCGCTTACGAAAGCAAAAGAATTAGAAACAGAGAAACTCGTATTAAATGCTCAGATTACTGAAAGCAGAGTCTCGACAATGATGAGCCAAATTCGTCCACATTTTATTTATAATACACTTGGCAGTATCGAACAGCTTTGTAGTTTGGACCCACCAAAAGCGGGGGAACTTGTACATAACTTTGCGAAGTATCTCCGAGGAAATTTTGGGGAGTTAGATAATCCTAGACCGATTTTGATGTCGAAAGAAATGGAACACGTGCACCATTATATTAGTATCGAACATGTACGGTTCCCAGACATGACATTTTCTTTTGAAATGAATTCCAGCGATTTCCATATTCCAGCACTTACCATTCAGCCAATTGTAGAAAATGCTATTAAGCATGGATTGATGAAATTGCCAAAGGGCGGGACAATACGCGTGGTATCTTATGAAACAGATACCCACTACTGTGTCTCAGTGGTGGATGACGGTGCAGGATTTGACACAAGTGTGTTGCTGGATGAGAGAAAACACGTGGGCATCCGTAATATTCGCGGAAGGTTAAAAGCAATGGTAGATGGTGTTTTAGAAATAGAAAGTACAATTGGTGTTGGGACAAAAGTTCTGATTATGATTCCTAAGGAGGTGGAGAAATGATTGCCATAGCAGTTGATGATGAAGTGTTAATGCTTGGCGCTTTAGTAGCAGCAATTCAAGCTTCGCCAGATATTACAGAGATTGCGAAATATTCTAATTGTGAAGAGGCGCTTGAATTTGCAAAAAATAACTCAGTAGACATTGCCTTCTTAGATATTAATATGCGTGGTATGGGAGGGCTTGCGCTTGCGGAACAGATTGTTGCAGTTTGTCCAGAGTGCAAAATCGTATTTTGTACCGGCTATGAGGAATATGCGATTCAGGCATTTAAACTCCATGCTTCCGGGTACTTGTTGAAACCTGTATCCGCCAAGGATATACAAGTGGAGATTGACAACATAAAAGGAATTCGTCAAAATCAAAAGCCACTAGTTGTGAATTGTTTTGGTAATTTTGAAGTTTATGCGAAAGGTGAAAAGTTGACGTTTAAGCGCTCGAAAACCAAAGAATTGTTTGCTTTTTTGATTGATCGAAATGGCGGCGGTGTTACAGTTGCGGAAATTGGAGTTACGCTTTGGGAAAATGATGAAGATCAGAAGAACCAAAATTATATTCATCAATTATTCCACGATTTGCGAAAAACTCTTGAATCAGTTGGAATGGAAGATGTTTTTGAAAGGAACAATTATCTCTATTCTATAAAGCCTGAAAAAATAGATTGTGATTATTTTAAATATATGAAAACAGGAAAACCAGAATTTCTTGGCGAATATATGTCTCAGTACAGTTGGGCAGAGGGAACTTGTGGCCTGCTTTGGGAAATAAAAAATAAATGAGAAATGTAAGAAGTTTGTCATACCTAAAGTATTATAATTAAGAAAAAATCTTACTTGAATGAGGAGGAAAACAATGAAAAAGTATATTTATTTATTTGCTTTGATTTTGGGATGTACTATGTTATTTGCAGGATGCAATAATAAGAAGAAAGAAGAAACTCCAAAAACGGAAAAAACGGTTGTAGACTATAGTGAATATGCTTTCACAGATGTTTCATGGTCAAGAGATACAGAACAAGATATCGAGACGATTCGATTTGATGCCAATGGCGATTTTACCTACTATTGTGCATGTGGGAATCCTGTAAATGATTCGGATTTGTGTGAAGGATATACTTATGACGATGCCACAAAGACGATTACATTAAATTGCATTGAAACGACAGATGAAATGGTTACAGTTATCAAAATCGAGAAATGTGATGAAAATGAACTTCAATTAGATTTCGATGGGGAAATTCGTGTTTTTACTAAATAAAAAATGAAGCGGTGAGAAGGCTTTTGAGTTAGACTTTTTAGGCGTAGCAGTTTCAAACTGCTGCGCTATTTTTATGTCGCAATGTTTGTTAATTCAAAAAAGCAATATATTACTCAAACTAAACAATAGAATAATCGACAAATGTTTTGTAAAATTTTCACAAAGTGGATATGTATGTGCGAAAGACAGAGAGGAGGATGATAGAAATGACGGAAATCATGGGACATAGAGGTGCAAAAAGCGAGTGCAAAGAGAATACCATGGCGGCATTTCGAAAGGCAGTAGAACTAGATGCGTGTGGTATAGAAACTGATGTGCATATGCTTTTTGACAAATCATTGGTAATGTATCACGACACTGTCATCAAAGAGGCAAATGAAAGCATTTATAAATTTGAGGGGGATTCGATTTCATCTTGTATCAAAGATATCGTGTTCTTCGAAGAGTTTCTAGAGTATTATTCGCAGACTGGAAAATTGCTGAATATTGAAATCAAAGATGAAAGCGGGTTCTACTCGGATATAGGCGAACAGGTGATGAAATTACTACAAAAATATCATATGGAAGAGCATTGTATCATTTCTTGCTTCAATCATTATATTTTAAGAGAACTGAAGCAAAAGTATCCAAACTGGAAAGTGGGAGCACTCTACTGGAAGAGTTGTGGAAAGGATATGGTAGCTTACTGCAAAGAATATGGCATTGATGCGGTACATCCTCATTACACAGATGTAGACAAAGAGTTTGTAGATAAATGCCATGAAGCAGGCATTATGGTAAATGTATGGACGGTTAATACGAAAGCAGATTTGCTGAAAATGAGAGAGATTGGAGTAGACATTATTATGACGGACAACATTCCTCTTGCAAAGCAAATTTACGAAATAAACAAATAAAAGATAGGAAGGTAAAAATTATGAAAAAGACATGGTTAACAAGAGTTGTTGCAGTTGGTTTGGCAAGTATTCTTACAGTAGGTTTATTCACTGGTTGCGGCGGTAAAAAAGGAAAAAATGATGGCTTATCAGCTGGTGGAGATGATGTGTCTTATCCGGTAGATACAGAGATTGAATTATCATGGTACGTGCATGCGCACAATACATTGCAATCATCATACATGAGCGCAGACGAATCACCATTCCATACAGGTTTGGAAGATGTGACAGGTGTTGGAATTGATTGGCAGTTTGCAGCGGCTGGTTCAGATGGAATTGCAGCATACAACTTGTTGTTGCAAGATGAAGTGCTTCCGAATATTATCAGCGGTGCAGTGTTTGGTAACAAAGAAGGAAACCGATTGATGGAAGCTGGATTGATTGTAGATTTAACAGATTATGTGAAAAAATATGCACCAGATTATTGGGCGTATCTTACAGATCCTGCACATGAAGAAGAGTATAAAGGATTGACAACAAGAGATGGAAAATTGTGGGGATTCGGAATGTTCTCGGAAAAAGAAGAGAACCTTACATACATTGGACCTGTTATTAGAAAAGACTGGTTGGATGAATGTGGATTAAAAGAACCTGTGACATTGGATGAATGGGAAACAGTATTAAAGACATTCAAACAAAAATATGGTGCAACATTTAGTTTTTCATTGGATCGTTACAATAATGGTGGAATCGCATCAGGGACTGGAGCATTTGCAAACTTCAAATCTAAATTATATTTAGATGAAAATGGAGAAGTTCAAAATGCAAATCTCCAAGAAGAATGGCGCGACATGTTAAAAGTGTTGAATCGCTGGTATGAAATGGGACTTATCGACAAGGACTTTGCAACAAACACAGATACAACCGTTCGTGAAAAAGTGTTAAGAGGCGAAGTTGGTGTGGCAATCACTGCAATGTCACAAATCACGGTATGGAAAGAAGACGCAGAAGCACGTAAGATGAAGTCAAATTGGGTTGGATTTGAATATCCAAGAACTGCAGCAGGGGAACCGACATCTTTTATTAATACACAAAGAACTTTAACATCTGAGAATAGTGCGGCTGTTATTACATCAAGCTGTTCAGAACAAGAGATTATCGCAGCATGTAAACTTTTAAATTATGGTTTTACACAAGAAGGTATCCTTTACTGGAATTATGGTACAGAAGGTGTATCTTATACGATTAATGAAGAAGGTAAACCAGTATTCACAGATACAATTAATAAACATCCGTTGGGTGCAACAGAAGCATTGAAACAATATACAGGAGCTTGGTCTGCAGGTGTTACGATTCAACAAATGGATATGGTATACCAAAAGAATGCACCTGAAGCGATTGAAGCGGTTCAAAAATGGATGAAGAATACGGTATCTCGTGAAAGAAGAGTTCCAAGTCTTCTGTTTAAAGAGGAAGATAGAGATACATTAACAGACCTTGAGTCTAAAGTAGATACATATATCGAAGAAATGGCTTTGAAATTTGTGACCGGTCAAGAGTCTTTGGATGATAAGAACTGGAAAGCATATAAAAAGCAAGTCAAAGATTATGGCGAAGAGAAAATGATGAAATATTATCGTGAAGCATACGAACAACATTTGAAACGAGAATTAAAGAAATAATAATGGAGAAATTGTAATGAAAAGTCAAAAAAATTCATTTGCCACAGATTTTCGTAGGCATAAATATAAATACCTTATTATCTTGCCGGTTCTCATCTATGTGGCAGTCTTTTGTTATAAACCAATGTATGGTGTGTTGATTGCATTTCAAAATTATCAACCGGCTAAAGGAATGGCCGATAGTCAGTGGGTTGGATTATTGCAATTTCAACGAGCTTTTTCTGATATGTATTTTTGGAGAGCGCTCAAAAACACGTTAACAATTAGTTTTTTATCGCTGGTATTTAGTTTTCCGGTGCCGATTTTGTTGGCGCTTATCTTAAATGAGGTAAAGGTAAAATGGTTTGGACGCACTGTGCAAACCATTACCTACATGCCACACTTTATTTCATTAGTCGTAGTATGTGGTTTGGTTAATTCCTTCTGTCAGTCGGAAGGTCTTATCACAGATTTACTAGTGTTTTTAGGAGTTGAGCGTGAAAACTTACTGGCAAATCCAAGTTATTATTATCCGATATATATTATTTCGGGAATCTGGGCTTCTGCAGGATGGGATTCGATTATCTATCTGGCAGCGTTGGCAGGAATCGACCAAGAACAGTATGAGGCTGCAAGAGTGGATGGTGCAAGCAGATTGCAACAATTATTCTATATCACGCTTCCAGGGTTAATGCCAACAATCGTGATGCTCTTGATATTAAGAATGGGAAGTATCTTAGGGGTTGGATATGAGAAAACATTACTACTCTATCAACCATTAACATATGAAGTGGCGGATGTGTTGTCTACATATGTATATAGAAAAGGTATCATTGATACCAATTATAGTTTCAGTACGGCTGTTGGATTATTTGATTCTTTGGTTGGACTAGTATTGGTAACGACTGTAAATAAAATCAGCAAAAAGTTCGGACAGAGCGGATTGTTCTAGGGTGGTGAGATTATGAAAAAAAGAAAGAAAAAAATAAATATTGAAAACTTGATTTTTGATATCATAATCTACTCGGTGCTTATAGCCTTTACCTTTGTTTGTTTGTATCCGGTGTGGTATGTTATTGTGGCATCTTTTTCAAATTCTACGGATCTTATGATGAATCCAGGTTTTATGCTGTGGCCGAAAGAATTTGTAACAGGTGCGTATAAGATGGTGTTTAACAATCCTCGATTGATGAGTGGATTTGTTAACAGTGTGAAATATCTTGGAATGCGATTGCCAATCAACATTGTACTTACGTTATTGTGTGGATATTTTATGGCATGCAGAGGTATGAAACTGAAGAAACCAATCACAGCGATTATTATGTTTACGATGTTCTTTGGTGGGGGTATGATTCCTACTTATATGAATATTCGTGACTTAGGTATGTATGATACGATGTGGGCTTTGATTTTGCCAGGATCATTCAGTGTATATAATGCAATTATCTGTAAGACAGCTATCGAGGGAATACCAGAAAGTTTGTCTGAGTCTGCGTATATCGATGGAGCAAATGATTTACAAGTACTTTTCAAAATCATAACCCCGCTTATCAAACCGACATTAGCGGTATTACTTCTTTATTATGGCGTAGGTTTCTGGAACTCTTGGTTTAATGCATCAATTTATATTCGTGATAACACATTATTACCGGTGCAGAATATTATCCGTCAAATTTTGATAGAGAATAAGCCATTGTCTGGCGCAACATCAAATGTGGATGCCTACAATGCATATGCGGAAACGATTCAGTATGCGGCGATTGTCATTAGTACATTCCCAATCATGTGCATCTATCCGTTTTTACAAAAATACTTTACCAAGGGCGTTATGATAGGTGCCGTGAAAGGTTAAAGATAGGAGTTAAAATGATGGAAAAAATAAAAAATCTATGGAAAGGTATAGTAGGAAAAGCAGATAGTATACTAGAAGCAGCTGCAAAGAAGTTGCATACGACGAAAAAGCAGTTGATTACTCTTATTGCTATAGTTGTTGGAATTATAGTAAGTTTTGTTCCGCTCATATTATTGGCAAACTTTACGAAAATTCCAAAAGATGCGATTGCAATTGTGAACGCAAATAAGATTTCAAGTATCAAAGATGCGGGCTTTTCTGTAGGAGGGGGAATATCTTCCAGAGCGTGGTTTTCTGCGAAATGGAAGGTAGATGACCAGAATGATTTCAAATTTAAAGAATATCCAAAAGACATCTCACAAAAAGATACTATGAATTTCTGGTATAAGTTAGATTCAGAGAAAGATGCCAGAGTGATGTTCTATTTTGGAAGTGAGAATCCAGACACAAAAGGCGCGGATTATTATAGTTACACAGTGACGTTAAAGCCTGGTGAATGGAAGAAAATGACAATTAATATGTCACGTCTTGCTATCTATGGAAAACCACAGGGATTGGATCAACTGACAGAAATTTCTATTCGCACAACAGGGTGGATGAATAGTGCCCAAAAAGGTAGTGAGATTCGATTTGGACATATATATTTAGATGGAAAACCGGTAAAACTTCAAAATTATATTACCCAAGGAAATAGTGATATACCACATTTCACAAAGGTGTTAATTGATGAAGCAGCTGAAATTGCAGCAAATCCAACTGGATGGCCAAGATTTTATTTGGGTTCAGGATTGGACTCTTATGTGAATAGTGATGGCGCTATCAATGGTGCACAAGCACTTTATTATCTGTCATTGGCTGTTTATTACAATGAAATGGATGAACAGGCAGAACCATTAACGGCTACCAATGGTATGACGGCAAAGGAAGCGGCCATTAAGTTGTTGGAATTTTATCTGACAGGTGGAAATGAGCCAGCAGCAACGCCATCTCCATCTTGGGGACATACGGTATTTACAAGTGCGTTGATTCAAATTAAAAATACGGAAGCAATTTATAGTGAATTATCTCCAGAGACCAAAGATAAAATGGATTGGATCATGAGGGCTTTTGCAATCGCAGGAAACTGGGGATTTAACGACAATAATAATTATGATACAGGTCTGAATCTAAAGGGTAACTTTAATAAGACTTGGAATATGAACTATCAGAATGCCATTTTAGGTTATGTAGTGACAGGTTCACTTTATTTTGGACAGGATAAACTCCAGGATATCTATACGGATTTCAATTATGATATCTATATGGAAAAATTCCGTCAATATGACTTTATCAATATGATTTCTGTTTGGGAAACTGCTGGAAAGTCATTGATGGAAAAAGGTGTAATGGAGGATGGTTCAGATCCAGTAATTGAAAGTGTATATGCCGGTATCACAGACGGAACCGTAGTTGGAGATGCTGGTGGTAGCGGAAAAGGTGCAAAACAAAAATTCAAGTATACTTGCACGGTGAATGGTAAAAAACAAACTTTGACATTGGATCAGGAAGATTTCACGGAAAAGGTATTTGCTTATCTTGTGGAGGAAACTTATAAATTCGATGTACAGAGTAGTATAGGAAAAAAGGGAGCCGATGATTATTGCTACATTTATGGTGATGTTATCGGAACAAAAACAGATCCGAAAACAGGAAAAATCACTTATGAATACAGTGAACTCAAATCTCCTTTAGAGGGTCGTACGGGTATGATGTCAGAATTCCTTTCTGCAGATGCATCCGGTATTCGAAGTGACGCTGGTTACTGTTACCACAGCTATATGATTCTCGTAAGTATCTACCAAAATATGCGAATGTATGGTGGCTGGGACTCATCTACAGAATATATGCAAGCGTTAGATGAGCAAATTTATGTTGGTAACGAAGACTTGTTATTCCGTATGGAGCACGGTTATCACGGATACAAAACAGGAGAAGCTCATAGTGCTTATGCAAGAGATTATGCACATCATGGATATTGGTTCTCAAAAGATATCTGGAACAATGTTATCTGTGATTGGGGTGCAAATGTAACCAATGCAGAGTACAAGGTCAATGCAGTAAGTAGTTTGGAAAAAGCAGACCCACTTGGTGGAGTCGTTGTGGCACCAAATGGAGCACTTGCATCTTATGGAACATATGCAGATAAGTTTGTGGCTAAGTCTTTCACATCAATAGGAAAGCAGACAAATGGAACTGTTGAATTTGATATGGTTATCGGAAACAATGTTCCAAAAGGTGGAGCAGGAGAATATGATGCGGTTGTTACTTTGATGAGCGGTGGAACTGGAGAGACATGGAATAATATGGAGATGTCTATACAGCTTACTGATCAAAGTGTAAATATTCGAAGCGGCGGTAGTTATGCAAGAACGGGATTCGGATTTGGATTAAACTATCGTTTCAGAACAGAAGTATCGTTTAACGTGCCAGCACGTACATATTCTGTAAAAATCAATCAAATCTATCCGAGTGTCGGCGAAGTTTATACTTGTGAAAATATTCCGTTCCGTACAAGTGGGGATTTTGCAGGATATGTGGATAAAATTGGTGTCATTACTTCGAGAGAAGGAAGTGACCTGTGGTTAGAAAATGTATATGTAAATGGAAGTTTAATCAAAGGAACAGATGTTAAGTATGACACTACTGTTGGGGTGAAGCCAAAAGATGCGGTTCCACCAAAAACATATCTTCGTGTACATAGAGATGAATGGACTGAGTTTACAGATTACACCAAAAAATCAGAAGTATTTTATGTGCGAAAAGAAACAGTGGCTATGACATGCTATGAAGAGGCATCAGAGCTGGAAAGCATGTCATACTATGTGAGCACAAAACCGTTATCGCTTAGTGCTGTAAAAGGTATAAAAGATTGGACAAAAGCAGAGTATGACGTGGATTGCTTCAAACTTAAGCCGTATCAGAAAACGTATGTTTATTTGAAGAGTAAAGATTCGGCGGGCAATGTATGTTATGTGTCAAAATGTCTTTTGTTAGATCCGGATTTGCCTACAGTGTCAGGAATCAAGGATGGGGTTTCTTATTGTGAAGGCCGAACAATCAAGATTACAGATAAGTATCTGTCATCGGTTCTTCTAAATGGAGAAGAAATTATCGCCAAATTAGGAAAAGATGGTTCTTATAAGTTTGATACCAATAGCGGTTCTCAGACGTTAGTTATTACAGACAGAGCTGGTAATACAAGACGATGCAAGGTGATTTTTAGCGATAAGACTTTGAAAGATAATCACCTCATAGACGGAATGGACAGTAGCACTATTAGTAGTGTGGGCTGGACTGTAGAAGAAGATGAAGTATATGGAAATAATCTTTATTCAGCTAATCAAACTGTTAAAGAGGAGAGCTACTTACTAAAAGGCTTATCAGGCGACCTTAGTATCTATGATACTATGAAGTTTGCGATTAAGATAAAATCAAACAAAAATAAAGGTCAGCAGAGAGTACGCCTTGTGTTCCATGCAGGAACAGCAGAGGATGGAAAATGGAAGACAATTTCGAAAGATATTGAGGTTCCGAATAATAAATGGGTACAATATTCGTTAAAACTTTCTGAACTGAAGGTGCTTCGAGGCGCTGATTTAAGTGAAGTGACCAGCGTGCGTATCTACACAGGACTTGGAGTTTACAAGGAATATGCAAATCTAACTGCCGGAAGTGAAATGTATTTGGGATATTTCACGATGGAAGCAAGAGATGAAGTCAGAGTGCATGCACAAAATCATAGTTTCAAGTGGGTATTGAGTGAAACAGATAGCACAAAGCATGATCAGGTATATTCATGTTGTGACAGCGTTCGAACATCGCAAAAGCATACTAAGGCAAAAAACAGCAATAAGTGTTCTGTTTGTCGATGCGATATGGGAACGAGCATCCAAATCTCTTATGGATTAAAAGTCTGGGATGAATTACTTGAAAAAGATGGTGAAACAGACTATGCAAATATCAAGAGAGTTAACATCAACGCAGCAGACTATGGATTTGGCATTAAGAAAATAGAGTATGCTGAGAGTAAAACCTATGTCAAACCAGAGAATGTAAGCAGTTTGAAGTGGAAGGCTATTGACAATGGATTCTCTGTGACACTGAAAGAAGATGAAGCGAAGTATGTATATGCTCGTGTTACAGATAAGAATGGCAAGGTGGCATATGCTTCAACAAATGCAATTGTATATGATATTACAGAACCAGTAATTTCTGGTGTGGAATCAGGTGCTACCTATTGCGCACCACCGAGAATTAGCGTAAAAGATAAGAATTTTGATAGTTTGACGGTAAATGGAAAGTCGGTAAAACTTACAGATAATCAATATACATTTGAAGAGAACAGCGGAACTAGCAAAGTAATTGCGACTGACAAGGCTGGAAATAGCGTTTCAATGTATGTGACTGTCAAGAACCAACAAACGAAAGATCGAGTTGTAGATTTTCCTGAAAAATGGACGGCAAATAGTGAAAATTACTACTCATTTGTTACAAGTGATGAAACACACACTGAGCCTGGTGCAAACTTTAGTGCGTATAAGTACTTGAAGATTCGTATTAAAGTGACACCTCCAAAGGGAACAAAAATATCTACAATTTGCGTCAGATTAAGAATGTGGAGCCATACATATCAAGATTACTATGTGCCAGTAAAAGGCAATGAATGGCAAACAATTACCGTGGATATCAGCAATCCAGACAACGTTGTAAGTGACATGGGCGTAAATAATGTCCGAAGAGTATGCATCTTAAATGATAGTGGAGAAGCAGATATTCCAAACGGAAGTACGATTGAAATCTCAGATATGAGATTTGTAGAAGCGAGAGTTCACACAGAACCGAAGCAAACATCTTATGTGAAGCATCCATCGGATTCAAAGAAGCATAATGTTATTTATGCATGCTGTGATACTGTAATCAAATCAGAAGAGCATACAAAAGGTTCAAATGGAAAATGTACATATTGTACAGCACCAACGATTTCTGGTGTGATAAACAATGGTATCTATTGTAGCGGACCAGAGATTAAAGTGACAGATAATACAAAGTTGAAATCAGTCACAGTGAATGGTGAAGAAGTGAAACTTGATAAAAACGGGAAATATAAAATACCGAATATAGCTGGATATTATGATATCAAGGCAATCGATGAGTATAATTGTGTGACAAAGTATGGAATCGAAGTTTATTCTGGAACAGTAAATGAAACAGAGGTTCTAGATGGTAGTGGATTTACACAAGATATGAGTGTAACTGACTGGAAAGATTTGTGGAATTCACAAGATTTAGGACAACTTTTAAGTAGGTACACTACGATTACTTATACGATTAAAGTTCAATCAGATATTTTGGCTAAAGGAACGGATGTTGCTTATCACTTGGGATTCCGTAAAGGTACTTCAAATGAACATCAATTCATGTATCGTTCAATCGCAAAAGTGGGACAGACCACAAAGATAACCATGAAGTTAGATGATTATGTTGAAGTTGTAGGAAGCATTAAAAACATTAGTGAAGTAACTAATATTCAATTCCGTGCACATTATTACAGCGATAACAAGTTGGAAACAGGTGGATGTACGGTTGAAGTTTCTGATTTAACATTGACTGGCTTAAAGGCACCAAAGTCACATGTATTCAATGAAGTTGTAAAAGACCAATGGCTCGTAGATGCCAGTCAGGTGGCAACTTGTTTGAAGGGAAGCAACTATTACAAGAGTTGTGTTTGTGGTGAAAAGAGCAGTGAAACTTTCGAAGGACCAGTTGATGCAAACAATCATGCGAAAAATACTTACGCATATGAGTCACTCAATGAAAAACAACATAATAAATCGCATGAATGTTGTGGCGCTTTAATTGCAACAGAAGCACATGCAAATAGCGCAGCAACTACAATGGGATATTATGAGTGTGAACATTGTGGTGAAGAGCAATATTATGATTACTTAGATCATGTTGCACCAGTCATTTCCTATATTGAAAATGGAAAAGTATATGAAGATGGTGACCAAAAGATGTTGGTACAAGATGATATGCTTGCGAGTGTAACGGTGAATGGTCAAAATATTGCAATCAATACAGATGCAATACCAAATTCAGCAGAGTATGCATTTGAAATAACAGAAAACCCATATGAGATTGTTGCAACTGACATTGCGGGTAATGTCACAAGATATACAATCACAGTATGGGAAAAAGTATCTTTGTTTGAAGCAGATTTTGAATCGTCATCTGATTCGAGCTTGATTAGTGAAGGTTGGACGGCCCATTCTGGTAAAACAGATGGAAATGCGCAAAACAACCAAGTAACCATTCATAGTTCGAAAGCACTGAATATGTGGAGTGATACTGGTTGGGCAGGTCCACGTATTATCAAACATATCAATGTGGGAGAACTAAAAGACATTACTGTCGAATTTGATATGAAGATGGCAAGCGGAGTGGCCGATAATGGAGCACCTGAATTCTATGTAGGAACAGTAGCAGATGATAATGTGACTGATCGATATTTCGAACCAAATAAGGGAGGAAGCAATACCTCTCATATGTCTCAAATCTATTGGTCAGCTGATAAATCAATGGCAACAGACGAGTGGAAGAATGTACGACTCGAATTTGCAATTGCGGATAGTAATAGTGCCGTAGTGACAGCATATGTAAAAGAGGGTGACACCTGGCAACAAAGTGGAGAACCACAAGAGATTGCACTTTTTGATGGTGTGTTAAATCTTGCATTTGTATGCAAGGCATATACGACTTCGAATACTTGGGATGAGGCATATATAGATAATGTAGATGTCTATTCGATGCTGAAAGACTGGAGAAAGAAAGCACCAGTAATTTCGGGAATTCAGGAAGGATATACATACTATGAAAATGACGAACCTGTAATGACTGTAACGGATAAAGACCTCGACGAGGTTACAATCAATGGTGTGCCTGTGGACATTAGAAGTGGTGCTAAGGGCTATGAAGCTTCTTATAAGTTTGCTCTTACAGGAGATTATACGATTGTGGCGAAGGATAAAGAAGGCAATCAGTCAAAGAGCAAGATTTACATTAAAAACAAATCGATGATCTTTGAAAGCAATTTTAATTCTTCGACAGATGGTAGTTTAATCAGTGATGGATGGACAGCGCATTCAGGTAAGACGGATGGGCAAGCAACGAACAATAATGTGACCGTGCATAGTTCGAAAGCATTGAATCTATGGAGTCAATCTAGTTGGGCAGGGCCACGTATTATCAAACATATCGATGTTGACGGTTTGGATAATGTTGTTGTTGATTTCGATATGCAGTTGTTGGATGGAGTAGCCGACAAAGATGCGCCAGAACTTTATGTGGGAACAGTTGCAGAAGACAATGTAACCAATCGTTACCTTGAACCAAACAAAGGTGGAAATAATACATCCCATATGAGTCAGATATATTGGACTGCAGGCAAGACGATGGCAGGAGAATGGAAGAATGTAAGATTGTCCTTTGCAATTCTTGATAGCGAAAATGCTGTAGTGACCGTATATTTGAAGAATGGTGATGTATGGCAACAAGCTGGAGAAGCAAAAGAAGTTGAACTTTATGACGGAGTTTTAAAACTTGCATTTGCAGCGAGAACATATACAGATGCCGATGCTAGTGCTTGGGATGAGGTATATATTGATAATGTATCTGTTTATACTGGTGTAAATAAATGGAAAGAAAATGCACCAGTTATTTCGGGTATTCAGGATAAAGTTTCATATTACAAAGATGAAGAAGTTGCAATGACTGTAACGGACCATGATCTAGACAAGGTGACTGTCAATGGGGAACCTATTGTGATTAAGGAACTTCCAGTAGGATACGAAGCAACATATAGCTTTGACGCATTAGGAACCTACACGATTGTCGCAAAGGATAAAGAGGATCATGAGATTGAATACAGGATTTACGTCAAAGAGGCATCTGATATCTTTGAAACAGACTTTGAATCTTCAACGAATGACAGTCTCATCAGCGATGGTTGGACAGAACATTCCGATGAATCAAAAGGTGGCGGAGCGAAGCAGAACCGTGTAAGACTGAATACGATCGAGCAAAACGGTTTTGCAAACCATAGTGGATCGAATGGAAATATATTAGCTCTATATAGTGGCTATGGTACATCGGCTCCAAGAATTTACAAAACAATTGATACAGATGAATGGAAGAGGATCACAGTTGAATTCAAAACTTATTTGGATAATCCAAACGAGGAATCAACAACACCTACATTGTATGTAGCTACTTTGGAAGAGAATGATATGTCAAGTCGATATATCAAAGAAGGAAGTGCAGGAAACAATACAGCAGGTATGAACCAAATATTCTGGTCTGTTGACCGTGGAGAGGCAGATAGGTGGATTGATGCAAAATTAGAATTTACTATCATAGATAGTGATACTGCAAAAGTAACAGCATATATCAAAGAAGGAACGAAGTGGGTTGCAGATAGTAGCTACACAGAACAAACAGTTACTTTAAGAAAAGGAAAACTTGATCTTGCATTTGCTTGTAATGCAAACACAACGGATGGCAATTATAACTGTGCATATTTAGATGATGTATCTATCTATGCTATTGCAAAGAGTTTGGAAGAACAGCCACCGGTAATTTCGGGAATTCAAGATGAAATGACATACTATGATAATGAGGTGCCAGAGATGACAGTAACAGATCAAGATTTAGATGAAGTTACAATCAATGGTAAATCTATCAAAGTTGAAGTTGGTTCTGAGAAATCTGTGGCAAATTATAAGTTTGTTCTTGCAGGAACTTATGAGGTTGTAGCTAAGGACAAAGAAGGCAATAAATCAGTGTGCGAGATTAAGGTAAAGAAAGCAAAGACTATCTTTGAAAGCAACTTTGATTCTTCGACAGATGAAAGCTTAATTAGCGATGGATGGACAGCACATTCGGGCAAGCATGACAAAGGTGCGGATAAAAACAATCTGACGATACATAGTTCTAAGAGACTCAATCTTTGGAGTGACTATAGTGGAGCAGGACCACGTATTTATAAGGATATCAACGTTACGGGATTAGACAATCTTGTTGTTGAATTTGATGTAGAGTTGTGCGATGGTGCAGATACCAGTGAATTATCTGGTAATAATTTGAAGAGAGCAGAAGCTTCGCCGGCATTCTATGTGGGTCAATTAGAAGATAATGACCTGACTTCAAGATATGTGGTGGAAGATCCTTCGGGTAGCAATACAGCTAAACTGTCACAAATCTATTGGTCTGCAGATAAGACGATGGCAGGAAAAGCTCATAACGTAAAATTAGAGTTTGAGATTCTTGATGGAGAGAATGCGACAGTAACAGCCTATGTTGATGGTGTGCCAAGTGGAGCAAGCAAGGATGTTGCAATTACAGATGGAGTATTGCAACTGGCATTTGCGTTCCGTGCATTTACACAAGATAATACTTGGGATGAGGCATACTTAGACAATGTTTCCATTTATACTGGAACAGATGACTGTAAGGAAGATGCTCCAATAGTATTGGGTGTTAGAGATGAAGGAATCTACTTCAAGGATGAAAAACCAGAGATGTCCTTATTAGATCATGACTTAGACAAGGTAACAGTCAATGGAAAATCTGTTGAAATAAAAGCTGCACCAGTAGGTTATGAAGTTACATATCAGTTTGATAAGGTTGGAACTTATGCAATTGTAGCAGAGGATAAAGAAGGCAATAAAACAGAATACACAATATCTATTGTAGAGCCAACAATTCTCTTTGATAGCAACTTTGATTCTTCGACGGATACAAGCTTGATTAGTGATGGTTGGACCGCACATTCTGACCAGTCAAATGGTGGGAAAGCCACAAACAATCTGGTGAGAATCGCAGATGATAGACTTCGCCTTAGAAGTAATACAGGTGGAACAGGGCCACGTATTTACAAAAATATCAATGTAGCAGACATGAAACAGGTCGTTGTTGAATTTGACGCAGAACTGGTAAGCAATGTAGATGCAAGTGCTTTATCTAGTAATAATAAAAAGAGAGCACAGGCTTCACCTGCACTTTATGTAGGAGAGTTAAAAGATGGCGATGTATCTTCAAGATATCTTATTGATGATCCTTCGGGTAGCAATATAGCTAAGATGTCGCAAGTATATTGGTCAGCTGACAAGACAATGGCTGGAGAAACAATCCATGTCAAATTGGTGTTTGACATTATTAGTGGAAGCAAAGCGAAAGTAACCACATATGTGAATGGAAAACAGGATGGAGAAGCTAAAGAAGTTACGATTACTGGCGGACAATTACAGTTGGCATTTGCTTGTAAGGCATACTATGAAAATTCAAGTGCTAAAACGAGAAATGAGGCATATTTAGACAACGTAAAAGTGTTTGGAGTTTCATCTAAATAGTGATGAAATAGTGAATTTAGATGGGGCTATTTCACTGGTGCAGAAACACCGGTGAAGTGGCCTTGTTGTCTTAAAACCTGATTGCGGGTTGGAGGAAAGTAATTATGTATATGAAATTAAAAGATGGTAAGTCAAAAGTACTCACATTTAGTTACGACGACGGTGTGGTTCAAGACATTAGGCTCGTCGATATTTTTAATGCTCATGGATTGAAAGGAACTTTTAATATCAATACGGGAATTTATACGCCTGAGGAGAAACAACGTGAGCAGTTTAGAGGAACAATGAAATTATCAGAAGCACAAGAACTATATGTGAATTCGGGACATGAGGTTGCTGTGCATGCACTGACACATCCGTTTCTCGAAAGACTACCGATTAGCAGTGTGTTGACCGAAATACTAGAAGATCGAAAAAACATTGAAAAGCAGTATCGCACGCTGGCGAGAGGAATGGCTTATCCATACGGTACTTATAATGATGAAGTTGTAGAAGCATTGAGAAAATGTGGTATTTGCTATTCGAGAACGACACGGGCTACTGAGAAATTTGAATGGCCGCAAGAATGGCTTTTGCTACATCCAACATGCCATCATAATCATCCAAAATTAATGGAATTTGCAAAGCGTTTTGTAGAATGTTCGACGAGATATCCAATGGATAATTGGATGTTCTATGTGTGGGGACACTCGTATGAATTTGATGATCACAACAATTGGGAAGTGATGGAACAATTTGCCGACTATGTGAGTAATCGAGATGATGTTTGGTATGCTACGAATATTGAAATTTATGATTATGTAAAGGCATATGAGAGCCTTCAAGTTAGCGCAGATGAAACAATCGTTTACAATCCATCAGCGATCGATGTGTGGTTTATGAAAAACAGGAAAATTTATTGTGTTAAGGGTGGAGAGACATTGTACTTAGAATAAGGATGGAGAGAGTAAAATGTTATTCTTTTATGTAAGACATGGGGACCCGATTTATAGTCCAGATAGTTTGACAGAATTGGGGCATCAGCAGGCCGAGGCATTAGTGAGCCGTATGGAAATATGCAATCCGAATAGGATATTTGCATCCAGTTCGAACCGCGCGATACAGACTGCTGAGCCAACCGCGAAGAAATTAAATAAAGAGATAGAAGTTTTAGATTGGTGTAATGAAAAATATGCGTTTCAGGAATTCTGGGCAGAGTCGAAAAGCGGAAACCATTTTTGGTGTTTCGGGCTTTCGGAGTACCGCCGTCTTTTCAACAGCAAGGAAGTGAGAGCACTAGGAAGAGAATGGTATGATTATCCGGAATTTGCAGGAACTAATTTTAAAGCAGGGCAAGAACGAGTTCAAAAGGAGACAGATGATTTTTTGGCATCTCTTGGATATCGACATGTTCCTGGAGAAGGCGGATATATTGCAGAACGACCAAATGATGATAGAATTGCACTATTTGCACATCAGGGCTTTGGCATGATATTTATGAGTTGTTTATTAGATATTCCATACCCAATCTATAGCACTCATTTTGATATGACTCATACAGGAGTTACAGTCATCGAATTTGAAGGAGATGGCTTTGTGGTGCCAAAAGTAATGCAGTTATCCAACGATTCCCATATTTTTAAAGCAGATATGGAAACAAAATATGACAGAAAGATTGTGTTTTAACACAATTTAGGAGGAAAAAATTATGGAAATAAGAAATGCGTCAAATCCAAAAGATGTAAAGCTTTATACAACAGACAGATTGAGAGATGAATTCCATATTGCCGGGCTTTTTACAGCCGACAATTTTAAAATGGTATACAGTCATATTGACCGTATTATCACAGCTGGATTTATGCCAGTAGAAAAAGAACTTAAATTAGAAGCAGGAGCAGAACTTGCAGCAGAATATTTCTTACAAAGAAGAGAAATGGGATGTATTAATATTGGTGGGAAAGGTATTATTACAGTAGACGGAACAGAGTATGTGATGAACCCAAGAGATGGTATCTATATTGGTATGGGTAACAAGGAGATCACTTTCAAGAGTGTTGATTCGGCAGAACCAGCAAAATTCTATGTGTCATCTTGTCCGGCACATCAAACATACCCAACTGTACATATCGATATTACAAAGGCGAAGAAAGTACCATGCGGAAGTTTGGAAGAATGCAATAAACGCGTGATTAATCAATATATTCATCCAGAAGTAATGAAGAGTTGTCAATTGACAATGGGTCTCACGCAATTAGAAGTTGGTTCGAACTGGAATACAATGCCATGTCATACACATGACAGACGTATGGAAGTATATCTTTACCTTGATATGGGAGAAAATGATGCAGTATTCCACATGATGGGTGAACCAAGTGAAACAAGACACATTATTATGCACAATGAAGAAGCAGTGATCTCACCAAGTTGGTCAATTCATAGTGGCGTTGGTACAAAGAACTACTCATTCATCTGGGCAATGTGTGGAGAAAATCAAGAATTTACAGATATGGACTTTGTTCAAACAAAAGATTTGAGATAGGAGACAAGAAGATGTCTAAATTCGATTTAACAGGAAAGGTGGCACTTGTTACAGGCGGCGCTTACGGAATCGGCTATGCGATGGCAAAAGCACTTGCAAATGCAGGAGCGAAGATTGCGTTCAACTGTAGAGGTGAGAAACATATGGAAGAAGCATTGGCTTCTTACAAAGCAGATGGTATTGATGCAAAAGGTTATTACTGCGATGTTACGAATGAAGAACAAGTGGTGGAAATGATTGCACAGATTGAAAAAGATCTGGGCAGTGTTGACATTCTCGTAAACAATGCAGGAATCATCAAACGCATTCCAATGACAGATATGAGTGTTGGAGATTTCAAAGAAGTAATCGACATCGATTTGGTTGGACCATTCATCATGGCAAAAGCGGTAATTCCAGCGATGATTAAAAATGGTCACGGAAAGATTATTAACGTATGTTCCATGATGAGTGAGCTTGGTCGCGAGACTGTATCCGCATATGCAGCGGCGAAGGGCGGACTTAAGATGCTTACCAGAAATATTGCATCAGAGTATGGTGAATATAACATCCAATGTAATGGTATTGGACCTGGATATATTGCGACACCACAGACAGCACCACTTCGTGAGGTGCAAGCAAATGGAGAAAGACATCCGTTTGATAAGTTTATTGTATCTAAGACGCCAGCTGCACGTTGGGGAAATCCAGAAGATTTGGAAGGACCGACAGTGTTCTTAGCTTCGGAGGCTTCGGATTTTGTCAATGGACATATCTTGTATGTCGACGGTGGTATCTTAGCATACATCGGAAAACAACCATAGAAAGAGAGAAAACGAGATGATGGATGAACGGATTTGGTTAGAGGATATAGCAAAGAAAATAACTGAAAAGATGTTTTGCGTAGTAGAACGAAATCGAGGAAAGATTCCGTACACTGCGAAAGAAGGACATTATGATGACCGTTCCCATCAGATCGGGTGGTGGACCAATGGGTTCTGGGGTGGAATCCTTTGGCAGTTATACCATGCAACAGGAGAAAAAATGTATCGTGAGGAGGCTGAGTTGTTGGAGAAAAAACAAGATGAAAATCTGTTGTACTCTCCGGATATGGACCATGACAATGGTTTTCGTTGGCTTCCTACGGCAGTTGCAAATTATCGATTACATAAGAATGAAGAATCAAAAAACAGAGCGATTTTGGCAACAGACAATCTGGCAGGACGCTTTAATCCAGCTGGGAATTTTCTCCGTGCTTGGAATTGGGGCGCATACCCAAGTGAAAAAGCGGGCTGGGCTATCATTGATTGTATGATGAACTTACCACTTTTATATTGGGCTTACGAGGAAGACAAAGACCCAAGATATTTGCACATTGCAAAGGCACATGCAGATATGGTTGTCAAACACTTTGTGCGCGAAGACGGTTCGGTAAAACATATCGTAGAGTTTGACCCTATGACGGGAGCATATATCGGTTCTAGAGCAGGGCAAGGGTATGCACATGGTTCTTCCTGGACTAGAGGACAATCTTGGGCGATTTATGGATTTACGCTCAGTTATATGCATACGAAGGAAGAAAGATATTTGGAGACTGCGAAAAAGGTAGCAAATTATTTCCTTTCGCAGTTGGATGATAGTTATTTGGTGCCAGTAGATTTTAGACAACCAGAAGAACCAAAGTGGGAGGATTCTACAGCGGCAGCAGTAACAGCGTGTGGACTCATTGAATTATCAAGAGTCTGTGCGGGAGATGAACAAGAATATTATCACAGTGCGGCAATGAAACTATTGCACGCGTTGGTAGAACATAGAGCAGATTGGTCAATTGATACTGACCCAATCTTATCCCACTGTGCAGAGGCGTATCACAGTGGAGTAGACATCAATTATATGATGTATGCAGATTATTACTTTATAGAAGCAATCTGGAAATTAACAGGAAAAGAATTATTTATTTGGTAGAGAGGGACAGCCTATGAAGACACAGACAAGATTAGAGGACATCTGTATTCGAGACCCATTTGTACTTCCATATCAAGACGGATATGTGATTACAGGTACTTTTTTAGAAAATGGATTTGGTGCTTATTTTACAAAGGATTTTGAAGTTTGCGAAGGGCCCTATGTATTGGTTGACAATCAAGATGAGTCGCTAAATCCAGAAGTGTTTTGGGCGCCTGAGATTCATAAATATAATGAAAAATATTATCTCTTTGGAACTGTAGAGAAAATTGGAGACAAGAGATATTCGATGATTTATGTGAGTGACGATCCACTTGGAAACTTTTTGCCAGTAGGTAGATGTACTCCGGAAGGATGGCAGTGTTTAGATGCCACACTTTATATTGAAGATGGCGAACCACACGCAGTATTTTGTCGTGAGTGGGTAGAAATCTCGGATGGCGAGATTCATGCAGTGAAGCTATCCAAAGATTTGTCAACAATGGTAGGTGAACCAAAACTTTTATTCCGTGCAACAGAGGCGGGGTGGTGTAAAGAGATTAAAGCTGGAGAGGCAAAAGGGTATGTAACCGATGGTCCATTCTTATTTCAACAAGATGGACAGCTTAAGATGCTATGGTCTTCTGTGGGATACGAAGGATATGCCATTGCCACTGCAACTTCTGATAACGGAAGATTAGATGGTAACTGGATACATCAAGAAAAACCATTCTTTGCAAAAGATGGTGGTCACGGCATGATTTTCGAAAGAGATGGAGAAAAATATCTCACAATTCATGCACCGAATATTCCAAAAGGAGCAGAAAGAATGAGAATTCTGGCAGGAGGAGAACAACAGTGGTAAATATTCAAAGAATACCAGATATGATAAAAATTCACACAGAAAGCATGGGAGTTTTCGATGCGGAAGTGACTTTTGAGGAGAAAGAAAATGCGCTCGCAGTTTATCTGACTGCAACGAAGGATAAGCCACGCTACATTGCAATGAGATGGAAAGAAAAACAAATGAAACGCGTGAGCGTGATGGGGGACCATTGGGAAAGATTACAATCGGATACCTTTTTTGGGCCACTCAACGCAGAACGGTATTTGCCATGGTATTTTGTAGTGACAGATGGAAGTTACGTGGATGCTTGTGGTGTTATGGTGCAACCAAATAGTTTTGTGAGTTTTACGGTGGACAACGAAGGCGTAACAGGATGGTTTGATGTGCGCTGTGGTGGACAGGGTGTAGAACTAGATGGAAGAAAACTACATGTTGCAGATATCGTAAGCAGACATTATGAAAATATAAGTTCGTATGAAGCGTTGCGCGATTTTTGTCATGTCATGTGTCCGAATCCGCTACTTCCAAAGGAACCAATCTATGGTGGAAATAACTGGTACTACGCATACGGAAAGAGTAGTGCGGAAGAGATTATCAATGACGCAACATTACTTGCAGAACTCACCGAAGGCAATGATATTCGTCCGTTTATGGTCATCGACGATTGCTGGCAACCAGAACCATGTTGCGGGCCTTGGATTCCAAATGAAAAGTTTTCAGATATGAAGGGGCTTGTGAATAGTTTAAATGCAATGGGTGTTCAAGCAGGTATCTGGGTACGTTTCTTGCATAATAAACAAGTTTATGAAGAACATCCAGACTATCGTATTGCAAAACCAGAAGCAGAAACTTACTTGGATCCATCTAGAAAAGAAGTTTTAGATATTATTCGAGAAGATATTGCGCGTATTAAGGACTGGGGATTCCGTTTGATTAAACATGATTTCTCAAGCTTTGATATGTTTGATCGATTTGGCGAAACCATGGGAGGAACTATTTCGGAACGCTCTGATTGGTCATTTTATGATAAGAAGCGAACAAGCGCAGAGATTGTGTTAGATTTCTATCGCTGCATTCGTGAAGCTTGTGGGGAGGATATACTGATTATTGGTTGTCAAACATTCTCGCATCTTTGTGCGGGCTTAGTGGAAATTAACCGTACAGGAGCCGACACGAGTGGAAGTAACTGGGATAGAAGTAGAACATTTGGTGTCAATACATTGGCATTCCGTATGCCACAAAATAACATCTTCTACGCATGTGATGCAGACTGTGCAGGATTTGTAGGAGATAAGATTCCTTGGGAACTTAATAAACAGTGGGTGGATTTACTCAGTAAAAGTGGAACACCACTCTTTATTTCTTGTCCGCAGGGGCTTTTAGATGAAGAACAAAAAGCATTTATGAAAGCGGCATTCAAAGAAGCTGCAATCAAACGTGAGAATGCGATACCGTTAGATTGGGAATACAATGTAAACCCGGCAAAATGGCTTATTGATGGAGAAGAAGTGACTTATGATTGGTTTTTAGATGAGTTTCCGAAACTCCTAGAATGCTCAAAATATCATACACTTCGATAAAAGGAGAGAGATTTATGTTAGATATGGGACGCTACGCATCATTAGCGCGCCAAGTAGTTGCAGAGGGATGCGTGCTACTAAAAAACGATAAGCAAACCTTGCCAATTCAAAAAGGAAGCAAGGTGGCAAGCTTTGGACGAAGTCAGTTTAATTATTATAAAAGTGGAACCGGTTCTGGTGGGAAAGTAAATACATCCTATGTTGTCGGTGTTTTAGATGCTTTGCGCGATCACAAAGATGTAGTGGTCAATGAGACTGTGCTATCTGTTTATGAAGAATGGATCGCAGAGCATCCTTTCGATGAGGGGAAAGGATGGGCCACAGAGCCATGGTGCCAAGAGGAAATGCCACTTTCGGAAGAAACGGTCAAAGCGGCGGCTTTAGAATCGAATATGGCACTTGTAACCATTGCAAGAACAGCAGGTGAAGACAAGGACAACTCGGAGTCTGAGGGGAGTTTCCTTTTGACAAAAGAAGAAGAACACATGTTGGAATTGGTATGTCGTTATTTTGCAAAGACTGTAGTGCTCTTAAATACAGGGAATATCATTGATATGAAGTGGGTGAAAAAATATAACCCATCTGCGGTGATGTATATCTGGCAAGGCGGTCAAGAAGGTGGAAATGGTGTTCTTGATGTGTTGACAGGGAAGGTTAGCCCAAGTGGAAAATTGGCAGACACTATTGCAAAGGATTATTCGGATTATCCGTCAGCAACTCATTTTGGTGATGCAGATCAAAATATATATCAAGAAGATATCTATGTAGGATATCGCTATTTTGAAACTTTCGCAAAAGACAAAGTGTTGTATCCATTTGGATATGGGCTTTCTTATACAGAATTTTCAATCCAACCAAACTTTTTCCATTGGGATGGAATAAATCTAGCTGTGTCAGTAAAGGTGAAAAACTGTGGGAAAGTAGCTGGAAAAGAAGTGGTACAACTTTACAAGGAAGCGCCACAAGGGAAACTTGGAAAGCCGACAAGAGAATTGTGTGGATTTGCAAAGACTAGAGAATTGCTACCAGGAGAAATACAGATCGTTACGATTCAGTGTGATAGATATTATTTGTCATCTTATGACGATAGTGGCGCAACAGGTTATATGTCAGCTTATGTATTAGAAGCAGGAGCGTATGGTTTCTACGCAGGGACAGATGTAAGAAGTGCTTTTAAAGCAGGCGCCTTTAACATAGATGAAACCGTAGTGGTGGCACAGCATACAGCGGCGCTTTCGCCAATCGTTGCATTTGAAAGATTGTGCCCAAAGGTAACAGAGAATGGAATTGTACCAGTTTATCAGCCAGTGCCAACGAGAGATTATGACTTATGGAATCGTATCGAGTCTGCACGTCCAGAAGAAATACCATACACGGGGGATAAGGGCTATCAACTTGTAGATGTTCGAGATGGAAAGGTGACTATGCAAGAGTTCCTTGCACAGTTCACAGTAGAAGAACTAAGTCCATTACTTCGAGGGGAAGGCATGTGTTCGCCGAAAGTAACAGCGGGAACAGGTGGAGCTTTTGGTGGAATTACAAAGACACTAAGAAAATATGGAATCCCAGCAGTCTGCTGCACCGATGGCCCAAGTGGAATTCGTATGGATGTAGGAACGATTGCATTTTCACTTCCAAATGGAGCCTGTCTGGCTAGTAGTTTTAATGAAGCACTATCTGAAGCGCTCTTTGATATGGTAGGTGTGGAACTTCGTAAAAATAAAGTAGACATTTTGTTGGGGCCAGGTATGAACTTGCATCGAAATCCATTGAATGGAAGAAACTTCGAGTACTTTTCGGAAGACCCAATGTTGACAGGAAAGATGGCATGTGCGCAGCTTCGTGGGTTACATAAACACAATGTAACAGGAACAATTAAACACTTTATAGGAAATAATCAAGAATATAGAAGACATTTTGCGGATGGCGTAATTTCAGAAAGAGCAATACGTGAACTTTACTTAAAAGGTTTTGAGATTGCTGTAAAAGAGGGCGGCGCATATACGATTATGTCTACCTACGGTCCGGTGAATGGTCTTTATACTGCATCGAATTACGACCTTTTGACACAGATACTTCGCAAAGAATGGGGTTATACTGGTCTTGTTATGAGCGACTGGTATGCAAAAGGTAATGAAGAAGGCGCAGAAGGAACCAAACAGGAAATCGCAGCTATGATTCGAAGCCAGAACGATATCTATATGGTAGTGGCAGATTCTGAGAGAAACTCTAACAATGACAATATGCTTGCGTCTTTAGAAACAGGCAGAGTGACTGTGGGAGAAATGCAACGATGTGCAGCGAATCTACTTCGTGCTATCATGCGTACACCAGCAATGGAACGTATGATGGGAGAAGAAGAGGAATGCTATGTGGCACTTCGAGGAGATGGAGATGGTTATGAGCCGTTAGAACAATACTACTATCTGGATGCAAGAAAAACAGGAGAGATTCCAGTAGAACTGATTCCAACAGGCGCAGGATGCAATACAGGATTTATGTTGGAACTTCCGGATGCAAAGGATCGCATTGTAGAGCTTACTTTGCGTGCTCATGCGGCATCGGAACTTGCTCAGCTCCCAATGGCTGTTTATGTCAACGGTGCTATGGTACAAAGTATTAGTTTGACAGGTGCAGATAAGGAATGGCAGACAGTTTCATTCTTGATTACGGGACTTCACATGGTGGGAACCAGCATGGAATTCCGATTTGCAGCAGATGGAATTGAACTTGGCAAGTGTAGATTGACGGAGGCAAAATAATGAGATTAAAAAATGCGGGAAAATTCCCGCATTTTTATTTTGTCCAAAGTTCGATAGTTTCTAATAATTTCTTTTTTGTTTAAAGTCGTAAATTGCGACCTTAAACGAACACGTAAAACGCAATATAGCGAGATTTCTGGACGATTTTATGTTTCAATCGACACGTGATGAAGTTGAATTAGTGAAGTCACAAATTGTGACTTCACCAACTGAGAATCTCATTGACAATGTATGGCAACTATGTTACTTTGTCTAAACAAGCAGTAATTCTATTTTCTTGGCAACAGCCGTTCTAAAATCTAATGACAAATCTAATTTTCTGCTTGGGAATCACATTTTAATTTACAACTTAAGAAGGAGGTATTGCTATGGCAAACACACTACAACTGTATTTTCCTAAGCTGAGAGAACGTCAGCAGATACTAGATGATATTTCGAGTCGGGAAAATCTAAAAACAACTTATGAAACTTGGGATGAGCAGCAACAAAACTATTTCTTGGATATTTGCTGCGGAGCACGTGGAGTTAAGATGCTCTACGATAGCTTTTTTAAAGAAATTTTTGATCCAGATGTAAAGCCCGAACGGTTAGAGGAACTGCTGTCTCTGCTTTTAGGACAACGGGTTAAAATCTTAAAAGTTTTGCCAAATGATTCTACAAGAATTGCGGATGAAAGCTCCCTTTTGATCATGGACATTGTAGTTCAACTAGAAGATGGGAGCATAGCGAATGTGGAGTGCCAACGTATTGGTTACAAATTTCCAGGTCAGCGTGCAGCTTGCTATTCGGCAGATTTGCTGCTCAGACAGTATAAACGCGTCAGAGGAGAAAAAGGCAAGAAGTTTTCGTACAAAGACATCAAGAAAGTCTATAGTATTGTTTTCTATGAACAGAGTCCAAAAGAATTTCATTCATTTCCCAATAATAGTATCCATCGAAGCAAACAACAGACAGACACAGGAGTTCAGGTAGAATTACTACAAGAATTTTTCTTTATACCACTTGACATTTTGAAGGGGATTTACGAAAATTATGGTATAAGAAATAAACTGGAGGCATGGTTTATATTCTTGTCAAATGACGATCCAGAAACCATTGTTCGATTGGTTGAAGAGTATCCAGAGTTTCGTGAGATGTACGAGGAGATATGTGAACTGTGCCTGAATACAGAGAAGGTGATGGGTATGTTTTCGAAGGAATTGTTAGAATTAGATAGAAACACGGTGCAACTCATGATTGATGAGATGCAGGATGAGATTGATAGTCAGAGGGTGCAACTGCAGGAGCAAGGTGAAAAACTGAAGGAACAGAACGAGATACTTGTTGAACAGAAAGCATATATTGCGGAATTAGAGGCTAAGATTGCGAAAAAGTAAATAGGGATATTAGTGTGGTGAAAATCCTCCTTGGAATAGTTGTTGAAGTAAAAGTTAACTTCTTATCCTGAGGAGGATTTTTTTGCGCCTTAAAATATAGTGAAAATATTGCGCTACACAAAAATGCAATAAAAATAACAAACTAGACAATATGTTGGCAAAACAAGATATTTTATTATAACTATATATAACCAAAATTCTGTTTTTTATTAGGAAAGGGGAATAGATCGTGAAGAAGAAAGGAATGCAAAAAAGAGTACTGGCAGCTTTACTTGCGGGAATTATGTGTGTTGGTAGTGTACAGGTATTTCCTGGGATGGTTGATGAAGTAAAGGCAAGTGGTGAAACTTTAGCTCCAGACGAGCATGTTGAAAGTACTATATTGTTCGAATCTGATTTTAACAATGTAACAGATAACTATAGAGGTGCTTTTGTCAAAGAAGCAGGATGGACAGCATATGCCGATGAAAACTATGGTATTTCAGCAGGGGGGAATAATGTAACTCCTAAATATAGTAGAATGCGAGTAAAAGAGAAAGCGACCGATGACAAGCATATAAATTTCTGGAGCGAGTCTGGCGAATCATCTGCGATCATCATTAAGCATGTAGAGGGCGCATCAGATTATGATAAGGTGGTCGTTGAATTTGATCTTAGATTAGAAGCAGGTGTTGGTAATGATAACTTCAAGTTCTATGTAGGTGAAGTGTACGAAGATAATGTATGGACTCGAACACTTAGAGACTATGCTACTGACAGCCATGCATATATGTCACAGGTGTATTGGTCATATCATCCTACAAAAGGTGAAAAGTTTAATAAAACAGTGAAATTGGAATTTGACATTCTAAGTGAGGATGCTGCGGAAGTTACAACCTATGTGGGTGGAGATAAAAACGGAGAAACAAAAACAATTTCCCTTAATAACGGAATGTTAAATCTTGCGCTTGCGGCTCGTTTGTTTCAGAGTAACGGTAATTGGGACGAAGGATACTTAGACAATGTAAAAGTAACTGGAGAAAAAGTTGTAAAAACTTATGAGACTACATTGTTCGAATCAAAATTTGATAATGTATCTGGTAACTATAAAGGCTCTTTGATTGAAGAAGCAGGATGGACAGCATACGGCGATAAAGACTATGGTGTTTCAGCAGGCGGTAACGATGCGAAGCCAAAATATGCTAACATTAAAGTTAAGGATGATAAAGATTATACTGGTGACAAACATATCAACATTTGGGCTGATGACAGTGAAACAAATGCGACTCTTGTTAAACACATAGAGGGTGCATCAGATTTTGATAAAGTAACCGTTGAATTTAAACTTAGATTAGAAGCTGGCATTGGAAAGAGTGGCTTTGCGTTCTACGTAGGTGAAGTGGTTGAAGATAATGTTTGGAGTAGATATCTTGAAAACACCAGCCAAAGTGACGTTGCATATATGTCACAAGTGTATTGGTCATATCGTCCAACTACGGGTGAGATGTTTAATAACACAGTCAAGTTAGTGTTCGATATCCTTAGTGATGATGCGGCAGAAGTTACAGCCTATGTAGGTGGAGAAAAACAAGGGGAAACAAAATGTATTGCTCTCAATGACGGAATGTTGAATCTTGCGCTTGCGACAAGTGTATTTGAGAGTAGTAGTAAATGGGATGAAGGATACTTAGATGATGTTGTAGTAACTGGTACTAAGAATGTTCGTGAAGAAGCAGAAGTTGAAACATCTGAAAACCTTCTTTTCTATTCTGATTTCCAAGCGAAAAATAACAAAGCAGAAAGACTACCGGAAAAAGGCTGGGATGGTTACGAAGGCTCTAACATATGGTTAAGAGATAAGAACGCAGACGACTATGAACTTAACATGTGGACTAACGACGCAACAGAACTGCAAGGTGTATATAAGACAGTTGATGTAAAAGCAGCAGATAAAGTAACTGTAGATTTTGCATTAAGAGTAGATGCGGCAGCTGGAAGCGATGACTTTAAGTTTACTGTAGGAGCATTGTCAAAGGACTATATTACGTCTTATATGTCACAGGAGTACTGGTCATGTGATAAGTCGGATTCCACAGGAAGCAACTGGACAACTGTAAAATTAGAGTTTGATATGATTACAGATGCATTGGCAGCAGTTACAGCCTTTGTAGGTGGAGAACAAGATGGAGAAGCAAAGCTTGTTCATATTCCAAATGGAAAGTTAAATCTTGCTTTTGTTGCAAATGTAACCAATGATGGAAGTAGCACTGACGAAGTTTACATGGATGATGTGGTGGTATATGCTGAAGAATCGGTTACGACAAAAAGTGTTCTTACAAATGCTGCGGAAGATACATTATTCAAATCTGACTTTGAAGAAGTAGATAATGATGCTCCACAAAATAGTCACCTTGTATCGAGAGAAGGCTGGGATGATTATACTGGCTCTAAGATGTGGGTAAGAAATAAAAAAGAGAATGATATGGAACTCAATATGTATACTGAAAGCTCAGTAGAACAAGCAGGAGTTTACAAGAGAGTCCATACAAAAGATGCTGATAAAGTGATTGTAGACTTTGGATTAAGAATCGATGCAGGTGCGAAGAGTGAAAACTTTAAGTTTGCAGTTGGTTCGATGAGCAATAACAAGATTACAGGTTCTATGGATGTGGAATATTGGTCTTGTGATGCATCGTATCATACAGGAAGCGACTGGTTAGATGTTAGGTTAGTATTTGAAATGCTTACTGATACCACTGCGAATGTTACAGTTTTTGTAGGCGGAGAGCAAAAGGGAGAAGCAAAGGTTGTTACAGTACAAAAAGGACTGTTAAATCTTGGTTTTATTGCAAATGTAACTAAGGTTGATGGCAACTACGACGAAGCTTACATAGACGATGTTGTAGTAACTGGAATCAAGGACAAACATGCTACAACAGTTGTAACAGAATCATTGTTTGACGCTGACTTTGAAACAAGTGTATCAAGCAACGGCGCGAGCTCACTTAAGAGCGAAGGATGGGATAAAGGTTCTTATAAGTTCGACAATGATGGCGATGGAAATTATGATGTATTCCCAAATCCTTACAACCTTGAAGCTAGTGGTACACAAAATAGTAAGTTAAATATTAACACAGGCGCAAAAGGAAATAAGGTCCTTGCATTCAAGTCGGATGGTGGCGCTGCTACGTCTCGTATACAGAAAATTATTGATGTAACAAATTTGGATAATTTCGTTGTAGAGTTTGAATACCTAACAAGTGGTGAAGTGTCTAGTGGGTCCGGATATTACGGAGAGTTCCAAGTAGTTCAAGAGCCTGATTATGTGTGGGTATATGATGGCACTGAGGCGCCAACATGGAATGCAGAAAAAAATGCATATGATGTTCCGGGAATGGTTAATCAATATGAAAAACCAATCAAAGGATATGATGCAGTATTCAGTGCTACATCAGAAAATATGGCAAAAGCCAAAGTGGAATTCAATGTAGAGGCTAAGACTGTGCATGCTTATACATGGAACGATGAAACGGCTTCGTGGGAGTTGCTACCAGGATACGAATCTACCGGAATGCAAATCAAAAATAATAAAGTTTATTTGACATTTATGTACTCTGCGAAAAAAGACGGTTATGCATACCTTGATAATGTAAATATTTATGCTACAAAGGAAGCCGTAGATGGACGTATCACAGATGTAACTGGTAAAACATCATTGGTAGAACCGACTATGTTAGATGGTGCATCTGTTCGTTTTGAAGAACCGGCAGGTATTCGTTTTAAAGGTTTTGTGAATAAAGAATACATTAAGACACTCAAATATGTGTATGGTGATGGAAATGTTAAATACGGTGTTGTAATTGCACCATATGATTTGGTTAGTGATGAGTTTACAATTGCGAAACTTGGTCAAGGGAACTACTTGAAAATTGAAGGTGCCAAAATTGCGGCAGAGACAGACAAGTATTATCAATTCAATTGTGCGATGGTTAATGTATCAGAAGCTAATTGGGGACGTGATTTCGCGGCAAGAACTTATATTGAAATCAAGAAAGCAGATGGAACTACAGAGTACGTTTATTCTGACTTTGATTCAAAAGACAATGTTCGTTCATTAGCGGATGTTGCCACAAGAGCCCTTGCAGCTGGTGGATACAGTGGTACTAAAAAAGAACAATTAGAAAAATACAGTGGTGCTGTAGAACCTCTTAGCGTAGGTGCAGATATTAGAGTAATGTCTATGAATATCTTAAGTGAAAGAGCAGATGTTTCGGAAGATTACGCTGGCATTAAAGAAAGAGCAAAACTTTTGAAGGAAACTATCCATGGATATAAACCAGCAGTTGTGGGTCTTCAAGAAGTGACAACAAATTGGCTCAATGCTATTAATGAAAGTGATAATCAGTTAGGTGACAGTTATGAAGTAATTCAAGGAAACTACAAAGGTGGTTGGTTTGGTATGCAAACTGTTACTAACGAAACAGCAATTATTTATGATAAGACGCAAGTTGAAATCGTAACAGGCTCATATGGTAGTTATACAAATAATTATGGTTACATAACATTTGAGCAAGATGACAAAGATCACACGACAACATGGGCTGCAATGCAGACAAAGAATGGAGAAAAGTTCCTCTTTATCAATGCGCATCCAAGTTATTACAAATCGGGTGAGGATACAGAAGGTGTAGTTCAACAACAGTGGGATCAACTAGTTGCATTCATTGCTGAGTTGAAAGGTGTATATGGCGAAGAGTTTGCTGTAATTTTTGTTGGTGATTTCAATACAGGTTATGGTAGTGATGAATATGAGACAGCTCTAGCTAGTGGACTTTTAGATGGACAGGATGCGGTACTTGCCGGATTAAGTCAAGGCGGATTCACATGTGATACGATGCATTCAGTTGGAAAACATGAGTCAGACCTTTATGTGGCACATGGTGGAGACGATGCATTTGACCATATCTTCATTGATAAAAATACACCTGTTGCATTCAAAAAATTCAGTGTGATTGTCAATGATGATGTAATGAACTTATCAGACCATTATCCTCTCTATGCGGATATTGTGTTGAAGTAGAATAGGTGGTGTGGAAATATGATGAATGAAATGATGAAATATGAAAAACCAGAATTAGAAATACTTCAATTCCAAACCACTGATATTGTGTGTACAAGTGGCGGGGATGATCCTGAGGACGATAACTTAGGAACTTCACCATGGTAAAACAATTATAAACATATGGGGAACTTCTTTGGGAGTTCCCCATTTATAATAAAAGGAAAGTAGAGAGGTCTACAGTGATGAAAAAAATAGTTGTTGATTTTGAAAATAAAGTTGGAAACATAAAACCGATGCATGCGGTTAATAATGGACCGAAAGATAAAGAGGATATATGGGAAAGCAATTTTAATGATTATGCAGCGGCAGGGATTCCGTATGCAAGAAATCATGATGCGTCCTTTTGTTCCGCGTATGGTGGACATCATTCTGTTGATGTAAATATGATTTTTACAAACTTTGATGCGGATGTGAATGATCCTAATTCCTATGACTTTGCATGTACAGATGCGTATACGAAGAATACATTTGATGCAGGGACCAAGGTGTTCTATCGATTGGGAAGTAGAATCGAGCATGAAGTGAAGAAATATAATACCCTTCCACCAAAAGATTTTCAAAAATGGGCTGAGATTTGTGAGCATATCATCATGCACTATACAGAAGGTTGGGCAAACGGATTTCACTTTGATCTTGAGTACTGGGAAATCTGGAATGAACCAGACTTGGATCCGGATGATGCGACCAATAAACGCACTTGGGGTGGAACAAAAGAACAGTTCTTTGACTTCTATGAAGTGGCAGCAAAGCATTTGAAAAAGCGTTTTCCTAGTTTGAAAATCGGTGGACCAGCGATTGCTTATCAAGAAGGTTGGACTGCTGATTTTTTAAAGGAAATGAAAAAAAGAGGAGTAGAAATTGATTTCTTCTCATGGCATATCTATTGTACCGAACCAAAATGGATGATTCAAAAAGCAGAGAGACTCAGAGCATTGCTTGATGAAAATGGTTATGGAGTTGCAGAAAGCATTTTGAACGAATGGAATTATGTGTGCGGATGGACGGATAAATTTATATTGTCAGTTGAAACCATTATTCGCATGAAGGGAGCCGCATTTACGGCGGCATGTATGCTTGCGGCACAACATAGTTCTATCGATATGTTGATGTACTATGATGCCAGGGTGATGACAGCATTTAATGGGATGTTTGACTTCTATACACTGCGTCCATTAAAGGGTTATTATCCATTCCCAATGTTTAATGCTTTGTATCAGCTTGGAACTTCTGTTGCCTGTGAAGTAGAGGGTGAAGATGTATATGTAGTAGGTGCAAGAGATGACGAAGGAAGCTCTGCACTTATGTTTGCATATTATGTAGAAGATAATTCCAAAGGCGAAGAAACTGTACAAGTAGAAATGAAAAACGCATCTGAGAAGTATGAAGTGTATTTGTTGGATGAAGATAAAAACATGGAATTCGTTCAAACAGTAGATAGTTCTTTTGAAATTACATTAAAGAGAAATTCTGTTGTATTACTTAAAAATGTGAAATAAGGCGGAAATGATCATGAATAAATTATTGATTGGGTGGGCAGAAGAAAGTATCGTCCCGGATAAAAAAGTAGATTTGGCTGGTCAATTTTTTGAACGAATCTCGGAATATGTAGAGTCTGAGATTACCGTAACAGCCATGGCAGTACAGTCAGGTGCAGAAGCGATGATTATGGTATCGGCAGATGTTATCAGTTTTGCGGCTGGAAGCATTGAACTTGTGAGAAGAAAATTTGCAAAATTAACGGATGAAATCGATCCAAAGAATCTCATTATCTGTGCGACACATACACATACATCTGTGCGCATGGCAAATCTTTCGACTGCAAAAACAAAACCTGTTAAGACCACAGAAGAAATTTTAAATGAGTTCCTTCCGAAAGGAAAGAGATATATTCCGCTTGTCTCGGCGGATGATAGTGTGATGACAAAAGATGAAGTAATCGAGTTTGTCAGTGACAAGATAGCGTTGGTAGCAAAAAGAGCATGGGACAATCGTGCTGAGAGTTATTATACCAATGAGTTTGGACGAGCTGCGGTTGGCATGTGCCGCCGCGTGAGTTATGACGATGGAAGTGCCCAAATGTGGGGAGATACCAACACTGCTAATTTTGTATCGCTGGAAGGTGGCAATGATTCCGGTGTGGAACTTCTTTATACATTTAATAAGGATAAAAAACTGGTAGGAATCGTGGCAAATATTGCGTGCCCTGCACAGATTTTGGAGCAGAGAAGTTTTATTTCTGCTGATTATTGGGGAAGAACGAAAGCAAATCTTAGAGAAAAGTTTGGTGAAGACATTTTCTTGTTGGCTTTATGTGGCGCAGCGGGGGACCAGTGTCCACGTGACTTGGTGAGATGGGTAGAACCAGAGACTCCGATTGATGATCCGAATATTAAGAGACCACATTTGCTGAAACGTAAAGCAGACCCATCCATGTATGATATTGCAGGATGCAATCGAGTAGGCAAGCGTATCGCGAATGAGATTGTTGCTGTGTATGAAGAGATTGAGGAATTAAAGAGTGAGGCGATTTTTAAGCATAAAATCATAAATTTGGATTTGCCACTTCGTAAAGTCACTATAAAAGAACGAGACGAGGCAATTAGAGAAATCGAATATTATGTAGAAAAAATCAAAGATAAAGAGACACTTGATTTTGCGGATATTGCGCGCATCGAAGTGCATGCAGGTGTTATTCAAAGGTTTGAAGAACAGCAATACACAGAGGTGTATCCAATAGAATTCCATATCATTCGACTTGGAGATATTGCCATCGCGACAAATCCATTTGAACTTTTCTTAGATTATGGAAATCGAATCAAGGCGAGAAGCTATGCAGAGCAGACCTTTATTGTACAACTATGCTGTGGCGTAGCCGATTATCTCCCGACAGAAAAAGCGGAGAAAGCGGGGCATTACAGTGCTTATGTTACCAGCGGTTATGTGGGACATGAAGGTGGAGATTTGTTAGTGCGTGAAAGCATTCATCACATCAATGAAATGTGGGAGACAGAGTAATGAGCTGGGAATTAACAGATGAGGTTTTGGGGTATATCGATCAATGTAAGGGTGAAATCCTTGCATTGATTGAGTGTATGTGTAAGATACCGTCACCTTCGCACCACGAAGAAAAGCGTGCGGAATTTATTTGGAACTGGTTAAACAAGCACGGAGCAGAGGGTGTATATGTTGATGAATCATTGAATGTAATTTATCCAGTGGGGTGTGAAGGTAAGGACGATATCGTGGTCTTTATGGCACATACCGACACGGTATTTCCAGATTTGGAACCTATGCCGTTTGTAAATGATGGTGAATATTTGCATGCGCCTGGAGTGGGTGACGACACGACGCATGTTGCAATCTTGATGATGATTGCAAGATACGTGGCACAGAAAAAGCTTGTTGCACCAAGAGGAATTCTGTTCGTAGCAAATTCTTGCGAGGAGGGGCTGGGAAATCTCAAGGGTGTGAAACAGATTATGAATGACTATGAAGGAAGAATCAAAGAGGTGTATTCCTTGGATTCGGATTATAGTGAACTTTATTGTAAATGTGTAGGCTCTCATCGCTATGAGATTTCTTTTAGTACAGAAGGAGGACATTCTTTTAGTGATTTTGGAAATCGAAATGCAATTTATGCCATGTCGGATTTAATATGTGAATTGTATAAAAAGGAGGTTCCAGTTTGTGAAAACAGCATCACCACCTATAATGTGGGAATTGTGGAAGGCGGAACATCAATCAATACAATTGCGCAGAGTTGCAAGATGCTATATGAGTATCGCTCTGATAATGCCAAGTGCCTTGCTGCGATGCAAGAGTTCTTTGAACAGACCATAAGACGAGCAAGGCAGAAGGGACTGGCAGAGATTACAGTCAATCTGTTGGGCGTAAGGCCTTGTGGAAGTAATGTAGACGAAGAGCGTTTGCAGGCAATGGTGAAGAGAACAATTGAAATTTGTGAGAAGCATTCTGAGGTTTCGTGTACAAAGATTTCTGGTTCTACAGATTGTAATATTCCAATGTCTATGGGGATTCCATCCATTGCGTTTGGATGCTGTGTGGATCAAGGAGCTCACACGCGAGAAGAAAAGGTGCTTATTAGCAGTATTCCAAAAGGAATGAGAATTGCGGCAGAAGTAATTCTATGGTATTTTTATAACTAAATTTAATGGGGAACTTTGCTAAAAGTTCCCCATTTATTATCTTTGATTTATTTTTTTGAAAGAGAAGCGTATTTACCAGGTGAGATACCCACTGTTTTGGTAAATGCTCTGTAGAAGTTACTGTAGTCGTTAAAACCAGACATTTCACAAGCATCTACGGTAGAGTGCCCGCTAGATAATAGCGATTTTGCATATGTAATGCGCTGAGCAACGATGTACCGTTTGATAGAGGTTCCGGTTTTGGATTTAAAAGCGTTGCACATATAAGATTGAGCCAGTGAGAATTGTTTTGCAAGACTCTCGGTTGACAAATCCTCTGTGAGATTTTGGTTGATATAAGAAATGATATCGTCCAAAAAGTCAGGATTTGCAGTTGATGAAATATCTTTGCTTGGAATAATAAGCGAATTCATCTGCTTGAGGTAGATTTCGCTTAGGAAAACCATCAGCTTAATAAAAGACGCATAATCTAATAAATCTTGGCCATGTTGATTATCTGACTCTAATTTGTGAATTAAGTATGTGAGACGTTTCTGCTCGTCTTGCGACAATGAACATTTGTTACATCCAGGCTGTTGCCGATAAGAGAAGCAATAGTCGAGATTGGTTGAATCTGTACATAGCTTTTTCAGATATTCGGGATGTATGTGAATAATAATACGCTCGTGTTCCTCTTGCGCCACGGAATGCAAGTGGTGCGTTTCGTAGTTATTGATAAAGAAGATATCACCTGGAGCGATATCGTATAAGCAATTGTCGATTAAAAATTGTTTACCACCAGAGATTGAATAATATATCTCATAGCAGTTGTGTATATGAATATCCATTGTTTGCTCGGTGTTGTATAGACGAGCGATTGCAAAACTTTTGCTTTCTAGACAATTATTCAATGATTCTAGACAAGAATGACATACACGCATATTTGCACAAACTCCTTTTAATAGTATAATCTTGCTTTATTATACATAACAAAAAGAGATTTGTAAATAAAAAATACAATATTTTTCTATATAAAATAGGAAATATTGTAAAAAAACTGGAAAAATAGGAAGAAAATGTTTATGTAATTTTTAAAAAAGCAATAAAAAACTCAAATTAGACAATATGACAAAAAGTCATTTTTATATACAATTATGAAAAGTGGAGTTATGTGTGTTAAATATACATAAAAAATAGGAGGTAAGTTATGAAGAGAATGAGAAAAATATTAGCAGCAATGCTCGTGTTATGTATGGTTGCGACAAGTTTTGCTGCAGCTGATTTCACTTCACAAGCGGAAGAAACATTTGAAGTTAAAAATGTTATTTTTTTGATTGGTGATGGTATGGGAGATGGTGCTCTTGCAGCGGGGCGTATGTTAAGACCAACCCTTAATTTAGACGGAATGGAAAAACTCGGATATCTTAACACGAATAATATAAAAGATGAGTTAACAGACTCAGCAGCTGGTGGAACAGCACTTTCTACTGGAGTTAGAACCACAAATGGTACGGTTGGTTTAGACAAAGATGGAAATGTTGTTGAAAACCTAAGTGAATGGATGATTCAAAAAGGTAAAAAGATTGGTTTAGTATCTTCTACGTATGTTGTTGATGCGACACCAGCAGCATTTGCGGCACATACATCTAGTAGAAATAATTATGCTGAAGTTGCAAAAGCAATGGTGGATTTAGAAATTGATGTTATTTTAGGAGGCGGAACAAGCCAATTTGATTATGCGATTAACAATGGTGGAACGACTATTTCGGGAATCCAATATGCGAAGGCGGCAGGTTACCAATATGTAACAAAAAAAGCGGATTTGAACGCAATCTCTTCTGGAAAAGTACTTGGTTTGTTCGCAAGTGGAGCTATGAACTATCCAGCAAAGAAAAATGCAGATGTAGAACCTGATTTGGCAGAGTTAACAGAGAAGACTTTGGATTTATTGGAAAATGAGGACGGTTTCTTCGCTATGATTGAAGGCGGTAGAATCGATGGTGCAGGTCACAACAACGAAGCGGCTAACTTGCAAGATGCAATGCTTGAATTTGATGATGCAATTAAGGTTGCAATGGATTACGCAGACACTCATGAGGGTACATTGATTGTTGTTACTGCTGACCATGAAACAGGTGGTGTTAAAGTAGGATCAACTGTTTCAGGACCACAAGTTCAATTTAGTTCTGTAGACCATACAACAGATCCAGTTCCATATTATGTATATGGTGCAGGTGTAGAACACTTCGAAGGATTGTCAATGAATATCGACATTGCTCCGGCAATCAAAAAAGCTGTAACAGAAGGTACAACGACAGATTCAGGAGCTGGTGCGGGTTCTGGTGGAGAAGGTTCTTCAGATGATTATGATGGTTATGTACCAGATGCAGGTGATGGACTAGAGACTCCACATACAGGAGATAATAGCCATCCAGTCATATGGTTAGCAGCTCTTTGCATATGCGGAGGTGTGATTATTACATCAGTTGTTTATCGCAAAAAAAGATATAATTGTGAATAGTATGCTATAATAGATATTGCACTTATGAAGTGATTTTCATGAGTGCAATATTTTCACATTTTGGAGAATATATGCAGAAAAAAGTAGAGGACAGTATGGAGAAGAAAACAAACAAAAAGAAGATTGTAGCAAGCGATATTATTCTTATAATTGCAGTGATTGTCTTTGCTATCTCTGCATACAAAATTATTAGTATGGTTGTTGCAAATCATAAAGCTGACAAAGAGTATGACAATATTGCAGAGAATGCAATAGATGATTCGCAAGGGCATGCGACAATCCAAGTTGATTTTGAAGAACTTAAAGGGATTAATCCAGATGTTGTTGGATGGATTCATTTTGAAAATCCAGATATCAGTTATCCGATTGTGAAAGGCGAGGATAATGCTAAGTACTTAAAAATGACTTTTGAAAAAAAGAAGAATCCAGCTGGTTCCATTTTTATGGATGTTTTAAATAACGGAGAATTTGCGGACAGAAATACTTTTATATATGGACATAATATGAAGAATGGTTCTATGTTTGCAAAACTTTTGGAGTTTAGAAATCAGGAGTATTACGAACAAAACCCGTATTTCTACATTTATACACCAGATGGAAGGGAAGTAACATATCAAATCTTTGCGGCGTGTCTCGTACAGGAAGATTCGCAAAGTTACACGAGATTTTATAATAGTGATGCAGAGTTTAAGGATTACCTGGAATATGAAAAGAGTGGTGCGCTCTATGATACTGGCGTGGATGTAAATGAAAAGTCGCAGATAGTAAGCTTGTCCACATGTACCAAAATTTCGAATAGCCAAAGATTTTTGGTGCATGGAGTAAAAATCAGTGAGACGAAAGTAGGAGAATAGGACGAAATTATGATGAAATCAAAGAAAATGATAATTATAGCAGTTTCGATTGCAGTTGCCATTGTTATGATTGGGCTCGGAATTATTTTGATTAAGAATAAGGATACTTGGTTCAAGCGCGGAGAGATTGAAGATACTTCAGGTGATGAGATTGATAATATTGGGGATGCATCTAACCTTTTTGGTAATGAAGAGGATGAAGATGATGGAGTCAATAGTCAGGACAAAAAGGAGCCAGAAGAGGGGAAGCAAGGAAACACAAGCGGTTCAAACAATTCTAGTAATAAAGGAAATTCCAATGGCAATGGGAATTCGGGAAATACTCAGGATAAAGACAATATAAAGGAAGAGAATGCAAAAGACGATGAAATATCGAGTGAATCGGATAGCTCAGAGTGGACGCCGTTTTATTAATGATAATGGATATTAGTGAGGTAAAATCCTCCTTGGGATAGTTGTTGAAGTAAAAGTTAACGGCTCTAAGTCAATAGTTGGGGTGGGATTTTAACGAATCCCGCTCCATTGTTGCGTTTGAAGGCATTTTAGTGTTGATATGCCAATGCACCTGTTTTATTGCATGGCAAACAAACCTTCAAGTGCCAGTCTATTAAAATTA
>JAZRRJ010000042.1:0-54319 GCA_045650645.1 Faecalimonas sp. | reverse complement strand
GATAACTTCGTATTCAGGAAGATCTTGCATCCACTCAGTCTTCCATTCGAGAGAAATAAATCCATCGTAGTCAATAGAAGAGAGGGCACGCATCATATCTGCTACAGGAAGTGTACCTTCACCGATTAAGTTGTATGTATTTTTGTCATCAGAGTCTCGTAAATGCACATGTTTTACGTAAGCTCCAAGATTTTTAATGGTTGTGTCAGCACTCTCGTCGTAATCGCGGTATGGATGATGAATATCCCATAAAGCTGCGAGTTGATCACAAGCAAAGTCATCCATCATGGAACGAAGACGAGCAGTATCAGAAAAGATTCCGCTTGTTTTTACCAGGATTGTTACGCTTGTGTCTGTTGCAAAGTTCAATAATTCAGTTAAACGTTCGCGAACTAATTCTTCATTGTCATGTAAAGCAACGATTGACACATATGGTACTTGCATTTGTTTTGCGATTTGAATTAAATCCTTTAGAGTAGGAACAAAGTTTTCTTCGTTGGAAGATAAATCGCAAGAAGTATCAAAACAAGGAATCGTCAAATTCTTCTCTCTTAATTGGCGAACAGTTGCGGCCATGTTGTATTTGTGAAATGGGCCACTGCGTTCTACAAATTCAGGGAATTTTGGCAAATTATAAACTTCAATACCTTCAAAACGCATGTTTACACCTGCATCTATCCATTCTTCCCAATTCAAATGTGCCCAACCTCTAGTTGAGAATGAAAGTTTCATTATACTTCAGCCTCCTCATAAACGATTTTGTTCAATGCACTAATATATGCTTGAATACTAGAACCTACAATATCAGTAGAAATTCCACGTCCAGAATACAATTTTCCGTTAGAACGTAATTTTACTACGGTTTCCCCCATTGCTTCGCGGCCTTCTGTAACAGAGCGGATTTGGAAATCATCCAATTCATAGTGGCATCCCAAGATATTTTCTAATGCAAGGAAAGCAGCGTCTACAGGCCCATCTCCAAGCGCAACGCCTTCTAATGTTTGACCGTTCTTATTTAATACCATGTGTGCCATAGAAGCAGCAGAGTTGCTTGCAGTGATGCTGTAGGTATTTAATACATAAGTTGCAGGAACTTGCATTGCAGCAGAGGCTACAATCGTATCTAACTCTTTTGAAGAAATCACGTCTTTGCGTGCTGCGATTTTTTGGAAAGCATCCCAAACTTGAGCACCGTCTTCTTCACTCAAATCATATCCTAATTTTTCAACTGCTTTTAATACGGTAGACATGTTATCCATGCTAGTAAGTGACATGTCGTTTTCAACATCTTGAACTCCGTTATCAAATGGAGAGTTCTTACTGCGGCTTGTCTGACACATCCACTCAATTTGCTTAATGATACGGTTCATTTCCACGGTGCGGACAGAACATGTAACGCCGCAAGAATCTCCCTTCATAGCAAGAAGACGAGAAATATGTGGAAGTGAAATTTGGTTAATTTGATAAGCAGCAGCTTTGATTTCACGTGCACCATGTTGAATTGCGGCAATCGCACAAGCATCAGCCATTGCTAATTCGTTGGAACATGAAATTCCAAGAGTTACTTCATTTAATTCTGGTACGTTTTCATATAATGCGTCTATAAAAGCAGCGAATTCATCTGGAAGAATTGCACCAGTAGCATCACAAATCGTGATGGTCTTTGCGCCAGATGTAATTGCAGTTTTGATTGCTTCATATAAAAATGCGGAGTCACTACGAGTAGCATCATCTGCGATGAATTCAACATCAGCAGTTTTTTCACAGCAAGCTTTTACAATTTCTTCAATCGTCTTTAACATGGCAGCAGGTTTCTTGTGGAATAAGTACTCCATTTGAACAGGACTTACAGAAGCAAACACTTGCAAACGAGGATGTTTTGCTTCCTTTAATGCATTCCAAGTTGTTTCAACACTTTCTGCAGTTAAAGAGACCGGAACAGCTACGATGCTGTTTTTTACAGTTGAAGCCACCGATTTGATGCGTAATGGATCAATTTTTGGTTGTTCAATTCCTTCTAACTCAATAACGGCAACGTCTAATTTATCTAGTAATTTAGGGATTTCTAATTTTTCTTTAAAGGATAGAGAAAAATCCTTTCCTGATTGTTTCATGGTAATGTCGCTGATTTTAATTTGGCTCATAATAATCCTCCCTTAAAATAATATAAAAAAGTCCTTGAAACCGAAACGGTCTCAAGGACGAATAAACAATTCGCGGTACCACCTTGCTTACAGTATCTTCACAGTATACTATCTCTCTCGAACTCAAATAAGTTCATAGCCGATAACGGGGCGACCGTACTCCACTACACAAATAAAACTATTCTTTGCAGAGTCGACTCAGGAGTGAGATTGTCATCTTCCATCCGTACTGGTTCGCACCGACCACCAGCTCTCTGAAACACTCCGTAAAGAGACATAATTCCGTCACAGTCGTTTTTTATAAAAAAATTTAATTAATTATAGCACGGTGGTGTAGTGAAGTCAAATGAAAAAGAAAAAAATCATAAAAATGAATTCTGTGGAATATTTGAGGAAGTTGTAGTATACTGTGTTTGATAAAACAAGCAGAAAAGTAGGAAGAAAGATGTATCTGATATCCATCTATTTTGATGAAAAGACGAATCAAAAAATTCAACGATATATAAATCAGGTGGCAGAAAAAACCGGTAATTCTTTTATGGTTGACAATGATGTTCCGCCGCATCTAACAGTATCCGCTTTTGAAACGCGAGACGAAGAGAGCGCAATGGCGGCATTAGAGAGGATTGCAAGTCGTTTGAAGCAAGGAAAACTTACTTGGGCTAGTGTGGGGCAGTTCTTCCCATATGTGATTTTTGTGCAGCCTGTATTGAATTCCTACTTACATCAGATTTCGCAGATTGTATATGAGGAACTTGAGAAAGAGGATGTCAATATTAGCGCAGTTTATCAACCACTTCAGTGGATGCCACATACAACGATTGGGAAGACTCTTTCGCAGGATGAGATGAGAAAGGCTTTTGAAGTGTTACAGACTCATTTTGGTGTATTTGATAGCATGGTGGTACGCATTGGTCTTGCAAGGACAAATCCACATAGAGATATCAAAACATTTACTTTAAATACGGAGGAGTAGAATATGAAAATATCGACAGAAATTGGATCTGCAGCAAAAATAATCGGAGAAGAGAGAGCAGTAGAATATGTAGGAAAAGCAGGCTTTGATTATTGGGATTTTTCTATGTTTGATATGTGTAGATATGATCATACAACGAAGCAGGTAATTGATACAGGGCATCCATTGACAGGAAGTGAACGTTTGGCGTTTGCAAGACGCTTAAAGCAAATTGGTTTAGATAATGGTATCACTTGTAATCAATCCCATGCCCCTTTTTCTTGCAATTATCCTTTCGTGCGTGCTCGATTAAAATGGGCGATTGAATGTACTGCAGAGGCAGGTGGAAAAATATGTGTCATTCATCCACAGACAAACAAGCATGCCAAGGAAAATGCGGAAATGTTCTGGGAGCTTCTTCCGTTTGCGAAAGAATGTGGAGTAAAGATTGCAACAGAGAATATGTGGGCTTGGGATGAAGAAAAAGATCAATCTTCCTTTGCTGCATGTGCAACAAGTGAGGATTTTTTGGAACACTTGGAAACCGTAAATGATGAGTTCTTTGTAGCTTGTTTGGATCTTGGGCATGCAGAGATGCGGGGATCAGGTTCCGGAGCCGTGGAAATGATTCGTGCGTTGGGCAAACACTTGCAAGCATTACATATTCATGACAATGACCAATGGCATGATTCTCATCAGATTCCATTTTCCATGAATATGGATTTTGATGCGATTGTAAAGGCATTGAAGGAGATTAACTATTCTGGCTATTTTACATTAGAGGCAAGTCAATATCTAAAGGAGTATGATGATAGCAATGTTTTTGCAGGGATTCAAAAACTTGCGGAAAGTGCACGAAGACTGGCAGAGATGTTTGAAAAATAGATAAAAAACGATCCTAAAAAACAAACAAGGGGCTGAATTCAGCCCCTTGTTTTATGCAAAGAAAATCATTCCACAACAAGCTGAAACACCGATAAGTAAAATTGGTGACATGGACTTGTTGAATATTTTTTTGTAAACAAACATTACAATCAGTAAAAATGCTGTAATAACAAGTGTATGCCAATTTGCGGAAATGTTTAATCCTTGTGCAATACAATTTGTGATAATCATGTGTAGGCCTGTCGCTGCAATAATTCCGATAATGCAAGGTTTGATGCCGTCTAAAATTGCTGCCACGAAAGGTTTTTTCAAAAAATTTTTAAAAATCATGGAAAACAATAAAATAATAATAAAAGCAGGAAGACATACCGTAAAGGTTGCTAACATGGCGCCCCAAATACCACCGACCTCATTTCCGATATAAGTCGCAGTGTTTACCATGATTGGTCCAGGAGTGCTTTCGCTGATTGCTAAGAGATAGGCAAAGGTCTCTTCTGAAATTTTCCAACTTTTTTCATATTCCATAATGATTTCACGAATAACAGGAATTGCACCATATGCACCACCGAAGGAGAATAATCCGACTCTGAGAAATCCCCAAAGCAATTCTAAGTAAATCATGATTCCACCTTCTTTCCTTTACACAACTTGCGAATATAGTAGAATGCAAAACCAATCACACCCGCTAAAAGTAGCAAATAGATGGTTGAGAAATTCAATGATAAGAAGTTGATTGTAAGCATTGCAAGGAGTGCACAGATTAAAATCGTTATGGTGAAGGCAGATTTTTTCATTTTCTTAAACATGTTATAGCCGGCACGTAGGATAATAAGGCCGACGCCTACTTGAATACCACGAAAAGCATTGGCTACAAGTGGAAAATCCAAGATATTATTGAAAAATGAAGAGATTAAGAAAATAATCACAAAAGATGGAAGTACCACACCAAAGGTCGCGGAGATGGCCCCTAAGATTCCACCCTGTGCGTAACCTGTGTAAGTTGCGCAGTTAATCGCAATTGGACCAGGTGTAGATTCTGCAATGGTAAGAACGGTTGCAAATTCATCTTCTGTAATCCATTTCTTTTTTTCAACACATTCATCTTGCACAATTGCAATCATCCCATATCCGCCTCCAAAGGTAAAAAGACCGATTTTGGCGAATGTATAAAAAAGTTTAAATAACATAGTAAAAGTCCTTTCTTTTTGATGACTTATCCATTATAGCATGGTGTTTGTTTGTTGACTACATTTAAAATTGTAGCTACAATATTATTAAGTAGAAAAAAGAAAATGGGAGAAATTCAAATGATGAAAAAAGCTTTGTCTGTGATTGCCTTAATCGTAATCTTATTTACTAGCTTGATTCCAATGAATGCGTACGCGCAAGGGTACGGGGAAGTTAAACTTCATTGTGTAGCAAAAGATACTAAGGCAAAAGGAAAAACGTTAGAAGTGTATTTTGAAAATATTGAAACAGGAGAAATTGTTTCAAGGGAAGTTGGTACGAATGGTCCGACAGACGTTGCACCTATGCCAGTTGGTGAATATGAATATGTAAAATGTATTTGGGCAGGACATGAAGATGTAGAGTTTGGACTAGGGTCTACGAAAAAAAATCTAGTGGTATCAGAAGAAGAGACGGCTTATTATACGTTTCGTTTATCGGAAAAGGTGATTGAAAAATCACCAGGAGCAATGAAAAAAGCAAAAGCGGAGGCGAATTTTGAGATGGGTTCAAACGCTTTCTTAGCTTTAATTATTTTGGGACAGTTTGTTCTTGGAATATGTTGGTTAGTTTTTCGTATAAAAGGAAAGAAGCATCAACGGTCAAAAAGAATTGCAAAATTATTTTCTCATTTATTCTTTTCGAATATCGGATTATTGATTGGATATGGAATCTTCGGAACGAAGCCGGACTCGTTTTGGATCATATTCTTGTTTGCCGGGTTCCCATGTGGAGTGTCCTTGGTTTTCCCGATTGGAGGGAACTTTCTTGCAGGTGATTCCTTCGGTAAAGGCGAAGGTAAAAAGATTACTTATGAGTACGAAACACGTGAAACTCCGTTCTCTATTTTTGCATTTGCAATCATCCTGATTATTGGATTTTTAGTTGGTATCGTTGCGATGCCAATTGTAATTATCAAGGATATTGTTAAAATCGTTAAGACACCAAAATAAAGAGAATTGACTTTATGGATGTTTCGTAGTAAACTAAACAAGACAATTGAAGGGGCGCTGGTAATAGAACCGGCTGAGATGGGATGTATTCATCCTGAACCCGAGAACCTGATCTGGATAATGCCAGCGTAGGAAGAGTACATTTTTAGAACGTAAATTCTAACACCTGGATATCGCAGATATCTAGGTGTTTTTTTGTATAGCGCGCGACAAAAATACAAAATGCACTCTAACACAAGTCAGGTTTGTAATTTGATTCTAAAAGAAAAGGAGAAGAAAGTTATGAACGCAAGCGTAGCAATTCAAGTTTTGCCAAAGGCAGACAGCGATGGTGAAGTGATTCGCATCGTGGATGAAGTCATCAGCTACATCCAATCTACAGGTCTGAGCTTCTATGTGGGACCATGTGAGACCTCTATTGAGGGGGAATATGATGAATTAATGGACATTATCAAAGAATGTCAAAAGGTAGCTGTAAGAGCAGGAGCAAAAGAAGTTTCTGCATATGTAAAGGTAAACTATCGCCCAGAAGGAGAAGTGTTAAGCATTGAAAAGAAAGTCAAAAAACATCACCAATAAGATTTGGTCATGTTCCGCAATTGTATGTGTCGTAATTATATGGCAAATGGTCTGTAGCTTTGAACTTATTGACAGTTTTTTGTTGCCGTCACCATGGCAGGTAGCAAAGGCATTGGTTGCTGAGTTCCCAGCCTTAATGGGGCATGCAGTCATTTCCTTATCAGAGGCATTTCTAGGCCTTATATTAGGTGTGCTGCTTGGATTTATAATGGCAGTTTTTATGGATGAGTTTGATGGACTCTATAAGGCATTTTATCCGATTATGGTTTTGACACAGACCATACCTGCAGTAGCGATAGCTCCGCTGCTGGTACTTTGGTTTGGCTATGAAATGACACCGAAGGTAATTCTTATCGTCATTACTACATTTTTTCCAATCGCAGTGGGTCTTTTGAATGGATTTAAATCTGCTGACAAAGATGAAATTAACCTGCTTCGTGCTATGGGGGCGGGTCGATGGACGATTTTTCGATATATCAAATATCCGGGTGCTTTGTCCCAGTTTTTTGCAGGGCTTCGCATCTCGGCTTCGTATGCAGTTGTTGGAGCAGTGATTTCTGAATGGCTTGGTGGATTTGGCGGTTTGGGTGTCTATATGACACGAGTAAAACAGGCATATGCTTTTGATAAGATGTTTGCAGTGATACTATTGATTTCACTCATTAGTCTTGTGCTTATGAAGGGAGTAGATTTCTTACAAAAGAAATGTATGCCTTGGGAAAAGGAGAAGGAATCATGAAAAAAAGATTAATTGCGTGTGGAATGGCAATGATAATGGCATTCACATTAATGGCATGTGGAAGTAAAAAAGAAGAAAAATTAGAAAAGGTAACATTTGTATTAGATTGGACTCCGAATACCAATCATACGGGTCTGTATGTTGCACAGGAAAAAGGATATTTTGAAGAAGTTGGTATCGAGGTTGAGATTGTCCAACCACCAGAAGATGGAGCAGAAGTATTGGTTGCTTCTGGAAGAGCGCAGTTCGGTGTGTCTTTCCAGGATTCTATGGCACCTGCGCTGGCAAAAGATAATCCGCTTCCAATTACGGCGGTTGCTTCGGTGATTCAACATAACACTTCGGGAATTATTTCGCGAAAAGGGGAAGGAATGAACGTTCCGAAAGGTATGGAAGGGAAAAAATATGCTACTTGGAATGGACCGATTGAGTTGGCAACTTTAGAACAGGTAGTAGAAGCAGACGGAGGAGATTTTAATAAGGTAAGTTTAAGTCCAAGTACGGTGACGGATGAAGTATCGGCGCTGAAATCAAAATCGGTTGATGCTATTTGGATTTTTTATGCCTGGGCTGGTGTAAAGATGGAGTTAGAAGGGCTTGAGACAGACTATTTCGCATTTGCAGATCTAGATCCGGTGTTTGATTATTATACCCCAGTGATTATTTCTGGAAATAAATTTTTAAAAGAAAAACCAGACACTGCAAAGGCATTCTTAAGTGCTTTGACAAAAGGGTATCAGTTTGCGATGGAAAATCCAGAGGAAGCGTCAGATATTCTCTGCAAGGCAGCCCCAGAGTTAGATAAGGAACTTGTCAAAGCAAGCCAAAAATATTTGGCGAATCAGTATCAGGCGGATGCGAAAAAGTGGGGATATATTGAGGCAAGTCGCTGGAATGCATTTTATAATTGGTTAAACGAGAAGAAATTAGTGGAAAATAAACTTCCAAATAATATAGGGTTTAGTAACGAGTATTTACCTGAATAATAGGAGGAACTTATGGCGGTTTTAGAGGTGAGAAACGTCTCGAAAACATTCGGTGGGGAAGAAATTATAAAAGAAATATCGATGCATTTAGAACAAGGAGAAATCGTGTCTTTGCTTGGGGCTAGTGGTGGAGGAAAGACCACTCTCTTCAATATCATTGCAGGTCTTAGTAACCCGGATGAGGGAAGTGTCTGGCTAAAGCAAGAAGAGATTACCGGGAAACCAGGTAGCATTAGCTATATGTTGCAGAAGGATTTGCTTCTTCCGTATCGCACAATTTTGGACAATGTTGCACTGCCACTATTGGTGCGTGGAATGAAGAAGAAGGAAGCTAGAGCGCAAGCGAAAAAATATTTTGATCAATTCGGTCTTGCGGGAACGGAGAAAAAGTATCCGGCGCAACTTTCCGGCGGGATGAAACAGCGTGCGGCGCTCCTAAGGACGTATTTGTTTTCGGAGGAAGTAGCGCTCCTAGATGAACCGTTCTCTGCACTGGATATGCTCACCAAGCAGAGTATCCATGAATGGTATCTTGATGTGATGGAAAAGATTCAAATGTCTACTCTTTTTATTACACATGATATTGACGAGGCGATTCTTTTGTCGGACCGCATTTACTTACTCACCGGAAAGCCGGGAGAAGTTACAAAAGAGATTGTGATTGAAGAAAGAAAACCGAGGTCCAAGGAATTTTCGCTTAGTGAGAAATTCTTGCAATATAAGAGGGAAATTTTGACACATTTAGAAGGAAAAAGCGTTGACGAAAAGATTATTTTATAAGAGAATATAGAAATGTAAAATAATTTTGGAGGAAACAGAATGAAAGTGTTAAACGGATATGAGCCGGCAGCGGTGTTTCATTTCTTTGAAGATATTTGTGGTATCCCACACATTTCATACCACGAGCAAGCGCTCAGTGATTATTGTGTAGCATTTGCTAAGGAACGTGGGCTATATTATGAACAGGATGAACTTGGCAATGTCATTATTATAAAGGAAGCAACACCAGGGTATGAACAGGTAGAACCAGTAATCATACAAGGGCATCTCGATATGGTTGGCGATAAAACACCGGATTGTGAAATTGATATGGAGAAAGAAAGTATCCGTATTATGGTAGATGGAGATATGATTACGGCCGATGGCACGACCTTGGGGGCGGATAATGGTATTGCAGTGGCATACGGATTGGCTCTTTTGGATTCGTCAGAAATTGCACATCCACGTTTGGAAGTTGTTTTGACTGTCAGTGAGGAAGTGGGATTAGAAGGTGCAACGGCGATAGACTTGTCTTCCTGCAAAGCAAAACGATTGATTAATATTGATTCGGAAGATGAAGGTGTTTTTACAGTAGGCTGTGCAGGCGGCTTGCGTGTGGACTGTAACATTCCACTGGATGCGGTTCAGACAAGTGGACAAGCGTGTGAGATAAAGACTACTGGTTTTCTGGGTGGACATTCGGGAATCGAGATTGACAGAGGACGCATCAATGGAAATGTTGTTTTGGGAAGATTTTTCTTGTTTTTGAAGCAACAAATGACTTACCAGATTGCATCCATTGAAGGTGGTGTAAAGGACAATGTTATCCCGAAAAATGCAAAGTCTACGTTTGTAATTGATGCGAAAGATAGAGATACGCTTGAAAGTTGTTTGAAAGAATTTAATGAAATATTAAATATAGAATATGGAACCAGTGACCCTAATGCAAAATTGGTGTTGGAGACGAAGAGTGTAGAAGACTATGTCGTGTTATCGGAAGAGTCGACAGAAAAAGTACTTACGATGTTGACTGGAATGCCAAACGGAGTACAAGCGATGAGCCCGGATTTGAAAGGCCTTGTAGAAACTTCTTTGAATATGGGCGTTGTAAATGTGGATTGCGAAAAATTGCAAGCTAGTTTCGCACTTCGCAGTTCCCATGAAAGTGCAAAAATGCATTTGGCAGAAGTGTTAAAGCAAATGACACAGACATTGGGTGGTGAAGTGAGTTATCATGGAATTTACCCGGGATGGCCATATGCAAGAAATTCGAAATTGCGCGAGCTTTGCATGAGAAAGTATCAAGAGCAATACGGAAAAGATCCTGTTGTAGAAGTAATTCATGCGGGATTGGAATGTGGAATTTTATCATCAAAGATTGAAGGGTTGGATTGTATTTCTATTGGACCAAACCTGTATGATGTTCATACACCAGATGAGCGAGTAAGTATTTCTTCGGTAGCTCGTGTTTGGGAATATATAAAGGCAGTTTTAGCTGAAAAATAAAGAAAAAACTTGGAAGTTAATTCCAAGTTTTTTTATTTGGTAAAATTATTATTTTTGTAATAGTTTTGCATTTTTTTGTACGGCATCTTGAATCATAGCCTGGCAGGTTGCACCAATGACTTTTTGTTCGTCTTTGCTTAAATCCTGCGGATGAATAGGAGACAGGTATTCAAGGATTACATTCGTCTTTTTTAAGCGAGGAATATGATCTTCAAATACAGGACCATCATAATAAATCGCTACAGGTACAATCGGACAACCGGATTTCAGTGCGATTTTGAAAGAACCTTCTTTGAAAGGAAGCAATGTCAGTCCATCCCCTTTTCCGCGAGTACCTTCTGGGAAGATACCGACAGAAATTCCGTCTTTTGCATATTGAATTGCTTGTAAAATAATCTGCAGACCTTGTTTTATGTCGGAACGGTCAAGGAACAAGCAATACAAATTTTTCATAAAAGCTCGAAGAAATGGAACCTTTTCCAGTGAGTTCTTTGCTACAAATCCAGTTAACATTTTACAGTTTGCGTATAAAATGATGATATCAAAGATGCTTCGGTGATTTGCAACAATCAAAGATGCTTTTCTAGGAATATTTTCTTTTCCAATCACTTTCACTTTGACACCGCCGAGCCAAAGGACAAGGCGACAAGCGCATTTTACAAAGTGCAAGCAGATCGTATCTTTTGCACGTTTGTTTATTTTCCCGATGAGCCATTCTATCCAGAGAAAAGGATAACCAATCAGGATGAATGGAATGAGTGCAATACATATAATGATAAATCGAATCATAGAATCTCCCTTCTAATTATCTTCCGTATATACGAGTTGTTTTTGCAAGGGCATCAGCTAACCCATCTGACAATGCATGTTTTTGATAGCGCCAAGCCCAGTTGTTTGTTCCTACACCTGGAGTATTCATTCTCCCTTCTTCCCCGATACCAAGAACGTCCTGTAATGGGAAGAGTGCGTAGGTCGCAATCGTTCCGAGACAGGTGCGAAGGAAATCCCAGTGAATGTTATAACCATCTGTATTCATGTAGCAACGGACTTTGTCCTTGGAATATTCAGACGCAGAATCATACCAGCCTCTGGTTGTATTATTATCGTGAGTGCCTGTATAGCAGACACAATTTCTATCTGTAAATTGATGAGGTAGGAAGGTACTTTCTTCTTCAGAATCGAAAGCAAATTGGAGAACGCGCATTCCAGGGAAATGGAATTGGTCTCTTAATGCCTCTACTTCAGGTGTAATAACTCCCAGATCCTCCGCGATAATCGGTAACCCTTTTCCAAGAGCCTGCTCAATTGCAAAGAACAAATCTGCTTTAGGTCCCGGTAGCCATTTTCCATTGACGGCAGTTTCTTCTCCTACAGGAATCGCCCAATAGGATTCCAAACCACGGAAGTGGTCAATTCGCAGATAGTCGGCAAATTGCAGTTGATGACGAATACGGGAAATCCACCATTGATATCCGTCTTTTTTATGTGCTTCCCAGTCATAGAGAGGGTTGCCCCAAAGTTGTCCGGTTTCTGAAAAATAATCTGGAGGCACGCCGGCAACCACAGTCGGGAATCCTTCGCTGTCTAATTGAAACAGTGTTTGGTTTGCCCACGCATCTGCGCTATCTAAAGATACAAATAGTGGGATATCTCCAATGATTTGGATTCCGTTTTCATTTGCGTATGCTTTTAATGCCATCCATTCCTTATGGAAGATGAATTGGACAAAGAAATAATGTTTCATGTCTTCACCCAAAAGTTGTTTCAAAGCAGCTTTCACTTCAGGGGTCGGTGTGCGATATTCTTCTTTCCAAGCCAACCATTCTCGTCCTTCATGCAAATCCTTACATGCCATGTAAAGCGCATAATCTTCCAACCAAAAAGCTTGCTCTTGTAGGAAGACATGATATTCTTTCAAAAGTTCGTTACTTGCCTTGTCGGCAAAACGACTTGAGGCAAGTTTTAAAATCTTTGTTTTCCAAGGAATGATGGTTGCATAATCCACGGCGGAAGGATCACCAGATGGGCAATCAGCAAGTTCTTCCCAGGTCAAAAGTTCCAATTCAACTAAGTGTTCAGGGCTGATCAAAAGTGGTTGCCCTGCAAATGCAGAAAATCCTTGATAAGGCGAATCTCCGAATCCAGTCGGTGTCAGAGGAAGTGTTTGCCATAAGTGTTGACCGGATTTTTTTAGAAAATCAATAAATGCGTATGCCTCATCTCCTAAGTCTCCAATTCCATACTGCGAAGGAAGAGATGTAGGATGGAGCAAAACGCCTGATAAACGAATCGCTTTTTTGTTGTCCATCTTTCAAACCTCAGCTTTCTTTCAATATTAGTATTATACAAAACTCTCTTTCTAAAGGCAACTTTTTTGAAATTTACATTTGTAATATAGAGTGTTATAATGTACGGAAAGGGTAAACCTTGTTTTTACAGAAAGAGGAGTGGGAAAGATGGATAGAAGAAATCTTACTTTGTTGACAGATTTGTACGAACTTACGATGATGCAAGGATATTTTGAGCGTCAAGAAAATGAAATGGTAATATTTGATATGTTTTTCCGATCGAATCCTAATAAATCAGGATATTCGATTGCTGCTGGTCTGGAACAAGTCATTCAGTACGTTAAGGAATTGAATTTTACATATGATGATGTTGCGTATCTTCGCAATCTTAATATTTTTAGTGAAGAATTTTTGAGCTATTTAAGTGGATTTCATTTTAGTGGAAGTATTTATGCGATTCCAGAAGGAACAGTTGTCTTCCCTAAGGAGCCTCTTTTGAAAATTGTGGCTCCAATTATGGAAGCGCAGTTGGTAGAGACGGCGATATTGAATATTATTAATCACCAGTCTCTCATTGCAACAAAGGCTGCTCGCGTTGTTTATGCAGCGCAAGGCGATGGTATTATGGAATTTGGTCTAAGACGTGCGCAAGGTCCAGATGCGGGATTGTATGGTGCAAGAGCAGCTATGATTGGTGGATGTATTGGTACTTCAGATGTACTTGCAGGGAAGATGTTTGACGTTCCGGTAAAAGGAACACATGCACACAGTTGGATTATGAGTTTTGAAGATGAATATACTGCATTTAAAACATATGCAAATTTATATCCGTCTGCATGCATTTTGTTAGTCGATACATACGACACCTTAAAGTCGGGTGTGCCGAATGCAATTCGTGTATTTAAAGAAATGCGCGAGGCAGGAGTGGAGTTGAAAAACTACGGAATCCGTTTGGATAGCGGGGACCTCGCATATTTGTCAAAGAAAGCTCGTAAGATGTTAGATGAAGCAGGTTTTGAAGATGCAATTATTTCCGCTTCCAATGACTTGGATGAATACTTGATTCATGACCTTAAAATCCAAGGTGCAAAGATTACATCTTGGGGTGTAGGAACGAATTTGATTACTTCAAAAGATTGTCCGGCATTTGGTGGTGTGTACAAGCTTGCTGCGATTCAAAGAGAAGACGGAGAATTTGAGTCAAAGATTAAACTTTCTGAAAATACAGAAAAGATTACCAATCCTGGAAATAAGACGATTTACCGTATTTATGATAAAGAGACAGGAAAAATCCGCGCAGACTTAATCTGCTTTGCGGACGAAACTTTTGACGAAAGTCAAGATATGCGTCTGTTTGACCCGAATGAACCATGGAAGAAGACAAAACTTCCAGGTGGTACCTATACAATGAAAGAAATTCTTGTGCCAGTGTTCATCAATGGCCAGTGTGTATATGAATCTCCAAGTGTAATGGAAATCGCTGCGTACTGTAGACAAGAAAAAGAAACACTTTGGGATGAAACGATGCGTTTGTTTAATCCGCATAAAGTATATGTGGATTTGTCACAGCGTTTGTTTGATGAAAAACAAAAATTACTCAATGAAATGAGTCATGCGGAATAATAAAGGAGTATATAGATTATGAAAATTGTAGTGTTAGCCGGTGGGTTAAGTACAGAACGAGATGTGTCACTTGCTTCGGGCGCAGGTATCTGCAGAACATTAAGAGAAAATGGACATCAGGCGTTTTTATTAGACGTGTTCTTGGGATTTCCATATGATGCAAATCGATTGGAAGATGTATTTACTCTTCCAAATGCGGGATTGGAAATTGCAGAAGGAATCAAGTCTACAGAACCGGATTTGGCTGCAATCAAGGCATCGCGTGAAGACCAATCAGACTGTTTTGTTGGACCAAATGTGATTGACATTTGTCGTCTTGCAGATATTGTGTTTATGGGATTGCATGGTGATGTAGGAGAAAATGGAAAACTGCAAGCTACATTTGATATTTTGGGAATCAAGTATACTGGACCAAATTATTTAGGTAGTGCACTTGCTATGGATAAAGGTATTGCAAAACAAATTTTTAAAACGGCAGGTGTTCCGACTCCTCTTGGTACTGCGTTGCAAAAAAAAGATCGAGATGCGAAACTCTCTGATTTGGGATTAGAGCTTCCGGTTGTAGTAAAGCCTTGTTCCGGTGGTTCGAGTATAGGAGTATATATTGTAGAAACAGAAGAAGCATATCGAGATGCTCTTGAAAAATCGTTTGTCTATGAAGACGAGGTTGTGATTGAACCATATATCAAAGGTCGAGAATTTGCGGTGGGAATTATTGACGGCAAAGCATTGCCGGTGATTGAGATTATTCCAAAAACAGGATTCTTTGATTATGCCAACAAATATCAATCTGGATGCACAGAAGAAATCTGTCCGGCTGAATTGGATGAAGAAATTGCACAAAAAATGCAACGTGCAACAGAACTTGCATTCAAAGCATTGAAATTAGATGTTTATTCTCGTGCGGATTTCTTGTTGGATGCGAAGGGCGATATTTATTGCCTGGAAATGAATACTTTGCCGGGAATGACTTCCGCAAGTTTGCTTCCGAAAGAGGCAAAGGCAGCAGGAATCGAATATGGCGAACTATGTGAATTAATTATTGAAAAATCCTTGGCTCGTTATAAGGGCTAGTTGGAGGAACGATATGAAAGCAATGTCTTTAAGAGAAATCGCCGCGGCTTGTGGCGGGCGTTATTATGGAGAAAGTGCAAAACTAGAACAACAGGTAACGGGAGTGGCGATTGACAGCCGAAAAGTAGAGCAAGGCTATTTGTTTGTGCCAATAAAAGGTGCGCGTGTGGATGGACATACGTTCATACCACAGGTTATGGAAAAAGGTGCACTCTGTACGTTGACAGAACAAGAGCTTGGCGAGGTTCCGTATTCCTATATTTTAGTGGAATCTTGTGAGCAGGCGTTAAAGGATTTGGCGGAACACTACCGAAAAGCATTAGATATTAAAGTGGTAGGTATTACCGGAAGTGTAGGAAAAACAAGTACAAAAGAAATGATTGCCAGTGTGTTGGCACAAAAATATTGTGTTCTTAAAACAGCTGGAAATTTTAATAACGAAATCGGACTTCCACTTACGATTTTCAATATCCGAGAGGAACATGAAGTGGCTGTGTTGGAGATGGGAATTAGTGAATTTGGCGAAATGACACGACTGGCAAAAATGGCTAGACCAGATATTTGCGTGATTACGAATATAGGATTATGTCATTTGGAGAATCTTGGAGACCGTGATGGGATTTTAAAAGCGAAAACAGAAATGTTTACGTATAAGATGCCAGACGCAACCATTGTTTTAAATGGGGATGATGACAAACTCATAACTGTGAAGGATTGGAAAGGTTATGTACCGATGTATTTTGGTTTGTCCGAGAAGATGGATGCGTATGCAGAAAATATTCAAAGTCGTTCTTTAAAAGGCACTTCTTGCACCTTGTATTTTGGAGAACAAGAGGTTTCTGTAAACATTCCGATTCCAGGACATCATATGGTTTACAATGCCATGGCAGGCGCACTAGTTGGTCGAGAATTGGGATTGACCATGGAAGAAATCAAGGCTGGAATTGAAAGTTTAGTTCCAGTATCCGGAAGAAACAATTTGATTGAAACGGACAGTTTGATGATTATAGATGACTGTTATAATGCAAATCCGATTTCGACGAAGGCTTCACTGGATGTGTTGGCAACAGCTGATTCAAGAAAAGTTGCGATTTTAGGTGATATGTTTGAACTTGGCACGAATGAAAAAGCGATGCACTATGATGTGGGAACACATGCAGCTGAAAAGGAAATAGATGTTGTAATTTGTATTGGAGAACTTTCGAAAGAAACGGCAAAGGGTGCTTTTGCTTCGAAAGGAACTGTTCTTCATTGTGATACAAAATCAGAGTTTCTTACACAGGCGAAAGAGTTGTTGAAAAAGGGAGATGCAGTTCTGGTAAAGGCGTCTCACGGCATGGCATTTGCAGAGATTGTAGAAGAATTAAAACAAATTGAATTATAGAAAGAACAGGGTGAGACTTCAAAATCTCACCCCTTTTTTAGGTCTTTTTTTGAGTTTTTCTGTGTATGATAGTAGAGAAATCATATATGGAGTTTGCATGAAAAAAATTATTTTAGCCATATTTGGGATGACGATTCTGTGTCTGTTATCAGGATGTTCCGTTGAAAAAATGGACAAAGAAAAGCTTCGCGACGTTGCCTTTACGGTTTTGGATGAAGAACAGATTCCAGAGGAGTTGGAAGCAATGATTTCGGATAAAAAGGAAACGTCTTTCAAGTACTCCTATGCAGATGAAGGCGAACTTTACATTGCGGTGGGCTACGGAGAACAGCCTACAAGTGGGTATAGTATTGAAGTGAAGGAACTCTATGAGACAAAAAATGCCATCTATATACATACGAATTTAATCGGACCAACAAAAGAAGAGAAGATTGTGGAGAGAAAAACGTTTCCATATATCGTAGTGAAAATGGAGTATGTTGAAAAAAATGTTGTGTTTGAGTAAAGGAGAGTAAGTATGGATCTTATGACGAAACAAATTGAAACAAATCAGATTGCAAGAAGGGTGACAAATCAGTTTATCTTAGACGAAGATTACAATGTGCCAGATAGTAAAAGTGATGTGGAAAAAATTATTATGAGTGAAGGAACCGTGAAAGTGGACGAGGTAAAACCAGTGGAAAATTATCTTCGTGTACAGGGATGCGTGGAATTTCGCATTCTATATGTGGCAGAAGGATTTGAACCAACGTATGGTTGTCTAGAAGGAAAACTTCCATTCATAGAGATGGTGTATGCAGATGGTGGAACCGGAGGAAATCTAGAACTTAAGAACGCACGTGTAGAATTGAATGCCAATTTGGTACATTCTCGAAAAGTGCGAATGAAAGCGATGGTCGAATTGGAATTGGAAGAGGAAAAACAGACAGTAGAAGAAATTCCGATGGATATAAATTGTGAATGTAATGTGTATAAAAAGCAAACTCCTTTGGAATTGTTACGCTTACAAGTTTCAAAAAAAGATATGTATCGAGTGAAAGAAGAAATTACGTTGCCGGGAACCAAAGAGACCATTGGAAGAGTGCTATGGACGGATGTAGGAAATCGAAAAATGGATACTCGTTTGGCAGTGGATGAATTGCAAATCTTAGGAGAATTGTTGGTGTTTTGTTTTTATGAGTCTCCAGAAGGGAAAATCGACTGGGTGGAACAGGTTGTTCCTTACCAGGGACGTGTGGAATGTTTTGGAATAGATGAAACGATGTATCATCATTTGCAGGCAGAATTGGAGGGTGTTCATATAGATGTGCGTGCAGATGAAGATGGTGAAATGCGTCTGATTGGAATCGAAGGAACCTTACAACTTTCGATCGCGGTATATGAGGAGGAGAAACTGACTGTGATGGAAGATCTCTATTCCCTCGAAAAGAATTGCATTTTGGAAACGAAAGAAGTGGAATATGAGCAACTTGTATTGCAGAACAATTCAAAATGTAAAATAATGGAGAGATTATCTGTCCCGGAATTAAATAAAGAGGTACTGCAAATTTGCCACAGTAGTGGATCTTTGCATGTAGATAAAATAGAACGGCGAGCAGGAGGCGTTTTGGTTGAGGGTGTTATGCACGTGGGCTTTTTGTATGTAAAGGAAAATGACAGCATTCCGTTTGATACCTGGCAAGGAGTGGTTCCGTTTACACATCTGATTGAGTGTGGAGAAGATGAAACGGAATTTCAATATAACATTTCTCCGGTATTAGAACAGTTAAGCATTACCTTACAAGGTGGAGATGAGGTAGAAGTAAAGGCGGTGCTGTCCTTTCAAGGATTTTTTAAGCGTGTAGGGAAAACGCAAATGATTCAGAGTGTCCAAATGGAACCATTTTCTCTAAGTGAAATTGAAAAACGTCCAAGTATCGTCGGTTATGTCGTAAAAGAAGGGGATGATTTGTGGACATTGGCAAAGCATTATAGCACAAGTATAGAAGCGATTTGTGAAGTGAACGAAATGGCAGAAGAAAAGCTACGAGTAGGCGACAGGATATTGATTTTTAAGGAGAATATGAGTATACTATAAATAGTTTGTATACAAGATACAAAGAATATACAAAAAGCCGTTATGGAGGAAAAAACATGGGAGATACTTTGAAGTTAAAGGCACTTGCAAAAATTAATTTAGGGCTGGATGTACTAGGGAAAAGAGACAACGGATATCACGATGTTCGGATGGTTATGCAAACGATTTATTTATATGACAACGTGACGTTGGAAAAGACACAAGAGCCAGGAATTCAGTTGGAAACAAATCTGTTTTATCTCCCTGTAGATGAGAATAATATTGCTTATAAAGCGGCTAAAATTTTAATGGATGAGTTTGATATAAAAGAAGGAGTACGAATCACATTAGAAAAACATATCCCTGTAGCAGCAGGAATGGCCGGCGGCAGCACAAATGCAGCAGCTGTTCTGGTGGGGATGAACAGATTGTTTTCACTTGGATTGAGTCAACAAGATTTGATGGATCGCGGCGTGAAATTAGGAGCAGATGTTCCATACTGTGTTATGAGAGGAACCGCTCTTGCAGAAGGCATTGGAGAGATTTTAAGTCCATTGCCACCATTGCCAAAATGTTATGTGTTGATTGCGAAGCCGGGGATTAGCGTTTCGACAAAAGAGGTATATGAAGCGTTAGATTCTGAAGAAATTCCGGATCATCCAGATATTGATGGAATTCTTGAAGGTTTGGAAAATGGAGACCTTGAAAAAGTAACCGGCTCTATGGGAAATGTGCTAGAGCGCGTTACCATTAAAAAATATCCGATTATTGATGAAATAAAAAAAGAAATGAAAGATGCGGGCGCAGTAAATGCGATGATGAGCGGAAGTGGTCCAACTGTGTTTGGTATTTTTACAGACAAAAAAACAGCAAAGATTGCGCAACAAAAAATAAGAAAGATGAAGATTGCAAAAGAAGTCTATCTGGCAAATGTTCATAATGTGAGGAGAGCGTAGTATGGGAAGCAATTTTGAATTAGAAATGAATGAATACTTACCCCTTCGTGATGTTGTGTTTCAAACATTGCGTCAAGCGATTTTACGTGGAGAGTTACAACCGGGAGAACGTTTGATGGAGATACAGTTGGCAAACAAATTAGGTGTTAGCCGTACGCCAATTCGTGAGGCCATTCGTAAATTGGAATTAGAAGGACTTGTACTCATGATTCCCCGCAAAGGCGCAGAAGTTGCCGAGATCACAGAAAAAAATCTTCGAGATGTTTTGGAAGTGCGTGGTTCTTTGGAAGAATTAGCGGTGGAATTAGCATGTGAACGAATCACAGAAGAACAACTCGAGGAATTGAAACGTTCTGCAAAAGAATTTGAAATGTCACTGAATGGTGGAGATCTGACGGAATATGCAGAAGCAGATGTGAAGTTCCACGATGTGATTTATCATGCAACAGACAATATGAGATTGGTTCAATTGTTATATAATCTGCGCGAGCAAATGTATCGCTATCGTGTAGAATATTTGAAGCGAACAGAGGTGCATTCTATTTTGTTGGACGAGCATCAAATTATCATTGACAGTCTTGAAAAACGTGACAAAGTAGCGGCAAAAAAAGCAATTCGCAAGCACGTGGATAATCAGGTTGAAAAAGTGGCAGACACAATTCGCGAAAAAAAGTAGAATAAAATTTGAAAATCTGTGAACACTCCCTATATCAATAGGGGAGGTACATAGAATGAAAAAGATATGTGCGTTATCCGGAATACTGCTGGCAATTGTAGTAACCGGAATTGTAGCAAATACAAAGCAAAAAAGAATGCAGGAGGAACTGGCGCAGCAAGTGTTGCGGTTTCATGTATTGGCAAATAGTGATAGCGAAAAAGATCAGAATCTCAAGATGAAGGTTAAGGAGCAGGTGATTGCGTATATGAAGCAAGAACTTCCTCAGTCAGATAGTCTTGAAACAACCAAGCTGTGGGCAGAAACTCATTTGGATGAAATCGAGACATTATCCAGAAACGTGATTCAAAAAGAAGGCTATCAATATTCAGTGAAAGTGGATGTAACAAACAGCCTTTTTCCAGACAAATCTTATGGAGATATTACATTTCCTGCAGGAGAGTACGAGGCACTCCGCATTGAAATCGGAGAAGCAAAAGGGCAGAATTGGTGGTGTGTACTTTATCCAAATCTTTGCTTTATAGACTCCGTACATGCAGTAGTTCCGAAAGAAGGAAAACAGGATTTGAAAAGAGTTTTAGATGAGGAGACCTATGACATGGTCACTGCGACAACTCGATTTAAGATTGGGTGGTTTTTCTTTTAACAAAGGTGAGGAGGAAAAACAATGTACAAAATGAAGAGTCGCATTCGCTATAGCGAATGTGGGCCGGACAATAAGCTAAAACTTCCTGCAATCATTAATTATTTTCAGGATTGTACTACAGAAAATTCTGAAGATATAGGAGCAGGATATACATATCTAAAAGAGAAAAAACGAGCATGGATTTTAAATACATGGCATATTATTATCAATCGAAGACCAGAGGTTGGAGAGGCTGTGGAAGTTTGTACATGGGCTACCGGATTTAAAGGAATTTTTGGTCCGAGAGATTTTCGTATGCAGACGCCGGAAGGGGAAGTGCTAGCATATGCTCAAACGTTGTGGGTGTATATTAATACAGAAAATGGAAAGCCTACAAAACCAACAGAGGAAGAGATTGCGATGTATGAGGTGGAGCCTTCGATTGAAATGGAGGTTGCATCGCGAAAAGTTGCAATTCCGACAGAAATGGAATTCGTTGACTCCGTTCCAGTGTGCAAATATCATATTGATACAAACCAGCACGTGAACAATAGTCAATACGTTCAGATAGCATATGAAGTAATTCGGGAAGATTATCGAGTTGCGGAAGTGCGTGTAGAATACAAGAAAGCAGCAGTGTTTGGAGATGTCTTTTTTGTGAAGCAAAAAGAAGAAGCAGAACGCATCGTTGTAGGGTTATACGATAAAGAGGACAGACCATATGCAGTTGTAGAATTTATGGGAGAACAGAAAGCATGAGATTAGGACAAACACAGGTACTTACCATTGTAAAAAAAGTAGATTTTGGTGTATATCTTGGAAGTGATGAGGAGAGAGTATTGCTTCCTAAAAAACAAGTTCCAGCCGGAGTTGAGCCAGGGGATCCGGTTGAAGTGTTTTTATATAAGGATTCGGAAGACCGCTTGATAGCAACGACCAATATTCCGATGTTAGAAGTTGGAAAGTTGGCAGTGCTTGAGGTGGCAGATACCAATCGTTTTGGGGCATTTTTAAACTGGGGTCTTGAGAAAGATTTGTTTTTGCCATTCAAACAGCAAACGATGAAGGTAAAAAAAGGAGACCGCTGTTTGGTGTCACTTTATATTGATAAAAGTCAACGACTTTGTGCAACGATGAAAGTATACGATTTATTAAAAACAGATTCTCCGTATCAAAAGGACGATATGGTTGAAGGAATCGTTTATGATATGAGCGATGAATTCGGTGTATTTGTGGCTGTAGACAATGTGTATTCCGCATTGATTCCAAAGAAAGAAGTATATGGTTCTTGGAAAGTGGGACAAGTTGTCAAGGCTCGTGTCGCAGAGGTAAAAGCAGATGGGAAATTAGATCTCAGTGTGCGAGATAAGATTCCAATGCAGATGAATAAAGACGCTGAGATGATTTGGGAGCGTCTGCAAGTGTGTGGCGGTCAACTACCGTTTAATGATAAAGCAGATCCACAGGTGATTCAGAAAGAATTCAACCTGAGTAAAAATGCATTTAAGCGAGCAGTAGGAAGATTACTGAAAGAAGATAAAATCGTAATAGGTGAAAAGAACATAAAGGTGAAATAGTATGAGTTTTGTTCATTTACATGTCCATACAGAATACAGTCTGTTGGACGGCTCAAACAAAATAAAAGAATACGTTTCCAGAGTCAAAGAACTCGGTATGAACAGTGCTGCCATCACGGATCATGGGGTAATGTATGGTGTCATTGATTTTTATCGTGCAGCAAAAGCGGAAGGAATCAAGCCGATTTTAGGATGCGAAGTTTATGTTGCACCTGGAACACGTTTTGATAAATCGTCCGGTGCGAATAGCGATGACCGATATTATCATTTAGTGTTGTTGGCAGAGAATCAAAAAGGATATGAGAATCTAATGAAGATTGTGTCCAAAGGGTTCGTAGAAGGTTATTATTACAAACCACGTATAGACATGGAACTGTTGGAAACTTACCATGAAGGTCTGATTGCATTGAGTGCCTGTTTGGCGGGAGAAGTGCAAAAATATTTGTTGCGCGGAATGTATGGAGATGCTTTAGAAGCAGCAAAGCGCTATGAGACAATTTTTGGAAAAGGAAACTTTTTCTTGGAATTGCAAGATCATGGCATGCAGGAACAACAATTAGTCAATCAACAACTGATTCGATTGTCCCGTGAAACTGGAATTGAACTGGTGGCGACCAACGACGTGCATTATACCTATGCGGAAGATGAAAAACCGCATGATATCTTGCTTTGTGTACAGACAGGGAAAAAATTAGATGATGAGAATCGAATGAGATACGAAGGCGGACAATATTTTGTCAAATCAGAAGACGAAATGCGTGCGCTGTTTCCGTATGCGCTGGAAGCTATTGAAAATACACAAAAGATTGCAGATAGATGTCATGTAGAGATTGAATTCGGCGTGACAAAGTTGCCAAGATATGACGTTCCACAAGGATACACTGCGTGGGAATATTTAAATAAACTTTGTTTCAAAGGTCTTTCCGAAAAATATGAAAATCCAGAGGGAGAATTGACGGAACGACTCAACTATGAATTGAATGTCATTCGAAACATGGGGTATGTCGATTATTTTCTTATTGTGTGGGATTTTATTAATTATGCTCGTACAAATGGGATTATGGTTGGACCGGGACGTGGTTCTGCAGCAGGGAGTATCGTGTCGTATTGTTTGGGAATTACCAATATTGATCCGATTAAATATCAATTGCTGTTCGAACGATTTTTAAATCCGGAACGTGTATCGATGCCCGATATTGATATTGATTTCTGCTTTGAAAGAAGACAGGAAGTTATCGATTATGTGGTTCGCAAATATGGCGCGGAGAAAGTGGCTCAGATTGTCACGTTCGGTACGCTGGCGGCCAAAGGGGTTATCCGAGATGTGGGACGTGTTATGGATTTACCATACGCGTTTGTAGACAGCATTTCCAAGATGATTCCAAAAGAATTAAATATTACATTAGAAAAATCACTTGTGATGAACAGTGAGTTAAAAGAGTTATATGAAAAAGATGAGCAAGTAAAAGAGCTCATTGATATGTCGAAGCGATTGGAAGGTTTGCCGCGTCATTCTTCCATGCACGCAGCAGGTGTTGTGATCTGTCAGGAATCGGTAGATTCTTATGTACCATTGTCTCTGGGATCAGACGGGTCTGTCACCACACAATTTGTAATGACAACATTGGAAGAGTTGGGTCTTCTTAAAATGGATTTCTTAGGACTCCGTACATTAACTGTGATTCAGAATGCCGTAAAGTTGGCAGAGAAAAAGTTGGGAAAAACCATCAATATCGATGAAATTGATTATAATGATAAAGCAGTTTTAGATTATATCGGAACCGGAAAGACAGATGGTATCTTCCAAATTGAAAGTGCCGGTATGAAAAGTTTCATGAAGGAATTAAAGCCACAGTCTTTGGAAGATGTTATTGCGGGAATTGCATTATATCGTCCGGGACCGATGGATTTCATTCCTCAGTATATTAAAGGAAAGAATGACCAGTCAGCGATTGTCTATGATTGTCCACAGTTAGAACCAATTTTAAAATCAACCTATGGTTGTATTGTATATCAAGAACAGGTTATGCAGATTGTACGTGATTTGGCGGGATATACATTGGGGCGCAGTGATTTGCTTCGACGTGCAATGTCAAAGAAAAAAGCGGACGTGATGGCAAGAGAACGCCAAAACTTTGTACACGGAAATCCAGAAGAGGGCGTTCCAGGATGTGTTGCAAATGGAATTGATGAGAAAACGGCAAATAAGATTTACGATGAAATGCTTGATTTTGCAAAGTATGCATTTAATAAATCTCATGCTGCAGCTTATGCGGTGGTTTCTTATCAAACAGCATACTTGAAGTATTATTATCCATTGGAATTCATGGCGGCGCTTATGACTTCTGTTATGGATAATGCAGATAAAGTTGCAGAATATATTTATGCCTGCAGACAAATGGGAATAAAGATTTTACCGCCGGACATCAATGTGGGAGAAGGAAACTTTTCTGTAGATGGTGATTGCATTCGCTATGGACTTGCAGCAATAAAAAGCGTGGGAGTTCCTGTGATAGAAGCGCTTGTGAAAGAACGAGAAGAGAATGGAACATTCAAAAACCTCAAAGATTTCGTAGAGCGTATGGCTGGTAAGAGCGTGAATAAACGAACAATAGAAAGTTTTATAAAAGCAGGTGCTCTTGATAGCTTAAACGGAACAAGAAAACAGTTTATGATGATTTATGTTAAGATTCTAGACCAAATCAACCAAGAAAAAAAATATTCTATGGTTGGTCAAATGTCTTTGTTTGACATGGTGAGTGAAGAAGAGAAACATGAATTTGAAATACAATTGCCAGATGTAGGAGAATATGAAAAGGAAACTATGCTGGCATTTGAAAAAGAAGTATTAGGAATCTACGTTAGTGGACATCCTATGGAAAAATATGAGGAAAAGTGGAAAAAGAATGTCACAGCAACCACCTTGGATTTTCAATGGAATGATGAACTGGAAGGCGCGAAAGTGCGAGATGGTCAACGTGAAGTGATTGGCGGTGTGATTACAGGAATTACCATCAAACATACGAAGAACAACAAGACGATGGCGTTTTTAACGGTAGAAGATTTGTTGGGAACGGTAGAAGTGGTAGTATTCCCACGTGATTACGAAAAATATAAGATGTATTTACAAGAAGATTCAAAGGTGTTTGTCAGAGGTCGTGTTTCAGAAGAAGATGACAATGCAAGTAAATTGGTTTGCGAAAGTATGACATTGTTTGATGAGATTCCGTGTGAAGTTTGGATTCAATTTGCGGATATTCAGACATATCAAGATGAAGAAAAGCAAGTAATAGGACTGTTGCAATCTTCGGAAGGCAACGATCAAGTTGTGATTTATTGCGCAAAAGAAAAAGCCATTAAGCGTTTTCCAGCCAATTACAACGTAATGGCAAATAAAGACTTTCTGACTCGATTAGAACAACATTTTGGAAAAAGTCGCGTGAAAGTAGTAGAAAAACACATGGAAAAGGTGTAAAATGCAGACAATAGTACAGAAGAATTGGAGGACATAAATATGTACGAACCTATACACACAATCGGCGTTTTGACAAGTGGTGGAGATGCACCGGGAATGAATGCAGCAGTACGTGCGGTTGTTAGAACAGCGATTCACAAAGGGTTATCTGTAAGAGGAATCAAACGAGGATATCACGGATTACTTCGTGAAGAAATTATAGATATGACAGAAAGAGATGTAGCAGACACAATTCAACGTGGAGGCACAATTTTGCAAACGGCAAGAAGTCAACAAATGCTTACGTCAGAAGGACAGTTGAAAGCAGCTGGAATTTTGAAAAAATACGGCATTCAAGTCTTGGTAGTTATCGGCGGAGACGGTTCTTTTGCTGGAGCACAGGCGTTGACAGAATATGGAATCAATGTGGTAGGTATTCCGGGAACGATTGACTTGGATATTGCCTGTACAGAATATACAATTGGTTTCGATACGGCGGCGAATACAGCCATGGAAGCAATTGATAAGATTCGTGATACAGCGACCTCTCATGAGAGATGTAGTATCGTGGAAGTAATGGGAAGAGATGCAGGTTATTTGGCATTATGGTGTGGTATTGCAAACGGTGCAGAGTGTATTCTTCTTCCAGAAGAACATGGATATGATGAAGATAAGATTGTTGAAGATATTTTGAACAAAAGAAAACATGGCAAAAAACACTATATTATTATCAATGCGGAAGGCGTAGGTAATTCGATTCAGTTGGCGAAGCGAATTGAGGAGAGAACGGGTGTTGAAACAAGAGCAACAATTCTTGGATATTTGCAACGTGGTGGAAGTCCAACGGTAAAAGACCGATTATACGCTTCCATTATGGGCGCGAAGGCAGTTGACCTTATTTTAGAAGGGAAAATGAATCGCGTTGTTGGATACAAAGGCGGAGAATACATTGATTTCGACATCACAGATGCGTTGAAGATGAATAAAGAAATTCCAGATTATCAATTGGCGATTTCAAAAATCTTATAATTTGGAAGAATTTAAAGGAGAATCATACTTTGGATATGAAGAGTAAGAAAACAGCACCGATTGGCGTGTTTGATTCCGGAGTAGGGGGACTTACTGTAGCAAGAGAAATTATGCGCAATCTTCCGAAAGAAGATATCGTCTATTTTGGAGATACTGCACGCGTTCCATACGGAAGTAAATCCAAGGACAATATTATCCGATATTCTAGGCAGATTATTAATTTTTTAATCACTAAAGATGTAAAAGCAATTGTAATTGCATGTAATACAGCAAGTGCTTTGGCTTTAGAAGAGATGAAAAAAGAATTTGACCTTCCAATTATCGGTGTGGTGGAACCCGGTGCAAGGGCTGCTTTGGCAGTAACAAAAACAAATAAAATCGGAGTAATTGGAACAGAAGCAACTGTGCGAAGTTCTATGTATGAGAAAATTATTCGGGGAACCAATCCGAATGCGGAAGTTTTGGCGAAGGCGTGTCCACTATTTGTTCCGTTGGTCGAAGAAGGATTTAAAAAGCATCCCGTTACAGAAGAAATTATTGATTATTATCTTGCGTCTCTAGTGGAAACAGATATTGATGCATTGATTTTAGGTTGTACACATTACCCGTTATTGCGTTCGAAGATTCGCGAATATGTAGGTGAGAAAATTGAATTAATTAATCCGGCATATGAGACGGCGATGGATTTAAAGAAACTTTTGGAAACATACGACATGGAAAATCCAGATGTAGAAGGAGACCATGGATCCTATTCATTTTATGTCAGTGATGCGGCGGACAAATTCAAACAGTTTGCCAATTCCATTTTGCCATACGATATTGAGACGACGAAACAAATCAATATAGAGGAATATTAGGTGGCGATATGACAAAAGAAGTATTAGTGAGAATTTCAGGTCTACAAATGGCCGTAAATGATATGGAAAACCAAGGAGATGAGCCAATTGAAATCATTAGCGCAGGTAATTATTTCTTTAAAAATGGGACGCATTATATCTTCTTTGAAGAGGTGGCGGAAGGCATACCTGGAAATACAAAAACGCAGATTAAATTACGAGGAAAAGAAACATTAGAAGTGATAAAAAAAGGGATCTCCAATATGCACATGGTGTTTGAGAGAAATAAGAACAATCGTTGTTTTTATAAGACACCGTTTGGAGAATTAAATCTTGGAATATGTACCAGTCAGATTGTTGTGGATGAAGCGGAAGACAATATTAACATACGTGTAAATTATGCGCTGGATGTGAACTATGAACCGTTGGCAGATTGTACCATTCGAATCAATATAAAACCAAGAGAGTCTAGTGACTTTTCTATACGTGAACAAATGGATTTTTAAAAACAAAAAAACGGTGTAATACTTGCTTTTAGTGTTACACCGTTTCTTTTTATTTGTCTTTTTTAAATCTTGCAAAGAATCCTTTTTTCTTCTTTGGAGTTTCCAAAGGTCCACGAATTCCTTTTACATCAGTGATATAGATTCCGCTTACTACGGCTTTTACTTCCTTCTTTACAGGGATGTTTGGGAAAATTTTATCATCACACATCAAAGTCATTACCTTTGGTCCCACTTTTGCTTTAACTACAGGAACTTTGGTCCAACGCAAATATTTTGGTGTGCTTTCCAAAACAATTGAAGGAAATCCAGCTTCTTTTAATTTCATTCGACGTTTGTCAATGATTAACATAGACACGCTTTGTGCAACTGCTTTCATTTGCTCTTGCGTCTCAATTTGTTTTCGTTCCATTTTTTTAGCGTAAAAATATAAAGCAACTACAGCCGCAATCATCACAGCGGATATTACAAGCAATACAATTGTTGTAGTTTTCATTCCAGCGAGTAAAATATATGTTTGTGTATTCACAGCTAACCTCCTAAAATATTCTGTATCATAAACATATAAAATTTTACCATTGTTTCAAGAGAAGTGCAAGATAATACTTTTCAAAAAAGCAAAATATGATATAATGAAAAGAGCTTAAATATAATAAAGAAAGAAAAGGGAAAAAGTTATGAAGAAAAAATTACTTCTTGTTTTTGTTGCAATATGTTCAATGTTTGTTCTTTTTGGTTGTGGAGATGAAAAGGAAGAAAAAGCAAGTAAATATGTAAAAGTAGGAAAATATGACGGATTGGAGATAGAAAAAACAGATGTAATCAAAGTTACAGATGCAGATGTTGAAGCAGCAATTCGTACAGACCTTCAGACTTTAAAGAAAAGTATTGAGGTAACTGGACCTGCAAAAGAAGGAGATACTGTAACAATCGATTATGTTGGAAAGTTAAATGGAGAGGCATTCGAAGGTGGAACCGAAACCAATAAAGAATTGACTTTGGGATCCAATGAGTTTATCGATGGATTTGAAGATGGTATTGTAGGACATAGCGTGGGAGAAACATTTGATTTGGAATTGACATTCCCAGCAGATTATGGCAATGAACTTGCAGGACAAAAAACGGTGTTCACTGTTACTCTTAAAAAGATTATGAGCTTGCCAGAGTTGACAGAAGAATTGTTGCCAGAAATCGGAACAACAGCAAAGACTGTTAAAGAGTATAAAGAATTAGTAAGAAAGAATCTTGAAGAATCAAACAAAGAAGTGGCACAATCAGAAAATCAGCAGTTGATCTTGAAAGCACTTTTGGAAAAATGTGAAATAAAAAAATATCCAGAAAGTCGCTTGATCCGAATTACAAAAGAGTTGGTGTACCAAGAAAGCTATGGAGCAGTTATGAATGATATCGGCATTGATCAAGCGGTGCAGTCAAGCTGGGGAATGAGTGTTGAGGAAAAAGTAAACGAACTCCTTACTATGGAATTGGCAGTAGAGTACATTGCTGATAAAGAAGATATTGTAGTTTCTGAAAAAGAGTATGAAGAAAAAATGGTAGAAATGGCAGGAGAAGCAGATGTGGCGTCATTTATCACCTATTATGAAAGTTTTTTGGGAGAAGGTTACTTTAAGAGAATGATGTTACAAGAAAAGGTTGCAGCATTTTTATTGAAAAATTGTAAGGAAGTAAAATCAAAATAATATGGTGACAGTATATATGGCGAAACTTGTTGAAGTTTCGCCAAAACTTTTAACAGAAATACCGGAAGAGCGTAGGAAGAGAATTCAAAATTGTAAGGACTTGGAAACCAAGAAACAACTTTTGAGCGCGGGATTGTTGCTAAAAAGGGTTTTGGAAAAGCATGGTGTGGAACAGTTTCCCATGCGAAAAGGAATTCATGGCAAACCAGAAGTATCTGGGATTCAGTTTAATTTATCACATACAAGTGGTTTGGTTTTGTGCGCGATAGGAACAAAACCGGTAGGATGTGATGCGGAAAAAATCAAGACCGTACCATCTAAAATTGCAGAACGCTTTTTCTGCGAAAGAGAAAAGATACATCTAGATGCGTGTGGGGATTTCTATGCTGAAGAATTCTTTCGAATGTGGACAATTAAAGAAAGCTATATAAAGATGACCGGAGAAGGAATGCATCTTCCAATGCAAGAGTTTGAAGTGCGTATAGACACGGAGGTTCAGATTTATCGTGAGGGTGCAAAGGTTCCTTGTTTCATCAAAGAATATTGCATACCGGGGTATCGAGTGACGGTGTGTTCGGAAGAAGAAGAATTCTCAGAAATAGTTTGGGAAGAATTGTAAAAAATGCTAGTTATATGTAAGGAGGAAGTTCGATGAAAAAGACGTTGATTGTAGTGGATATGCAAAATGATTTTATTGATATGGCATTGGGAACACCAGAAGCACAGGCTATCGTACCAAAGGTAAGAGAAAAGATTCAAGCGTATGTGAAAAACGGGGATGCCATTATCTTTACAAGAGATACGCACTACGAAGATTATCTCCAAACAACCGAAGGGAAATATCTTCCAGTTGAGCATTGCATTAAGGGAACAAAAGGATGGGAAATCGCAGATGGCCTTTATGTAGAAGGAAGTAAAATTATAGATAAACCAAACTTTGGGTGGCCTCATTGGAATGAGGAACAACTAGAAGAAGTGGAACTTGTTGGTTTGTGTACCGATATCTGTGTGGTTTCGAATGCACTGATTATCAAAGCAATGTTTCCAGATGCAATTGTGAAAGTGGACTCCAATTGTTGTGCAGGTGTGACTGTAGAAAGTCATGAAGCGGCTTTGAAGACGATGGGGATGTGCCAGGTGCAAGTGGTATAGTAAAAAGACAATCATTCGTACTTTTAAGAAGATAAAAGAGGCTACAGTAATATGAATACGACTAAAGTGCAAGAATAACTTTCTTCACCCCTGCATAGATTGTAAAAAAGCAATCTATGCAGGGGTTTTATTTTGAAAGAATACATAGAAGAGAGGGCGCTCGAGATCGCCAACTATATCATAGAGAACAACGCGACGGTGAGGCAGACCGCCAAGGCGTTCGGGATTTCAAAGTCCACTGTTCATATGGATGTAACAAAATGGAACGGTTTGTGTGGATGATAGAATAAAGAGATGGAACGACCTTTGGGTACAATGTTATATCGTGAAGAGAAAAAAGATATAAGTTACACAGAATTAAAAACAATAACAGACAACACATCTATGAAAAATGTGCTGTCTGCTATTCATTGGGTTTATATATATGAATGATACATAATTGAATACAAATTTCAACGAAGTAATGGAAGAAAGAAATTAAGTAATTCATATTATGCATCAACTGCTTATCGTAAAGTGTGTTACGCAGGCTTTCTAGAAGCGTTCTTTACCAACACCATGTAAAAAGAATTCTGCGTAGAAATCAAGTAATTGTTCAATATATGCTCTCATTTTTTCTTTCATGTGCGTCATCTCCTTTCCTCTTTCTTGACTTTAGTATAATACGGGCTGCAGATAATTACTTGCCAAATTCGATCAAAAAGTAGCCAAATTTTGCAAAAAAGAGAAAGAATTGAACAATAAAAAGAATTCTTTCTCTGGTATGTATGCTATAACTCTATGCTCTTACGATATTCCGAAGGTGATAACCCTTTTGCTTTTTTAAAGACACGACTAAAATAAAGAGGGTTATCGTATCCGACAATACGAGAAATCTCCGTTACATTGTAGGAAGGGTCTCGTAACAGAATTTCTGCATTATATATTCGTTTAGACAGTATATATTGCATTGGAGTGGAACCGGTGCATTGTCTGAAATTTCGAATAAACCAGCTGACGCTGACATGATTTTGTTCTGCATATTCGTCAATGTTAATATCTTTACTATAGTGCTCATTAAAATAAGATGTTGCTTTATCAATTTCTTCAATGACATGTACTTTATTTGTCTTTAAGTCCTCTATAAAATATCGTTGCAACATGATAAATATTTGTCTTAAATACATCTCCAACATCTCTGAATAGTTTTCTTTACACATTTGAAGTTCATTTATCATCGTTCGAAAAATATTTTTGTAATCAAGCGCGGAACCACAGTAAAACACTTTTTTATCATCCGTTATACCATACGAGCGAAGGATATTTGTAACGTTCCCACCTGTAAAATGAACCCAGAATACCTGTGTCTGATCTTTCCCGTAATATTCATATTTTTGCGGTTCTTTAGGCCGATATAGTACCATGTGACCAGCAGTAACAATACGTTCTTCATCGCCGAAATGAAAATGTGCTTTTCCGGATGCAACATAGAGCAGTTGAAAATCGCGCCTTCCACGGGGTCTCCAAGTAGGGAGTTTTGGCCGCGTGTATAAACGATAAGTTCCGCAACTGGTTACTATGAGAGGCTTTGATTTATCTTTAATATCTACTAGTGAATTGTTTAAATATGCACTATTTGTATACATAAGTTCCTCCTAATAAGTCCCTCTTTTTATTGATTTTATCATTTTGTGTATGTTTTGTCTAATATATGATATGGAATTTCGAAAACTATTTTTATAAAATAAAAATAACGAAGGAACGATTAAAAAGAAGTAATGGAAACAAAGGAAGGAGATTTAATTATGGAAGAAAAGAAATACCTTAAATGGTATAACAAAATAGGTTACGGTTCAGGTGATATTGCGGGAAACGTGGTATATGCATTCCTGACAGCTTTCGTAATGATTTATTTAACCGATACAATCGGATTAAATGCCGGTATTGTCGGTACACTTATTATGGTGTCAAAGTTATTGGATGGGGTGTCTGATATCTTCTTTGGTTCGATGATTGATAGAACCAAGAGTAAAATGGGTAAAGCAAGACCTTGGATGTTTTATGGATTCTTCGGATGCGCGCTTACACTCTTTGGTGTATTTGCTATTCCGACTAATCTTGGTAAAACAGCACAGTATGCATGGTTCTTTATTGCGTACACATTGTTAAATGCAGTATTCTATACAGCAAATAACATTGCTTATGCAGCATTAACATCACTTGTTACAAAGAACAGTAAAGAACGAGTAGAAATGGGTTCTTTCCGTTTCATGTTCTCATTTGGTACAAATATGTTGATTCAGGCCATTACATTCGGTGCAGTTGAAGCACTTGGCGGTGGAGCAGCAGGATGGAGAGCAGTTGCAATTATCTATTGTATAGTTGGTGTTATTACGAATTCGCTTTCATGTTTTTCTGTTAAAGAGCTTCCAGAAGAAGAACTTAGAGAAGGAGAAACAGTCGAGACAGAAAGCAAGCAGTCATTCGTGGAAACCTTCAAGCTTCTTGTATCAAATAAATATTTCTTAATGATTTGTTTGATTTATATTCTTCAACAGTTAAGAGCGGCAATGGTAGGCGTTGGTACATATTTTATGACATATGTACTGTTGAATCAGAAATTGTTCGGTGTGTTCTCATGGGCAATTAATATTCCGTTGATTCTTGCACTGACAATTACGCCAACTTTAGTTGCTAAAGCAAGAGGAATGTATAAGGTAAATAAGTATAGTTACATTTTAGCGACATTAAGTCGTTTGGGAATTGTTGTTGCCGGATATCTTGGTAGTGTTCCATTGATGTTAGTATTCACAGTATTAACATCACTTGGTGAAGGACCATGGCAGGGAGATGTAGGCGCGGTAATTGCTTCTGTTTCAGAGCATACATATCTCAAAACTGGAAAACGAATTGATGGTTCCATGTTTTCGTGTACATCATTCGGAACAAAACTAGGTGGAGGCATCGGGGTTGCTCTTTCGGGTTGGTTGCTTGACATAAGTGGATATATTAACAATGCACCGACTCAACCGGATAGCTGTATTAGTATGTTGATGGTTATGTACCTTTGGTTACCGTTCGCATTTAATTTGATTATTACAATCATTCTTTCGTTCTTAAATGTAGAAGAGGCTAACAAAAAAATAAAAGAGAATAAATAATGACGAAAATATAGCCTCTAGAGTTTCACTTTAGAGGCTATTTATGAAAGAGAGGAAAATATGAAAGCTGATATTAAATGGTTAGATAATCCGGAAGTGTTTAGAGTAAATCAAGTACCTGCGCATAGCGACCATGAGTATTATACGAGTTATGCGGATTTGTCTGAGAAAAACAATAAATTGACACAGTCTTTAAACGGAAAATGGGATTTCTGTTTTAGTGCGAATGCAAAGAGCAGACCAGAAGAGTTTTATAAAGAAGATTACGATTCAAGTAATTTTGATAAGATTATGGTACCAGGACATATTGAATTGGCCGGATATGACCAAATTAGATATATCAACACCATGTATCCATGGGAAGGAAAAAATTACCGCAGAGGTGCCTACACTTGCAATGCAGGTTCTGGAGCAGATATGTTTAGTGAAGCAGAATATAATCCGGTTGGTTCATACATCACAAGATTTGACCTTGCGAAAGAAATGCGTGGAAAGCGAGTTCGCATCTTTTTTGAGGGTGTAGAGCAGGCAATGTATGTATGGCTCAATGGTGAATTTGTTGGGTATGCAGAAGACAGCTTTACTCCATCAGAATTTGATTTAACACCATATATTAGAGAAAAAGACAATATTTTGGCTGTAGAAGTTCATAAGATGTGTACGGCTGCATTTTTAGAAGACCAAGATTTTTTCCGTTTCTTTGGAATTTTTAGAAATGTTTCTTTGAAAGCACTTCCTGATGTGCATATAGAAGATATGTGGCTGAATCCGATATTACATCAAGATAACAAAAGTGGAAGATTGGACGCTACAATACGCGTGTCTAACGTTTTCAATAAACAAGTGAATGCTCGTATTATTATGAAAGATATTGCTGAAAACATCGTTGTAGATTCCGCAATTGAAATGGAAGACAAAGACGGTGAATTGGTAGGGTTTGTTTCAACTGAAATTTCAGATGTTCAACCGTGGGATAATCACAATCCGTACTTATACAAAACATTCCTTGAAATCCAAGATGCAGAGGGAGCCACATTGGAGGTTGTACCTTACAGTATTGGATTCAGAAGAATTGAGATTATCGATAAGGTAATGTACCTAAATGGAAAAAGATTTGTTATCGTTGGCGTAAACCGACACGAATGGAATCCTAAGACAGGAAGATGTATCGGCATGGATGACATGATTACAGACATTAACTGTATGAAGAAGAACAACATTAACTCTGTTAGAACTTGCCACTATCCGGATCAGATTCCATGGTATTATTTGTGCGACGAAGCAGGCATCTATGTAATGGCTGAAAGCAACTTAGAAAGTCATGGTTCATGGCAAAAGTTAGGAGCTATTGAGCCATCGTGGAATATCCCGGGCTCTGTACCACAGTGGAAAGAAGTTGTAGTTGACCGTGCAAGAAGTAATTACGAAACTTTCAAGAATCATACATCAATTATTTTCTGGTCATTAGGAAATGAATCCTACGCAGGGGATGACATTAAAGCTATGAACGATTATTTCAAAGAAAAGAACGATGGAAGATTAGTTCATTATGAAGGCTCTTATTACACAAGAGAATATGAAGATACCATTTCTGACGTGGAAAGTCGTATGTATGCAAAACCATACGAAATTGAAGAATATTTAAGTAACACTCCAAAGAAACCTTATCTGTTATGTGAATATATGCATGATATGGGAAATTCAATGGGCGGACTTGGTTCATACATGAAATTGATTGACAAGTACGAAATGTACCAAGGTGGATATATTTGGGATTTTATTGATCAGGCATTATTGGTAAAAGACGAAGTAACCGGAAAAGAAGTATTAAGATATGGTGGCGATTTTGATGACCGCCCATCAGATTATGAGTTTTCAGGAAATGGTATTGTTTTTGCTGACCGCAGAGAGAAATCGGCAATGCAGGAAGTGAGGTATTATTATGGCTTGTACAGATAAAAAGAATTTAAGAGTAATTTATGGAGATTATACACTTGGCGTACACGGGGAAGGTTTTGATTATATTTTCTCTTATGCACAAGGAGGATTAGAGTCTATCGTAAAAAATGGTTATGAATGGCTATACCGCAGTCCGAAGCCTACTTTTTGGAGAGCATTGACTGATAATGACAGAGGAAGTAAGTTCCATATCAAGAGTGGAAGCTGGCTTGCTGCAGATATGTTTATCAATTGTATTGATATTGAAGTTATTATGGATGGTGTTTCACAAGGAAAGCCGGTAGCACCTGGTAATAACAAATATGGTTCTGACGTTTATGCGAATAACATTGTAGTGAAATTCCTTTATGAAACAGTGACTACTCCGACCACAACAGTTGAAATAGTATACGATGTTAACGAAGAAGGCGCAATCAAAGTAAGTGTTTTATATAAGGGAGCGCAAAATTTACCAGAACTTCCGGCATTTGGTTTAAGAATGATTATGCCTACTTTAGCAGATAAATATATATATGATGGTCTTTCAGGCGAAACTTACCCAGACCGCATGGCAGGTGCAGAGGAAGGCGTTTATGTAGTAGACGACCTTAGCCTAACTCCTTATCTTGTGCCACAAGAATGCGGAATGAGAATGGGAACAAATTGGCTTGAAGTAACCAGACATACGAGTCTCAATAACAGTAGAACTGATTGGTCGGCTCAAGTTCTTAGAATTGAAAAGAATGAAGATGCATTTGCTTTTTCTTGCTTACCTTATACAGCAACTGAAATCGAAAATGCAACACACCAAGAAGAATTACCGCCAGCACGAAGAACAGTATTGTGCATCTATGGAGCGGTTAGAGGCGTTGGTGGAATTGACAGTTGGGGTAGCGATGTAGAAGATGCATACCATATTAACGCAGAAAAAAATATTCGATTTTCTTTCACTATTTGTTAAGAAACGAAAGGTGGTTTTTCGGGCAACGGTTTACATCAAAAAAGATGGGAGTTGATGCGAGAATGTTAACATATGAAACAAGAAATGAAGGGGTATCTGTTGAATGGAAAAAATCGGTACACGTACCTCCACATTTACATGAGGACATTGAAATTATATATATAACTGACGGAACAGTTGAGTTGGGTGTGGCACATGAATTGTATCATATGGAAAAGGGTGATTTCGCAATCGTTTTCCCCAATGTAGTGCATCACTATCAAGTGTTTGATTCTGGGAAAAATAAAGGTATATACCTTTTTCTGGACCCTTCTTTGTCGCCAACTTGCTACGAAAAACTTCTGAAGTACAGTCCGGAGTATCCGATTATCAAAAAGGAGGCAGTGCATCCCGATGTTGTACGTGCCATCAAGGCGTTAGTTAATCTAGAGGAATGTAGTAGTATGGTAATCCAAGCATATATGCAAATGATACTGGCACACGTCTTTGATGAAATGAAAATGGTTGATAAGAATACAATTGGAGGCGAAGATCTAGTTTATAAAGCGGTGGAATATGTCGGTTTGCATTTTAATGAGGGGATTAGTCTTGAAACGATGGCGTATGACTTATGCATAAGTAAATATGTGTTATCTAGACTGTTTTCTAAAACGTTTCATTGCAATTTTAATAAATATGTGAACGATGTTCGACTCAATCATGCAGTTACTCTTTTAGAGAGTATTAATGAATCGATTACAAATATTGGGCTAGACGCAGGCTTTGAAAGTCAACGAACTTTCAATCGGGCGTTTAAAGAGAAGTTTAAGATGACACCTCGAGAATATAGAAATAAAATGCATGCTATTAATGCAAGCAACGCATGAGAAAGGACAAAGCAATGGCTAATTATATTAATATGACCATTAACAAACAAAAGAATATTGCCCTTATAGCACACGATGGAAAAAAACAAGAAATGCTTCAGTGGTGTGAGAAGAACAAGGAAATTTTGAAAAAACATATATTGTGCGGAACTGGAACGACTGCGAGAATGATTACGGATAAAGTTGGGCTGACGGTAAAAGGATATAACAGTGGTCCGTTAGGCGGAGACCAGCAGATTGGAGCAAAAATCGTAGAAGGAAGTATTGATATGGTCATTTTCTTTTCTGATCCGTTGGCAGCACAACCTCACGATCCAGATGTCAAAGCCCTTTTGCGTATTGCGCAGGTATATGATATACCGATTGCAAATAATATTTCCACAGCAGATTTTATTGTTCGCTCTAGTTTAATGAATGAAGAGTACGTTCATACAGTTGAAAATTTTGCAAACACAGTTCAAAACAGGGCAAAAGAACTTACTAATGCTTAATGTGGCAGTAAATATTTTGGAATAGTAGGAGGAAATGCTATGGGATATGAAGAACTTTTCTTGTTTGCAGGTGGCCTGGGTATGTTTATCTATGGAATGCAGCTTATGTCGCAAGGGCTTGAAAATGCAGCAGGAAATCGAATGAAATCACTCTTGGAAGCTTTAACAAGAAATAAACTAATGGGAGTTGCCTTAGGAGCTCTTATTACTGCAGTTATCCAAAGTTCATCCGCAACGACAGTTATGGTGGTTGGTTTTGTAAATGCAGGCATTATGAATCTTACGCAAGCCATGGGTGTTATTATGGGCGCCAATATTGGTACAACAATTACCGGCTGGATCGTATCCATGGGTGAATGGGCGTCCTTTTTAAAACCTTCAACACTAGCACCGATCGCGATTGTGATAGGTGTCGTTGTGATGATGGTCGGCAAGCGACGAGCAACAAAGGATATTGCAAGCATTGTTGTAGGTTTTGGTCTTTTGTTTGTGGGTATCAATAATATGTCAGATTCAATGGCTGGGCTGAAAGAGGTTCCTGCTTTTACGAATCTTTTTGTTACTTTGGGAAGTAATCCGATATTAGGAATTCTGGTAGGTGCGGTTGTAACTGCTATTATACAGAGTTCGTCAGCGTCAGTGGGTATTTTACAAAGTCTAGCTGTTGCGGGGCTTGTGCCTTTCAATTCAGCAATTTATATCATTATGGGACAGAATATTGGTACCTGTGTAACGGCAATGCTCTCTAGTATGGGTGCTAAGAAAAATGCTAAAACAGCAGCACTCATGCATTTATTATTTAATATCATTGGTACGGTCATTTTCAGTGTGGCATCAATTGTATTTTTCACAGTGGTAAAACCAGATTGGGGATTCGATGTCATATCGGCTACACAGATTAGTATTGTACATACCGCATTTAACATTGCGACAACGGTATTGTTGTTCCCGGCATCAAATCTTATTATCAAGCTAGCAAAAAAGATTAGCAGAGTGGAAAATGAGACTGAACACAAAGTTCTGCTGTCTTTGGATGACAGAATGTTACAAACTCCGTCTTTTGCAATTCAGGCTACGATGTCTGAAGTGGGACATATGGGAGAAGTGGTGAAAAATGCTTTGGAGATTGCTGAAAGAGTATTGTTTACAAAATCAAAAGAAGATATTTTAAAGCTACGCGAATATGAGGAACAGGTAGATGAATTGTGCGGCGGTATTACAGAGTATGTAATTAAGATAACCAAATTGCAAATCAGTCAGAAGGAACATGAATTTTTGGCTAGATTATTACAGGTATTGTCAGACATGGAACGTATCAGTGACTACTGTGAAAATATTTCTGAATATGCCGAAACATTGGCAGAGAAAAAACTAACGTTTTCAGAAGTAGGAGAAGCGGGATTAAGAGAGATGTTAACAACCTGTGCCAATAGTTATTATTATGCGATAGAAGCTTTTATGGAAGAAGACATAGAAAAAGCAGAAAAAGTAATTGAGTTAGAATGTAAGGCGGATGAGTTGGAAGTGTCTCTTCGTATGAAGCATATTAAACGCCTTAGCAATCAGGAATGTAATACGGAATCGGGAATTGTATTTTTAGATACACTTGTGGGAATGGAACGTATTTCCGATCATGCAAGGAATATTGCAGAAGAAGTGCTAGAACAAGCAGCAGGTTAGGGGTAATCAAAAAAAGATGCACTGCAATTTCAAGTCATATGAAAAAAGTGATTTTAATGTAAGTGTTATATGAAAAGTGCTATGAATATTTAGATTTTTAATGTAAATTATTCAAAAAGTCATATGACAATTGACGATTTTCATATGAAAACGGGGTTTTAGGGGATTTACCCTAACAAGAAGGCACGTATATACAAAGTGTGTTTCTTGCGATGGACATTGGGAATCTTTTAGTAGCGTTTATAGAATAATCGTTTTGCTTTTCGACTTTAGATAATGTACCACAATGTTGGGGGCAAACTGCTACATCATGTGCCTGATAAAACTGAATAAGTTAAATTATAATGAACTCATGGCAAGGAAAGAGATATGTTTCCTGACCATGAGTTTTTTTGTTGTTAAAAAGAATTCCGTGCGAGGTCTAATTGTAAGACAGAATTCATAGTATTGAAAAAAGGACAAGCAAGAGAAGGAGGTGGAGATTCCGCTTGAAGCAGAGAAAATTGAATTATCGCTTTCATAATCCGAATTCGGCGGAGAATACCGCTGACTTCTTGTGTAAACTCTTGATTGAAGCAAGCACAGGCAAAGTGGAGCGTGCGATTGAGGATATTGCATCTAGGTGTGCGGAGAGTAGTGAATACATAGCAATGCCAGAGAAGGCAGAATAACCTAAAGCAGGGTGTGAAATCTTGCTTTTTTCTTGGAACGAATGATAAAAATACAATAAAATGAGAAAAAATCTCAATTAACTGTTGAAATTATAAAAAAATGGAATATAATAGATTATAGAAAAGAAGGTGAGGTAACATTTATGTTAATACAATTTAGTTTTAAAAATTTCAAATCATTTAGAGAAGAAGCAACATTAGATTTGTCCGCAACAAAGATGACGGAGTTTTCAGACAGAGTCGTAACTGTCGGTGGAGAGAAAATATTACCGGTTGCTGCTATCTATGGTGCCAATGCAAGTGGAAAGTCTAATATATATAATGCATTCGAATATATGGCAGAGTATGTTGCCGATTCTTTTAAATACGGAGATGAAGAAGAGGAATTTGAGGAATTTAGGCCAACACCGTTTTTATTCGATAGCACATCTTCTGATGCAGAGTCCAGTTTTGAGGTGTATTTTACACTGCCTGGTGATAAAACTGAGAAGAGTTATAACTATGGCTTCTGTATTAATAAAGAAGGTGTAACTGAGGAATGGTTAAATTATAAGGCAAAGACTGCGAGAAAATATAGTGTGATTTTTTACAGAGGAACTACTGACGATGAACTGGATTTATCAGGGTTTCCTAAGAGCAGTAGGGATAATGTTAAGGTTGCACTTGAAAAGCAGGTTCTAATTATTTCCTTAGGGGCAAAATTAAAGATTAGCAAATGTAAGATGATTAGAGACTGGTTCCTTGCCAACGAATTTGCTGACTTTGGAGATCCAATCACAAATTTCTTCATGTCTCGTCGACTGCCAAAGGGATTTGTTGAGGATAAGAATATCCAAAACAAGGTAGTAAAATATTTTGCGTCTTTCGATGAGCATATCAGAGATTTCGATGTAAGAAAGATTCCGCAAGAAGGGGAATCTAAAGAGGAACGTTATAAAATTGATGCATTGCACAAGAAAATTGATTCGGATGAAATGGCTAATCTTCCTTTGGAATTAGAATCAGCTGGGACCTTAAAAATGTTTGCGTTATACCCGGATTTGCAAGAAGTATTAGAAAAAGGAAGTGTGTTCTTTATAGACGAGTTGAATGCGCGATTACATCCGTTGCTTGTTAGAAATTTCTTGCTTACATTCTTGAATCCAGAAATTAATAAGAATCATGCGCAACTTGTTTTTACAACTCATGATACATGGCAGTTGTCAAATCAATTATTACGACGTGATGAAATTTGGTTCGTAGAAAAAGATGCAAGAGGTGTATCTACATTGTATTCATTGGCGGATTTTGTAGACGAAGAAGGAGCTCGTATACGCAAGGATGAAAGTTATGAGAAGAACTATATGGTAGGCAAGTACGGGGCAATTCCTATGCTTAAAGCTTTAGATATATTTAAGGATGCGTTAGTGCAAGCATCTGAAGATAATGGAGTTTCCTCTCGAAAGAAGGGAGACTAAACATGGCAAAAAAAGACAGAACTGGTAATAGAAAACCTCGTGAGCAAAAGAAACAATTCAGACCGCCGGAATTAGGGTACTATTTGATTGTTACGGATACAGAAGCTACAGAGCGTTGCTTCTTTAATGGACTTCATCAAGCGCTGCCAGAAGAGATTAGAAGTAAGCTTGTCATTAAGGTAGTAGAAACAAAGACGCGGGCCATGATTGATAAATGCATGGAGCTAACCGCGTATGAAGCACAGTATCGCATTCCGTGGATTGTGTTTGACAGGGATCAGGTGCAAGGATTTGATGATATTATTGCCGAGGCAAAGAGTAAAGACATAGAAGTGGGCTGGTCTAATCCATGCTTTGAAATTTGGATGTATGCCTACTTAGGTGCTATGCCAGCAATACAAGATTCATGGATATGTTGCTCTGAGTTTGGGAGAGTATACGAAAGTAAAACTGGACAAAAGTATTCCAAGACAGATGAGAAGATGTATGGGAAACTTTGTTTAGCTGGTAATGAAGAGCAAGCGATTCAATTAGCACAGCAGAAATTGTTGCAATGTATTAGAGAAGGAAAAAAGAAACCATCAGAGATGTGTCCGTGTACAACGGTGCATAAGTTGGTAGGAGAGATTAGGAGAAAAGGGAATTAGCACCTACATAATAGGCGTAGAGATGAAACAAGAGTTGGAGGCATACAGATGTTGCAAGAAGATGGAATTCCAAAGATATTTATATCATATTCATGGGGGAGTAGTGATTTGGTCCTCGAGTTGGCTCAAAGATTAGTAGCTCATGGTGTGGATGTAGTCTTGGATAAGTGGGAATTAAAAGAAGGTCAAGACAAATATGCTTTTATGGAACGCTGTGTGAACGATCCGGAGATTACAAAAGTTCTTATTATATGTGATGAGGCATATGCTCAAAAGGCTAATGACCGCACTGGCGGAGTGGGAGATGAAACGGTCATTATCTCTAGTGAAATATATGGAAATATGAGGCAAGAAAAATTCATTCCGGTTATCGCAGAAAAGGATGAAGAGGGACAACCATATGTTCCTACATATATTAAAACAAGAATATATGTTGATTTGTCCGATGCAGAGAAATATGAGGCTGAATATGAAAAACTTCTCAGAAATATTTATGAGAAACCACAGTTTGTGAAGCCCAAATTAGGTAAAAGACCAGAATGGATTGATAATGAAACTGCAGATTTTTTTCCACTAAAGGATTTGATTCGTCAAATCCGTGGAGGTAACACAGATGTAAAGCGCAGAAGTTGTACGGCTAGATTTCAAATAGCGTATATTGATGCGTTGAAGCAGTTTTATGAAAAAGGCTCAACACCAGAGCGAAAATATGAGTTGTTCTTGAATACGAAAGTTATAAGAGATTATTTCCTAGAGTTTGTAGAAACTATTTCTGAAACAGAGATAGATTATGCGGAAGTATTAACTGACTTTTTTGAGACAATGTATAATCGGTTAACGTGTATCAAGACATTTGAGCCTAACGAGGGTTCCGCCTCTGGTGACGAAATGGATGTATTTAAAAACCTTATTTGGGAATTGTTTATTTGCGTAATAGCATTCATGCGACATATAAAAGATTACGCGGCTATACATGTAATGCTTACACACATATATTTTTTGGAGACAAGCATATTTGGTGGTTCAATAAAACAAAACAACTATACAGTTTTTAGACACTATAGTAGAGTGATTGAGGAACATTACAAACCAAATACAGAAATGAAAAACAAATTTACTCTTAGGGGAGATGTTATATGTAACCAAAGAGAAAAATTGCCGATTTATACGAGTGAAGCAATAGCAGAAGCAGATTTATTTTTATACCAAGTGTGTAATGCATATGAACTTGCAGAAGACGAGAGTAGTTGGCGAGAGCCTTGTTGGTTTCCAACTCTTTATGTTTATGCCAAGAACCGTCCAATAGAATGGCAAAAGATGAAGTCTCGACAATTTTGTAAAAAAATGAAAACATTATTTGGTGTAAAAAGCATTGAAGAGTTAAAAAGTGTCGTTGAGAAATGTGTATATGACAGCCAGATGAAGTACTCGGGAAGTTGGGATGCGGCTCCAGCAATCTTGAATAGTATTAAGGTGGAGGAAATAGGGACGTTGAATTAAGGACATAAAACGTATCTTCCCTACAAATGTAATAGACATTTGTAGGGAAGAAATATACTGATTAGATAGGAGAAAAGGAATGGAAGATTTAAGTAGAAATGTAGCTTTATATTGTGATGTGTGTGGAAATGATCAGTTTTCCGCAATAGACAAGATAACTTGCGAATTAATTGATGCACCAGATGAGACGAGAATGCAATGTTCGGATTGTAAGAAAATATTTACCAAAGCTGAACTATTGGAAGTGAATCAGGAAGTGATTAATGCTAATATTGAAGACATACAGAAGGAAGCTGTAAAGGAATTTGAAAAAGAGTTGGCAAAAGCCTTGGAGAAATGGAGATAGTGGCGTGTATGAATCAAGATGTGATTAATTGTTGGAATGTTGTAAAGGAAATTATCAAAGATATAGCTATTTACATAATGCCAATAGCTGCCTTCGTTGTTTCTCTTGTCGCGTTGAAACGTTCTAATGACACCATGAAGGTGCAGGTTCAATTGTCGGAAGTTGAACAAAAATTGAATGAATATGAACTTGCCTTAAAAAAGCATGAGTTAGAGAAAATCCAGGCAGAGGAAACTATAGAGAAGAGAGCAAATGTAGAAGCTAGAATTATAAAGATTTCAAAAGGAAGTTATAGATTGAAGGTGTGGAATTCCGGTAATGTAACAGCATATAATATTGATGTTTCTATTCCTGATGAGTACAGCATTATTATTATGAAAGACAAGACGCCTTTTGAATATCTTGAACCTGGAAATAGTTTTGAAGAATGCGTTGTAATACATATGCAATCTGCTTCAAAGTTCAAGGTTATTTGCACATGGGAAGATGATAAGGGAAATAAATTTTCGAATGAGCAGTTGAGAAGCTGTTAGATGTATAGGAGGGTTACGCATGAGTACAGATGAAAATATTTCAGAAGTTAAACAAGAAAAACCTCAAATTTATTTTAAGAGCATTCGGTTTAATGATGATACAAAATTGCCACTTAAGAAAAATAGTATTATCGTGTTTACTGGAGCTAATAACAGTGGAAAAAGTCAGGTACTGAAAGATATAGAGTTGTGTTTAGATAAATCTAATCATGTACCAAGAATTATAGTTAAAGATAGTGAGTGTGAATATCTAGGAACAATTGATGAAAAGTCATTTTTAGAGGAGCGTTTTGTGATAAATGAACAAGGAATGTATCAACCCTTGGAATCATCCGGAATAGCTTTTTCTGTCGGGGTATTAACAAATTCATGGAAAAATCACACATTAGGTGGTGAGCTTAGTAAATTGTTTATTAATCGACTTAGTACAGAAATGCGATTGACATCATCAAATGCGTTGCACAGAAATAGACAACCAGAAAAGCATCCAATCTACAAATTAAACAAAAGCGAAAAACTTGCACAGACGATATCCGATTATTTCAGACAAGCATTCAATGAAGATTTGATTGTAAATCGCAACGAAATGCAGACCATCCCTTTACATGTTGGAAACGCTCCAAATAAGACGGAGTTTACAATTGATAGACAAGATGATTACTATGACCAGGTTGCTAAACTTCCAAAACTTCAAGAACAGGGAGATGGTATGCGTAGCTTCGCAAGTATTTTGTTAAATACGTTTACATCTGATTATTCGATAACATTGATTGATGAACCTGAAGCGTTTTTGCATCCGCCGCAAGCAAGAGTGTTGGGGAAAATGCTTGCCCTAAACAATCCGGATAACCGACAGTTAATAATTTCTACGCATAGTGAGGATTTTTTACAAGGATTACTTGATGCGGATAACGAGAATGTTACGGTTATTAGGATTAACCGAGAGGAAAATACTAATAAAATGAATGTTCTTAAAAATGACAAAATAAAAGAACTTTGGGGCAATCCACTTTTGCGATATTCTAATATTTTAAGTGGATTATTCCATGGTAAAGTTGTTGTTTGTGAAAGTGATTATGACTGTCTGTTCTATCACGCACTTTTGAATGCAATATATGAACATAACAAAGAAATTGCCCCTGATGTGCTATTTACCCATTGTGGTGGAAAGTCCCGCATCAAAGATGTTGTGGCCGCATTAAAAGCAGTAGATGTTCCAGTTGTTGCTATTGCTGATTTTGATTTGCTTAATGAAAGTCAGAATTTCAAACCACTTGTTGCAGCATTTGGGGTGGATTGGGAAAAAACATTATTGGCTGATATGAAAATTATTTATGACAGTATGAATGGGAAAAATAGTGCTGGATATGATTCATGGAAGCAAATTAAGAAAATAGGAAAAGCTGGTTTTACTGATGATGAACCTGCGGCATATGAAAAAGTTGAAGAAGTATGCAAGGCTGCAGGATTATTTGTAGTTCCAGTAGGGGAAATAGAATGCTTTGATAAAACGATTAGAAAAGAGAAAAAGGATTGGGTATATCATGTATTGGAGAACTATGATTTAAAAACAGAGTCCAAACTTGAAGAGGCACGAAAATTTGTGCAAGCAATAGTGGATTTCAAGATTTCTGATGGTTTGTCTGTTAATGGCTGATTTATAGGGTAGTTGTTGCTGGAATTGTAACAACTGCCTTAGTTTTTGTGTTTGAAATGAAAACATATAATTTGCAGTGTTTACAATCTTTTATTTTGCGCTATAATAAAGTTGTAACAGAACGATACAAACCTCACAGAAAGGAATTGCATATGAACATCGCAGCATACTGTCGTGTTTCTACCGACAAAGAAGACCAACTGAACAGTTTAGAGGCTCAAAAAGAGTTCTTTGCTGAATATACGAAACGAACAGGGGATGTCCTTATTAAATTATATGCAGACGAAGGCATTTCAGGAACTAAAATCAAAAATCGTAAGGAATTTCTTCGCATGATGGCAGATGCTGAGAGAGGGTTGTTTGATATGGTCGTGGTGAAGGATATCTCTCGTTTTGCCAGAAATACGGTGGATTTATTGCAGAGTGTCCGTAAATTGAAGGCGCTAGGTATCGAGACTCAATTCCTGACTGCCAATATGACTAGCATGGGCAACAGTGAATTTGTTCTCACAATTTTCGGTGCACTTGCTCAAGAGGAGAGTGCCAATACCTCTAAGCGTGTGAAGTTTGGTAAGAAGATGAATGCAGAAAAAGGGCGTGTTCCTAACATTGTCTATGGTTATGATAAAACCATCGGAGATTACTTTAATCTTGCGATTAATGAGGAAGAAGCAAAGGTTGTTCGTCAGATTTATCAGTGGTATACAAAAGATGGTTACGGCGGAGCAAAGATTGCCAATATGCTTAATGAACGCGGTTTGAAAACGAAACGTGATTGTAGTTGGAGTCAAAATGCAGTTTGCCGTATTCTGACGAATGAATTATATACAGGGAAAATCATTAATGGGAAACAAGAAGTGGCTGATTTTCTTACTGGGCAGAGAAAAGAAAAAGACGAAACTGAGTGGTATGTAGTGGAACGTCCGGAGTTTCGTATTATTGACGATGAAACATTTGAAAAAGCGCAACAGATATTGCGTAGCAGACATGATTCCTTCAATATTACCAAAGAACGTCAAAGTAACAAGCATCTATTTTCAACTTTAATTAAGTGCAAGGATTGTGGATGGTCATTCCGTAGAACCGTTCGCACCTATAAGAATACCTATGTGCGTTGGGTATGTTCCGGACGAAATGGGCGCGGTGCCGATAGTTGCCTCAATGCAACTTCTGTAGATGAAGATGAATTAATTGAAGTACTGCAGGAATATTTTGCAAGTATTTTAAAACAAAAGAAAAAAGTGATTGAGCATGTGGTGAACGAATTCCAAAGAGTTTATAAAGCAAAAGACGAGAATATAGAATACGAAAAGGAATTAAATGCACAATTATCCAAACTGAAAAAATCTCGCGAAAAGTATATGGATATGTACACCGATGATCTGATTTCTCGTGAAGAGTTAAATGAGAAAATTGGCGGTATGCGAAAAGAGATTGAACGATTAGAAAATGAACTCAAGATGGTTTCCTATAATCTAACCAAAGGAGAACAATTGGAAGCTATATTGAACAATACGTTTAAGACTATTGAGGATGTGGCAGATGTCAGAGAAATGACAAATATGCAGTTAAAACGAATTATCCAGAAAATTGAAGTGGACAAGGATGGCAATGTGGATATATTCTTACGTCTAATTGGAGATTTAGGTCTGGATGATAGCGTTCTAATTAGCGACGACCACACATAAGGATGTAGCAGAGCGCTTGAACCAAATAAATCCGGGATTAGCAGCGGAAGCTAGAAAAGTGTTAGACTTGAACAAATCCGAACGACATATTCGAGGCGGAATGGCCACGAAGGAAAAATATTTGTATATGGAACACAAAAATAATTGGTGGGGAGCATTGTAAAAAATGGAAAAAGCCACGATATCAAAAATAAGATATCGTGGCTTTTTTAGTAATAATTGGGACATGTGTTTCATATAATGGTAATAGGGCACAGTTGCAATTTCCAATACTATACATAATGGCCAGTAAGTTCCATTGCAATGTTGCCTAAAAAGTTTTATATATGTATCACAGGGTATTTGGAAGATATCCAAATATAAAAAGAGGAGGAGAAACTATGAAAAAATTATTAACAGTATGTATGGCCGGCGTGATGGCGTTATCTATGCTGGCAGGCTGTGGTACAAAAGAAGAAGAAAAAGGTTCCGTATATTATTTGAATTTCAAACCGGAACAAGACAAACAGTGGCAAGAACTTGCAGAAATTTACGAAAAAGAAACCGGGATTGAAGTCGTTGTAGAAACGGCAGCTTCTGGCCAATACGAAACAACATTAAAAGCTGCTATGGCGAAGAAAGATGCTCCAACATTGTTTCAAGTAAATGGACCAGTAGGATTGGAAGCATGGAAAGATTATTGCTACGATTTGAAAGATACAGAAGTGGCGAGTGAATTATCCAGCCAAGACTTCGCATTAATGGATGGCGATAAAATGGCAGGTATAGCGTATGTCATCGAAACATATGGAATTATTTACAATAAAGAATTACTTGAAAAAGCTGGGTACAAAGCAGAAGACATTCAGTCATTTGATGATCTGAAAAAAGTGGCGGAAGATATTACAAACCGTAAATCAGAATTGGGATTTGCAGCATTTACTTCAGCCGGAATGGACGGTTCTTCAGACTGGAGATTCAAAACTCACTTGGCAAACCTTCCAATCTATTACGAATACAAAGAGGATAATATCACAACAACAGACGCAATTAAAGGAAGCTTCTTAAAAGAATATCGTCAAATTTGGGATTTGTACATCAATAATGCAACCGTAGCACCAACAACACTTGCGACGAAAACCGGTGATGATGCAGTTGCAGAATTTGCCAATAAACAAGCAGTATTTTATCAAAATGGTACATGGGCATATGGAGATATCGCTGCTCTCGGAGATGAAAACATCGGAATGTTGCCAATCTATATCGGTGTAGAAGGTGAAGAAAAACAAGGACTTTGTACAGGAACAGAAAACTACTGGTGCGTAAATGCGAAAGCCGATGAAAAGGACATTCAGGCAACACTTGATTTTATGAAATGGTGTGTGACAAACGAAACAGCTGTAAAAGCAATGTGTGGAACTTCGAAAGCAATGCCATCTGGAAAAGATGGAATGGGATTTGTGATTCCTTTCAAATCAAATTTGGAATCAAGTAATCCTCTTGTAAACCAGGCAAATAAGTATATTGAAGATGGGGCCACATCAGTTTCTTGGAACTTTACAACCATGCCATCAGAAGAATGGAAGAATGGTGTAGGCTCGGCACTTACATTATACGCAGCTGATCAGACAGATGAAAAGTGGGCTGAAGTAGAAAAAGCGTTCGTTGAAGGATGGAAAACGGAAGCGGCCAAATAAAAAAACCATGTAGTGGGCGTGCAAGTAAACTCGCCCACTATTTTACTTCGCAAAAAAAGAAATTAGGAGGAAATAACGTTTATGGAAAAAGCCATAAAAAAGAGGTGGCCAATCTTTGTGCTGCCGACACTAATCGCATTTATGATTGGTTTTATTGTTCCATTTGTTATGGGGATTTGGTTGTCGTTTTGTGAATTTACGACGGTTACAGATGCGAAATTTGTGGGCTTTGAAAATTACATAAAGGCATTGAAAGACACGATCTTTTTGCATTCGTTTTGGTACACAGCATTATTTGCAGTAGTATCCCTTGTTGTAATCAATGGAATTGCATTTCTTTTGGCAACTGTACTCACGCGAAAGATTAGAGGAACCAATCTTTTCCGAACCATCTTTTTTATGCCGAATTTGATTGGTGGAATTGTGCTGGGATATATTTGGCAATTGATTTTTGATGGAATCTTGCAACAATATGAAACTGCCTTGAAATTAAATGAATGGTACGGATTTTTTGGACTTGTTATTTTAGTAGCCTGGCAGCAAATAGGATATATGATGATTATCTACATTGCTGGATTGCAGGCGATTCCGGATGCGGTCATGGAAGCTTCCGAAATGGATGGAGCAAGTGGTCTTTATAGAATGTTCAAAGTTGTTATTCCAATGATGATGCCATCGATTACTATTTGTATGTTTTTGTCTATTACAAATGGATTTAAACTGTTTGATCAGAACTTATCACTGACGGCCGGGCAGCCGATGAAAATGTCGGAAATGATGGCACTCAATATTTATAACACTTTCTACGGAAACGTAGGGTATGAAGGTGTAGGGCAAGCCAAAGCGGTCCTCTTCTTTATCATTGTTATCGGAATTGGGTTGTGGCAATTGAAGGCGACGCGTTCGAAGGAGGTGCAGCAATAGATGAAAAGAAAAAAAATACTTGGATGGGTTGCCACAGGTTTCTTGACGGTCGCGGGAGTCTTATATATCACTCCGATTCTCATTGTGTTAATCAACTCATTTAAACAAAAAAACTATATTTCTCTGGAACCGTTCAAATTACCAACGAAAGAAACGTGGTATGCATTTGGGAATTACCTTAGTGCAATTGAGGAATATGGATTTTTCGAGGCGGTAGGATGGACTGTTTTTATTACCGTTGCATCGGTCATAACGATTCTGGTGTGCACATCCATGTGTGCTTGGTACATTACACGTGTTCAAGGAAAGTTTTCCACATTTTTGTATACCTTGTGCGCGTTTTCTATGGTAGTCCCTTTTCAAATGGTTATGTTTACGCTGGCATTAGTGTCTGACCGTTTGAGTTTGAATACCCCATGGGGAATTGTCATCATTTACCTAGGATTTGGAGCAGGCCTTGCAGTATTTATGTTTTGTGGTTTTGTGAAATCAATTCCATTGGAAATTGAAGAAGCGGCTATGATTGACGGGTGTGGCTCCATTAGAACGTTCTTTTCTATTGTGCTTCCAATGATGAAACCGACACTGATTTCAGTAGGCATCCTTGAAATGATGTGGATTTGGAATGACTTTTTGCTTCCATATTTGGTGTTAGATAAACGATACAAAACCATTTCAATTGTAGTACAGTTTATGAAAGGAAGTTATGGCAGGGTAGATATGGGGGCGATTATGGCTGCCTTGATTATGGCAGTTATCCCAGTTATCCTATTTTACCTGTTGTGCCAGAAACATATTATTAAAGGAGTAGCGGCAGGAGCCGTAAAAGGTTAGGAGTGAGAATGGTTTGAGAAAAAGTGGTGTTTTAATGCATATATCTTCACTTCCTTCTCCATATGGAATCGGAACAATGGGGCGAGCGGCGCGTGAGTTTGTGGATTTTTTGAAGGACAGTGGTCAAGCTTATTGGCAATTGTTGCCGATTTGTCCAACAAGTTATGGGGATTCACCTTATCAATCTTATTCTACATTCGCTGGGAATCCGTATTTCATTGATTTGGATGAGTTGGAGCAGAAAGGGCTCTTGGAAAAAGCAGATTATGAGGGACTTGATTGGGGAAACGACCAGGAGCGTGTGGATTATGGAATCCTATATCAAAAGCGCTACCCGATTCTTCGCAAAGCGGCACAGAAATTTTTGAAATGCCCACCACACGAGTTTTCAGTGTTTTGTGAGGAAAATGAGTTTTGGTTGAATGACTATGCACTTTTTATGACATTCAAAGATTTGCATGGGGGAGTATCGTGGAACGAGTGGAGAGAGTTACCGGATGACGCTGATGAAAAAACATGGAAAGAGAGCGTTCGTTTTTGGAAGGTGGTGCAGTATCTGTTCTTCGAACAATGGTATTCTTTGAAGAAGTATGCGAACACACAAGGCATTTCAATTATTGGTGATTTGCCGATTTATGTGTCTTACGACAGCGTTGAAGTGTGGGCACATCCAGAACTGTTTCAATTGGATGAAAATAAAGTACCAAAAGAAGTTGCGGGTTGTCCGCCGGATGGTTTTTCGGAAGATGGACAACTTTGGGGAAATCCGTTGTTTGATTGGGAGTACATGGAACAGACTGGGTACACTTGGTGGATACAAAGAATTTACTATCTGTGCCAGGTATATGATGTGCTTCGTATTGACCATTTTCGCGGGTTTGCAGGATATTATGCTATTCCATATGGAGAGCCAACGGCAAGGAATGGGCGTTGGCGAGAAGGACCTGGCATGAAGCTTTTTCGCGCAGTGGAAGAAACAATCGGGAAACAACGCATCATTGCGGAAGACTTAGGACATATTACCGATGACGTGAGACAACTTTTGAAAGACAGTGGTTTCCCGGGGATGAAGGTGCTACAGTTTGCTTTCGATAGTCGTGATGAAAATGGTGTCGAATATTTACCACATAATTTTGTTGAGCATTGCGTGGCATATACAGGAACACATGATAATGACACTATTCTTGGATGGTTTGAAGAAGCAGATGAAGAGGATGTGGCATATGCAAAAAAATATTTAAAGATTGAGAATGAAGATGCGCTCAATTGGGATATGATGAATGCGTTGTGGGAGAGCAGAGCAGAACTTACGATTGTAACTTCGCAGGATTTGTTGAATTTGGGAAATGAAGCAAGGATGAATCAACCGTCTACGCTTGGAAAGAATTGGAGATGGAGGGCTTTGCCAGGAGTGTTCACGTCGGGGCTGGCAAAGAGAATCCGTGAAAGAATAAAACGGTATGATAGATAGGAAATGATTTATAAAAGGTGTATACGTTTGCGTGATGTGACCCCAAAAAGTTAGACTTTTATTGCGTAACAGATTTAATGTCTGTTACGCATTTTTTATGCAGCTAGGAGCTTATGTCTGTATTCAACCGGACTCATCCATCCTAGTTTCTGCTTAATTCTTTTTTCGTTGTA
>JAZRRJ010000041.1:0-18422 GCA_045650645.1 Faecalimonas sp. | reverse complement strand
TTCCGAGGTCATAATTTGTTGATTTAAAGAAGCTATCTGTAATGTAGAAGTTCTTCACAACACCACTTGCATCAATCTGTCCAAACAAACCAGCATATTGTGAACTTGTATTTAAATAAAGTCCTCTAATTGTATGCATTTCCCCATCGAAGGTTCCGGCAAATTTTAGTCCTGCAATCCATTTATTTTCAGGTTCTTCCGTTCCTGCTTTCCACTTATCCACAGTACCTGTTTCTAATTTGTTCATATTCAGGTCTGCTTTAAGGTGAATCTCTTTGCCTGCAAATGTATTCCCCTCAGACATCAATTTCATAAAGCCGTACATATCTGCTTCATCTAAAATTTCTTGCACTTTCACGTCTTTATCGTACCAACTTGTATCTGGTTTCACGATCTTAGAAACATCCAAGCTTTCCGTAACGATCTTCGTAAACACTTTAAGTCCTGGAACTTGATCTGCTCTAGCTGCCCAAGTACCAACAAAATCAAGATTTGTATTTTGATATCCAGAGACTCCCTTAAGAGCCGCTTCGTCTAACAACGCTCCTGCTCCTGTAATAATTGGAGCATTTTCAGCTACTGTTCCACTACCGTTTGCGTTATACGCATGATAGATTCTAGCCACTGCAAAGCATTCATTTGTTCCATATACATTTGTCAATGTAAGTTTTGTCTTTCTATACTCATCAAAACCGCCATATACTGCTGATACTGCCGGTGTGTCTGCCGAGCCACCTTTCTGAACAATTTCACCTGCACTGATACAGTTCTCAATTGTGATTGTCGGCGTGTAATAATCACGTGCACCCCCAACAATTCCACCAATTCGAAGTCCCCAAACTGCTGAGGTTTTTCCAAAGTCTATAGAACCTGTATAGAGACAGTTTGTGATACTAACACCTGCTGTCCATTCGTAAGCAATATATCCAAGAATTCCACCTGCTTCGCTTGCACTATTTCCAAGATCCATTTGTCCATCAAACCAACAATTCTTTATATATGCGGTTGTGTTGTGCCACGGTACGTGACCTACGATACCGCCACTACGCTGTTTTTCAGCAATGATAGTTGCATTACTATAAACAGTATCCACTGTACCGTAACTAACTCCTGCTACACTTCCGATGTCATAACTTGTTGATTTAAAGAAGCTGTCTTTAATGTAGAAATTCTTCACTACACCACTTGCATCAATCTGTCCAAACAAACCAGCATATTGTGAACTTGTATTTAAATAAAGTCCTCTAATTGTATGCATCTGTCCATTGAATGTTCCGGCAAATTTGAGTCCTGCACTCCATTTATTATCTGGAATTTCTACTCCTGCTTTCCATCTTGTAATGGTGTCTGCATTTACCACATTCATGTTTAAATCATTCATGAGGTATACTTCTTTACCTGCAAATGTGTTACCTTCTGCCATCAACTTCATGAAGCCGTACATATCTGCTTCGTCTACGATTTCTTGTCTTACTTCCGATGATTTATACCAGCTTGTATCTGGTTTCACCACATTCGTAATTTCAAGTGGTTGCGTAACAATCTTCGTAAACACTTTAAGACCCGGGACCTTATCCGCTCTTGCTGCCCAGGTACTACCAAAGTCAAGATCTGTATTTTGGTATCCTGAAACTCCTTTAAGAGCCGCTTCGTCTGACATCATGCCTGCTCCTGTAATGATTGGAGCGTTTTCTACAACTGTTCCACTACCGTTTGCGTTATACGCATGATAGATTCTATCTACTGCAAAGCATTCATTTGTTCCATATACATTTGTCAATGTAAGTTTTGTCTTTCTATACTCATCAATTCCACCATATACTGCTGATACTGCCGGTGTATTTGTCGATCCACTCTTTTGTGTAATTGTACCTGCACTTAAACAGTTCTCAATCACAATCGTTGGAGTGTAGTAATCGTGAGCTCCACCTATGATTCCAGCAATTCGAAGTCCCCAGTTTGCAGAAGTTGCTACAAATGTAAGTGTTCCTGTATAGAGACAATCTTGTACAAGCACGTTGGCATTTGCATTTGCAACATAACCAACAATACCACCTGATTGTGTTGCCGAACCGCTTGTTAACTCAATGTCACCCGCAAACCAACATTGTTGCACTTTTGCCGAATCACTCACTTTACCAACGATACCACCGGAATTATTTCTTTCTGAAACAATCGTTGCATCACTATATACGGTACTGATTGTTCCAGCACTGTAACCTGCCACACTACCAAGTTCTGTCTTTGTAGATTTGAATGTACTATCCGTGAGATAGAAATTCGAAACACTACCTGTAGAAGCAATCACACCGAAAAGTCCTGCTTCCGCTGTAGTTGAATCTACATTAACACCCTTGATTGTGTTCATCTGTCCATCAAATGCTCCTGCAAATGGCATACGCGAAGAACCGATTGGCAACCAAGCTTCATCTTCAAAATCCATATCTGCTTTCAAAGTAATTGTTCTACCTTTGAAGTTATTTGTAAGAGACATCAATGCGAATCCACGGAACTCTTTTTCTGTTTTCAATTCAAAGTTTGTCTTGTTCGCATCATACCAATCCAAATCATAGAGTTTTGCATAACCATTCAAACTTGGAACTTCTTTTGCAAATGCTTGAAGAACTGGTGTTTTTTCTTTTACTACCGCCCAAGAATCTTCGAAATCCAATTCTGTCCATTGGTATGCTTTATAACCAGTTAACATTGCTTTTGGCATCTCAACAACTGTACCTTTTGAGGTATAAGCTGTGCTGGTTCCAAGTGCAATCTTATAACTATCCACTGTTGCATATGTGTCTTCGATATACACAGTTCTAACGGTTGCGTCATCACATGACACACGACCAATAACAGAACCTGTACCGACATCATATTGTGCACTGATTGTTCCTGCACTTAAGCTATCTGTTAAATTCAATGTACCATAATCATTAACTGCTCCAATGAGACCACCAAATTGAGTCGCTCTGTTTTTCGCTTCAGATGATAACTTACCTGTATTGAGACAGTGGGACATATCAAGGTCTCCACGGAATAAACGTCCTGCAATTCCGCCACCATAGATGGTTTCTTCGCCTGTCATAGTTAATGTTCCATCGAACCAGCAATTTGAAATAACCACTTTATCTTCTTTTTCGTCTGTATCATTATCGTTGACACGTCCGATCATACCACCGACTTGAGAACCACAAGAGACTACTGTCGCGTTACTATATACGTTTTCTAAAGTAGCGCCACCCATCAAGTCACCAACAACACTTCCGAGAATTGCTGATCCTGTACCTGAGTAAGTAAATTCACTATCTTCCAAGCGGAAGTTCTTCACAATACTTCCGTCTCCTATCACTCCGAATAAACCGCCATAATATTCTTTTGTATCTAAGCTAACACCACTAATGGTATGTCCTGCTCCATCAAAAGTTCCTAAGAAGTTCTTTGCTTCTGTTCCAATTGGAATCCAATCTTGATTCGCTAAATCAATATCCGCTTTCAACGTAATCGTTTTGTCTTTAAATGTATCGCCGCATGCGATCAATGCTAGACCACGGAATTCTTCTGCTGTTTTGATTTCATATTTTGTAGCATCTGCTTTATACCAATCAAGATCAATCATCTTGCTTTGTCCTGCTACGCTTGGTACTTTACTTGCAAATTTTTGAAGAATTGGTGTGTCATCTTCTACAACTGCCCAACTCTTTGCAAAATCAAGTGTTGTCCACTCATATGCTTTGTAACCTGTTAATAAACTTTCCTTTAACGGAACTGTTGCACCATTGATTTGTGATGTTGCCGAATAATTCCCAAGAGTAGTTTTATAACTTTCTTTTACTCCATATGTATTTTTAATATTTACAATTCTATCGTCTTGGTTTGTACATGATACACGACCAATTGCAGAACCAACACCATTGTCATAAGTTGCTGTTATCGTTCCAACATTCAAACTATCTGACAAGTTAAATGTACCAATATCGTTGACTGCTCCAACAAGACCACCAAACTGAAGTGCTCTATTTTTCGCTTCCGTTGATAAAGTACCTGTATTGAGACAGTGGGACATATCAAGGTCTCCACGGAATAAGCGTCCTACGATTCCACCACCATATATGGTTTCTTCACCTGTTAAAGTAAGTGTTCCGTCAAACCAGCAATTTGAAATCACTGCTTTATCTTGTTTCTTGTCCTCATCATTATCGTTGACACGTCCTACAAGACCTCCGACTTGACTTCCACAAGATACCACCGTTGCATTACTATATACATTCGTTAATGTGGCGCCGCCATATAAATCTGCAACAACACTACCTAAGATTGCTGAACCTTCTCCCGCGTAAGTGAATTCACTATCTGTCAAACGGAAGTTCTTAATCACAGATTCTGGGTATGCAACTCCAAATAAACCGCCATAATATTCTTTTGTATCAAATTTCACTCCACTAATTGTACGACCTTGCCCATCAAATGTACCTTGGAATGGCATATTGATGTTTCCAATCGTCATCCATATATTCTTTCCAAGATTGATATCTGCACCAAGATTAATAGTTTTATTTTTGAAACTATCTGCACTAGAAATCAACGCCAAACCGCGAAGTTCATTCGCTGTTTTCACTGTGTAACTCTTCTTATTCGCTTGATACCACTTAAGGTCAATCATCTTCTTTTGACCAGCTACGCTTGGAACGCTTTTTGCAAAGTTTCTCAATACTGGAGTTCCGTTTTTAACAACGGCCCAATTCTTTGCAAAATCCAATTCTGTCCATTGGTACGCTGTATATCCAGTTAACATTTTTTCAGGAAGAGGAATGGCGCCACCATTTACTTTCGCAGTAGTTGCTCCGCCTTCACCTGTTCCAAAGAATGTGACTCCGAAACATTCTTGTGTTGCATATGTATTAGTTATATTAACTGTTCTGGTTTCACCTTCCGAACGACCAAACACAGAACCTACGCAAACTGTATATGCCATATCCATGGTTCCTGCACTTAAGCAGTCGTCCATATTGATAACGCCTTTATTCATAGTTGAACCGACAAATCCACCGACATGTACACCGATGTTCTCTGCTTCTGCTGAGATACGACCGGTATTTAAACAGTGGGTGATATCCAAGTCGCCTTGTACTACCATTCCGACAAAGCCGCCACCATATCTACCGCCCTGTCCTTTCATACGAAGTTCACCATCGAACCAAGAGTTTGTAATAACAACCTTATCTTCTTTACCATCGTCATCATTATCATTCGTACGGCCGAAAATACCTCCTGCCTGTATTCCCGAACATTCTACGATAGCATTACTATATACATTTTCTAATTTTCCACGGAATTCTCCGGCAATACTTCCAAGCATTGCAAGCTTTTTATCGCTATCATTGCAGAAATAACTGTTTTTCAAGTTGAAATTTTTCACAATTCCAGCTGGTTCCACCTGCCCGAAGAAACCTTGGTAAGTCATTTGATTCTTAAGATAAACACCGCTAATTGTGTGTCCCTGTCCATCAAATACACCTGCAAACTTGTTGATTGCAAACCATGGATTTTCCGGTGCGCTCTTTGCCCATTTCGCCGCATTTCCTTCATTTACAACAATATCTGCACCAAGCTTAATTGTATGCTCAGCAAAGTTGTTGCCTGCAGATAAGATATATAATCCATACAACTGTTTTAAAGTCGTAATCTCGTAAATATTCATCCCTGGTATATACCAGCTAGTGTCAAAGGCTTTTTCCACACCTGCAAGTGGCATCCCTTTTTCACCAAAACATTTAAGAACTGGTGTATCACCTTCAACAGCTGCCCAATATTTATCAAAATTCAATGTTGTCCACTCATATGCCTTTGTACCAATAAGCACATCATTTGGCATTTGCAGTGGCAGACCATTAATGGATCCCTGATCTCCAGATTCTCCAATTAACAAATGATAAACAGTGGAAGAAACATAACAATCCGTAGTCGCAAGCTGGCATCCTCCATAAACAACACCAACTAAAGAACCACTATATATGGTTTTCTCTGCAATCAACGTTCCTGTTGCCAAACAGTCGTTCATAATCAAGCTAGAGCCATCACGAACTTTTCCACAGATACCACCGGTTCTGGTTCCACCAATTGTATAATCTTGTTCAATCGTACCACTAAAGAGACAGTGTTTCATTTCAACACGAGATGCATAAATATCGTCAATCAAACCACCGGCATCACGGTTGGTTGTATGAATCTCTCCATCAAACCAGCATTCTTCGAATTTCGCTGCCTTTTTTACCATACTCATGATTCCGGCAACTTTTTCTCCTTTACACTCTAAGATAGCATCACTGTAAAGTTGATAAAATTTACCGCCACCAATACTTGCAAAACTTGCCACACCATCGATTCCTCGCGATTCGAAATAGGTATTTACAAGTTTCATATTTTTAATCGTACAGCTCTGCGATGTATTGGTAAACATAGCGAGTGCCGTACCGGATGTTTTTGCATAAAGTCCACTGATGGTATGTCCCTGTCCATCAAATGTTCCTGCAAACTTGTTGATTGGTCTCCATTTTTTCTTTGGAGCTTTCTCTGCCCAATCTTTCGCATCTCCTTCATTTACGACAAGATCTGCGTCTAATTTAATCGTTTGACCTTTAAAATCATAAAACTTAGAAAGCTCTGAAAATTCATAGAGTTCCTTTACTGTCGCAATTGTAAAGGTTCTATCCGTTTCGTTATACCAGGATACTCCCAATACATTACCCGTCTTGGCAACATTTCGATTCTTAATCAATGTAAAGATGCCGAATGCTAAAAGTGCCGACAACAAGATGCATCCCAAACTGGTACAAACAATCTTGATTATCTTCTTCATATACAAAGCAACCTCCTTTTCCTAACCTTTTATCGAACCAATCATTACACCCTTCTGGAAGAACTTCTGTAAACATGGATACAGAATCAACATTGGAAGAGTTGAAACGATAATCAATGAATATTTCATAAGATCTGCCGCAGTTGCAAGTTTTTCTACGACTTCTGCATCTGTGACATTACTTGTATCTACTTTTGCATTATTTAAGATTTCTCTAACTACCAACTGTAATGGATATAAATCTCGATTACGTAAGTAAATCATTGGTCCGAAGTAATCATTCCATTTTCCTACCATCGCATACAACAAGATAACGGAAAGGGATGCTTTCGAAAGTGGCAATACGATCTTAAACAAATAGCCTGCATCCGAAATACCGTCTACCTTTGCGGATTCCAACAATTCGTATGGAATATTGCTTTGGAAGAATGTTCTCATGATAATGATGTGACTGATACTAACTGCACCACTGATAATCATGTATATACGCGTATCAACAAGTCCTAAGTTTGAAACAAGAATATATGTTGGTATCAAACCTCCACCAAAAAGCATAGACACAGTCAAAAACTTTTGAACAAAGCTCTTTCCTTGGTATACCTTTCTGGAAAGTGGATACGCCCCACAGATTGTCATTGCTAAATGAAGTAATGTTCCTAATCCTGCATACAAAATCGTGTTTGCATATCCGGTCCATACCATTTTGTATTTGAGCACCAATTCATATCCGGTAAACCCACTGCTGAAGAGTTGGCGCAGATGAAAGAACTTGTGCGCGATGCGATGGAATGTGGTGCAGCAGGTTTATCGAGCGGTTTAGGCTACGTTCCTGGCACCTATTCAGAATTAGAGGAAATAGTGGAACTTGTAAAGGTTGTTAAACTCTATGGTGGCATCTACACTTCTCACATTCGCAATGAATCAAAAGCTTTGATTCCGTCACTTGAGGAAGCCATAGAGGTAGGACGACAAACAGGAGTTCCCGTACATATTTCCCACTTAAAAGCGCGTGGTGTTCGTAATTGGGGCAATCACCTGAAAGCGTTTGAGATTATAGAAAAAGCGCAGTCGGAAGGGCTCGACGTCACCTGCGATCAATATCCTTATAATAGCACAATGACATTTTTAGCACCTTGCATCCCGAACTGGTATTACGACAAAGGAATCGACCACGTAATCAAACTTTTAAAAGATCCAGCTATGCGGCAAAAAATACGCAGTGAGATGGAAGATCCTAATTCTGATTACGAAAATCTGTTGCTTAATGCAGGTGATTGGAATGGGGTTCGAATTTGCAAATCCTCCAACGTTCCCGAATCTGAAGGCCTTACCATGGCGGAATATGCAAAAAAGATTGGAAAAGATCCCTTTGATGCCTATTTTGATATGATGATTGCCAATCACGGTTTAGGCATTGCGGTATTCCATTCACTAAGCGATGATGACGTTTTGGATATTATAAAAAAACCATATGTTATGGTTGGTAGTGACGGTATTGTTATCGGCGCAAAGGAAAAATGTCATCCGCGCGGATGGGGAACATCTGTCCGTGCCATTTGCTATTTCTGCAAAGAAACGGGTGTATTATCTTTAGAAGACGTAGTCTATAAAATGACTGGATTACCTGCCGAAAGATATTCTCTTAAAGGTAAGGGCAAAATTTTGGAAGGTTTCGATGCTGATTTGGTTCTGTTTGATTATGACAATTTAAAGGATAATGCCACCTACGACAATCCTTGTGCTTTGGCGGAAGGTATAGAAATGGTGTTTGTTAACGGTAAACTCTCCTATAAAGACGGTGCATTAACCGAAGAACGAGCAGGGAAAATATTATAATACACATCAAAAAAGCACCTCGAGTTTTCTCGAAGTGCTTTATTTTTATGAGCGTGGGCGAGAAGATTCGAACTCCTGACCTTTTGATTCATATAATTTTTGTACATTTGTAAATTTGTTAGGCCTAATTTATTATTTATTCTCTTTCACAAGCATTGGAGTAAATTTCGGCACTTGAAACATATTTGAAATCATCTCGCACTTGCATAAAAACATATGATACAGATTCATATTACAGCCTTGAAGCATCTCTAAATTTCCCTGACCTTTTGAGATTATCACATCCGCATTTTTCAGTTCTCGTTTTGCTTTATCAGATATTCGATAGAGGCAAGTACCTGGTAAAGAATCTCCATTATCTATAACATTAGCCACATCCATAAGTCCTATTTGAGTAGCATCTTCCATGGTGGCATCGTTTAGGACTTCTTCGCCACGCACAATCGCCGTAACCTGTAACTCTGGATTTATTTTACTAATTTGTTCTATCATCAATTTATCAATTACAATTTCACCGCAATTATCAGTTAAATAGACCAATCTTTTCGCCCTACCAATATCTTCTCGTAAAGATTCAAGAACATCTCGGTCGATTTTGTAATCAGGCGCACCTTGTAATAAAGAATTCAAGGTATCCTCGTCCACATTTTTCATAACCATAAAATCAATATAATTCCCTGCAATTGCATATTGAATGGCTGTTTTCAAGGAATCTTCCGACTGTTGAATAGACCTTCGTATCTCCGATTCCTTTTCCATCATCAGCCTATTAAATCGTGTTCGAAGTTCCAAATAACTTTCATGGTATCCAAACATATTTTTCTGCAAATCATAAATATTCCGCGTGGCAATGGTTGGTCCATGCTGATTTTCAATCTTTGATAACTCCTGAAATACTGCTTTCATATATGTCAATTTATCTTCTTCAGAGGCATCCTCCGGAAATTGACCTATTCTGTCATTTGCAACACAATGCAAACAAATCGAATTTAATTTCGGTATTTTTTGCAACATCTGATTATCCTTTCTATATGAACACTTACTCATTTTACTCCTCTATTTCACAGTTATTATAGCATATATTTTGTTAGTAAACACACTAAAAAAGCACCTCGAGTTTTCTCGAAGTGCTTTATTTTTATGAGTGTGGGCGAGAAGATTCGAACTCCCGACCTTTTGGTCCGCAAATAATCTTAAAAGTAATATACTCTATAGGATATATTTCCTTTCCAAATTTTTTTCAAAAATTCTCTATGATTATATAATATTATCTTCACACTCGTTCCAATAATCAACTTTGTGCGAAAGATCAATGTCTTGTGCTCTAAAAACCGGATCTTTGCCTGCTTTGCGTTGCTTCATATAATCATTCAAAGCCCGAACAACGTATTTGTGCAAAACAAGAATTACCGGAAGATTAATTAGAGTCATGGCGCCCATCGTAAGGTCAGCAAGATTCCAAAGCAAATCCGCACTAAGTCCTGCACCAAGGAAAATAACAAAAGAAGCTATAATATAGTACACTGCGTTAAATCTCTTACTTAAATTCTTTTTAGCGATATAGCAAATTGCTTTTTCCACATAAAACAGATTTCCTAATAACGTGGTAAATGCAAAAAGAATCATCGCAATTGTAATAAATATCGGTCCAAACTTACCTAATGTTGCATTCATTGCCTCTTGTACATAAAGAGCTCCTGAAAGTTCTGGTGTTGCTTCAACCCCAGATGACATACACATAAATGCAGTAGCCGAACATACAAGAATGGTATCAATAAACACAGAGAGTATCTGCACTAAACCTTGTTTTACAGGATGTGATACTTCAGCCGATGCCGACGCATTTGGTGCGGAACCTACACCTGCTTCATTACTAAAAAGCCCTCTCTTAATCCCATACATAACACATGACCCTGAGAAACCTCCAAAAATAGCTTTAAAGTCAAAAGCTTCGACAAAGATTTCTTTAAGAATAGCTGGCAATTCAGTTACATTCATAACTGTAATAATAATCGCCACTAAAATGTATGCCATTCCCATAAATGGAACGAGAAATGTTGTAGCATTCACAATTCTCTTGCCACCACCAAACAAACAAAAGCCTACTATGATCGCCAAAATCAACCCTATAATCCATGGTGATGTTGTAGGATTATACATCGTGTACGATGCAAATGTCGACTGCAAGTTATAAGATGCCAACATATTAAATCCGACACCATATGTAAGTATTAAAAGAACCGAGAAAACAATCGCAAGTGGGCGACTCTTTAACGCTGCTTCGATATAATAAGCTGGTCCACCATAACTTCCTTCTGTTCCTTTTTTCTTATAAATTTGTGCAAGTGTACTCTCTACAAATGCTGATGCAGAACCAATAAGGGCCGTTACCCACATCCAAAAAACTGAACCAAACCCACCGACACATATCGCCGTAGAAACTCCGATAATATTTCCAGTACCTACGCGTGATGCAGTAGAAACCATAAGTGCTTGAAAAGAAGACACTCCTTTCCCATCAGCTGGTTTTTCCATAACTGCATGGAATTGCTCCTTTAGTAAACGAAATTGTACAAATTTAGTCCTCAAACTAAAATAGAGTCCCCCAAGCACTAAAATTATTATAAGAATATAACTATATAGCGCATCATTGATTAATGATATAATTTTTTCAAACATTCTTTTCCCTCATCTTTCCGTAACATTCTGTCCTGCGATATTTTACCATATTTTCACATTGTGGACAATAAAAAATACAATAATACAAAATGAACCTCAAACAAGCTTGTTCCTTCTCTTGCTGGGAATGATGCAATTTTTATATTAAAACATTCATCGAATCTGACAGCAATAGTGTAAGTAACATCATTATCCACAGGCAAATAGATTTTTTTGCTACATAGAATTTAGCGAATAATAAAACCTCCAACAACAAACAGAAAATAATTTCGATTAGATATATCAAACAATCCGTTAGTGCAATGCTAGTTGAACACACTAAAAAAGCACCTCGAGTATATCTCGAAGTGCTTTATTTTTAAGCGTGGGCGAGAAGATTCGAACTCCCGATCTATAAAAACTATTTTTTATTCACATTATTTTCAAAATTGACATATACTTATTTTATAATTATAATATAAGTATGGTAAATGGTTGCTAAGAGAGTTCATATGAAACTATATGGAACATTTGAAATTTGAATGGGACGAAAACAAAAACACTAGCAACAAAATCAAACACGGGGTTTCATTTGAAGAAGCACAGACTGTGTTCTATGATGAAATGGCTCTTATAATTGATGACCCAGACCATTCTGAACAAGAAGATAGATTTATTATTCTCGGTCAGAGTAAAAGTGCAAAGCTATTGGTTGTTTGCCACTGTTATCGAGAATCAGATATGACAATTCGCATTATATCAGCAAGAAAAGCAAACAAAACAGAAAGCAAACAATATTATAATTTTTGAAGAGGTGTTAAATATGAGAAATGAATATGATTTTAACAACGCAAGAAAAAATCCTTATACAAAAAAAGAGAAACAACAAATTACAATTAATCTTGACAGTGATATTATAACCTATTTTAAAATGCAATCTGGAATTTTAGGAATTCCTTATCAGACACTTATCAATCTTTACCTTTCTGATTGCGTATCTAAAAAACGGGAATTACATTTTTCCTGGGAATAAACTACTTGTGGTTCAATGAATTTTTAGGTGTTGTCATTACGGCAACACCTTTTTTCTTGTATTGTACAAATCCGTTAATCAAACGTTACAATAAGACCGTTACAGACGAAAAAGATACACTGCCGGACATTCCGTTGCATAGCCTACGGCACACTTCTGCCACTTTATTAATTAGTCAAAATATAGATGTAAAAACGATATCCAACAGATGGGGCCACTCTCAAGCTAGCACTACTATAGATTTTTACACCCATGCCCTAAAGCAACTTGATAAAAAAGCTGCTGAGACATTGGATACGTTGTTAGTGAAATGTCAACACGATACATAGCAATATCATAAGACGCCTTTTTAGACGCCTTTTATACCTGTCTTCTTTTTGCATCTACACCTTCTTTTCTGACATTATGATGCTGGTTTTGATTTTCCGGTTTTGTTTTATTCGTAACACTGTTAAAGTGTTCTTGATCTTTCTTTTCTTGTTTATCTTTCATTTTACCACCTCATGGTTATTATGTGGTAAACTGGTAAATTTATGCACTTAAAAAGCACCTCGAAATGTGCTTTTTTCTCTTATTCTTGTATCAATTCCTCAAAATCATATATATAATAATCAGTAATTCCCTTTATATCATCTACATAATCCTTGGATGAATCATCGTACACCCCGCAAACCAACATTCCTGCTGACTTTGCCGTTTTATCTGCATTAAAATTATCATCCAAAAACAAAATGTTTTCTATACTCTCCCCAATCTTTTCCGCAGCCATTCTATAAATATCAGGATCCGCCTTCGTCGTATGAAAATCGTCACATGACCATACATTTGTAAACAGGTCATAAATTCCTAAGCGTTTCAAACACGCATCTAAAGTAATATGTGGACTTGCAGTCAGCACGTTCAAATTAGAACCTTTTTTCTTTAATTCCTTTAATACAGGAATTACATTATTCTTGGCCGGTATATGATAAAAATACGCTTCCGCCATATACTCTTTCATTAAAAGTATTATTTCTTCCTTCGGCTTATTGATTCCCAATTCAACAAAATATTCTGCAGTTCCTATAAGACCAAGTGGAGTAATAATTTTTACAATATGCTTGTCGTAAGAAATACTATTTTCATCTAAGATACGAAGCATTGCCGACACATAAGTTGGCATAGAATCTACTAACGTTCCGTCAAAGTCAAAAAGATAGGTTTTTATGTTATTCATGCTTTATATTTTCCTTGGTCTTCGTTTGACATAAAAATATCTAAAAACAACAATAAACAAATATTATTCTAATTTTTTTATGAACTGTATTACAACAGGCACCGTAATCACAAATGTCATGATATCCGCGATTGCCTGAGCACTCTGCACTCCAGTAAGCCCTATAAAATGATGCAATATCGCGAGTATCGGAATAAAAATCAACCCACTTCGCAACATCGAAAAAACCGTCGCGTGCCCATTGGCACCTACGCTCTGGAATAGCATCGTTGCACAGATCGTTATCGGTTGGAAAAACAGTGCTACAAGTTGATATCTTAAGGCTACCGTTCCTATTGCAATTACTTCTGCATCCTCTCTAAAACACCCGATCAATTGTCCAGATGCCAAGATTCCAACAACAGCCAATACGCCCAAGAAAATTTCACCCACTGCAACCGTGAAATAAAAAGCCTTTTTCACACGGTCAAATCGTTTTGCCCCATAGTTGAAACCACATACTGGTTGAAATCCTTGACCGATACCAAGTCCAACTGCAAAAATAAAGAAACAAATACGATTGACAATAGACATAGCTGCAATGGCCGAGTCACCATAAAATCCAGCATAATGATTCAAACACATACTTGCTACACTGTTCAAACCTTGACGAATCAGACTTGGAAATCCCGTCTGCATAATCAGTGGCAATTTTTTCAAATTGGCAGTAAATCTAGCAAATATAAGTCTACTTTGAGTCTTTCTTCGAAGAAACATGCTAAGTAAAATACAAAAACTAATGCACTGCGAAATTCCTGTTGCCAACCCTGCGCCTGCTATTCCCATATCAAACTTATAAATAAAAATGGGGTCTAAAATAATATTCAGTATTCCACCGGTAGTTAACCCAACCATAGCCAAATATGCTTTACCTTCGTATCGCAAAATATTATTCAGAACAAAGCTTGCCATGGTAACAGGTGCAGCAATCAAAATATAGCGCCCATAGTCTTGAGCATAGGGCAGTATTGTACTTGTACTGCCTAACAAGTACATCAATGGTTTAGAAAACACCAATCCTAGAGTCCCAAAAACTGCTCCACTAAAAAGTGCAGAGAAAAAACTTACAGATGCATAGTTTGTCGCATTTTCCTCTTCTTTGGCTCCAAGAAGTCTAGCTATAATGCTCCCTGCTCCATGCCCATACATAAATCCCAATGCCTGTATAATAGCCATCAAGCCAAACACAACACCAACTGCACCACTGGCACTATTCCCCAGTTTCCCCACAAAAAAAGTGTCTGCCATATTATAAACGCTAGTAACTAACATACTAATCGTTGTCGGTATTCCCAGTCTCAGTACTAATTTAGAAACTGGTTCTTTTGTCATTTTGTCATATTGTGATGTATATTTCGCCATATCGTACTCGCACGTGTCACAAAACACTCTTTCTTTTTTTACTTATTTCTTGTCAGCATTATATCATTGTTTCACACAGAATCAAAGCGGATCCTACTTTTTATTGTATGGTAACCTATACACAAGACATTCCGAATCACCATACTTGAATATTCTATATAAGATTCTTGCGTCTTTTCGAAACTGTCCGTTAGTCAAATATTAGTCATATGCACTAAAAAAGCACCTCGAGTTTCCTCGAAGTGCTTTGTTTTTAAGCGTGGGCGAGAAGATTCGAACTCCCGACCTTTTGGTCCGTAGGAGAATAAATGCTATTTTATCTTAATTGTCTCTCCCGGTTCCACAGAATAAAGTACACGATCTACATCAAACCAAATTGTTTGTAGTGTCGGATTGTATACTCTAGTTCCGTCTGCGCTGTAAACAAGCGAATGATACGCCGTAACATAGTCATAGATTTGCATATTCGTCGCATACCATGTGTCATCTTTCCCTGATAATTTCTCGCATATGTCCTCAAGATGCTCCCAGTTGTCATCTCTGTCAAACTCATAACTGTGTCCCCAAAGATAGAAAAGACGAGGCTGCCTTCTTGCTCCATACGTTGCTGGATCTGACAAATCAATCTTTACAAACTGCTCTATATAATCAAAAATATTGACATTATTATGATGTGCGGTCGGCATCCACGCATGCCAGTCCATCGGCAATTCAAATGAATTATTATCCCCACCTAAAGTACGCGAATACACAATATCCAATTCCTGCAAATAATTCTTTACATTGTCATACTTTGCGCCATTTGTAAAATATGTAATTCCGCTGTCCGGATATGCCATCCCACGAATGATTATCTCAAATTGCTCTTCCAATTCAAGACGGCAGTTCATAACATCTTGAATGCCTTCAATCGGGCGCAATGTTCCTTCTGCTCTATGTTTGCTTCCATGAACTGCAATCTCATGTCCTCTATTCAAAATATATTCTTGAACTTCATCCTTTTGCAGCCCTTTTGAACCTCTTAACTTTTCCGAATTCAAATTAAACGTTGCCTTTATCTGATATTTTTCCAAAACATCTGAAAATTTCAAATCCTGACGAACACCGTCATCATAACTGAATGTAACTGCCTTTGCTTTTCCTTCTGGGAAACGTAAAAATTGATATCTCATAACAGTTTGTCTCCTTTGTTTTGTATTACTAATAATCCTAACACTCTTAAGAGTTAATGTAAATAATTTCTCATGCTTTTTCGTTAGTCAAATGTTAGTCAAACACACTAAAAAAGCACCTCGAGATTTCTCGAAGTGCTTTGTTTTTAAGCGTGGGCGAGAAGATTCGAACTCCATATTAGGGGTATTAGAATCACTTTTCGTCAATTTTTTCACATCCTATTAATGTTCCATCGGAATCAAAGCAAAACAAATAATTTCCCGAATATATGCATTCGCCATCCATCGGCGAAAAATCGATGGGTTGGTCACAAAAATAATAATTATCATAAGAGTAATAAGTTTCATTATAATATTTATCTAACGTCACACCATATTCTTCCAGAATCTTGAAATCCCCCATATATGTCAAGCTCTTACTATCATGTATAGGCGAACCTTCAAGACCAATCCAATCTGTGGAAATATCATCCTTTTCATTGGCGTAAAACCCTGTTCCCGGAGTAGTAGTTATTTCTTCAATCCCGTTTGATTTAATATAAGAAGAGAAAAGTTTGGAATCTCGTCTAAAACTCAAAACCGGTTCATAATAATCAACAGAATATTTTTCTTTTATTTCAAGAGCTATTTCTAAATCTTCGATACTTTCGAACATATTCTTTACATTATCCTGAATCTCACTTATACAAGCGTCATTACGTCTTAATTCTGTCAAAAATTCAAATAGCAGATCGTACTCACCATTATCAATCATCTCTGAAGCTTGCACTGAGAGGAAATCTATAAATTCCCAATCATCCAATACGGATGAAGCAACGTAAAACTCAATGTCGCTATTTTCTCCACTTCGATATGCTTCTACTTGTTCTAAAACATATTCCATTTCGCTTTTGATGTATCTATCGTCCTCGGTAGCATTCCAATAAATCGAAAATCCTATAATCATTAATGTAAGCACTATTACAGCGGAACTAATTATAATAATTTTTCGTTTCCAATTTTCGCTTATTTGTATCTCTTTGATCTTTTTTATTAATACAACAATCTGTGGAATATATGGCTTTACAACAAAAAAAATCCCTATTAATATTATAACGCAAGAAATCAAACCAGTCCCCGGCATACCATTAGGCATATCTCGACTTGGTGTACCCAAGCACCCCGCTATCATTCCTGCCACCATGAACAAAAATGCCCCTATTCTCATTGAATGATCTTTCAATTCAGCTATAAATGATATAGTTAATAAAATAATTCCTATAAAAATCATAATCGCACATAATGCTAACATATCAATCGTTCCTTTTTTCTCATAGTGTGTTTTTCGTTCTTTCTAAAAAATTTTTATATGTTAAGTATAGCATTCTTTTTAAATTGTTCAAGTTTCCTATAAAAAAATCTAAAAAATATACTTCAAAAATACATTTTATCCACAATATGCTAACTACCACTTTTTTATATAATACACGAAAACAACATCCCTTATAATACATTTATCACTAAGTATTAACATTGCAAATTCATTTTCCCGTTAGTCAAATGTTAGTCAACGCATTAAAAAAGCACCTCGAGATTTCTCGAAGTGCTTTGTTTTTAAGCGTGGGCGAGAAGATTCGAACTCCCGACCTTTTGGTCCGTATATATTTCTAACGAGTCTCCCTCGCGAATGCACAAAAAATTGTTTCCATCTCTTGAATATGAAACACACTCCTTGTATAATATATTTATCTGAAATTCTCTGGACATGTTTCCGCCATTTCTAATTTCTGTGGAAATACATAGCGTCCACTAATCCATTAAAAACAAAGAAATAATATACTTACCCAGGCAACTGGGAGGGCGTTTCCCACCTACTTCAAGTCTTGTGGAAGGGGGGTGGTTATTATGAGTACTTATGAAGAACTAATGATTATACTGGCTGTAGCCAGCTTAATTATAACCATTCTAAATTTTACACATAAAAAATAGACGCCTTGACTTTGGTAGAGCAGACGTCTATTCTTAGAACCTAATCTACTGAAGCAGATGGGTCACGTCCATCACCTCAGTTGTCTTGTTAAGTATATTATAGGCCTCTCCTTATAATGTGTCAATATTTCAAATTCCTTTGGTTCTAAAATAAATGTTGGGGTGGATGATTTTAAATAATCATCTACTTCAACATTTTTTCGTTTATAATAAAAAGAAAAAACCTCCCAGTGCCAGTCAACCACAACAAACCACTAGGAGGTGCATTACAAATGCATAGTC
>JAZRRJ010000040.1:0-38129 GCA_045650645.1 Faecalimonas sp. | reverse complement strand
CAAAATCACTTGCTAGCAATTTTACCTTACTTTACTGTTTTGGTTCGACATTAACTGTCTGTTCTTGAATTTTTCTCTTAGAAATTTTCAGGAATTCGTTTTCATTGTCATCTATTGTTTAATTATCAATGTTCTTTTGCTCTCTTGCGACAGCTTTATAAGACTATCACACCCAAACTATAATTGTCAACCACTTTTTTAAAGTTTTTTTAACTTTTATTTTTTAGGGAGTGCTTACAAAGAATAACACAATTGTTTTTTATTTGTCAATACTATTTTTCCCGTTTTTACGACCCTAAATTCACTCTTTTTTTAGCATATCTAAATCTTGTGTTTTTACCTTTCACGCACCCCAATATTTTCGCATACATTAAATATTGGGAGGTGAAAAAACTATGACATTTTGTAATTGCGGAAACAGACGTGATTGTACTGGAATCGCGCTTGTAGCAAGCCTTATTATCGGCATTGTTGCAACATTTTTACAAATTACTGCAACATTTACGTTAACACCAGTCTACTTTACGGTCGCTTTAGGAATCGCTATTGCATTTCTAGCTATTGTACTTCTCGCGACTGCGTCAACACGCAAAGACTCTTTTTGCAACCAATGTTGCACTCCTTTGACAGCCTTGTTGTTTGGTATCGCAGGAACCATCTTCGTTGCGCTCGTTCTTCTTTTGATTGGATTTGCAGCAACAAGCATTCTTGGTGCCATCTTCGTAGGCGCGCTCTTTTTCTTCTTTTCACTAACAATCTCTTCTACTTTATGCTTTGTTAGATGTTTATTAAGCTGTGAGCGTTAAAAAAGAGGCACCACTCGGTGCCTCTACATATTTCAAAATCCTGTGCGCATTATAATTTCTTTCTGATTATCCAATAACTGACCCAATATATAAGTAGCATAATACAAACCGTTCCCGAAAGAATCATTGCCAGTTCTGTTTTGCTTAGTATTTCTAATACAATAACAGACACACACGCTAGCAAAACATAAATTGTAAACGAAATACTCTTTGCCCTGTTTGCTATAAATATATTACGCTCATCTGTTTCCGCTATCTGTTGTTTTCTTATTGTTTCTTCGCTTTTAGTTATCAGAAGATAATTTCTCACACGAACAATTCCAATCGTTACCAAGGCAAACCCAAAGGAAGACAAAAAGTTATTATCAGTCTCCAATAGATTAAATACAACAATCATAATTATTCCTATAATAAGATATCCGACAGCAACAAATAACCTTGTTTTCAATTTTTTCTTAAACGGCATGCTCATTCCTCCTCAAAAACAAAAATTTCTTCAATACTCATATCAAAATACTTTGATATTTTAAACGCAAGTTGGAGCGAAGCGTTATACTTCCCATTTTCTAATGAAATGATAGTCTGCCTCGTTACTCCAACCGCACTGGCAAAATCATCCTGTGTAATATTTTTTTCTTTCCGCAATTCCCTAATTCTGTTATTCAAGTAACCACCTCCAAAAGTAAAGTTTACTTTACTTTTGTACAATAACACAAGAGTTTAGAAATGTAAAGTGTATTTTACATTTTGGAATAAAAAAATAGCAACCCACTCAAACAAGTGGATTACTATTGTAAACGGAGAAGGCGGGATTTGAACCCGCGCGCCGCTATTAACGACCTACTCCCTTTCCAGGGGAGCCCCTTCAGCCTCTTGGGTACTTCTCCTTACATGACAAAACCACCAAACATTGTTGGTGGTTTTCAAGCGCAGAGGGTGGGATTCGAACCCACGTGCCCTTTCGGACAAACGGTTTTCAAGACCGCCTCGTTATGACCTCTTCGATACCTCTGCATTTATAATATTGTAGTCGCATCTCTCAGCGACGTAACTTATATTATCACGTCATTTTGCCACTGTCAACACTTTTTTTCGTTATTTTTTCGACAAAAATGCGTTCGCTACATCTAAATCTTCCAACGTGGTAATTTTAATATTTTCATATGAGCCTTTTACAAGTTTCACCTTATTTCCAAGCATCTGTTCTACTACCATCGCATCATCTGTAACATTGGTGATTTGTTTCTCCATTAATTTTTGATAAGCTCTCTTTACAAGTTGTGTATCAAACACCTGTGGGGTCTGGACCATCCACAGACGACTACGCTCCGGAGTATCAGCAACACATTCATTATCATCGCTTACTTTAATGGTATCCTTAACCGGCATTCCCACAACACAAGCTTGATACTGTTTTACATCATCATACGCACGATTCAAAATCTCTTCATCGACAAACGGGCGCGCGCCATCATGGATAAACACATATCCATCTTCCACTTTCTGCAATCCATTCCACACAGAATGATAGCGTTCTGCACCGCCCTGTACAATTGCTGTTATCTTTTTAAAACCATATTTTTCAACAATCTCTTTTTGGCAATATGCTGTTTGATTTTCTCCTACAACAAGTACAATCTCATCGATAATCTCAGATGTTTCAAATACATCCAGAGAATAATACAATACTGGCTTTCCACCAATCTCCAAATATTGTTTTTGTATCTCTGTACCCATACGTTTTCCACGACCCGCTGCCAATACGATTGCCGTACACTTTTCTTTTTGCATACTAACGTTCTCCCAACTTGAGATTTGGAACTGCATTCAAGTTCCATCCGTGTCTTGTTCCACTTAAATATTCGTAATAAGCCGCTACACCAATCATAGCCGCATTGTCTGTACAATAAATCGGTGATGGATGGTAAAATTCCACACCATTTTCCTCGCAAGCCTTTTGCATCGCCGTACGCAAGGTACTGTTTGATGCCACTCCACCTGCAATCGCAAACTTTGAAAGACCATACTCTTTCACTGCGCGCATGGCATTTTCCACAAGTACGTCTGTAACTGCTTTTTGAAAAGATGCTGCGATATCTGCATTGTTATATTCTTCACCCTTCATCTTGCATCCATTGATATAATTTAGAACCGCTGATTTTACACCACTGAAACTAAAATCATATGGCGCATCTGTAATATGTGCTTTTGGAAATACAATCGCATCCGGATTTCCTTCCTTGGACAATTTATCAATCTTTGGACCACCTGGATAGCCAAGTCCAATTGCGCGTGCAACCTTATCAAAGGCTTCCCCGGCAGCATCATCTCTGGTTCGTCCGATGATTTCATATTCTCCATAAGATTTCACGCATACTAAATGTGTATGTCCACCAGAAACAACGAGACAAATAAACGGTGGTTCTAGTTCTTTGTTTTCTATATAATTGGCAGAAATATGTCCCTCAATATGATGTACACCAATCAAAGGAAGATTTTTCGCATAGGCAATTGCTTTTGCTTCTGCAACGCCAACTAAGAGTGCCCCTACAAGACCCGGTCCGTAAGTCACTCCAATTGCATCCAAATCATCCAAAGTCACAGAAGCTTGCTCTAAAGCTTCTTCTATGACTTGATTGATTTTCTCTATATGTTTGCGCGATGCGATTTCTGGCACTACTCCACCATATAGTTTGTGAAGTTCAATCTGCGAAGATATTACATTCGATAAGACTTCGCGACCGTTTTTTACAACTGCCGCTGCCGTTTCGTCGCAAGAACTTTCAATCGCTAAAATCAATACATCTTTCTGTTCTGCCATTCTTTCATCCTCTTTATCTGCTAATTTTCCGAAAATGTAAGTTCTACTGACATACCGTCTTTTCCCGGTTTTGCGTTTGGAAATACTTTTTGCACAGCATCCATATATTCTTCTGGTCTCACCAAAGATGGACTGTAATGAGTCAACCACAGTTCCTGAACTTCTGCCGCTTTCGCTAGTTCCGCCGCCTCATAAAACGTCATATGCTTGTATTCCACTGCTTTTGCATCTTTCTCGGTTTCTCCATACATCCCTTCACAAATAAACAAATCAGACCCTTTCGCATTTTCACGAATAGAATTTGTCGGTCTTGTGTCGGTACAATAGGTTAATTTAATCCCTTTTCTTGGTGCTCCAAGAACCATATCCGGTGTATATGTTTTGTCATCCGCCACAATGGTTTCCCCTTTTTGCAGATGTTTCCAATATTCTTTCGGTATATTTTGTTCCACCGCTCTCGCCAAATCAAATTTTCCGGCACGATCAATCTCCACAGTATATCCATAACAAATCACATTATGATTCACGCGAAATGCTTTTAAACGATATCCGTTGAGTTCAAATGTTTCTTCTGGTTGTGTCACTTCAATAAATTTTAATTCAAACGGAAGCTCTGGTGCAATGACACGAAGTGCATTCACCACACGTTCCAATCCTTTTGGTCCAATTAAAGTCAAAGGTTCTGTACGATCCGCATTCCCCATTGTCAACAAAAGACCCGGGAGTCCACTAATGTGATCCCCGTGATAATGTGTAAAGCAGATTACATCAATCGGCTTAAAACTCCATCCCTTTTCTTTAATCGCCACCTGCGTTCCTTCGCCGCAATCAATCAAAAGACTGCTTCCATTGAATCGGGTCATCAACGCCGTCAACCAGCGATGCGGAAGTGGCATCATACCGCCACACCCTAACAAACAAACATCTAACATGAACTTCTCCTACCTATTCTCTATATCTATTGGGATTTGAAATGTAGAAACGATATCATCATAACACGCTTCACACAAATCAAAATGATGCACTTCATTGTCTTTATTTGAAAAATATCCCCAGCGCTTATCTACTGAAAATACATCTTCTTGTGTCATTTTTTTTCCACATCGGTTGCAAACATATATTTCAATTTTTTCGATTTCTTCTTTTTTGTACTGACGCATACAATTCCTCCTTTGAATTTGCTACGTCTACATTATACCCCTCCCCCTAGGGTTCCTCCTAGTGGAAAAGGTTGTTAATTCTTTTGCTCATCAACACGGCATCTTCCTTTGGATTCTCATAAAATGATTTGCGAACCCCATCTATCCCAAATCCATATTGTTGATAAAATTGTTTTGCGTTCTCATTGCTCTCTCTCACATCCAAAAGCAATCTTCCCACGCCTTTTTCCTCACATTGCAAACAAACATAATCCAAAAGGCCGCGTCCGATACCCCGTCTTCGAAAGTTTTCATCTACTGCAATGCGGGCAATCTCTCCTTCATCCACTACATAATACAAGATACAATACCCTGCAATTCGCCCTGCTTCTTCTGCAACTGCAATCATTGCTTGGGGTTGCTCGTTTGTCTCCATCAAACTCTTTTCTGACCATGGATCTGAGAAATTTTGTTTTTCCAATCTTGCTACATCTGCAAGTTCTTGTTCAGTTACGTTACGAAATATCGGCATGTTTCTCTGCACGCTCCCGTTCTGCTTGTGAAAGGCGAAGATAATCCGGCTGATGTTCCTTTGCGCTCTCTACCTTTCCTTCTGCATAATATTTCATTCCCAACACACCCACTGCCGCCGCGCGTTGTCTATTCACATGGGCAGGAGCAAAGTTGTATTCTACTTTGAGGCCTTCTTCAAATTGGCTTCGATAAACCGGAACGCCATCTCCCAGGAATGTAACCTTTTCCCCATACGCATTTAATTTTTCAATCAATTCCTGAACAGAAATTGCCATTTGTTCTTCTACTACTTCAAACTCATGTTCAAAACGGTAGATGCCGGTATAAACCTGATTTCTTCTGGCATCCATAATTGGACTAATCAATCCAGAATTTCCAAACAGACTATAGGCCATTCCATCCACAGTTGGAACATGAATCAATGGTTTTTGAAGTGCCAACCCCAATCCTTTCGCGGTCGCCGAACCAATACGAAGTCCTGTAAAAGATCCTGGTCCTCCCGCAACTGCGATGGCATCAACTGTCGACAAATCGAATTCCGTCATTTTCACAATCTCATCCAACATTGGAAGCAATGTCTGCGAATGTGTCTTCTTATAATTTACTGTGTATTCTGCTATGGTCTGCTCATCTTCCAAAATCGCAACAGTTGCTACGAGTCCGGAACTATCTAAAGCAAGTATACGCATAATAATGGCTACCTCTCTTCTATCGTTATTTTTCGATAATCAAATCCTTGTTCCAAATCTTTTTCTATCGTAATGGAAATTCGCTTTTCCGGCAAAATTTCCTCAATCAAGTTTGCCCATTCAATCAGGGATACCCCTTCTCCATAGACATAATCTTCGTACCCTATTTCATCCATCTCGCTAATATCGCCAATACGATATACATCAAAATGATAAAACGGCAAACGCCCTTCATCGTACACCTGAACAATGGTAAAAGTTGGACTGTTAATCGGCTCCACAATCTCCAAACCATGAGCCATTCCCTGTGTAAAAACAGTTTTTCCTACACCAAGATCTCCTACCATGGTATAAACTTGCCCTTGGGTTGCTTTTTTCCCAATCTCCACACCCAATTGATAGGTTTCTTCTGCACTTCTCGTCTCTATAATCATCGTATTTTCACCTTTTCTTTCGGCATGTTTTCGCGAATCAATTTCACCATTTCTTCATAATTGTCTCCGATGCATTTCTTCGGGAAAATGATTGCGCGCACACGACTCATATACAGAATGATACTGGTTCTGGTACTCACAGCTTTTTCAACTGCTTCCCACTCATTCTTAACTACCACCTCGCCTTGGCGAGTAATAAATCCAGTGTCATCAAACTCATATTCTAATTCATGCTGAAACATCTCGGTATTTTGTATTTGCCTTTTGGCTTTTGCTTTCAATTGTTGACGTGGAAAGAAATGCAGAATTCCTGCAGAAGCAAACCAAATGAACGAATCCGCAATGTTTCCATTTACAACATCCCACACGCCCACTCCAAGACACACAAATGTCGCAACAAATCCAAAAATCCCCGCAAAATGTGTGCGGCTATGATATAACTGAAAATCCACAATATGCTTTTCCTTGATTTTAACATTAAATTTTACAGACATGTATCTTCCTCCAGCTTAAATTTATGCAACAAAAAATGCTGTACTCTAAAGAATTATAGCACAGCATTTTATTTGTTACAACTAATGCCTTTTGATAATTGGGCTGATTTTCTTATAAATCAACAACACGACAACAGACGTTAAAATTCCCTTCAACAAATTGAATGGCACCACCGCAAACATCACAAACGTGAACAGGTTCGTAATCTTTGCATTCACCGCTGTCCCCATTGCCACCAGGGAATCAATCGGTAAGTGAAATGCTTTTGAATAAGTTGGAAGCATGACATACGCATTGATAAAGCATCCCAGAAATGTCATAGCAAGAGTTCCTACCATCAAACTAATCACTGCACCCTGTTTCGTTTTATTTCGTTGGTAAATAAATCCCGCCGGAACACAAAACGAACATCCGATACAAAAGTTTGCTAGCTCACCAACACATGCCGTATCCGTTCCGTTCACAAGAAGATTCAAAAGTACTTTCACTAATTCAATCAGCATTCCGGCAATCGGTCCCATGGAAAATGTCCCGATGAGTACAGGAACTTCACTAAAATCGATTTTATAAAAGGATGGGGCAAAAGGCAGGGGGATTTCAAAAAGCATCAGTATCATTGAAATCGCTCCTAACATACCAATGGTAGCCATTTCACGTGTTCCAAGTTTGTTCTTTTGTTTGTTCATATCTTTTCTCCTTCTTTAAAGGATTCCTTCTCTTACATAAAAAGACCCGAAGCACAGACTTCGGGTCATAACTATACACTTTTCGCGTATCTCTTCTCTCATCCAGACTTTAACTGTCGGTACTGGAATCACACCAGTTCAGCCATTTCCATGGGTCGCGGACTTTTACCGCCGGTGGGGAATCACACCCCGCCCCGAAGAATCCTTATTTGTTTTTTATAAGTATAACGCAATTGCAAACATTATACAAGGTACATGTTTCTAAAATGAATTACAGTTTCATCGTCAATTGAATTCGTTTCTTCTGCAAATCCACACTCATCACTTTTACTTCTACAATATCACCAACACTCACAACCTCTAACGGATGTTTGACAAACTTCTTATCGGTCAATTGAGAAATGTGAACCAAACCATCTTGGTGTACTCCAATATCTACAAACACACCAAAGTCGATGACATTTCGCACCGTTCCTTTTAGAATCATCCCTTCGGTCAAATCCTTCATTTCCAATACGTCGGTTCGAAGAATTGGTTTTGGCATTTCGTCACGTGGGTCACGGGCTGGTTTTTCTAACTCTTTTACAATATCTTGTAACGTAATCTCGCCAATCTCCAATTCATCGGCAAGCGCTTTGTAATCTTTGATTGATTTTGAAAGACCGCTAAGTTTTCCTCCAGCGATATCCGCTGTTGAATATCCCAATTTCGCCAACAATTTTTCTGCCGCTTCATAGCTTTCCGGATGGACACTTGTTCCGTCCAATGGATTCTTGCCGCCTTGAATACGCATGAAACCTGCACATTGTTCATAGGCTTTTGGTCCCAATTTTGCCACTTTCAAGAGTTCTTTACGGTCTACAAACTTTCCGTTTTCTTCACGGTGTGCCACAATGTTTTTCGCAATCGTTCCAGAAATACCGGAAATATAAGACAACAATGGCGCTGATGCTGTATTAAGATCCACTCCGACTTTATTTACACAGTCTTCTACTACACCCGAGAGTGCCTCGCTTAGTTTTTTCTGATTCATATCATGTTGATATTGACCAACACCAATAGACTTTGGATCAATCTTTACAAGTTCCGCCAATGGGTCTTGTAAACGTCGTGCAATGGAAGTTGCACTTCTTTGTCCCACATCAAAGTTCGGGAATTCCTCTGTCGCCAACTTACTTGCCGAATAAACAGAGGCTCCTGCTTCATTCGTAATAATGTACTGTACATTTTCCGGAATCTCTTTAAAAAGTTCTACAATGATTTGCTCTGACTCACGAGATGCCGTTCCATTTCCTACCGAGAACAACGTAATATTATACTTGCGAATCAATTTTTTCAAAGTTTCTTTTGCCGCTTCAATCTTTTGTGGTGTCGTCGGTGCTGTTGGATAAATAACCGTAGTATCCAACACTTTTCCCGTCGCATCTACAACTGCCAACTTGCAACCAGTACGGAATGCCGGGTCCCATCCAAGAACGGTCTGTCCTACAATCGGTGGTTGCATCAACAATTGTTCCAAATTCTTTCCGAATACAGTAATCGCACCGTCTTCAGCTTTTTCTGTTAACTCATTTCGAATTTCTCTCTCAATCGCAGGGGCAATCAGTCGTTTATAACTATCTGCAATCACATCTTTCAACACTGGTGTTGTATATGGATTGTCCGAAATAATCACTTTTTTCTCCAAGTATCCTAAGATTTTTTCTTCTGGCGCCTCTACTTTCACAGTCAAAAACTTTTCATTTTCTCCACGATTCAATGCAAGCACACGATGTCCTGCCAATTTAATGATTGGCTCTTCAAATTCATAATACATCTCATATACAGACTGTGCTTCTGCATCTTTTGCAACAGAAGTAAGTTTCCCTTGCTTTGTCGTTAAATCACGGATGTAAATACGATAGTCTGCTTCATCAGAAATATATTCTGCAAGAATGTCCATCGCACCTGCGATAGCTTCTTCTGCACTTGCCACTTCTTTTTCTTCTGAAATATATTCCGCAGCAGCTTCTTCCAATGGAATATCCAATTTTTGCAACATAATAAGCGCAGACAACGGTTCTAAACCTTTCTCTTTTGCAACAGTCGCTCTCGTTCTTCTTTTTGGACGATACGGACGATACAAATCTTCCACTACCACTAAAGTCTCAGCCGCCAAAATCTGCGCCTTTAATTCTTCTGTTAATTTGCCTTGTTCTTCTATGGTTGCAAGTACCTGTTCTTTTTTCTCTTCCAAATTTCTCAAATACTGCAATCGTTCGTATAATTTACGCAACTGCTCATCATTGAGCGCTCCAGTTGCTTCTTTTCGGTATCTTGAAATAAATGGGATTGTGTTCCCTTCATCAATCAACTGAACAGCTGCCTCTACCTGCCATTTTTTCACTTCTAATTCTTGTGTCAGCTTTTGAATAATATCCATTTTCTTACCTCTCTTGTATCTGTCAATCACTTGCTACAGAATATCATAATTCAATGTTTTTTTCAATAATTTCCAACAGAGCGCGCTCTGTTTTTCTTGTTTTTTTTAAGTAACGTGCTATAATAAAGGGCATATAGAACTTTATTTGAAAACTATAGGAGATTTTTATGACGAAGCAACAACAAAAATCGCAAGAGACAAAAGAACGAATTTTCCAAGCCGCAAAGGCAATTTTGCAGCGCAGCGGTTACGAAAGTCTTTCCATAAAAAATATTTGTGAAGAAGCCGGTGTGTCTAACGGAAGTTTCTACCATCATTTCAAAACGAAAGATGATTTGCTTTCTTACTACATCGAAGAACAACCAACAATCAATCCTGAGCTCTTAGACCTTCCTCAAAACAGAGACGAGGCTATTACTGCAATCGTAGGCGTATATCTGAATTACGCAGCCTACTGTAAAGAACTCGGTGTGGACTTTGTGGCCGGCTATTATACCCCTCGAAATCAGGCACTGAACCCTGACATTCGTACAGAACGCCCTTATCCAATCGTAACCGTGCAACAATATCTAGAAAAAGCGGTTGCCGCAAATGCCATTCAGTTGAATTTGTCAATTGCAGAAGTTGTAAACGATATCCGCGTACTTGTAATTGGAAATGCATTTGAATGGGCAATGCGAAATGGGGAAGTTGATATGGGGGAAAATATGAGACGTTCTCTTTCCCATTATTTAGATAGTGTATTAAATTGAAAAGAATCCACAGATTGCTCTGTGGATTCTTCTTTTTCTATCTTAATAATAATATTCTAAGTCAGTACAATAGAGTGTTCCATCTTCGCTAATGATAATTCTTCCAGAAAGATACGCTTCTACGCCGTACTGTTTCTCGGTTCCTCTCATATAGAAGTAACACTCACCAATTCCGAACACATCATATGTTCTTTCAAATCTAGAAACATAAAATTTCAAAGAATTGACTGGCGCCTTAAAAAAGTTTTTATAATTGACATCCCTCTTGATAACCGTTTCAATCATACCTTGATAGTCATCCTGTGCGCTACCAAAGTTCCCCCAAGTACCATCATATCCCGGAAAACTCTGTGCCAAATCCTTTGCCTGGTCTATCCGTTGTTTTTCAACAATTTTTTCATTTATAATACCCTTGCATTCCACCAAGAAATCATAATTTTCGACAAGCTTTTTTTGCTCTTTCGTCAGAGACTTATACTTGTCCATAAGAGCACCAACCATTGTATTATCTGCAGTAAGTGTACTCTTATCAATTCGTCGAATTTCAGCAGCAAGTTCATCTGCAACTTTCTTATCCTTCACATGTGCTAAGTCTTTCTCTGCTTTCTGTAATACACCATAATTATTCACAAGACCTTTTTGCTTATCAGTCAATAAATTATATTCTGCTTTAACAGACATAATTAAACTTTCCGACTCAATTGTAATTGGACTGTCATCCAACTGATCAATCTGAGCAATCACCTTATTTGCCGCGCTTCTATTTTTCGCTGCGATAGCACCAAACACACCAACAACTGTAACAATGATTCCGACAAGCAACATCACTGCAAGCGCCGCAATACTTGAAATAATTATGATCTTTGTTTTTTTAGACATCTTGGGTACCTCTATTTTCTTCCAAACAATCCATTTCTTCATTTGGTAACTGTTCTACTATTGGCTCCAAAGGAACATCCGAAGGGATTTCCTTCTTTCCATATTTTAAATTATAAACCACTTGAGTATCACTTAGCAAGTCATGAAGGGCTTTTTTCTCTTTGTGGACAACCACTAAAAAGTATCCAATACTAAGCACGAGCCCTGACAGAAAACGCCCAACTGTTTCACGATAAATGACTTCAAACAGCGTTACTTTTCTATCTTCTACACTCACAACCTGAAGGTGAAATAACTTCTTTCCAACAGTGGAACCCGTGCAATATGTAAAAAGTATAAAATATGTAACGCCGACTGCGTAAAGGATAATATCCACTACTGAGTATTCAAAAATAAAATTCTGTTTTAAGAGGCTTCCTGGCAATGCAAGTGTCACAAAGAAAAACAACACTTTTAGCGCAATCACTCCAGCACCTACGATAATCTCATCAATCAAATACGCCGCTAATCGTACAAAGAAACCTGCTCGCACTTGATTTTCCATATTATTTTGCATAATACATCAGCACCCCGTTTCCATTCTCCTCTATAATCTCTGTTGCGATTTGAGAGTCTGTTTTCGGTTTTAAATTTTGGGCCATGCCGTATAACCATGTCATAAAAGCTGAAGTTTCACTCGCTGGCTCATGAAAATAAATATCTGGCGAAAACTTCGCTTCCTCAATAAATGCATTCATGCTGTCTTCTAAACTTCCAATTTCATCAATCAACTTATTTTCTTTTGCTTGCAAAGCAGAGTAGAGACGTCCATCCGCCAACTCTTTGACATCAGACTTGCTCATCCTTCTACCTTCACTTACAATTCCAACAAATTGGTTATAAGCTTCATCTACAAGGCTTTGCAAAATTTGTTTTTGTTCTTCGGTTAACTCTGACCCTGCGGAACCCATTGCCTTATTTTCTCCACTCGTAATATTGATTTCTTCAATACCAAGTTTTTCATAAAGCCCTTCACAATTCAGCAAAGAAATGACAACTCCAATAGATCCCGTCCAGCAGTTACGGTTCGCATAAATTTTATCAGCCGCCATTGCGATATAGTATCCGCCCGAGCACGCCTCTGATGCAAAATAAGCCCAAATTGGTCGTCCTGTTGTTTCTTTATATTCCATTAATTTTAAATATAACTCATCACTTTCATAAACGGTTCCACCAGGACTATCGATATAAAGAAGAATCCCTCTATTGTTTTCCGTTTCCATCAGTTGATCAACATAATCCATAGACTGCGTATGATTGTAACCAGAACTAGTCGACCACACATCCGTAGCACTTGGGCCGATTTCACCAACCACATTGATGACACCTACGAACTCTGTCTCTGGCAAAACCACTTCTTGTGAATACGCTTCGCTTGCGAACGATTCCCAGAATCCCATGGAACTCTCCTCGTTTACAAACATTCCACTCACTACATTTCCCAAAACACCAGTCACTCCTACTGCAATGATAACAATCCCTGTAACTACTATTCCAATAAGTTGTTTTTTCTTCATCGTATCTTCCTCTTATAATCGTTTTGATTTCTCTGCACAGGCCTCCATTGCTTCCATCAAAGAGCTTCGGAATCCTGTTGCCTCAAGTACCTTTACTGCTTCAATGGTTGTCCCTCCCGGCGAACAGACCATATCCTTTAATTCTCCTGGTTGTTTTCCAGTCTCTAATACCATCTTTGCACTTCCAAGTACTGCCTTTGCAGCAAACCTATACGCTTGGGAACGTGGCATTCCTTCTGCCACCGCCGCATCTGCCATCGCTTCAATCATCATAAATACGTAGGCTGGGGAGCTTCCACTCACAGCAACTACTGCATCCATCATTTTTTCCGGAACAACTTCCACATCTCCAAATCCGCGTAAAATATCACAAACAGACTCCAATTCTTCCTCTGTCACATATGCATTTGGACACGCAGCCGTCATTCCTTCTAACACCATCGCCGGTGTATTTGGCATTGTACGAATAATCTTAACCGTTTTTCCAAACTGTTCTTCAAGCCAAGCGAGCGTTTTCCCCGGAGCCAATGTCACTACTATCTGAGTCTCACGAATACAATCTTTGATTTCAGCAATTACATCTTGGTAAAACTGTGGTTTCACAGACAATATAACTACTTCTGCCCATGTTGCAACCTCGCGATTGTTATTCGCAATCGCAATCCCTAATTCTGCTTTTACTTTTTCTCTGCTCGGAGCGAATACATCTGCTCCAATAATATCCTGCGCTTCAATAATCCCATTTGCAATGATTCCTTTCATCATTGCACTGGCCATATTTCCACAACCGATGAATCCTAGTTTCATTTCTATTCATCTCCCTTTCTCGCATCCAGCTCTCTTTTCCCAACAAAACACTTGCTTACAAATTTCTTATTACATAAGAAAAGCCTAATATATTGTAAATTCTAACATAATTAGGCTCTTCAATCAATCTTCATCTTCTATTCTTATTCTTTTCCATTTCTAGAAAAACATATCTGCCACATACCATCTTCTTCCCATCTTGACAACCATGATTTCTTCGGTAGACTCATAACCCCAAATCTCTTCTTGATATAAAACTCTGACAACATATATTTTATCAATTTCATCTTTATGCGCTTCCAATACATCATCTTCGAGTGAATCATATCCTTCTTCTAACGGAAGCTGTGTCGCTCCCAAAAATTCCATGTGAATCACCTCATGGCTCATTGATCTTGCAATTCCTTCTTGGAATGATTCTACATCAGAATAATCGTTCTTCATTTCTTGAAAAAAGCAAGGTACATAAGTTTGTTCCAATAATGACACATTCGTCGAGTTAATCGCTTGTTCAAACTTCTTCACAAGCGTTTCACAAGATTTAGCATCGCTTTTCACACATCCAAATAATCCAACCACTAAAATCATCACTATTACTGCTACCTTCCATCTTTTCATCTATTTTATCCTTCTTTCTTTTTTATCTTCTACTCCCAAAATCCATTTTCCTGTAATCCATATGCTATAGTTGTTGTATCAACGTAACATTCACTTCCATTATAATCATAAACTTTCCCATCCGAATGAACATAACGAATCAGGCGCTTGTTATATTTATAATACTTATATACCTCTCCTGTTTTTGTGTTTTCAACAACAGTCAGTACACGCCAATCATTCTTCCCATCTCTACTATCACAATAATATGTGGTAATATACTCTTCCTCTCCTTCGATTTCAAAAAAGCTTGCCGTAGGTCGGAAAATAATTTTAGAAAACGAATAATCCGAAGCAATATGATAATAAACCGCACCATGCTCACTCTCTGTATACGTATCCACTTCTGATTCAATCGTTTTATAAACACCCTCGATATATTGCAATTGTGCTTGGAGAAGATCTATCTTTTTAAAGTTGATGAATGTTTCATCCTCCACTTCCTTGCGATATTCATCATACTCCTCTTCACTGATTTCAAACTTTGGATCATACATCACTTCGCCATAATAGTATTTACCTGCCCCTATGTCTGAACCTAATATTGTTTTTCTCCTTTTTTCCAAATATTTTTCTTACAATTTTCTCATAAACCCGCCAGGCACTATGCTCTGACAATTGATTTGCTTCAACCACGTTGAATAACATTCGTTTTAACCATTGTTCATAGTTCACATTCCTTCCTCCCTATCTCCTTATACTCCTATGACGAATGAGAGTTGTAACTGGTTTTAAAAATTTTAAAAATTTTTAAAAATTTTTTATCACACAAAAAAGTCAACGAACATACATAAGCATGAACGTTGACTTCCTTATTTTTTCTTATTTTTCTTCTTGCACTTGTTCCTCACGGATTTCCTTTGTACGAATTTCCTTGCAGATTTGTTCTACAAACGCATCCACTGATTTTTGTCCTTCATCACCAGCATAACGACTTCTTACAGATACAAGTCCTTCTGCTTCTTCCTTTTCACCTACAATCAACATATAAGGCAATCTTGAAAGTCTCGCATCACGAATCTTGTAACCAATCTTTTCTGAACGATTATCTACAGTCACATCTACACCATTCTTTGCAAGTTCCTTGCGTACTTGTTCTGCGTAGTCTGCATATTTCTCAGAGATTGGTAAAATACGTACTTGTTCTGGGCAAAGCCATGTTGGGAATTTGCCTGCATATTTTTCAATCAACCAAGCCATTGTTCTTTCATAACATCCAAGAGAAGTTCTGTGAATGATGTATGGACGAACCTTTGCGCCATTTTGATCAATGTAATACATATCAAATTTTTCTGCAATTGCGCAGTCCAACTGAATTGTAATCATCGTATCTTCTTTTCCATATACATTTTTTGCTTGGATATCAATCTTTGGTCCATAGAAAGCTGCTTCTCCGTCTGCCTCTGTGAAGTCGATTCCTTTTTCAATTAAGATTTGACGAAGGGCATCTTGTGTGCTTTCCCAATATGCTTCATCTCCAAGATATTTCGCTTTGTTTTCTGGATCCCATTTTGACAAACGATATGTTACATCGTTTTGCAATCCTAATGTTGTTAAAATATAGATTGCAAGGTTCAAGCAGTTTTGTAATTCTTCTTCTGCTTGGTCTGGGCGAATAACGTTGTGTCCTTCTGAGATTGTGAACTGGCGTACACGAGTAAGTCCATGCATTTCACCAGAATCTTCATTACGGAACAAGGTAGATGTCTCACCCATTCTGTACGGAAGATCACGGTATGACTTCTGTGAATTTTTATATACATAGTATTGGAATGGACATGTCATTGGACGAAGCGCAAACACTTCTTTGTCCACTTCTTCATCACCAAGTACGAACATTCCATCTTTGTAGTGATCCCAGTGTCCTGAAATCTTATACAAATCAGATTTTGCCATAAGCGGTGTCTTTGTACGAACATATCCCCATTCTTTATCTTCCAAATCTTCAATCCATCTTTGAAGTTTTTGAATCATCTTTACACCATTTGGAAGCATCAAAGGAAGACCTTGTCCAACCACATCAACGGTTGTGAAAAGTTCTAATTCACGACCAAGTCTATTGTGGTCACGTTTCTTGATATCCTCCAAACGTTCCATATGTGCTGCCAAATCTTCTTTATTGTCATATGCTGTTGCATAGATACGTTGTAATTGTGCCTTGTTTGAGTCACCTCTCCAATAAGCCATAGAAGAAGAAATTAACTTAAAGGCTTTCACTGGTTTTGTGCTCATCAAGTGTGGTCCTGCACAAAGGTCTGTGAATTCTCCTTGCGTATAGAATGAAATCTCTGCATCTTCTGGAAGGTCTTGAATGAGTTCCACTTTATATGGTTCACCCTTTTCTTCCATTAATTTGATTGCTTCTTCTCTTGGAAGAGAAAATCTTTCAATCTTAATATTTTCTTTTACAATCTTTTTCATCTCTTTTTCGATATCAGCAAGTTCTTCTTGCGAGAATGCAGTTGCGCGATCGAAATCATAGTAGAATCCATCTTCAATGGATGGTCCAATTGCTAACTTTGTATCTGGGTATAATCTTTTCACTGCTTGTGCCATGATGTGAGATGCTGTATGTCTAAATGCACTCTTTCCTTCCGCATCTCTAAATGTCAAGATTTCTAACTCGCAGTCTTCGTTCACGACTGTTCTCAAATCTACAACTTCTCCATTCACTTTCCCAGCACATGCTGCTCTTGCAAGACCTTCGCTAATCTCTCTTGCCATATCTAATACAGAGAGACCATTTTCAAACTCTTTGCTCGAACCATCTTTCAACATTACTTTCATTTCTTTTTCCTCCTAATTTGCATTTTTCTTGCTGTCGAAAATACAAAAGCACCCTCAAACAGCTCGTTGCTATCTAAGGGTGCGTCATTTCTAACACACGGTTCCACCTTAATATTTCACTTTCAGTTCCTTAACGCGGAATACGGTAACGCTTATCGCGCACAGCTCGGGAGTGGTCTTCACTATCTTTCCACATAAGAAACTCTCAGCAAACGTTTCTCTCTCTGTTTGATTCTGGATAGTTACTTGTTCCGTCATCGCTTTTCAAATATATGTGTATTATATTACCTGAGACTTTGTTCGTCAATCCTTTTATCGCTACATCATAACATATTCTGCAATCGCTTTTTCAACTGTCGCATTCAAAGTATCACCATTTTTTATTGCTACAATAGCTAATTGCTTATGCAATTCCGGACTGATTCTAATATTGAAAGTTCCTTTATATTCTTTATCTGGTTCTTTTCCAACTTCCTTACAAAATTCCAAATATTCATCCACTGCTGCGTGAAACTCTTCTTCAATCGTGTGAATATCTGAACTCTCAAAATTTACAAAATCTTTAATTCCTTCAATTTTCCCTCTTAATAGGAGCTCTTCTGAATCAAATTCAATCCTTGTGTGATATCCTTTATATTCCAATACACTTTTCATCATAATTCCCCCATTTTCATTAAATATTCTACTAATTGTTTGACCGCCCCAGGTTTCATTACATCTCCTGGGTGCGGTTTATGTAATAATATCACGCTTTTGTCACTTTCTCTAAAAAACTTCACTCTTGAACCTGAAGTTTTTCCTTTGTTATACTCTTCAAATCCAATTTGCGAAAGTAGATATTTCGCCTCAGTGTAAGTATAATCTTTGGGCTTCAAAAGTATTCTTTTCTTTGCTTTTTCAAATTTACTCATTTGTACGGTCCGCCTTTCTTGCAACCGTTTTCTAGTTGCATTTTATCTTATTTTTTTAAATATGTCAAATATTTCACTCGAACCCCTCTATTTTTTTCATTTTTGAGTATTTCGGCAGAATCACCTGAAAGCAGACGCGTTATAAACGCTTATAAATACCTGATTAGATTAAATGATTATAGCATAAGAGAAATAAAGGCGGCAAGATTGTCTCTTGCCGCCTTATTTGATTAATTTTAGTTTTCACCAATAAATCCAATAATGTTCGATGCGTTTGCATATACCTTTGCTTCTCCATCTTTTACAACAACCAATGTTGGTGCTTGACGGATGCCAAATTGTGCAACTAACTCTGGAGCTTCGTCTGCATCAATTTTTTCAAAAGCAATATTTGCATCATCTAACATTGCACTTACGATTCTACAGTTTGGACATGTCTTTGTTGTGAAAAGCATCACTCTTTCTTCTGTAGATGCTGCCTCACAAGCACATGGTGCTTCTTCAACAACTGCTTCTTTCTCTGTCAATTTTGAGTTCGCAATATCGTATACTTTACGTTCTTTGTACTCTTGAGATTTTCCATCATTCCAGTTTTGTACCGGACGATAGTATCCTGTAATACGGCTGTAAACTTCTGTTGTAGCGCCACAGTGTGGACATGTGTATTGTTCTCCTGTCAAATATCCATGATCTTTACAGATTGAATATGTAGGAGACATTGTATAATATGGCAACTTATAGTTGTTTGCAATCTTACGAACTAAATCAGCTGCTGCTTTCCAATCTGGAAGTTTTTCTCCAAGGAATGCGTGGAATACAGTTCCTGAAGTATACAATGTTTGTAACTCATCTTGAATATCAAGTGCTTCAAAAATATCTGATGTATATGATACTGGAAGATGTGAGCTGTTTGTATAATATGGTGCTCCACCTTCTTCTCCAGCTGTGATAATCTCTGGGTATCTTGCCACATCATGTTTTGCAAGACGATATGTTGTTGATTCTGCAGGAGTTGCTTCCAAGTTGTAAAGATCTCCGTACATTTCTTGATAATCAGAAAGTCTTTCTCTCATGTGATTGAGCACTTGTTTTGTAAACTCTTGTGTCTTTTCATGAGTCATATCTGCTTGCAACCATTTTGCATTCAATCCAGCTTCGTTCATACCAACCAAACCAATTGTTGAGAAATGGTTATTAAATGTTCCTAAATATTTCTTTGTATATGGATACAGCCCCTCATCCAAAAGTTTTGTAATAATAGATCTCTTAACACTAAGTGAACGTGCAGAAATATCCATCAAACGGTCTAATCTTCTATAGAATTCACTCTCGTCGTTAGAAAGATATGCGATTCTTGGCATGTTAATTGTTACAACACCTACAGAACCTGTACTTTCACCACTACCGAAGAAACCACCTGATTTCTTACGAAGTTCACGTAAATCTAATCTCAAACGACAGCACATGCTTCGAACGTCACTTGGTTCCATATCACTATTGATATAGTTTGAGAAATATGGTGTTCCATATTTTGCTGTCATTTCAAATAACAAGCGGTTATTTTCTGTGTCAGACCAGTCGAAATCTCTTGTGATAGAATATGTTGGGATTGGATATTGGAATCCACGTCCGTTTGCATCACCTTCGATCATAATTTCAAGAAATGCCTTGTTTACCATATCCATTTCTTTTTTACAATCTTTGTATTTGAAATCCATTTCTTTTCCGCCAACAATTGCAGGAAGTTCTGCAAGGTCGTTTGGAACAGTCCAGTCTAACGTAATGTTTGTAAATGGAGATTGTGTTCCCCAACGGCTTGGTGTATTTACACCATACACGAAGGATTCAACGCATTTTTTCACTTGTTCATAGTTTAAATTATCAACTTTTACGAATGGTGCAAGATAAGTGTCGAAAGAAGAAAATGCTTGTGCGCCTGCCCATTCATTTTGCATAATACCCAAGAAGTTTACCATTTGGTTACAAAGTGTAGATAAATGCTTTGCAGGAGCTGATGTAATCTTACCAACAACGCCTCCCAAACCTTCTTGAATCAATTGCTTCAAAGACCAACCTGCACAGTATCCAGTAAGCATAGACAAATCATGAATATGAATGTCTGCATTTCGATGTGCATTGCTAATCTCTTCGTCATAAATTTCTGACAACCAGTAGTTTGCAGTAATTGCACCTGAGTTACTCAAAATGAGTCCTCCTACTGAGTATGTAACTGTTGAGTTTTCTTTTACACGCCAGTCATTAACATTTACATAGTTATCCACAATTTCTTTGTAGTCAAGAACTGTAGATTTCATATTACGAATTTTTTCTCTTTGTTTACGATACAAGATATAGCCCTTTGCAACTTCTCCGTATCCAGCTTGAATCAATACTGATTCCACACTATCTTGAATATCTTCCACACGAATAAATCCGTCTCTGATTTTTGAAGTGAAATCTGCTGTTACCTTTAATGCAAGCATATCTATGATGTCCGAATGTGTCTCGATTTCTTTTGCTTCAAATGCTTTTGAAATAGCGATTGCTATTTTTTGAAGATTAAATTCTGTAACCTTCCCGTCTCTTTTCTTTACTTGGTACATCTCTTTTTCCTCCGTACATATCTCCCTCGTTTAATCATAGTAACACTATGATTTGTGCTTGTCAACACATAAAACAACAAGATATTGTGTTTTTTCTTTAACAATCAAACACAATATCTTGTCTACTTTTCTATATTCCACGAAGTTCTGCGTTTGGAATATACTTTTGCACCACTTCAAGAAACGTATTCATTTCTTTTTCATCATAACCTTGTATTTTGGAATTAATCAAGTCGCCAGAATCCACAAAACTTTGCAGATAATACTTGTCTGCGCCTTGTAACCATTGACCAATTTTTTCAAATTCTTCTTCACTATGAAAGTTCTTTGTAACAGTAGTTCGAAACTCATATGGAATTCGTCCTTCTTTTAAATAGGAAACACTCTCTTCAATCTTCAAAAGATCGACTTGCTCTAATCCGCTTGTAATTGCATATGTATCTAGTGAATTTTTTATATCCATTGCCACATAATCCACAAGCCTCTTTTCAATCAAACGTTTCATTTTTTCAGGAAACGTTCCGTTGGTATCTAACTTCACCGCATATCCCAAGTCCTTGATTTTCAAAATAAACATTTCAATATCAGGTTGTAACAACGGCTCTCCTCCACTCACACAAACGCCATCCAAAACTCCCTGTCTTTTTTTCAAAAAAGAAAAGAAGGTTTCCTCTGAAAGTTCTGCTTCCTTTGGAATATGTACAACCAAAGATGCATTGTGACAAAACGGGCAACGCAAGTTACATCCTGCTGTAAACACAGTACACGCTACTTTTTCGGGAAAATCTAACAACGTCAATTTCTGTAATCCTTGTATTCTCATCTCATTTCTCCATCTTTTTATTACAAACACCTAATCCTGTAACAAAGTATAACACATGCCTTTTTTTTATTCCACAATCTTGTTATACTATCTTTAGGCAAATGCATAGGAGGATAATGCGATGAATTTTTTAAGTATTTTTGATGTGATTGGTCCCAACATGATCGGGCCGTCCAGTTCCCATACAGCGGGTGCTGTATCCATTGCACTCATGGCACGAAAAATGTTCCCTGAGCCAATCAAAAAAGTAACCTTTACTCTTTACGGTTCTTTTGCAAAAACATATCGCGGCCACGGAACTGACCGTGCACTACTCGGTGGGATTTTAGGATTTGCCACTTACGACGAACGAATCCGCGATGCATTTCTTCACGCAAAAGAAATGAACGTAGAATATACATTTATTATTGATGACCACACACAGACAAATCATCCGAACACTGCAGACATTGATATTTTAGGAGTCAACGGACACTCTCTTTCCGTTCGCGGAGAATCTATCGGCGGAGGGAAAATGAAAATCGTCCGCATTGACAATATTGATGTAGAATTTACCGGAGAATACAGCACCTTGATCGTACATCAGCAAGACAAGCCCGGAGTGGTTGCTCATATTACGCAAGCACTCAGTGAACACGAAGTAAACATTGCATTCATGCGACTCTTCCGCGAAAACAAAGGAGCAAATGCATATACCGTCGTAGAATCTGACCATCCAATTCCGGAAGCTGTTTTAGATAAGATTCGTACCAATCCAAATGTAGACAACTTAATGTTGATTCAATTATAGGAGGAAACTGAGATGGATTTTTATAACGGAAAAGAATTAATTCAAAAATGTCAGGAAAAGAACCTTCCAATCTCCGACTTGATGAAACTTCGCGAAATCACACTCGGTTCAATCACAGAAAACGAAGTGGACCGCAAAATAAATACTGCTTTATCTATTATGAAAACTTCCGCAACCAAACCGCTTACCAATCCAGGGAAATCTATTGGTGGTTTGATTGGCGGTGAAGCTCAAAAGATTGTAAACCACGGAGCAACATCTAACTGTGTCTGTGGTTCTATGCTCTCGAAAGCGATTGCATATAGTATGGCTGTCTTAGAAGTGAATGCTTCCATGGGATTAATTGTAGCAGCCCCTACTGCTGGTTCTGCCGGAGTAGTTCCAGGAGTGTTGCTTGCACTCGCCGACGAACACAATATTTGCGACTCGCAACTGTGTAAAGGCTTGTTAAATGCAAGTGCTATTGGTTATTTATTAATGCGAAACGCGTCTGTCGCAGGGGCCGAAGCTGGATGCCAAGCTGAAGTTGGCGCCGCAAGTGCTATGGCAGCCAGTGCGATTGTAGAAATCATGGGCGGCACTCCACAGATGTGCCTGACTGCTGCTACTTTCGCTATTTCAAATCTGCTCGGTTTGGTTTGCGATCCAATCGCTGGTTTAGTAGAATCTCCATGTCAAAGCCGAAATGCCATCGGTGTAGCAAACGCAATTTCTTCTGCCGAACTTGCCCTTAGTGGAATCACACATCCCATCCCATTCGATGAAATGGCAGATGCGATGCTCCGCGTCGGAAGAAGTCTTCCTTTTGAACTTCGAGAAACGGCAATGGGCGGGTGCGCTGGAACACCTACTGGTTGTTCTCTTAGCTGTAATATTTGTAATTAACATAAAAGGCGGATATGACACACAATCATATCCGCCTTTTTATTCTCCTTGTATTTCTTTTTTCCAATAGATGCGAAACTGTGTTTCATCTATTTCTTCCACAAACTTCTTCTTATATAGAATAAACTCCTCCAAATCCATAAGAATATGATATAGTTGTGCTCGATTTTCAAACTCTTCATGAGTAGTTGGAAGCGGTTCATTCCGAAAATTTTCCAATAACGTATGCAATTCCTGCAATTGTTTCTTCGGATGATTCATTTCCGTTACATAAGGCACAATATCCAATATAAATTCCGCAACAACATGAGCCCGTTTCGGTATGTTTCTTATACGTTGCATTTCTGCATGCAGATTATGCAACGCACCACATTGTTTCATACGCATCTCAAAATAGGTCGCATAGTAATCCTGGTAAGAGTGAAACGTATTATAATGATATTCATAGGCCAAATCAAGAGACTCTTCCAAATCCACTTCTAGTCGTGTCAAATGTTCCCACACCCGATTATCCATTTCGTTTTGCAGAAGATACCCTGCCAACTCAACTAAAATATTCTTTAATGTTTTTTCAACAGTTCGCATCCTGTGGATAATTCCATGCTCATGAGCACTGTTAATATGGAAGAGATTCAACAAAATAGCAATCGTAATCCCTATCCCTATCAGCAAAAATTCATTTCCTATAAATGCACGGGAAAAATCCTGCGTCATTAAGAAATGACTCCCAATTACTGCATTTGTCGAAAGCGTACTTTTCCATCCCAGCCACTCCGTCAACAACACCATCAAAAACAAGAACACCCCATATCCAATCCAAATGCTCGGTGCTACTCGAAAAACAGACCAGCACACAATCACACTCATTCCATAGGTGAGAACTCGTTGTCCCGACAACCGAAAGGTCCCCCATCTAGTTGTAATCAAGGTCAGCAATGTAATAATTCCTGCGGATGTAGCATATTGAAGTTGTAAAAATTCCGCAACATAAATTGCGGCACTCGCCCCAACACCAATCTTCGCTGCTAAAAGTAAGTCTTTTTTTAATTTCAATTTCATTCGATTTTTTCCCACATTCTTGACAATAGTTTCGGCGATATTGCAGATGCCTTCCCCGCTTTTTCTAATTTTGCCAACTTTAGCTGTGCTTTATTCGGGTTTGTACAAAAAACAATATTTTACCACCTTTTCTATATATCCCTCTTGCCCTATCGCCCACAAAAAGAAATTGACATTCCATCTCTGAAATGTTACTATAATCAAGCAGTTTGCAGGAGTGTCGGAATGGCAGACGAGCTAGATTCAGGTTCTAGTGTGGGTTACCGCGTGTGGGTTCAAGTCCCATCTCCTGCATAAAAAAACAAGAGTATTTTTTTATACTCTTGTTTTTTTTACATTAAATTAGAAGAAAAAGCCTACGCCTAAAGTCAATATATCGATGATAATTTGACAGCCCGTAGCAACAATACCTAAAATTAATCCGGTAATCGCCATTCCTTTTGGTCTACCATTTGCAGTCGCAATTCCCACAATTCCCAGAATAACTGCTGCCATTACTACCAAATAAAAAGGATTACACAAAAAACTCACAATACCGCAAATCATTGCTGCTACGCCCACTCCACTCTCTTTTTGTGGCGCCTGATAATTGTAATTGTCCATTTTTGCCTCCTCCGATAAATTTTTCTTCATTTTATATAAATTTTCGACAAACGTCAACAAAAAACGTACTTCTTCCCAGTTTTTGCATATAAAAAAGGAGTATCAATCATCTTTTTATTGATACTCCTTGCTACATTGCAGGTTCAATCATTTTTCGTATCTCCTTTTCTATGTATACTCCTGTTTTTAAATTAAGTTTTTGTTGGACCGTCCTCCTTATTTCTTATTTTGATTTTGTTTCAAATTTACGTTTCTGGTGGTCTCCCCTCCTTATTTTTATATTTGTCTGTTTTTTTATCTCTTTTTTCTTTTCTTACTGTCATTATATCACTCATTATTAATTTGTCAATACATTTTTTAAATTAATTTTATAATTGTCTGACTTTTTTGTCCATTTACAAAATGCGCCCTAACATTCTCACATCGCAGTATGTCAGGACGCATCTTTTTACTCTTCTATTTTTTTCAAAGAATCTGTGCTAACAGGAAACGAAAAATAAGTGCGCGGATATGGCTCGTTAGCAAGAGTAAAATGCCACCATTCCGTGCCACACGGTTTAAACCCGTACTTCTTCATAGTGTTACGCAAAATCATTCGGTTATTATATTGCTCTGTCGTAATACCTTTATAATCCGGATGAGATAGCTCTCCAAAATAATCAAACGGTCCTCCCATGTCAACTTCTTTCCCAGTTGCCAAATCAAATAGCGTCAGATCAACGGTCGCTCCCCTACTATGCCCAGATTTCCGAGCAATGTATCCCTGACTAAACAGCGATGACTTTGCCACATTTGGGTAAAAATACTGTTTCATGCGCGTATCCTTTGTATCTGCAGCCCACGAAACAAAATGTTGCACTGCACATTGTGGCCTGTATGCATCAAATATTTTCAACACATATCCTTGAGACTCAAGTTCTTGGCTTACATTCAGCAAAGCTGATGCTGCCTCTTTGGATATCAACGCAATTGGTTCTTCGTAACCAGTAATACGTTCGCCAACAAAATTATAAGTAGAATAGTATCTAATTTCTAAAATTACATTCGGAATGACATCGCTAATCGAAACAAATCCCGTGGCATCGTATATGTCATTTGGATTCGATTGGGCAGAATCCAAGACCACTTTTTCTTCACTAGGAGTGGGCGTTTCCACCTCAAGTATTTCTGTTTCCTTTTTCTCCTGTGGTTTTGTTTCACTCTTAGCTTCGTCTTGTTTCTTACAAGACGAAAAAGCGAGCAAAAACACGAACAATAAACAGATAAACCTTACTTGTTTTCTCATACTTCATTACCTTTCTTGATACGGTTTAACAAACGTCAAACAGGTATCGGTGCATTCACTTTCAATAACACTTAAAATTGTGATTTTAACATATTTCGTTTCTATCGGTTGACCAAATCGAATTACTTGTAAATTACCTCTTTGTTCCACAGGGTATACCTCTAATGTTTTTTGCATGCTTTGACCATCAGAAAATTCCAATAACACTCTTTGCATTTTCGCATTGCGTGAATATTGTCTCTCCGTTCCTGCATACCCATTTTTTATTTCTAAACCATATAGACGCTGTACGCTAGGCAATTCTAACTTAATCCATTCGCCTTCCCCAAAGCCCTCTGCTCCTTCACACCAGCATGCTTCATTGTCATATAGAACATTGGCCGCATCATAATTATGACCATACTGATCTGCTAGTTTAGAACTCGCACTAGCGCTGGAGAAATATTGTGCATTTTCAATTTCTTTATATTCCGAAAAACCAATCGTTACATCGTCGTCATCTGACGGTTCCTTTTCCTTCAAATCTTCATTTGGGTCAGATTCATCCTTACCCACAACTGTACTTCCCAGATCTTTTTTCAAAGCTTCTTTCTCATTATTCAATGTGAAATACACTACCGTTCCAACCGTTAACACACCTATTACACTCGCACCAATAATGCTGACAATTACCACCAAGACAATAATCGCAATTTTGTTTTTCGACTTCGTTTCCGGTTTTTTCCTATTTTGATTAGGAGCCATATTCTTTCTATCCATCTGCAATTCCTCCACTTTTAAAAGCAGAATAGATAACTATTCTGCTTTTTCTTCTTCTATCTCAAGAATTAAATTAAGATTTGCCAATTCTACTTTATTCAAATCAATTTTATCATTGAATTCATCAAGTGACATTTTTGGAGTATACCAAGACTTGCTTCTGAAATATTTATTTAAATCTTCTGCTCCAAAATATACTCCGTATCTTGCAAACAGTTCATTTCTTGCATAGCGCAAATCTTCCAGACTAAGTTCTTCCAGTTCTTCTCTTGCATATTTCACAGTATCACTGTTTGGCAATATGTATTCCGACTCATCAACTTGCTCTTCAACCGGTTCATCCAACGGCTCTTCCAGCAGCTGCTCAATATTAGAATCCTCTGGTACATCTTGTCCTTTTGCTTTTTTACTCAACTTCACGCAGAAAAGAATCAACGCTACTAGGATTGCTATCAAAGCAAAAATTCCACCAAATGCAAGAATCTTTTTTACAGGCAATGCTTTTTTCTCTTTCACACAATAAGACAACAATTCATCGCACAAAGCACTCATATAACCATCCTCGTGCTCGATGATATGCTTATCTGCCCCTGCACTTTCATCTTCCTCGCAAGTCGCTTCCATCTGAATTCCAATCTCGCGGCAAATTGTTCCTAATGTATTGAAGGCAACGGTTTGTTCCAACGTATTTTTTCTTGACCAATCTTCCAATGCCATACACATCGCTTCCACCGAAAAGCAGACATTAACACCATGGTCTTCTGCATAAATTTCCAAAGCTCTTTTTAAATATTTATGAGAATAATTCAAGCGATACAAAATCACCTTTGTTCCATATCCCATAATGCTTGCGAGCTCTTTGATATTCAAATGATCATGATAGAATGCATATAATGTTGCCTGATACAAATCCGGCAATTCTTCAATCTTGTTGCAAATAACCTTTTTCGTCACCTCTAAGTCAACCGATTCTGCAACATAATAATCCTCTTTGCCAAGTTCAATACAACTTGCCTCACTTACTTTTTTCTTGCGGAACTTTCCACAACCAAGGCTATATACCTGTCTTCCAAGCCACGAATAAAGGCGTCCCCCCGAAACCTCTTCCTCCAACGCTTTGGTGTAGACCTCTTTCATCAATTGTTGTACATCTTCTTCTTTCTTAAAAATGCACTTCGCGCGCAAATAAACAAAGTTGTACGTTTGTGAATAAATAGAATTCAAAGTCTCCATAAATGTTTTCTCTCCCCTTATTTATGTTTTTTCTTTTGCTTTGTTATCTTATAAAGTTCTTCTGTTGCTAAACGTGTCTTTGCAACGATATCCCCGCCACTCTTAGGGAAACAATAATATAACACATTGGTATCACCGATACAAATCACATCTCCGATTTCGTACCAATAATAATCAGAATACAAACTATAGGACGCCAATGGCTTTTGACTATATTCTAATTTTCCATCACAGCCCTTCAAATGAAAACCGTCCAAAGTATGAGTAAGCGTACCTTCCCCTACACGATAGATGCTTTTCATATTTACCAACAAACAAATATCCACCGGAACTTCCAAATGATACTCACCGGATTCAATCTCTTTTCTCACACATTCTCTTTCCCACTGATACCAATCCGGAACATGGGTAAACTTTGCATCCCCATCTTCTGCTTCCAAATATCCATACTCTGTCAATTGATATTGTTTATGACAATGATTGCAAATGAGTTTCGTTTCTTTCCCTTCCATCGCGCCTTCGGTATTACAATGCGGACATCGGTAGAGTACTCGATTCAATCCTTCTGCACGGAAAGATTCCGTAACAGAAATCTGATTTTCTTGTTGCCAGCGGAAGTTATCGAAAGTAAATTCCTTATTAATAATTTCTGCAATCTCATCTGCAGATTTTGATTTTACATCTTCTGCGGAAAGCAAATATTTTAAATCCGCCGTTACATCGACCTTCCTGCGTCGCAATCCATTATACAGCGGGTCTCTCGTATATGCTCCATATGTACGAACCATGACAACTGGAACCCCAAGCATTTTCACGCATCTCCCTAGGCTATCCGGAAGTGGCGTTGCAGTTCCATCAAAACTATAACTTGCCTCTGGATACATCACGACAGAACTTTTCAATTCTTTTACAGTATAAATCATATCGCGGATCAAACTAGGATCCATTACAAATTTCCTTGTAGGAATACATCCAATCATTCGCATGACAAAATTCATGATTCCCATAAATGAGTCCGATGTTGCCACAATGTTAAATGGTCTTGGATAAAGCACTGTCGACACAATTTCCAAATCAATAAAGCTAGAATGATTCATCAACACAAGACATGGTTCTTTTTTCCCTAACTGCTCCATCCCAATTTTCTGATATTTGAAATTTGTTGCTCGCAAATCAAAACCAGACACAAATTTCAGTAACCACCGGAAGAATAGGTGTTGTTTCCACGGCTTTTGATGTTTCGATTTTGGCATCGCCATAACATCTTCGTACTTCTTTTTTACTACCTTTGTTTTCATAGTTCACTCCATTATGAGTTTTATCCTATTTTTCATTATATCACGCGATTGGAAGAAAACGCAACAAAAAGCCTCGAAACTAAGTTTCAAGGCTTTTCATATTATGCTAATAATATAATTCACGAATGACACTTTCACACTGTGCTACGTCCATACCACATCTTATTTTCGGATGATACATTAACTTTATAATCAACCAGTCCACTTTGCTCAAGTTCGTCACACTACTTGAATATTGATAAACAATACTGTCTTCTCTCAAAACAGAATCTCCAAGTCCAAGTCCGTTCACCACTTCTTCTAATAGCACAGAACGTCGAATCTCTGGAGACATATCCGTACAATATCCAATATCCGCTGTATAAATATTATTGCCCGCGGTTTCATACCAATATTGAACTGCACCATCTGCGCTATCGCTTTGAACAAATTCTGCAAATCGATTATTAAATTCTTGTCGTCCGTAAAAATAAATGTTCAGATTTGCTTCATAACTATTTCTTGCCTCAGAAATACCAGGAAATCCATTCACTTTATTCAACTCAGCAAACAACCCGTTTAAGATTCTCAAATCTTCATCAGTAGGACTTCCCGTAATGTGATAGTGAATCGGAGTATTCCATCGTTGCACCAAAAAAGGGTTGCCCTCACCCGTAGAAAATTCTGTTAACAGCACGACTTCATTATAATATTGAAGGACTTTCTCTACAGAATAACCTTCTATATAAAACTCAGAGTGTTTCGCTTTTGGTTCTTCCGTCTTTTCTAATTCTTTCGTTTCCTCCAACTCTTCTAATTCTTCAATTACTTCTTCTTTTTCTGTTTTTGCAACTGTTTCTTTGCCATTTTCTCTGACGCGTCCTCTAAAATTGACGCATGCACACAATCCTAGTGTAGCAAATACAATGAGTACACACATAATTTTTCGCATTGACATCACTCCTTACTAAAAAGTTTTACTGGTTTTCTCAGTTCTATTTCATCTAATAGCAAAAGATGATTCTTTTCAACATATTTCATGGCTTCTTGATAGACATCTTGACACACAAGTTCTTCTGGTTCATGCGCATCGCATCCTATAATCACCTTACATTGTTCTTCTCCCGCAATCCTCCAAAAATCCGGATTTGGATATTGTTTCCCAAAGCGCAATCCTCTCAGATTAATTTCCAAAGGAACTTGATATCTCTTTGACGCCTGACAAACTTTCCTCATAGTCCGTTCATATAAAGTTGTATTGGATGGATAATTTATCAAATCCGGATGCGCCAAATAAGTAAAGCATCCTCGTTTCATGCCTTCAATCACTTGCTCGTAGTAATTAGCAAGAACTTTTTCATCTTCCGTATATATTCCGAAATACGGTTCTGTCTTGTGACTATTTCCATACCAATGTGTAGCCAACAACAAATATTCCAATGGATATTGTTCTAATTCTCGATAGAGTTCATCAAAACATCCTGCAAAATATTCCACTTCCAACCCTAAATGAATTTGAATATCTTTTTGGTATTCTTTCTTTAAATCCAAAATCGTGGTTACGTAGCCTTCTAGTTCATTCATTTTCATACGGATATACGCAGAGTATTCATCATCAAACATATATGGCGTGTGATCTGAAAATCCTAAAATCTGAATGCCATTTTCTATTGCGGTTTCAATATATTCACGTTCTGTTCCAGTTGCATGATTGCAACGGGATGTATGTGTATGATAATTTGCTTTCACGATAAGTCCTTTCCTAATTCTGAAAATTTCATACTTTATTCTTCTCTAATTATATACTACTTTCAGAATAAAACAAAGTATTTGCGTAGCTTTTGATTGTTCCAACACATAGATAATGCACAAAACCTACTTATATACGTTACACCTTCACAAAGCAGTGCAAAAGCTTCCCACAAAACAAAAAGCCCCGAAACTTTTGTTCCGAGGCTAAATGCGGATGACAGGAATCGAACCCGCACGGTCTCTCACTAGATCCTAAGTCTAGTGCGTCTGCCAGTTCCGCCACATTTACCTTTAATGAATGTACCCAATTTGGTTTCTTATTCGTAAATTGTTGCCATAACCACACGGCTAGTTTGACTATTGTAATGCGAAGGACTGACCACCATAGTACTCTCAGGACCCAAAGAAGTAATCCGGACAGTAAATGCGATTCCTCCTACAAACATGTTTTCGTTCTTCATGTAATACTTGTAAAATATACGTACTGTAGGAATGGTTTGGTTTGTAAGGTTTTTCACAGTTAGCGAGTTGTCCCCGTTGTCTACAACAGAAATTTCTGGTGTAATATGCATCTGTGCCTGATGGACCACCAATGCAGATGCACGTCCAGCCACGCCCTTCGGCACAACATTTCCAGATTTTTCTTGCACAACCATTCTTTCACCCGCAGGCAATGCAGTAATTTGGAAACACAACGTTTTATCTGGATAATCTACCGTGATTTCTGCATATTCCACTGCACTATCACCGGTGTTTTTCACCAAAATCATGGCAACATCTGTCACCTGCTGATTGGTTCCATCCTCTACAAAAATCCCGGTGTAAGGTGCCAATTTTTCAATTCGCAGATTGTGTCCTGGCACTTCACAAGGGAATTGCAATCCACCTGTTCCATCCGTGGCTGGAATCTCCACCTTAGATGAAACACCCTCCGAAGGAGGAATGATTTCTTCCTGCTCCTGCTCTAGTTTATCGTTAGGTTGAGTCTCTCCATTTTCCGGTATATCGTTTTCCGTTTGCTTGGAATCTCCAGTTGGATCCTCTTGAGACTGCGTGGTATTTCTCTTCCCTAACAAAATTCCTCCAACGGCCACAATCAGCACAAGCAGACAAATCGTAAAAATTAAACCTCTTTTTTTCATTCTGTCTCCTCCAGCCAAGAACGAACTTCCTCAAACAACTGATCGGTTCGTTGCTGATACAACACCAATGGATCCACTGTCACTTCAGGCACAGGTGTTTCCACCGGTTTGTTTTTTGCTTCTTCCAGCGCCAAATCAAAGAGTTCCATGGTCCGCACTGCGTATTTAGCTACAACAGGAAGCACACCATTAGTGGTGATCTTCTCGGTTAAATTGGTAGTTTTCAGCTTCGTCAGCGCCAACAATGCGCCGTTTTCGGATGCATTCTGAATTACAAGATAGCCATCTATAGGCACAACCTCGTAATACATATCCACAGTATGACTTACCGTGATGGTCTGTGGCTCTTTCATTTCCAATCCACAAATGTTCACCTTTGCAGCTTTGTCTGCATCGATGCTCTTCATACCCACGTAATAGGTATTCTTGGAATCCACCTTAATAACCACAGCTTGTCCCTTTTCAAGATAAATCTCATTTTTAGGACCGTAAGTTTGGAAAGTAGTAGACACCTCATAAGTGCCAGCGCCAACACCTGCCACATCATCTCCGTTTTCCTGACCTTCCTGAATCCAGTCGATAAAGACTGCGCCGCTAACGCCGTCATTGTTAAGATCAGGGATAAAATCATCGTTGGCAATTACAATATCACGAATTTCTGTATACATCGCGTTCAGTTCCTTACCGTAAGCATCCTTCACTATGGAATTAGAATCTTGCGATACAATTCCCAGCGGATTATAAACACGGATACCATCTAAATAGTACTCATACCGCATACTGCCTGTTGCCACAGCACTAGCTGCAGTAGCAATCAGTGTTACCTCATAGGTGCCATATTCCAAATCCGCAAAAGATACTGTAGGAATCTGATAATAGTCACCAGATTTAGCAAGGTTGTCCACTATCAAGGACTTGGATACCGGTGCTGATGTACCGGATAACGATTTCAGAGTAGCAACCACTATACCCGACTTTTCATTGGTGCGGGTATACACTTCCACGCCAGTGCCGGTGAAAGTAAACTGCGCTTTAGCACCCATACTTCCATCTTGTCCTGTCACATGAGCACTGTCGTCGGAGAACCCGTCGTCATCTAACCATGCATCCGTCCAGCCATGAACACCACCGCCCTGATCTGTATTTTCTAGTTGTTCTGGCGTTTCGGTATTTTTTCCTGCATTTTCTCCGTTGACAAATTCCCATGCACCGCTATATACAAAACCGGAAATATCGTTGGCACCGTTACTTTGTCCGGTTACGAAAGAATCCTCGTAATAAATGTTATTTGCAGGAATCACTGTAACCTTGTTCCATAAGTTTCCATTTTCGTTGGCATTCTGTGAAACAACCGTATTTCGCCAAGTATTACCAAACACATAGAATTCGTCATAACCTCCCCACTGTGTAGTGGTAGGTTGATAGTACATTTTACCATTTTCGATACGAACATTGCCGTACTTTGTATTGCCGTAGTTGCTGCCATTTTGAATAGTTGGGTTATTCTTATTAAACCAGTTCATGCCGTTTTCGATTTCACAATCCACATGGATAACCTGTGCTTGCTTATCTCCTTCTGAATCAAAGTACCATCCACTCAATTCAAGTTCCTTGCCATAATCCAAGACATAAGCTCTTTCAACAAAAACTGTAGATGGCTGAACAAAGGTTTCCAGCAGATACTCTTCACCATTCTCTGCAACTGCCCAAAAGCCAGACTCATTTTGATTGGTAGTCTGAGGTTTGTTCCAAACCACATCATCCTGAGCTTCCACACGGGTTATGGTAACAATCAGCCTGCGTCCATGAGGAGACTCTTGGTTGAGGTACCACTCCTCACTGCTATAATCATAGCCCACTATATCCACAGTATGCGGACGATAATCTGCTCCACTTGGGTCGGTCGCATTTTGAGTGCCCATATTATAGACAGTTATATAAGGAATAAACTGACCATCCACCATTATGCCATCCCCAGAAGTAATCGTACCAGAAGCATTTTCTGAAATCGTCAAAGAATCCATCTTAACCCTTACACCTGACCAATTCACCTTTTTCTCATCTGGGAGGAATACACCTTCTTCATAGGAAACTGTAATCTTTGTTCCAGGTGTCAACACAAGACCTTGACCCATAACATCCCGGAGAAACGCATCGTTTGTCAATGCAACCTCTTCCGAAATCTTCGTCGTCAGTTCGCGCACGATGGTTGCAAAGTATTGCTCTAGCATTTTGGAATCATGGCTACTGAAATAGTACTTATCGCTGGCAGCTTCCTGATAGCCGGCACCAGATTTTCTGTAAATATTCACACCGTTAATCTGGCTCTTTATTTTTCCGTTTTCTTCAACGGCTGTAATCAAAGGATGTTCGTTCAGTGCGCCTTTAAAAAGCGTTACTTCTTGTCCAGCACTGTTTGTATATCTCCAGAAGCTGTAATAGTTTCTGTCCGCAGGAGTCGTGGTATCCCTCCCAATCACATTTCGCAGCAAACAATAGTTCGCTCCATCCTTGACATAATAAGGACCACCCAAATCCAGCTTGACACCTGTCTTTGCATGAATATACTCGACATCATTCCAAACATCATTCAGGCTCTGTGCATCCGGATAGTTGGATGACATCCCGTTCATAAAGTAGTCTTGGTCACTTTCCGCGTCAACAATTTCGTTGCCATACAAACCAATTGTAAAGACTTCTGCACCATAAGTATTGGAAGCTATATACGCCTGATAAATACCTTTATTGGACTCTTCCTCATCAAAATTTGTGCTATCACCAGGCTTTCCATCAGTAAACACAACCACAACCCTCTGACGTCCTTCTTCCAAATCATTTGCAGACAAAGGATTTGCCGCGAAAATACTGTTCGCCATTTCCATACCATAGCTCACATAGGTTTGTCCCTTCGCACCTAAGTTATTCACGATTTTTTCAAAACTGCTATCCACATAGCCGGAACCCTTCTCCCCCATTGTTACTGGGATTAACGCATCTCTGTAGATACTCTTCTCTGGATTAGCTTCTGTGGTCTCCTCTCGTATATAAATCGTATTGTGACCATCTACTGCTGTAAACTTACCGTCCTGCATATATGCATGGATTTCACGGCCCTCAATGCCATGTCGATGTGTCCATACTTTTTCGTGCCTAGTGAAAAACAGCGTTGAAGAATAGAGTTTATTATCATCATAAATCCACATACCGCTGGGGTTACGGTCTAGTTCCACAAACGCACCATCCACATTACCGTAGATTTTCTCACCCAACAGTAACTGGGCGTAGGCTTCACTTTCTGTAATCATATGCCGATAAACATCATGATAGGTCAGCACCAAATACTCACCATGCGAATAAGTATAGTAAGTGCCACTCTTTTCGACCTCACCGGTATACTCCGTATATTGAAATCCGGTGATTGGACGTACGTGGAAGTCACCATGAGCATCAAAAACACCGGTGTTTGTCCAATACCCATCGTCTTGAACTGTTTTTCCACTGTCATCATCATAGCTTCCTGCAATAGGACCTGTGCCGGAAGCTTGGGAGAATTCATCGTTACCATAGCCTACCACTGCAATCCGGTGATCCGTTTGGTGGGTACGGCCATGCTCTGCAATCAGATTGATGAAACTGTTAACTGATTGTTGCAAAGTTCCATACACCCCGCTGGTCCACATCGAACCGGACTGGTCCAATACCAGCACAATATCTAGCGGAGCATTCAGATCCACTATCGTAGTAACCGGATTATCATGGATAAACATTTCCATCTCAATTGTATATGTACCATCATCCTCTAAAATCGCTGTCTTATGCAGATGCATATCCGGATCAGGAATATAGTGAATGATCAGCACGTTGTTAGTCTCATCTTTAGAGAGTGTCAAAGCTGGTAAGGTTTCTTTATCGTAATACACATTATTGATGGTAGCGCCGCAATATGTGTATCCATCTAATTTCAGCGCATTCTGCTGGGCGTCAACTTTAGAATTGATTGCCGCACCAGCTACCTTGGTCTCCACATGTAGTTCCTCGTAAGTACCTTTTAAAAGATAACGAATCACATAATCGGTTTTTAAACTTTCATCAATATCAATTGTTTGCCACTGAGCAGTCAGTAAAAGCTCTTTGTCCAAAGATTGGGTAACCACACCCTTCCCTGCAATGATGTTGCCATTCTGATCTTTCCAACCCATAAACTGAAAGTTATCTCTTGTAGCTTCGGCTTTTGCAATTACCGTACTGCCGGCAAGATGATATTCCGTCGAATTCATTCCGTGCAAATCTCCACCGTCTTCATCATAAGTCACAGAATAGTAAGATAATTCTGCCGCTCCATCTGCATCCGAAACAATCACATCCATATCTGTATCCACCCGGACACCATCAGCATCTACAAGAAACACGGAATAGGTACCGTTTTCTGTTACCTCTACCGTATAAACGCCAGTTTGGATGTTGGTCAGAGTCTGACACTCTTGATCGCTACCGTCCAAAAGTATATGTAGCTCTGTATCCTCTCCTAAAAATGTACTTAAATTCGTGTTATTGTTATTCAGCTTGGTAATCACAGAAACTGTATGATTGCTCTGCTGGGTTTCAACCTTCTTGTAAAAGCGCACGCAGGAATCAACATAGCCCAAACTCCATTGTCTATAGGATATGAAAGTAAAAGGATCGTTTTCGCTTTTAGTTAAATAGTAATGATAGCTATCCCCAGGGAATTTACAATAAACATTATATTCACCATTTTTCTGCAAAGCAAAATCGTTGTTGCCAATATTCAATGCAAATTTTTCTTCCTTGTAGGAAAGAGGACTCTCGGCATGATACTGCGTAATATGTAAATACTTATCACCATGCTTTATGTTGTAAGTACCGGCGCCGTTATCTTCTATCGTCCACAGGTAATTTTCGATACCGCCAAAGTCGATGACCTGATCACCATCTAGTTGCACCTCTGTAGTAGCACCTGGTTTTGTACTGTCTGCGCCTTGCAAGGCATAGTATGTGTTCTGGTTGCTCGCCTTTTGTACAAGTAGATATTCTTCACCTACATCAATACCGTCCGTATCTAACACATACGTAGCTCTTGGCGCTGCCGATACCATATACTCAACTGGAATCATAGCAACGATCATCGCAAATAGTAAAATGACTGAAATAATTCTTCTTCCTTTTTTCATATGTATATATTCTCCTTGTCTACAAATATCATAATCTTAACAGCAGTTTTCTTCCGCCGATAATAAGCCCATTTTTACATAAACAGTATAACGCCATATCAAGCAATAATCAAGTTTTCAGGCATAGAAAAAAGCACGATGGCTATTACCATCGTGCTTCTCTTGATGCGGATGACAGGAATCGAACCTGCACGGTCTCCCACTAGATCCTAAGTCTAGCGCGTCTGCCAGTTCCGCCACATCCGCAAAAACACCATACATCTGTATGGTGTTTTAAATGAAGCATCGGGGATTCGAACCCCGGACAACTTGATTAAAAGTCAAGTGCTCTACCGACTGAGCTAATGCTCCATA
>JAZRRJ010000039.1:0-1535 GCA_045650645.1 Faecalimonas sp. | reverse complement strand
GATAATAGAGGATGCTGTCGGGAGGCGGGAGGAAACAGGTGGACGTCCAGCCTACAACCCCTATCGGTTGTTTGCAACTATCCTGTATGCCTTCTCCAAGCATTCCGGCAGTCTCCGGCGCATCGAAGACAGTATGAGATTTGATACGCGTTTCATGTATCTGATGGATCAGAAGGTCCCCTCCTATTCTACTATATCCAGGTTTTGCAACAACGTAGTTGTTGCACGACAGAAAAAAGTGTTCTCCTGCATTGTCGAGGCAATCATAAAAAAATATAATATTGATACCGCCGATGTTTTTCTCGACGGTACAAAACTTGAAGCTAATGCCAATAAATATAAATTTGTTTGGAAGCCAAGGCAAAGGCATGATCGACTGAATGAAGGTTTGAGAAAAATTATTTCAAATTACTTCCCATTAGCACCAGGGAAGAAAGTGTTTATTTCCAAAGAAGTTGCCAGCTATCTTTCTCAACTTGAGCGGAAAATTTCAGAAGCTGGAATACTTATTGTCAGCGGTTCCGGTCATCGCCAGCCGCAGATAGTCAAAGATTTTCATTCGTTAAAGAAAATGTTGTTAAAAACTTTGGAGTATGAGGAAATAGAAGCTATTTGCGGTTCCGGAAGAAACTCTTACTACAAAACCGACAAAGATGCAACCGCAATGTGCTTGAAATCAGATTATTATTCCGGACTTGGAAGTAATATGCACGCTGCATACGCTCTTCAAATCATTGTTTCCAAAGGCTTTATACTGGATTTTCTTGTGTCGCAGGATAGAACTGATTCAAAAACTTTTATTCCATTACTCGACCAGTATTACGCAGACTATAATACATATCCAGAACGATTATGTGCTGATAGCGGTTATTATTCGTTGGATAATTACAGATACATGGTGGCGGCAGGCATTGAAAATTATATCAAACCTCAAACATGGCAGAAGATGATTTGCGGAGAGTGGATGGAACTATATCATTTCGATGAAAATAAAAATTTGATCTGTTTGAATGGTAAAGTTGCTGTCAGATGTCAAAATGGCAACACACACTCCCGGGGACGTGAAACAGTATTTTACCATATCGAAAATTGCCGGAGATGTAAATTTAAACCTTACTGCATGAAGACTGTAAAAGACAAAAACAGGCAAGATCGTTTCTTTGAAGTATGTTATGACCTTTATGTATTCAGAAAACAAGCGATAGAAAATCTACTGTCCCCGAAAGGAATTGAAATGCGAATCAATCGGTCAGCACAGGTAGAGGGGATATTCGGAGTGATCAAACAGGATATGGACTACGAAAGAGTACGGCGAAAAGGGTTGGAAAATGTCAGTTACGAATGCATGTTGGTTTGCTTGGGATACAATATTCGCAAACTTTTTACGTTGATTGCAGGCAAGGGAAAAATTGATTATTGGATTGCTCCGGATGGTCTTGAAGCTGAATCTCCCAAAGTAATAAATATGGAGAGAATAATTAAAAAATTGCGTAGAAAAGAGGCTGCCGCAAAACATTAGGTTTTGCAACAGCCCC
>JAZRRJ010000038.1:0-26870 GCA_045650645.1 Faecalimonas sp. | reverse complement strand
TACCACAGGCAGATGAAAAAATAATGCAACGCGTATTGAAAGATGAGGATGAATTAAATTCGAGGGTATATCAGTTTCCAACATCTGCCATTAAGCAAAATGGAAGAAAGATTAATTATTATGATTTCCTTATGGAGGCAGAGAATAGCGAGTGCAATGAAGCAATAGTTAGGATGGCTCCAAAAATCAAAATGGATCAAATAAATGATTTTATCGATAAAGTACCATATATTTCTGAATTGCAAAAAGAGTTTTATAAGAAGTATATTGGTGCCAGATATGAGAAGATTATTTTGCCGGCGTATGAATTGGTAATGAGACAGTGTGAACAAGAAGAACACAGTCAAAGCACAATTTTTAGAAAAAGCTGTGCCAATGTCTGTAAAACAGACTAGATCACTTAAACAGTATATGAAGAATATAAAAAAGAGTTGCAATAACACAACTCTTTTTCTAGAAAAGCCATATGGCCAATGCTTCTCGCGAAGCTAGATAACTTATTTACACTTAAATTATAGCATTTCCCTCAATAGGCAGTAGATTTACTTTCTCACTATAGATGTTACCTTTTTTGTTTTGAACAACAACTACCAAGTGGTTACCACATAGTTCGCTTCCAACACCTTCAGTAATAAAAGCATTGTAGATTTCGCCTCTTTGCGGTTTGACAGGATGAAAATTTTTAGGGTGTACATCGCGAACTTTTCTATTTTCTAAAGAGTTATGATGCATACGACATTGTCCGAGCGAAGCAGGCGAAAGGAGAATGCTGGCCAGATGTTCCAACCATCGCACATGAGATAAAACTGTCCGAGAAAAACATGAGAAGAGCGATACTTGATTTGTGCAAGGCTAAGATTGTAGAGACAGAGCAACGATACCACCAATCACCAAGGGGAAAGTATATCCTCTTGGTGACCAGTGGTACCGGACACAGTGACTAGTTAAGTGAACTTTACACTAGAAGAATATTACCACAGAGAAAAATATTATTCATCCTTTCCTGTTATTAATTTGAATCTTTTCTTCAAATGCAAATGCATAAGTTCTTGTGCCGCATCACCATCACCCTCAATAATAGCATCCAATATTTCTTTATGTTCACGAATCTCATCATCGTGCTGGTCTGCTAATAACTTCTCTTGTAATAGAGGATAAGGTGTATAAACTAACTTTTGGAAAATTGTCTGCAAAAATCCGTGAAGCACAGGGCTGTTTGCGGCTTCTGACAGACGAATATGGAACATGGAACTTAGTCCATGTGAGTTGCTGACAAAGGTGTCCAAACTTTCGGAGAGTTTGTCAATGTCAGCATCTGTGCGACGCATAGCAGCGAGTCTTGCGATGCCCGGTTCTAGGACGAGTCTTGCGTCTAAGAGATTTTGCAAGTCATCATTATCCGAAAGAAGTTGTAATACTTCAATATTTGGAATGCGTTGCATCGCATTCTTGGAAACAAAGGTTCCCTGACCGTGAAGAGATTCAATAATTCCAAATGTATCTAAGGTCTTCAGTGCCTCGCGAAGCGAGTTGCGACTTACACGAAAGGATTCTGCCAGTTCTGCTTCCGGTGGCAATTTTTCTCCTGTCGTCAGCTCTCCGGATTCAATACTGGATATAATGGCATTCATTAGTTGTTTGGTTAATGTTTGTCTTTCAAATCCCTTCATGGTGAGAAGACCTCCGTAATATTTCTTAGCCATTAATATAACACAGAAGTTCTTCTTTCGTCAATTTATCGATACCCATTGTCTTCGCATTTCTTCCAACCTGCATCTTGTCACCGAGAACAGTTCTTCCAATTGTCACGATAGCATCAATCTTCGGAGTTGGAACTCCGGCTACCTGTGCCAATGCCTGAATTGGTTCGAGTGAGAATGGAATATCCTCTAGTACATAGCGTGTTGCTAATGTGTTGGACGTCATAATTCCTTCGTATCCTGGATTGTTTTTACAAAGCTGATAAAGTGGGGTGTCTTTGTCACCACATTCGTACATTGCAACGTAATCCTCGCGAATCGTACGAAGCTCAATTCCTAATTCCTTTGCAACAGCAATACGTTCCTGATCCATCGCTTCTACGTACTTGCCGATGGTTGGTGTCATTCCTTCCCAATAGTATTGGAATGGTACAAACGGATCTGCTTCAATTCTGGATGTGTTTAGAAGCATTGGAGCTGGATGCATCATTGCGTTGATGTTTCCAAGGCTTGTTTTGAGTGTATTGTCAACCAATACGAACCAAGGAAGTGCTTCACGGATTGCTTCCGCCAATTTTTCGTTGTTCGATGCCGGAAGTGCAGCCATTGGAACTTCGCTCTTCATACCGAATACATACACATCGCCAGGTTCACGTACACGAACAGAGTATAAAAGTGTTCCGGCAGCGCCGAGTACGATATCTGCTGTACATCCCATGTCATCCATTACTTTACGGAAAGAAATAGCGCCGCAAGAGCTTTCCGGATGTAAGAATACAGTCATTCCGTCTTTTAAGAATGGAACCATCTGTTTTGCCATATTCTCATGGTAGAGTGATGGCAATACCATCATAATGTTGTCAGCACCATTCAGTACTTCTTCCATAGAAGTTGTGGCAAACTCCAATTTACCAAAGCCTTCTACGGCGTGGTGAAGTTCAATTCCACCTTTTTTGTTGATTGCTTCAATTGTTGCAGGTACTACGTCAAAAATACGCACCTTTTCTCCTAAGATTGCGAGATGTCCTGCAATGGCCTGTCCGCCATTACCGCCACCGATAATTGCCCATGTTTTTGACATTTTTAAATTCTCCTTTATGTAGATTTATGAAATGGTAACTGAACTTACCAAATATTTCTTAATTGCATCATGGTCTATTTCAATTCCAAGTCCTGGTCCATTTGGTATCTCCACAAGTCCCTGTTCCGGATGTATAAATGTGTGGTAATTGCTGATGTCTCCAACCAGACGGTTTGGAGAGAAATAAGCGTGACCGATTGTATTGACGATGTTCGAGCAAGTTGCTCCTATCTGAAGGCTGGCTGCCTGTGTCACACCTTCTTCGATCATGGAATTAAAGAATACTTGGATTCCATTTGCAGCAGCGTACTCACAGATAGCTTTTGCAGGTTGGATTCCTCCGTTCTTTGTAACCTTGATACTGAATACATCAACAGCTTCTGCTTTTACTAAGTTCTTCGCATCTTGAAGTGTCATAACACCTTCATCAGCAGAGAGTGGGATATCGATTGCACGACGAATCTTTGCCATACCTTCTACGTCCCAACTTTGTACAGGTTGTTCGAAGAACAGAATGTCGCAGTCGCGAATTAGCTTCCAGTAACGGATGGCTGTATCCACATCCCATCCTTGATTTGCATCTACAATCAATGGAAAGTCAGGTCCGACGGCTTCTCTTACAGCTCTAGTGCGGGCTGCATCCAACTTGTAATCCGGACCACCGATTTTAATCATGCAGCCGTCGTATCCAAGTGCCTTTGCTTCCAATACGTCTGCAGCACTTTCTTCCGGTGTGCTTCCTCCGATGGACCACATGCAGCGCATGGTATCACGTCTTTTACCACCAAGCAGTTGGTGTATCGGCATATTTGTAGCCTTGCCCCAGATATCGTATGCCGCCATATCAACAGCTGATTTTGTAAGATGCTGTCCTCGGATAATGGCATCCATACGACGGTGCAGTTCGTTGATGTTGGTTGGGTCTGCACCCAGTAGCATCGGCGCCAAGTGCTTTTCTAAAATCAGAGAGGAAACTTCAGCGCTGTCACCGGTGAATAGCGGCCATGGGTCGCATTCGCCATATCCTACGATGCCTTCGTCCGTATGTAGTGTTACTAAAACCGGCGTTGCAGTTGAAAATGTGCCGTATTCCTTGGAAAGATGATAAGGATGTACGAGATCAACTGCAAGATGGTCTACTTGTATTTTTGTGATTTTCATAATAACTCCTTTCGCTAAAGGTTTAAAGATACTACCTTTATAACATATTATGGTGAAAATAGATAGTCAAGTCGAAAACATGTTAAAGTTTTTTGTTGTATGTATTTTTAAATTGGCGTGGAGTCATGCCGATGACACGTTTAAAGATTTTATTGAAGAATTTCACATCAGTATATCCCACTAAGAAAGCTATTTCGGAAATACTTTTGTTTGTGTTTGAAAGAAGGCGGCAACTTTCTTGCATACGTACAGATTGAAGATAATCTGAAAAGTTCATGCCAATTTCCTTCTTGAACAATTTGCTGATATGTGCAGAAGAGTAGTTGTGTTTTTGAGCAATCTCTTTTAGGGATAAATTTTCTGCAAAATGCTTTTTGACATGGCGAGTAATATATTTTATCGCATCATTTTCAATCATATAGTCTTCTGTAATCGGCAGTTGAAGCTGTCTCATAATATCAACTAGTAAAATAATCAAACGACAACGCATGACTTCAAGATAGCCAATGTCCTTTTTAGTATATTCATTATATAAAGCATCCAGCATGTCTAAAATGTGTCCGTCTTTATCATGAAATACTTGATTGGTAGGAGGTGCCTTTAATTGAGAGAAACTAAAGTTGATTAGATAGTTATTGGCGATTTCCTCGAATCTTTGACAGTTGCTAAGCGTCAGATCTATAAATTGTGGAGTAAACAAGCAATTTATAATTGCAAAGTCATTGTCATCAATCTTGTTGTATTCATGGTATTTTTCGCAATCCATGATAAAGTAATCGCCTTTTTTAATCAGCTCAGAGGTGTCATCGACGATATGGTTGGCGCAACCATCCACTACATACACAAGTTCGATAAAATGTAGCTGGTGATTTGTAATATCGGATTGTGAGCAGACGTTAAAAATAATTTTATCACTTTCCAGTAAGGCATCAGCTTCGCTGAATCTTAAAGTGGGATAGTGTTGAAAAGTCACAATATTACCTCCTTTTTGTTGGTTTTATGTGTGATATTAACTATAAAGAGCAAATTTGCTTTTGTCAAGTAAATGATAGATAAAAGGTGTGCAGTAAATTTGTAGATAAAAAAGTTTTAAAAACTGGAAAATTATGATATAATCCTACTAATTTTAGAACTGTAACTCGGAGGTAAGGAGAATGGAGATACTAAACGATACATATAACGTGGGGGCACTCGCAGATGTACCACGTATGAAAGTATCAGGTGCCATTACAAGTAGGCCGGTTGATTTTGGCTTGGGACACTATGTGATTGGTGTGAGCGGAGTGGTTTTATTTGACTACAACAGGTATAAAGATATATTGGAAGAAGCTGGTTTTATAAAGGAGAAGGACAAGACTACCGATAATGGGTTAGTTGCGATTGCTATCTATAAAAAGGATACGCTTCGCCTTTCAGTTACATATGTTGCACCCCAGAATAGAACTTATATAGCTGCTCATTATGAGAAGGATACAAAGTGTAATGCTGAGACAACGTTTCAGAATGTGCCGATGGATATTTTTGTGGACGCGCAGGTAAGTGAAGTGTTGGATTGTGGTTCAGGAACTTATACAGTCGTTATTGATGATGTGGGCGAGGAGACATTCCGAAATTACCAAAAAATTCTTGAAAAAGCAGAGTACATAAAAAAAGTGGATAACGGAGATGGTCTGTATGAATCAGTTCTTCTCGCGACGTATATGAAAGAAAAACAAGTTTTATCGACTACATATATGGTAAATAATAAGAAACTTTATCTTTCTGCAAGTATGAATTTGCCAATATCAGAGCATTTACACTATAATCCGAAATATATCGAGGAAAATAAAGAAGATGCAAATACAACAATTCATATGTTAAAACTGCAGGAAGATGCGAATTGTTATATCATTCAGTTAAAGAATGGTCATTTTATCATAAATGATGGAGGTTATGAGGAAGGAACCGAAACCTTGTTTACATATTTAGAGAACCTGACTCCGGAAGGTGAAAAGCCGATTGTAGAAGCATGGTTTGTATCTAGTGGAACGAGAAATAATTGTGGAATACTGAGAGAGATCATTTCAAACCCGGCACTTGTAGAACGGATTATTGTACAAGGCATCTATTATAATGAGCCGAGTAACGATGTTGTGGCATTGTCGCCAACTTGTTGGCCACATGTAAAATGTGTTCGGAAGGCGGCAGAGTGGTTTAATGCAGAGTATTATCGACCTCAAACAGGACAAAGATACTATTTCAATGACATAACTGTGGATGTTTTAATGGCACAAGAACAGTTACCGATGGAGCAGACTTGTGGTGAATTTAATGACAGTACCACATGGCTTGTATATAATATAGAGGGTCAGAAATGTTTGTTGTCAGGGTCCGGAAACAAAGGCGGAATGTCTTATATAATGGATGTTTATCCCCAAAAGCACATGCGCTTTGAAATACTTTCTGTTCCGGGAAGAGGATGGAACACGAAGGATTATTTTACAGATTATTGCGAGGTTCAAACAGCGTTACTCTGTAGGGAGGATGTTCCGGAGCATAAGAAACGAGAAAATGATTATTTAAAGGAACACGTAAAAGAGTGGATTTCACTGGATGGAAAGTCAAAGGTTTTGACATTTCCGTATAACAAAGAAAAATATGAATAAGTAAAAGAAGTGTACGTGAGGGATGAAGTGCGTGCGCTTCTTTTTTTTGCGTGAGCAGGCAATATCACCTACTCTTTTGCCAATAATGATGGTTGTTTTGGGGAAATCGCCAAATTATAATTATTAAAAAAGGAGGATTTTACTATGAAGAGAGTAATTAGTTTATTATTGGCATTTGTAATGACAGTAGGAATGTTAGTTGGATGCGGAGGGAAAGATGAACTTCCTAAAGGCGAGGTGCAGCTTAAGGTGGGTATTCCGCAGAGTTCTACAATAAGTAATTATGATAATAATGGTTTTACAAAATATTTGGAAGAAACGTCAGGCGTGGATATCAAATTTGTATTCTTTTCAAGCAATACGGATGAATATCAAAAACAATTAGCGCTTATGTGTAGTGCACAGCAAGAACTTCCGGATGTGTTGCTTGGATTCAACCTGGGTCACTATATAGTGAATCAGTATGGAGAAGACGGATATTTTCTTGATTTAACCGAGTACATTGATGAGTATGGTGCAAACTACAAGGCAGCAGTTAAAAAGTTAAAAAAGGAAGAGCCTGAGATTGCAGAATACATAACCGCGAAGGCAGTAAATACAAACGACGATGCTGTGTACGGCATGCCGCGTGTTATTTGTACTGCTTCTGATGATCTCCAAAGTTTGATGCACATCAATAAGAATTGGTTAGATAAGCTTGGATTACAGATGCCAACAACAGTGGAAGAACTTCGCAGCGTACTTCAGGCATTTGCAACAAAAGACCCTAATGGGAACGGAAAAAAGGATGAACTTGCAATGATCGGCGGAGCGGGAATACGCAACTATATCATCAACTCATTTGTATATTACGATGAAGGAACCTTCAATGTAACGGATGGTAAAGTGTGGGATCCAATTAAAACAGATGAATTCAGACAGGCCGTAATTTTCGGAAACAAACTGGTGAAGGATGAATTATATAGTTCTCTCAGTTTTACAGTAACATCAAGCACAGAGCTTAAAAATGTAATCAGTCCGACAGATGAACCTTCTAAAGTAGGTATGTTCTGTGGCCTTTCGACGACAATGACAAATGCTGCCTCAGATGCAATCGGTGAATTTGCAGTACTTCCGGCACTTTCAGATGCAACAGGAAAAGGTGGATATACGGTTGTTAATGAACGTAATATTTCATGGACCGGGTTTATTACAAAGGATTGCGAATATCCGGCGGTGGCAATGAAATTTATGGACTTATTCTATGGTGATGAGACAATTACAAGACAGCGTCACGGTGTGAAAGATGTAGATTGGGAATATCAAGAGGGTGACAATGGAGCCGGAACTACATCTTATACAAAAGTTATTGATTCAGAGGCATTCTTTAACGGTGAGAGCACATGGGGCGTGAATGTATTAGGTATTATGACACATTTCAATTATTTGACAGTGGCAGAGAACCCTGAGACAGAGCGTATTGCACAGACACAACGACTTGTAAAAGAAACATGGGATATCATTGACAATGCAAAAGAAGCCAAAGAAAGATGTATCAATTTGGTATATACACAAGAGGAATATGAAATTCGAGAAGATAAATCAAGCGTTGTAAATGAATATATCAATGAGAATGTAACGAATTTCTTTGCAGGTGAAAAGGATCCGTCAAATGATGCAGTATGGAACGAATTCATTAAAACTTTAGATGAAATAGGGCGCACTGAACTGCTAAAGGTTGCACAGGATGCCTATGACAGAAAATAAACATTTTGATTAGACGTAGGAGAGTCAACTATAGACTCTCCTATATCTGAAAGGAGAGGTAAAATGAAAAAAATTGCGAAAAGCATGATGTTGGCAATTAGTATGATGCTTGCGATTCTTTTAACAGGTTGCTCTGATGAGACTTTTGCATCGATAGTGGATTCTGAACTGTTCAAAAAGGTTCCACTTATGACCGGTGAGAACGTTAGATATTCAGAAGTGGAAGATGTTGGAGCGGGAAATTATCTCATTTGGGCATATGATACAAGTTTGGAAGAATACAAATCATATCTTCGAGTTTTGGAGAAAGATGGATTTGAAAAGCATGTGGATAATAGTGAAGACGGGCTTGAAGGGTATGTCTATACGGCGCATTATCAAAAGGACAATCTTCTAGTAGTTACAACTTATATGACAAAACTTGAAAGTACCATGATTACTGCCTGCGAAGATGCACAGGTCTCAAAGAGATTAACCTATGATGATTCATATGTGGCAGACAATATTGCAGGTGCAAAGACAACACTTACTATGCCGGAGCTATACAATGCAGGGAATTCGTTTGTTTTTCAATTAAAGAATGGTCATTTTGTTATTAATGATGGTGGTGATGAGAATGACGTCGAATATTTGTTAGACTATTTAGAATCAAAAGTCCCAAAAGGACAGAAGCCTATTATTGAGGCATGGATTGTCACACACTCCCATAATGACCACATGGGGGTGTTTCTTGCGTTGTCGGATAATCCTAAACTCTTTAACAGATTTTATGTAGAAGAAGTGTATTTTACTGAGTCGAATGAAGTCTCGCATGCTGAGAGAGGCGGGTCGTCCAATCCGGGCGCTCATACATTTTACAGCAAGACGGTTCCAAGCATGATGAAGAGCACCAAGGGTGATGCACCGAACGTATATCGCATGCGTACGGGAGAAAGATATTACTTCAATGATATAACAATGGATGTTATATATACTTTGGATTTACTAAATTATGAAGAGTGGAAGACATGGAATGCCACCTCTACAGTACTTATGTATACCATAGAAGGACAGAAGGTTCTTATGACAGCAGATACAGACTATGAGTGTCAAAGAATGATGTTGGATATTTATGATGACGAATATTTTAATGTAACTGTATATCAGACTCCTCACCATGGGGGTAATGTGTACAATGAATTTTCGCGTCACCTAAAAGTAGAGACCATCCTATATCCATCTCCGGATTTAGGGAGAAATGTCGGTGCCTTATTGGGAAGATTTAGGCAAAATCAATTCTTGAAATCTTTGGCCAAAGAGTCTATGAACTGGACTGACGGAGGAGTTGTACTTACGTTTCCATACAAAGTTGGTACATATGAGAGACTTCCTCTGACAGAATGGATTTATCATGAAGAATTGCCGACTCGATTACAGACAAATTAGGAAAGGGGTGTAACGATGAAACAAAAAATGAAGAAAATATATATAGGATTTACCATGGTTGTTCTAGTTGCACTTCTTGGTGTGGCTGCGTGGTTAATTGCGCGTAACGTGGCAAAAAAAGGCATGGAGACAGCTAAAAATGAGTTAGGTATCGAATGGTACGATGAAAATGGAACAGAATTTACCATTACTACAATGGAAGAACTCTATGATATTGCTGAGTTATCTATGTATTACGATTTTGCAGGTCAGACAATTAAATTAGGCGCTGACCTTGTAGATAATGAAGGAAATGCCGCAGATTGGAAAGAGCTTGAACCAGAAAATGTCTGGGAATCCATTTACGGATTTGCCGGAACTTTTGACGGACAGGGACATAGTATCAGCGGTATTTATAGCAGAGGTGAATTGTATTTTGCAAATATCAATCGTGTTCAAGGATTAGACTACGTTACAGCCGGTCTTTTCAGAAGTACACAGGAAGAATGTGTGATTAAGAACCTGAAAGTCGTAAACAGTTATTTTGAAAGTGATTTAGATTATGGCGCAGCGGTTATCTCAAGTAACGGTGGTGGAACCTTTGATACTATTTATACAGACGGTATTATCCTTAGTCAAAAAAGCTATGTTGGTGGTATTATTGGAAAAATAACGAAACCGACTAAGATTACGAACTGCTGGTTTGACGGAAGTATCGAAGTGGTTGGTGGATTTGGTCGCTTTGTAGGTGGTATGGCAGGACGTGTTCATGACAGATCTGACACGATAATTGAACATTGCCTTGTGAGCGGAACCTTGTCGAGCGATCTTTATAACAGAGGTGTAAACATGGGAGGTATTCTTGGCATTTCGGTGAAGTCGGATGTCGAGATTAAAGACTGTCTGGTAACCGGAACACTCCACAATGATTGGAACATTGTAGGTTCTGTAATGGGGAACGTTGCAACTGAATCTACCGCTACGATGTCAGATGTATATACATGCGAAGAATCATTTGATGAAATTGTCGGTTTTCTTGAAGGTGGCACATTACAAGGAGTGCCGGTTGTGTATGAACGAGATAGATATGTTGGATATGGTGGATATCAGTGGACCACACTTGATTTTGACAACTACTGGACGATCGTAGAGGATGGCACACCGATTCTTCAAGCATTTGCTACAGAAAAGCCAAGTTTGGAGGGCATTGCCAAGAAGATTGATACAAGCTGGTATAACGAGCAGGAAGACACCTATGTATTGATGGATGCAGCGGATTTCTATGGATTTGCCGTGCTTTCCAATAGCAAGAATTTTGAAGGTAAAACGATCAAATTAGGTGCTGATATCAAATTAAACGATGGAAAAGCATCAACATGGAAGAAAAAGGCGCCGGCTAACAAGTGGATATGTATCGGCTCTAAGAATTATCCATTTGCTGGAACCTTTGATGGACAGATGCACACCATCAGCGGCGTGTATTTAAAAGCAAATGCACAGTACAGTGGTCTGTTTGGTGTGACGACACAGACTGCAGTAATCAAACGATTCAAATTGACAAACAGTTATTTTGAAAGTGATAAGGACGGTCTTGGAAGTATCGCAGGTCAGGCAGTTGGAAACTTTGATACGATTTACAGTGATGCGATTGTGACAAGTAGCAATCGCTATGTCGGTGGAATGATTGGCCGCGCAACTGAAAAGAAAGAAAACAGTATTAAAATGACAAATTGCTGGTTTGATGGAACGGTTACTAATACATCTAATTCTGTAGACACTAGAATGACGGGTGGACTGATTGGTTTTGTTGTTACAAAAACAGAGTTATCAAACTGTCTGAATACAGGAACTGTTGATGTTAGAAGTTATAAGGTTCCGAATGATGCAAAGAGCGAGCACGTGCAACCATATGCAGGAGGTTTGTTTGGTTTCTTATATTCGGGCTATGATGTAAAGATTGTGGACTGTATGAATACAGGTAATATCCTTATGAGTGATGCCGTAACGTCAGCTGCAGGCTCTATTATGGGGTATTCGTCAGGAACAACGACGATTTCGAATACCTATGTAACAAAAGAAAGTAGCAAGTTTACAACAAGAGGAAATATTGTTGGCGATGTTGTTTCGTTTGATAAAGCACAGATTACAGGCTACGGCGGATATCAGTGGACAGCATTAGATTTCAACAAATATTGGGCAGTTGTTTTGGACGACACTTCAGTGCTTAAATCATTTGCAAAGAAGGTACCAAGTCTTGCGAGCGTAGAAAGAAAAGCAGATACTAGTTGGTACAATGCTAAGGCTGATACATATGTATTGTATGATGCGGCTGACCTTCGCGGTTTTGCGCTACTTTCCAAAGCAAATAACTTTAAAGGAAAAACAGTAAAATTAGCGAATGATATTACACTGAACGATGGAGACGCATCTACTTGGAGTAAGACAGCACCGGAAACAGAGTGGATGAGCATTGGTACTGTTGATACGAGATTCGCAGGTACCTTTGATGGACAAAAGCACACGATTAGTGGCTTGTATATGAATACAGATGAAAAATATACCGGATTCTTCAGTGGAACAGCGGATAAAGCAGTTGTTAAGAATTTCAGATTAACAAACAGTTATCTTTACAGTACACAGGAAGAAATTGGAAGTATTGTCGGCAATGGTAGAGGTACATTTGATGGTATTTACAGTGATGCAATTGTAGAAAGTGCCAATAATGTAGCGGGCGGTTTGATTGGCTCAACTTCTTGGGATGGAGGAGTCAAGGTGACAAACTGTTGGTTCGATGGTGAAGTGACGAATGTAGAGAAGACAGCAAGCTACTATGCAGGAATCCTTGCAAGAGCATATCATTCCTCTACAATCACGAACTGTATCAATACGGGAACAATCACTTGCGACCTAGCAAAACAGCCTCGTGCAGGTGGTATCTTTGGTGGAATCGGAAAATCAGAGACAACCGTAGATATTTCTTATTGTTTGAATGCAGGCGACATTGTGCATGGAAAAGGTACAAAAGAACAAGGTTTAATTGTCGGTTATGCAGCCCAAACAATTAATATGGACAACAGCTATTCTATCGCACAGGGAAGCAACACACTAGTAGCGACAAAGGCTGACAAAACATATCCAACCTGTGGTGTATCAGGAAGTGCAGAAGAAGTTAAGGGAACATCTGCATTGGCAAATGCAGCCAGACTATTTGTGAAGAAGAACAGTGATGGAACATATGGTAATCATTGGGTTGCAGTGATAGGAAGTGTTCCGGTTCCGGAAAAACTTCTCGCCTATACAAGTGGCGAACAGTTCACACCGGATGTTAGCTGGTATGACGGAAGCAAGGAATATACACTCAAAACGAAAGAGCAGTTTTACGGATTTGCACTTCTTTCGTTCCTAACTGAAATTGATGGATTTGCAGGAAAGACAATTAAATTAGGTGCTGATATCACGATCAATGAAGGAAATGCATCTGATTGGAAACAAAATGCACCGAAATATGGTTGGGGAAGTATTGGTGATTCTACCGCGAAATTCAAAGGAAACTTTGACGGACAGAAGCATACAATCAGCGGTGTTTATCAGAACACAACCAAACAATGTCAGGGATTGTTCGGTGATATCACAGGAGATGTGAAGATTGCTAACTTTAGTTTGGAAAATAGTTATTTTAACTATCGAGGCAGTCATGAGTATGGTTTTATGGGAGCTGTAGCAGGGCGAGCAACCGGAAGCTTTGAAAATATCTATGTGAATGCCATTGTAGGATCAATAGGAAAACGAACAGCCGGTTTGGTTGGTTCCACATCAGCGGATGGTGCGTTGACAATGACCAACTGTTGGAATGCAGGCCCAATATCTAGTACAAACACATATGTTGGAAGCTTGATTGGATATGCGGACAAAGTAGCACCTACTATCAAGAATTGCTTGAATACAGGTAAAATTACTACAACCTATACCGAAGCGGATGCTACTAAGAATTATTTGTTGGCTATCGGTGGATTACTTGGAAACAGTTCTTATGGAACAAGCATTTATAATTGTTTGAATCTCGGAAGTGTCAATTATACAAAGACAGATTATACAACAGGTGCAGGTATGATGGTAGGTTCCTTGGATGGTAGCACAACCTTTAAGGATTTGTTTACCATTAAGCAAGACGGTACAGGAGATTACTATAGAAATGGTGTTCAAAATTCTAGTAGTGTAGTAAAAATCACTTCTTTAGATGAGATAAAAGGAAGTAATGCGCTCACTAAAATGACGAAGTTGTTTACTATTCAAACAAGTGATGGAAATTATGACAGTTATTGGTCGATTGTTCCAAATGGAACTCCGGTACTCACCACTTTTGCAAAATATGTTGGTGGAGAACATTTAGCAATCGACACAAGTTGGTACGATTCAGAAAAAACAAACTATGAATTGGTAAATGCATCGGATTTATATGGTCTGGCAGTTCTTTCATACAAAACGAATTTTGCAGGAAAGAAGATTACTTTAGGTGACGATATCACGATTAATGAAGATATTGATAATCCAATTTACGGATGGTTGAGTATCGGCGATTCTACTGCGAAATTCCAAGGCAATTTTGACGGAAAGATGCATACCATTAGCGGTATATATCTGGATACAACGAAACAATGCCAGGGATTATTTGGTGATATATTAGGCGATGTGCAGATTGCAAACTTCAGTCTGCTGAATAGTTATTTCTACTATCATGGAACGAATGGCAATGCATTCTTGGGAGCTGTGGCAGGACGTGCGTCCGGAACCATTAAGAATATTTATAGCAATGCAACAGTAGAAGCTACCGGAGGCAGAATTGGTGGTATTGTTGGTTCGACAGCAGGAAGTGCTACTACACTTGGAACAACGATTATAAATTGTTGGAATGCAGGAGCAGTATCTAACTCAACTCCAAATCTGGCAGGAATCATTGGCTGGGTAGAAAATAATAATACAACGATTTCAAACTGCTTAAATACAGGTGATGTTACTACAACAACTACGAATGCCACACCAAGCATTGGTGGATTGATAGGATTCAGTAGTAAAAATGTTACAATTATTAATTCCTTGAATACTGGAGCGGTAAATTTCAACACGACAAAGGCAACAGCTGGATATGGTATGATAGCTGGAAATATACCTGGTACATCTACCTTTAAAGACTTAGTTACTGTTCCGCAGGCAGGTGTCGGTGAATATAACGGAACTGGTCAAACCTCAAACGTATCAACTCTTACTTCTATAGATGAGATAAAGGGAATTAATGCGTTGATTAAGGTGAAAAACCTGTTCACTACTCAAACAAGTGATGGAAGCTATGAAGGCTATTGGTCGATTGTTCCAAACGGACATCCGGTATTGACTTCTTTTGAAAAATATGCAACAGCGACTCCTATCGCAGTTGATATTAGTTGGTATGAAGCAGATTACGAACTTAAAAATGTATCAGACTTATATGGATTTGCAGCGCTTTCATACAAGACAACATTTGAAGGTAAGACTATCAAATTAGGTGCTAATATCGAAGTTGACAAAAATTACCAGTGGCTTCCTATTGGAACAGTAAGTGATAAGTGTGTATTTAACGGTACGTTTGATGGTCAAATGCATACCATTAGCGGAATTTATCTGAATACATCTTCATCGTACCAAGGACTGTTTTCAGGGACAGGTGCAAAGGCAGAGATTCGAAATCTGTATTTGAAAGATAGTTCTTTTGTTTCTAGTGCAGGAGACCAGCTTGGAAGTATTGCGGGAAATGCGATGGGAATTTTTGAAAACATTTACAGTGATGCCGTTGTGGTAAGTAACGGTTGCAATCAGGTGGGAGGAATCCTTGGTGCAACGTCTACCAGCAAGGGTGTTACCATGACAAACTGCTGGTTTGCAGGTTCTGTTACATGTAATGCTGCAAAGAGCTATTTTGGTGGTTTAATTGGCCGTGTTGCTAATAGCAGTACAATAACCAATTGTTTGAATACAGGAAATGTTACTCATAACGGTTCAGTGACAACCAACGGTGTGGGTGGTTTTGTCGGATATGTAGATAAGTCATCAGTAAGTACAACAAAACTTGACATTAACTACAGTATACATGCAGGTACAGTTACGGTTGCAGGTGGTAAGTATTATGGTTTGTTTGTAGGTAGAGGCGATGGTACAGTGAATGCCACAAATAGTCATTCATTAAATAAGTCCGGTTACACCTTTGTATACGACAAGAGTAACGATGTATATTCAACCTGTGGTAGATATACTGCAGATCAAGTGGCAGGTGATAATGCCAAAACGCAAGCGAAGATTGGAAAACTATTTACGGATGCAGACGCCAAGGGGTATTGGTCAACGAACCCGAATGGTTTCCCAGTTTTGACAACCTTTGCAAATATAATTGCAAACCAATAAGCACGGTTGAGAGGTAGAAAAATATGACAAAACATGACTTAGAATTACTTAACAGAATTTATGACGGTCGTACTTTATACCAAGGCGAACTACATGACCATGCGAAGACGGGAGGCACCAGTGATGGTGCCAGATCGTTGGAGCACTGGAAGGGTGCAATGGAAGCGCAGGCAATGGACTTTGCGACGATTCTAGACCACAGGCAGGTACGTCACATGTACCTGCCGGAGTGGGATAATAGTATCTTTATCGGCGGAACAGAGCCTGGTGCACGTATTTTCACGCCTGATGGAGAGAAGATTGGAACGATGCATTACAACATGGTTTTCTCTGATCCGAAGCAACTAGAAGGCTTGCTGGAAGAATTCCCAGAGTACGAATTCACTGGTGGGCCTGAAGGTCATTTTGGATATCCTAGTTTTACCAAGGAACGATTGGGAGAAATCATAGATGCAGTGAAACGCAGAGGCGGTTTCTTTGTGTTTCCGCATCCAAGACAGGTGTCGTATGGAAAAAATGTGGAAGACTGGTGGATTCGAGATGAGGTCGGAATTGAGGTGACCTATATTTCACTTGAATATGAAGGAACACAGGAAAATTATAAAGTATGGACGGAACTCTTGAAAATGGGTAAACGAATGTGGGTAAGTGCAGGTGGTGATTTGCACGAGCGGGCACACGATTGGGCATTGACAAGTATCTATTCAGAAGAGCAAGACAGTGCTTGCTTTATTAAGCATCTTCGAAACGGTGATTACACTGCAGGGCCAATCGGAATCCAAATGTGTATTGGTGATACTCAAATGGGTGGAAAGTGTAGTTTTGACGGAAAGAGATTGGTAATCGGTGTCGGAAAATTCCATAAGAGTGTATGTAATCCAGAGCATAAGTATCGCTTGGATGTATGGGCAGATGACGAAGTTGTACACAGTCAGGAAATCTCATGCGAAGAACCTACATACTTTGCGATGGACGCTGAGGATTGCAGATTTTATCGAACAGAGATATATGATGTAACGAGAAACTTAAGGCTTGCACTCGGCAATCCGATATGGAATGACAAATACATCGGATTAGTAAAAGAAATGGAGGCGTAGTTATGAAATACGAAGAGCCTATAATGGAGTACATTGTCTTGGAAAGACAAGATGTAATTACTCTCAGTGTGGACGTCGGAGATGGCGAAAATGTTGGGGGAGATTGGAACAGTTGAAAGGAGGGATAGTTGTGAAAAAAGGAATCATTAGTTTACTGACATTTGTGTTAGTTCTTACGGGATTGTGTTTCTTTGGGGCAGATAAGCGTGAGGTTAAAGCTGCGACGACAACTCAAGATGGTTTTGTGTCAGTGCAATACACGGATTTAACCGTATATAGAGCGAAAAATGATATTAAAGCACCAACTTATACAGACGGAAAGATAGAGTGGATTTTTGCTGGATGGTATCGAGACGAAGACTGTACAAAGGCATACACAAACATAAGTGCAAGTACTACTTCAGCGTATGCAAAGTTTGTTCCGGCAGATGTGTTGAGTGTCAGATTACAATTGACGGCAGGGACAGAACAATCAAGTCAAACAACAAATATGCGTCTGGTATCATCTGTTGACAGTTTGCAATATAAGTATGTTGGATTTGAGATTTACTATAAAGGAGCTACAAAGCCTGTGACGGTAAAAGCAACAAAAGTATATGAACGTATTGTTGCAAGTGCAGAATCAGGAGTTGACTATGATTATAGTCCAAAGGTGATGGATGTAGAGTCTCAGTATTTTGTGACAGCGACCATACTAAACATTGCAAACAAGAATTTTGGATATGATGATCCGACAACGAATTTCTATATCCGACCATATTGGCGAACATTAGATGGAACTACTGTTTATGGTGTTAACAGATATGTTAACGTAAAAAACGGTTTGGATAACACAAATGTAAATATTCCTGTGAAAATGGACGCAGAGCCATCTTCGCCAACTGTTACGGTAGGTGGAACAGATTATGATGCAAGTGTTGCATATTACGATGGAACATATGCACATATGAATATCACGGTGCCAAGCAGAAACACCGTATTGAAGTCATTGAGTACTGTCAATGTAACAGCAGGAGATATTACTGGAAGTGCGATTTATAGAAATTTACAGTCGACATATAACGGAACAAGTGATACCAGTTGGTATGATATTCCAAACAGTCAAGGAAGAACTGAATTTTCGATTGCAACAAGCGCAGATTTGTATGGATTCTCAAAGGTGGTAACATCAACGAATAATTTTTCCAACAAGAAGGTATATTTAGTAAGCGACATTGAAGCGAATCAAGGATATGCGGATAAAGCGAATTTGAAGTGGGATGACACCAAGGCAGCAGACGGTACGACTGCGATTGAAGGAACAAGTAATCCGTGGACAGCAATTGGTTCAACTTCGTATGCATTTAATGGTGTTTTTGATGGTCAAATGCACACTATCAGCGGTATCTATTTAAACGGAACAACAAGCTATCAAGGTATGTTTTCGGCAACAGGTACAAATGCGAAGATTTGTAATTTTTATTTAAAAAATAGCTTTTTTACACTTAATACGGGTGTACAACTCGGTAGTGTTGTAGGAAATGCTATGGGTACATTTAATAATATTTATAGTGATGCAGTTGTGGTAAGTAATGGGTGCGATCAAACGGGAGGAATTCTTGGTGCAACATCTACAACTAAAGGTGTGACTATGACAAATTGCTGGTTTGCAGGCTCTGTTACATGTCAGGCCAAAAATAGTTATTTGGGCGGTTTGATTGGCCGAGTTGCTAATAGCAGTACGATAACCAACTGTTTAAATACAGGAAATGTTACTCATAAGACTTCTGGTGTGACGACCAATGGAGCGGCTGGTTTTGTCGGTTGGGTGGATAAAACATCAGTAAGTACAACAAAAGTAGACATTAACCACAGTGTAAATGCAGGTACAATTACGGTTGCAGGTGGTAAGTATTACGGTTTGTTCGTAGGCAAAGGTGACGGAACTGTCAATGCTACGAATAGTCATTCATTGAATCAGACAGACTATGTTTTCGTATATGAAAAGACTAACGAAGAGTATTCAACTTGTGGCAGATATGCTCTATCTAATGTTGCAGGTCTAAATTCGTTGACACAAGCAAAGATAGGAAAACTTTTTACAGAAGATGCTGCGAAAGGATATTGGTCAATTACCAATGACGGATTTCCTGTTTTGAGCACTTTTGAGAAAGATTCTGGTGTTGTATCACAGGTAGTGGATACAAGCTGGTATGATGCATCAAAGACAGAATTTACATTGATGGATTCCGGAGATTTGTATGGACTTGCATTACTTTCACAGACCAATAAATTTGATAATGTGACTATCAAGTTAGGTGCTGACATTGAAGTCAATAAAGGAAAAGCGTTGCCAACAGGTTGGGATACAAGTCAGGTGGCAAATGGAAGTGATTTATTATGGATGCCTATAGGAAATAATTCTTATCCGTTTAATGGCGAATTTGATGGTCAGATGCACACGATTAGTGGTATCTATCTAAATTCAACATCAGCGCGTCAAGGTATGTTCTCAGCAACAGGTTCAAATGCAGAGATTCGAAACTTCTATTTAAAAAACAGCTATTTTACGGCTACGAATGACAAGCTGGGTAGTATTGTCGGAGAAGCGAAGGGGACTTTTGAAGCGATTTATAGCGATGCTATTGTGGCGAGTTATAGTGGATGCGATCAGGTGGGAGGTCTCATAGGTGCTACGCCTACTGACGGCGGCGTAATCATGAATGATTGCTGGTTCGCTGGTTCTGCTACAATTAATGAGGCAGCAAGTTATTTAGGAGGATTGATAGGTGCAGTTCAATCAAGCAGTACAATCAAAAACTGTCTGAATACAGCAACACTTGAACACAAAGGTAACGTAGGCACTGCAGGTATGGGAGGTTTTGTTGGTCATGCATCAGCTGTTGTAGATATTACTTATAGTCTAAATACAGGTGATGTTATACGTGCATATAGCAGATCGCAATACTATGGATTGTTTGTTGGTAAGGCGGATAAGACACCAGACATTACTTATAGTCATTCTGTTCTATACAAAAATGAGCATAACACAGTAAATAGCAAGCAATTAGTCGGAGCAGCTACTAATGAAGGTAGTAGTCCAGGCACCTGTCATAGATTTGACGTTAGTCAGTTGGCAGGTCTCAACGCATTAACAACAACATATACGAACGCAAAACAACTTTTTATAGCGGAAGAAGCACAAGGTCATTGGTCAATTACAAAGAGTGATTTTCCAGTACTTACAATTTTTGAACAAGGCTCTGGTGTAGTATCGCAGGCAGTGGATACAAGCTGGTATGATGCATCAAAGACAGAATTTACTTTAATGGATTCCGGAGATTTGTATGGACTTGCATTACTTTCTCAGACAAATAAATTTGATAATTCGACTATCAAGTTAGGTGCTGACATCGAAGTTAACAAAGGAAAAGCGTTGACAACAGGTTGGGATACAAGTCAGGTGGCAAATGGAAGAGATTTCTTATGGCTGCCTATAGGAAATACTTCTTATCCGTTTAATGGCGAATTTGATGGTCAAATGCATACAATCAGTGGAATTTATTTGAATGCAACATCAGCAAGGAATGGTATGTTCTCGGTAACAGGTTCAAATGCAGAGATTCGAAACTTCTATCTAAAAAATAGTTATATTACCTCTACGGTTGACAAACTTGGTAGTATTGTCGGAGAAGCAAAGGGAACCTTTGAAAAAGTTTATAGCGATGCAATTGTAGCAGGCTATTGCAATCAAGTAGGAGGAATGCTTGGTTATATTAGTGGAACAGTTACTATGAATGACTGCTGGTTTGCAGGCTCTGCAACAATCAATTCCGGAGCTAGTTATTTAGGCGGATTAGTAGCATACGCAGCATCAGATGTTACAATGACAAACTGTCTCAATACAGGAGAAGTGTATCATAAAACTAGTGTCGGAACTGCAGGAGCAGGTGGTTTTGTGGGTTATACAACGAGTCCGGTCACTATTTCATCTAGTGTAAATCACGGTAATGTTAAGTATACAAAAGGAAGTTTTATAGGCTTGTTTGTTGGTGGCGGTACAGGAACTGTAACGCTTACAGATAGCCATTCTATAAACCATGCTAGTAAATATCTTGTAAATGGAAGCGACAGCGGTTATTCAACTTGTACGAAGCAGAATGCATCGGATGTAGCAGGTGTAAAGGCGTTATCTACAGATAAAGTAAAAGAACTTTTCTTATCAGATACAGCGAAAGGTCATTGGTCCATTACAAAAGACACCTTACCAGTTCTGACTGTTTTTGAAAAAGGTTCCGGTGTTGTGGCACAAGCAGTGGATACAAGCTGGTATGATACATCAAAGACAGAATTCACATTGATGGATTCAGGAGATTTGTATGGTTTGGCATTGCTTTCTAAGACCAATACATTTGCAGGGAAAGATTTTAAGTTGGGTGCAGATATTACAGTCAATAAAGACATAGAGAATCCTGATTTTGAATGGATAAGCATATGCCCATCTAGTAGTTGCACGTTCCAAGGCGATTTTGACGGACAAATGCATACAATTAGTGGTCTCTACCAAAATGCTGCAAATCAGTTGCAAGGGTTGTTTGGAGATGTTTTAGGAGGAGAGATTACTAACTTAATTATAGAAAACAGCTATTTCAACTATAGCGGAACAAAAACGGATGCTTTTATAGGTGCTTTGGCAGGTCGAGCTACTGGAAGTATCAAGAATGTATATGTTAATGCGACTGTAGAATCTTCAGCAAAAAGAACGGCAGGTTTAGTTGGGGCAACAACTACATCTGGAAGTGGCATATCATTAACATTAGTCGATTGCTGGAATGCAGGAACTATATCTAGTAAGGGTCAGGCTACAGCAGGTTTAATTGGATATGTTGATAAATCAGTTACTATGAAAAATTGCTTGAATACAGGAACTATTTCTACCTCTTATGCGGAATCTGAAAAGTATATAGGTGGATTGATTGGACATATTAACACTTCTAGTAGCACTATTAAGTTGTACAATTGTTTGAATACCGGAGAAGTCAATTACACAGGAGGCTCAGCTTCGCAATATGGTATGCTTATCGGTAGTCTTAGAAGTAACACGAGCTTTAGCGCTGTATATACTGTCAAACAAGAAAATATGCCGGCATATCATCAATTAGTTACAGCAGAAGATGAGTCAACCAGTAATGTTGCTTATTCAAGAGAGGATATTACTTTTGATTTTGAAAGTATTCGTGGAACCAATGCATTTATCAATATATCGCCTCTATTTGCAGGAGATGGTGTTGATCAATGGGTATGTGTTAAAGGTAATGCACCTGTACTTGCAACGTTTGCTGAATATGCCGGATTTACTGCAATACAAGCGGTAGATTTATCAGCAACCTCAGAAGAATTAACAGCGTTGGCCTCGTTATATGACGGCACGCAACTTTATCAAGGTGAGCTACACAACCATGCGAAGACACAAGGACGTGGACAAGTACCAGGTATTCCAGGTGATGATGGAAAGGTTGATTTAGCAACATGGAAAACACAAATGAATACTTATGGTTTGGACTTTGCTGCAAGCTTAGACCATAACCAGAGTGACCACATTCTTCTTGAAGAATGGGACCCAAGTAAATTTGTATATGGTACGGAATTAGGAGCAAATATTAAGGATGACAATGGGACGGTGATAGGTGATATACATTTTGATATGATTTTCAAGACGCAAGAGCAACTTGATGATTTTATAGACACTTATTCTAAGTATTTCACCAAGATGCAAGTTCTTAGTAAAACGTATTTTTATGGCGGGTCAATGTCCAAAGCAGAGTTCAAGACATTGATTGCAACGGTTATATCTGAAGGTGGATTCGTGAATCTACCACATCCGTTGCAGAATGATGATTATCCTTCAGATAAATTAGAAAGTTTCTATCTTGAACTGAAAGAAGAAGTACTGAGTCAGAGGATTTATGGAATACAGACCATTTATCTTGATACAAAGCACCAGGTTTCGCGTGACAATTATGCATTGTGGATGAAAATGCTTGCTAACGGTCAACGGGTGTATGCGACTGCAGGAAGTGATAATCACGAAGGATTAACACCATATACGCTTACCAGTATTTATGCACCAATTTTAAAGGATCATACAGCTTGTACTACTAAGGCTGCCAAAATGAGCTGTTCTTCAACAGAATGTAACAAGGGCAATATGATTCCATCTTTGCAACAAGGAAAATTTGTAGCCGGTTCCGTAGGTATCAAAATGAGTGTTGGAGAGACTGCAATGGGAGGAACATGTGATTTCACAGGCCAAAGAGTCGTTGTAGATGTAGATAAAATTCATAATGCTTCTTATGATGCAACTCATAAGTACCGTTTGGATGTTATGAATGAAGATGGAATTGTGTATTACAAATATCTCACATTTACAAAAGATGAAAATGGCGATGTGTTAGGTGATGATTTTGCGTTTAATGCAGATGCAGAGAGTCAATTCTATCGAGTTGAAATCACCGATGTTACAACAGGATATCGTATTGCAATCGGTAATCCAATCTGGAACAGCAAATAAGTTACAGCAGCATGGAGAATAATTAGCATGAACAAAAAAATAATCTATCGTAAACCGTTGGAACAACAAGACCGGTTTTTGATATCGACAACATATGTGAAAACAAAAAACGTGCGGCGTAGTCTTGAAACATGTAAAGAAATGTATGTAAACAGATTAAATGCCAGTCATGCATCTTCAAAAGATAGGAGGAACATAGCGACTTCTTGTGTAGAAGTCGCTATGGAAGGCATTTTTACTGACGCGGAATTGAATACGCATATTCCAAAGTTTACAGTGCAAAAGGAAGAGTTTTCACCGGAAAAACTGCGAATGCAGGTGTTTTCTGCCATTCTTTGCGGAGCTTCGGGAATTGAGTATGATAGTATCTATGACGATGGATTAGTAAGAAACAGCGGTCAGGAACCGCTGTTTCATTACATCAAGGATATGAATTATCGCATAGAACAATACGGAAGAACGCTAATGGCGCTTAAGAATGTGGGGGTATACTGTGCAGGAAATGTGGCGGAGAAGTATCCGGAATTTGCAGCAAGTTTGCGACCGATTGCAGAGAGTCAGATTCTGGCAGAGCAGGAATTGCCGGAAAGTCTTGTGCTTGGTGAGTTTGTTGACAGTGAGGGCAATCGATATCTGATGTATCAGAATGTTGATTGTGAGGATAACAGACTAAAAGCATTCAATGTGAAATTAAAAAAGAAATTCCGTTCTTATCGTATCAATCCACACACTGGCAAGCAGGTATTTGTAAAAGATAATATGGATGTTCAGAATATTTTGATTATGCCGGGAGATGGTGATATTCTTCGTTATCAAGACACAGCGGAAGAAGCATTTCTTATTGAGTATGCTTTAAAGAAGTAGGGCAGGAGGATGGATGATTATGAAGACAAAGATTATATACCGTGAGCCACTTGGCAATCCGGATAGAAAATACAGACAAGACCGATTTATCATTAGCTCCTGTATGGCACTTGCAGAAGGGTTCGAGGAAGATGTAAGCGATGTGCGAGAGTGTATCCGCAACCTGAAAGAAGTAGGATGTAATCTTGCGGAATTTATGTGGGCGGACCCTGAAGCGACAGAAAAATGTATTCTTGCTTGTGAGGAGTTTGGTATCGATGGCATTTTCCAAAACTGGGATGCATTTGGCGGTTTTCAGGCGAGAAAAGGTGACTTTAAGATTAATTATGAAGAATTGGAACGATTCATGGAGTTTGGTAAAAAGTATAAGCATTTTTACGGTTACTATGTGTGGGATGAACCTCTCTCGGAGGAGTCTGTAAATGCTGCCGGAGAACAGTTAAATGAGATCGAAAGACTTGATCCGAACCGTTTACCTTTTGCAGTGGCGATTCCAAGTTATAATGCGACAGACACATGGGATAATGGCAAGTTTGAGGACTATTTAATTCGCTATGCTAAGGTGGTTAATCCACCGGTAATGTCCCTAGATTACTACCCGTTTAGCGCGATGCGTCCGGAACCATTCAACCAGTTGGATGATAAGCAACTCTTCCTTGATATCGCACTTCTTAGAAAACTGGCTCTAGAGATGGATGCACCGATGTGGTTTTATATTCAGGCATTGGACAGTCCGAAGAATGAAACATATTATCGATTTTCGCCGGAGAGATTAACTATGCAGGCATATAATGTATTGCTTCATGGCGGAAAAGCTGTGCAGTATTATTGTACAGTAGACGGAGCAATTTATCGAGATGGAAGATTAGGACCTCTGTTCTTCCCTATGAGGGCACTGAACAAACGTATGAGTCATTGGGGCAAGACTTTGATGGCATTGACAAGCGAAGGGGTGTATCATTCGCCAGAGGTTTTGGCGGATTATGAGGCCTTTGATAAATATCGTGAATCGGTATCAGACAGTCAGATTCTTGTGGACGAGGAACTTCCATTCCGATGTTCTGTAGGAGAACTCTCGGACAAAGAAGGTAATCGTTATCTCTTTGTGTTGAATCGTGATTATCTTAATAAGAGAAGATTTACATTAAACTTCAAGAAAGCGTCTCGTGTATATGAAGTCAGTGGTGAGACCGGAGAGCAGTCAGTGAAGAAAAGATGTACAACAAGTATGACATTAGACTTGGCGCCGGGAGATGCGGCATTTTTAAGAGTACAGGATGCAGGCGAGGAAGCATTCCTAATTGATTACGTACTTGCAACCGGAGAATAACGAAAACTAAAGGAGGGTTTTATGAAAACTAGTAATCAACAAAAATTGAAAAAGATAAAAAAAGATTTCAAAAGAGACTGGCAGTTGCACATTTTCATGATGCTTCCGTTAATTTATCTTGTAATCTTTGACTTTATACCGATGTACGGTATCCAAATTTCATTTCGTGATTACAGACCGCTTCATGGAATTTCAGGAAGTGAATGGGTAGGATTGAAATGGTTTGCACAGTTTTTGTCTCATCATGACTTTAAAGAAATTTTTTCAAACACAGTGATTTTGTCACTTTATAGTTTGGCAACATTCCCACTTGCAATTATCTTTGCGTTGGTTTTACACGCAATGAAAAGTGAGAAATATACAAAAGTCGTACAGACAGTTTCTTATATTCCTCATTTCATCTCAATCAGTGTTATGGTCGGAATTATTAACATTATTTTGAGTCCGGTAAGTGGTATCTACGGAAACGTCTTCCGTTTGTTTGGAGGAAGCGGTTATCCGGTAGACTTTAGAGCAACAGCAGCGGCCTTCCGTCATTTGTACGTATGGTCGGGTGTATGGCAGAACCTTGGATGGAGTTCTATCATTTACATAGCAGCGCTTTCATCTGTATCCTCAGAACTTCATGAAGCAGCACAAATTGATGGTGCGTCAAGATTGAAACGTATGTGGTACATCGATATTCCGGCGATTATGCCAACCATTGCAATTCAATTTATCTTGAGATGTACAAACATTATCTCTGTAGGATTTGAAAAGGCGTACTTGTTGCAAACACCACTGAATAAATCAGTTTCCGAAGTTATTTCTACATATATATATAACGTAGGTATGGCAAGCTTTAGAAGTTTCTCTTACGG
>JAZRRJ010000037.1:0-1654 GCA_045650645.1 Faecalimonas sp. | reverse complement strand
TTATACTGGATAAATATTATGGAATATATAGATTTTAAAAGACTAATAGATGCACTTATAGCACGTCCCAATGAAACCGAATGGCTAGAGTTCAAACATAATTTTCATTCAAAGGAAGAAATAGGTGAACGCATTTCGGCTTTATCAAATAGCGCCTATTTATGCAATATGCCTTTTGGGTATATCGTATTTGGCATCGATGATAACACTCATAATATTATTGGTACAGATTTATATGGCAAGCAAAAAAAGGTAGGCAATGAGGAATTGGAGTCATGGCTTTCTACCAGATTAAATCCACGCATTGATTTTGAAATCATAGACGACTTTGACTATGAGGATAAAGGTCATGTCTGCATATTTAAAATACCGGCAACAGTAAACCGTCCTGTAAGCTTCTTACACGAAGCCTACGTTAGAGTAGGTTCCATAACTCGCAAATTAAAAGATTTTCCTGCAAAAGAAGCAAAGATATGGAAAGGCGGACAAAAAGCTTTGGAAAATGTTGCATTAAAAAAAGGACTTTCACCTCAAGAGATTCTATCACTTTTAAGTATAGAAACCTATTTTGATATGATGAATCTGCCTTTACCTCAAGATTCCAAAGGCATTTTGGAACGATTCGAATCAGAACATTTAATTGTAAAAGATGAAATCGGATATAGCATAACAGAACTTGGAGCGCTACTATTTGCCAAAAGACTATCCGATTTCGATCATTTAAAACGAAAAATAGTCCGGGTTATTGTATATAAAGGGAAAAGCAAAATAGAAACAATCCGTGAACAAGCTTTTGACAAGGGATACGCTATAGGATTCAAAGATATGCTTTCATGGATAAACAGCCAGCTTCCTGCTAATGAGGAAATAGGACAAGCATTGCGAAAAGATGCTAGGATGTATCCGGAAATAGCAATTCGCGAGCTTACAGCAAACATGCTTATTCATCAAGATTTTTTTGAACAGGGATTCCCTATGATTGAAATATATACTGACAGAATAGAAATCTCCAATCCAGGACAACCGATGATTAGCGTGGAACGTTTTATAGATGAATACCAATCAAGAAATGATTCATTAGCAGATATTATGCGTCGTATGGGAATATGCGAAGAGAAAGGAAGTGGAATGGATAAGACCGTATACCATATAGAGCTGTATCAACTACCTCCTCTCAAATTCCAAATACAAGAAAACAGAACAACTGTAACCATCTATTCTTATCGAAAGTTCTCCGAAATTGATAAAATTGAAAGAATACGGGCTTGTTATCAGCATGCCTGCCTTAAATATGTTTCAAACGATAAAATGACTAACCAAACACTTCGATCCAGATTGGGGATAGATGACAAAAACTACCCTATGGCTTCAAGAATTATCAAAGATACGCTGGAAGCTAAATTGATAAAGGAAGAGAACCCGGAGAATGGATCAAGACGTTTTGTTGGATATATACCATATTGGGCATAGGTTTATGTAACCAACATGTAACTGAAATAGCGAAAGGACAACATAAATGTAGATTTAAAGCATTGGAGAGGGATTTCTATATGTAACTGATATGTAACTGAGTTTGTCATTATCAGGAATATGCTTTGTAATCGTGTGAAAATCCCCATTCTTGCAGAACTGAAGAATGGGGATTTTCTTTTTA
>JAZRRJ010000036.1:0-67070 GCA_045650645.1 Faecalimonas sp. | reverse complement strand
GATTGATGCGGCGTAGGAAATTCCCTCAATGGGGTAGAGCATACTGTCCGAATCACCCGTGTAAAGCTTGCGCTCCTCCATCACGTTTTCGAGCTCCTCGCTGATGTGCCTGTCCATAAAATCGCGCTTGGAAACGCCTGCACACGAAATAACGTGGTCGCGGTCGCAGATAAGGATGGGTGTGTTCACGCTTCTGTAAAGCACGTCGGCATAATGCTCCGTCACGTCGGAAAGCTCACCGACGGGCGAATATTTTTTGAAGATGACACCGCCCTGAGTGTCTGTAAAAATTTCAAGCGGCGCACCCTCACGGATGTGCATCGTGCGTCGGATTTCCTTCGGAATAACCACACGGCCGAGGTCGTCAATGCGCCTGACAATACCTGTTGCTTTCATATATAAAAACTCCTTTTCACTATTTAATGGTGTGGAGTTAGTATGTGGGATATTGCCATTATTATACTCATTTTACACAATTCTCAGGATTTCATACTTTGGAAGATCGTACATTTCTGCGACGCTTTACTTTTTAAAATATTAAATTAATAAATTCTCTAAAATAACACCAAACCTTTTCTTTATTTCTAATATTAAAAGCGGACAAACCACCGTGCCGCCTTGTGCGCTACGTGGTACACAGGTGTTTCTAAAATCTTTCTTGCATCGTTTAGTTTTTCTCTAATCTTTATGTTTTGAGGACAGTGTTTTTCGCATTTTCCACAACCGATGCAGTTGGATGCTGCAGTGGAATTTTTGCGCAAAGTAGTGCACATAAAATAATCTACCATAGACCAGAATCTACCCTCGGCATAACGGCGATTATATGCTGCAAAGGTACCTGGGATATCCACGCCTTTAGGGCAAGGCATACAATAGCCACAACCAGTACAACCTACCTTTAGTTTTGAGTTGATAGTGGCTACAACCTTTTTAAGCATATCCTCTTCATCGGCGCCGATCTCACCAACCTTTACCGAAGATGCTGTGGCTATATTTTCGCTGACCATCTCGTCAGAATTCATCCCCGACAGCACCACCGTTACTTCGGGCTGATTCCACAGCCAGCGAAAAGCCCATCCCGCTGGGGTGTGGGATGTTTTGTATTCCGAAAAGATTTTTTTTGCCTCTTCGGGCAGTCTGCTTACCAATTTCCCGCCGCGAAGGGGTTCCATTATCATGACTGGCAGACCTTTGGCGTGGGCGTGATAAAGCCCTCGGCGCCCCGCCTGAGAATGCTCGTCCATATAGTTATATTGTATAAGGCACATATCCCAATCATAAGCATCAACCAAAGCGCAAAACATATCTGAGTTTCCGTGGTATGAAAAACCCACTTGTCGGATAGTTCCGCTTGCCTTTTTTTGCTCTAACCATTCTTCTATACCAAGCATTTTTAGACGATTCCAGGTGTCGGTATCGGTGAGCATGTGCATAAGATAGTAGTCTATATGATCTGTGCGCAAACGCTTTAATTCCTCTAAAAACATCTTTTCAACGTCGTCGATGCTTTTGATAAGATAATGGGGCAATTTGGTAGCTATGTAGACCTGATCTCTGATGCCGTTTTTTTCTAATATCTCGCCGAGTGCTGCCTCACTACCTGGATAAACATATGCTGTATCAAAATAGTTAACGCCACCGTTAAAGGCGGTCATAATTTGTTTTTCGGTTTGGACCATATCTATTATACCTAATTTATTTTTAAATCGCATACAGCCAAATCCCAAAATAGAAAGTTGATTACCGTATCTGTCCGTTCTGTAATTCATATTAACTCCTTTTTAAAATCTTAATTTATTGTATCATGTTATGGGCGTTCGTTCAACCGCAAAGCCAAAAGCGAGGTGCACTTCAAATTGAAGTGTACCTCGCTTTTATCTGCTATCCTTATAACTATTATTAATTGTTTAATCTAAGTTGATGACAAATCGGAAGGATACTCGACGCGATGCCGCCATATCTACCTCTCCGTTCGCATCTGTAACAGGTTTGCTGTTCGAATATCCAACTGCTTCAAGATTCGCTGCAAGTTTGCTTGTATCAACTCCTGTTTCAGAAGAAACACAGTAATTCTTAACATTGTTTGCTCGTTCTTGCGACAATGGCAATCCACTTTCATAAGTTCCACCAGCTACAGGTGCTGTATGCCCTTCTACCATTGTTTTAGACACAAATCCCTGGTATTTGTCTGAGAATACAATCGATGTATATACTTCAACAAATTTATTTAAGAATTTCTTTCCGTCATCAGTCAAAGCAGCAGAATCTCCACCAAACAACACAGAAGAGTCCATTGCCAATTCGCCTGTTTTCTTATCAACACTTACCTTGATGCCTGCATCATTAAATGCTTTTGCAAGGTCTTCCATAAGATTTTCTTTCTTCTCAACAATGGCTTTTAATTCAGACTCACTCAATGCCTCTAACTTACCAGTTTGATCTTCTGTCAAATATTTATTCAACTCCGTTTTGTTTCGTGTCCAATAATCATCATTGTAGTAATAAACATCTGTTCCATCTGTAAGTATGATACCGTCATCTCCACAATAGAAATATACGAACTGATACGTTTTCTTGCTATTTTCCAAAGAAAGTGTGAATGTAAACAAACCATTTTCTTGCAATACACCAATCGAATTATAACTAGATTCTCCGTCTATTGTTTCAAAATAGATTCTAGAATCACCATCTTCTGCATCATAACGAAACTCAATTTGATCAATTCCTACTGCACTCTTTGAACCTGGAGACAAATAACCGTCTACATGGAAGTAATCTGTTTTTCCATAAGGGTCTAACCCTGTTGTTAATGTAACGCTACTGTTTTCTGTAGACAATTTGAGATTTCTTCCATCGAATGCAAAGGTGTATTCCCATGTTACATCATCAAAGGTGTATGTGATTTTATTCGTTTTATCATCCACGTTAAATGTACTAAGTGGCTTAAGTGTTAATTTATTTCCTTCCACTTCATATGCACAAAGTGCAGTGGTCAAATAAGGATTCCCATTCTTATCTTTTTGCATGTAATATGCCTGCATCCAGTTATATTCTTCAATATAATTTACCTTATGCGCAAGAGAGTATTTTCCTGCACAAATTTGAAATGGCAGTTCTGAAACTTCTGCTTCTTGGCCTTTTAATTTTGTTTTAAAATAACTTGTTTCAGCACCAAATTTTTCCTCAGCTTCGTCTCCACCAGAAATACGGTACTCGCCATAAAACATTTCCGGTGTATATGTAAGTTTGCTGTATACTGTTTGTGGATCAAGTTTATTAGATGGTTCCCCTAATTCAACCGATTCTTCCGTTCTCAATACAAAACCGTCTTTAATGGAACCTGTTCCAGTATTTCCAGCCTTTTTACCACAAGCAACCAACAAAAGGAGCATCGTTGTTGCCAGTAATACTGTCCATAACGTTTTTTTCATGTTTCTACCTCCGCTTATTTCATATCGTATTTTTTGTGGAACATTGATATTTGCACTTCGATTCTTCAACGTTCACTTTCGTATTATTCTATCATAGTCCTTATACATTCACAATGCAGGTTTTTTATTTTTCCACTTAAATAAGGCTCTAAAATATGAATCTTTGCTATTTTCTTACTCCGCACTCAGCGATTCTTGTATCTCCTCTGTCGCCTTTATAATCTCTCCGAAAAGCGCTTCTACAAACGCTTCATCCGGTTGAACCTTCCACTCTTTACCTTCTCTTACTACCTTAATATTTACTTCATTGGTCACAATCACATCACCATGGTTTTCCAAGCTTTCCAAAAAGATTTCTTTCGCCTTTGCTTCCACCTCTTCTTCTGTCGGCTGAGAGTCCGCAAGTGCATTGGCAAATGCATACTGTATATATGCCACGAAAAATTCTTTTAGAACCGGTTTCATATCCACTGCTGTAATCTTTGTTTTTACATGAACCGTGTTTTTATCTATTTTTTCAGAAGTCAGAATCTCATACTCTAACTCATCAAACACTTGAGCCATATTGAGTTCTTTGTCAACTTTCAACAATAAGTCGTAAGTCTCAATATTCCCATATACTATAGCAAAATCTATGTTATACTATCCCTATATATCATCACTATCCGTTCTGTTTGGAGTTACACAATGAAAGAAAAGTTGAAGCTGTTTCTGAAAAAATCAATTTTATTTATCACAAATCCAAAATTGCTCTTATGCCTAGGAATTGCCTGGCTCATTACCAACGGTTGGTCTTACATTCTTCTTGGCATTGGAACCTACTGGAATGTCAAATGGATGATTGCAATTGCAAGTGGATATTTGGCGTTTCTTTGGTTGCCTGTTTCCCCAGAAAAAATTGCCACGTTGACGATCGCAATTGCATTATTAAAATTTTTATTTCCGAATGATAAAAAGACGCTCGCAGTACTGAAGCAGCTTTATCACAAAGCCAAATCTGTTATAAATGCAAGAAGGAGAACTCGCATGACTTTTAAAAATGTACTCATCTTCGGTGACAGTTATTCTACATTTGAAGGATACATACCAGAAGGATATAAAACCTATTATTCTGAAACAGAGCGTTCCGGAACTGGTGTGACGGCTGTAGAAGAAACTTGGTGGCATCAACTGCTTTCCGAAACCAATTCCACTTTAATTCAAAATAATAGTTGGTCTGGTTCTACCCTGTGTTATACTGGTTGGGATTTCGAAGATTGTTCTGAAACAAATTCATTCATCTATCGTTTAAAAACATTAATCGACACTCAGTTTTTTGAAGAACATCCCATCGATACTGTTTTCGTCTTTGGAACCACCAATGACAGTTGGTGTGATGCACCGTTAGGTTCTTTGAAATTTTCCGATTGGAAAAAAGAAGACTTATATGAGGTTCTTCCTGCCATCACTTATTTTTTCGATATGTTACGTTCAGCACTTCCATCTGCAAATATTGTATGCATGATTAATGCAGATTTAAAACCAGAGATTGACAACGGGCTAAAAACTGCTTGCGCACATTATCAATGTCATGCGATCTCACTCTCTAATATCCATAAGGAAAGTGGACATCCTACGAAAAAAGGAATGCAGGAAATCAAAACACAAGTATTAGACTATTTCAATCAATTATAAATGCACAAAAAGCTGCCATCCGGCAGCTTTTTATATTTGACGTATAAATACTTTTTTGTTATAATACATTTAACAATTAGGTTAAATGTTAAATATTAGGAGGAATGGTTATGGGTTTACAGACAACCTTACGCGCCTTAGCGGACCCCATCCGAAGAGACATACTAAATATGCTAAAAAAAGGACGTATGTCAGCGGGTGAAATCACGGATCAGTTCACGGTTACTGGTGCTTCTATTTCCAGACATCTATCTGTCCTTAAGGAAGCAGATTTGATTCGCGACACACGAGAAGGCAAATTTATTTATTATGACATTAATACTTCTGTATTAGAAGAGACTTTATTATGGATGTCTGATTTGAAAGGAGACGGATCTCATGTGGAAAAAAAATAAATGGAAAATCATATTATCATGCATTTTAACACTACTGCCTATGCTCGTTGGAATTATTTTCTGGGACATTTTACCGGAGCAAATGACGACCCATTGGGGAATTGATGGCAAAGCAGATGGCGCAAGCAGCACTTACATTGCAGTATTTTTGTTGCCACTCATATTGTGCTTGACAAATCTCTTATGCATGTGGTTTACGTCATTTGACAAAAAGAATGCTGATCAAAATTCAAAAGCATTTGGCATGATTTTCTGGATTATGCCAGTCCTCTCTTTCTTCACAAATGGACTTGTTTATGCCACTGCTTTCGGAAAAGAAATAAATGCAAACTTGCTTCTCCCTCTTATGATGGGCGGAATGTTCATATTCATCGGAAACTACCTGCCAAAATGTAAACAAAACTATACTCTTGGCATTAAAATAAAATGGACATTAGAAAATGAAGAAAACTGGAATGCCACTCACCGTTTCGGCGGGAAGATATGGTTCTTTGGAGGACTTCTCCTAATCTTCAGCGTATTCTTACCACAAAAGATTATGATTCCTACCACGCTCATCAGCATGATACCAATTGTTTTCGCACCTGTAATTTATTCTTATCTGTATTACAGAAAACAAACGAAGACTGGAACTTACACAAAAAGGAATCTGGCAGACAATCCTTTCGGTAAAAAGGGGAAAACGATCACACTAATTGCTGTGCTAGTTATATTCTCCCTTGTCGCCGTCCTAATGTTTACTGGCGAAATCACAGTCTCATACGGCGATGCTTCTTTTACTGTCGATGCAAGTCTTTACAATTCACTCACTGTGGATTATGACTCGATTGATTCTATTGAATATCGCGAAAACTTTGAGTTTGGTTCCCGTACTTATGGAGCAGGTTCTGCCAGACTACTGGCTGGAAACTTTACCAATGACGAATTTGGAAATTATATTCTATATAGCTATACCAAAAGCGATGCTGTAGTTGTTATAAAATCAAACAAAAAAACCTTAGTCATCGGTGGTATTGACGAAAAAGCCACAAAAGAAATCTACGAAACATTATCAAGCAAATAGAAGGAGGTTTTTATGAAAGCAATACAGACAGAAAACCTAACAAAATATTATGGAAAATCCAGAGGCATTATTGACGTGAACTTAACCGTTGAAGAAGGCGACTTTTTTGGATTTATTGGGCCTAACGGAGCCGGAAAAAGTACCACTATCCGCACCTTGTTAGGATTAATAGCACCAACCAGCGGTTCTGCCAAGATTTTTGGGAAAGACATCACCAAATACCGTACCGAGATTCTCGCAAACATCGGTTTTCTTCCTTCTGATGCCTTATTCTATTCAGGAATGAAAGTAAGTGAACTGCTTGCTTTTTCTGCCCAGCTTCAAAAAAAGGATTGTAAAAAAGAAGCTATAGAATTGTGCGAACGACTGGAACTAGACCCTTCTCGTAAAATTGACACCCTCTCTCTTGGAAACCGAAAGAAAGTCGGAATTGTCTGTGCATTACAACACAAACCTGAGTTATATATCTTAGATGAACCAACCAGTGGATTGGACCCTTTGATGCAACGAGAGTTCTATTCCATCTTAAAAGAACGGAATGAAGAAGGTGCAACCATTTTCTTATCCTCGCACATTCTGTCTGAAGTAAGTCGTTATTGTAAACATGCAGGTGTAATCAAGGACGGAAAACTATTGACATCAAACAGCGTCGAAATGCTCGGTCATACCGGTGCCAAGCGAATCGTATTACGTGGTGCTACTGAGGTTCCTACTTGGGAGCAAATGCTTGATGTAAAAGTAGAAAATGACAACATACAATTCCTTTATACAGGAGATATCAACACCCTTTTGCAACAATTGCAATCCGTGTCATTTGAAGATATTAATATTCTGGATCCTGACTTAGAAGAAATCTTTATGCACTACTACGAAAAGGAGGATTGCTAATATGACGATATTCAAGCATGAAATGAAACGCAATTTATTGTCTCTCACCATTTGGTCTGGAGCAATTGCTTTTTTACTCGCTGTGAGTGTTCTCATTTACCCGGAAATGTCCAAACAAATGGGGGAAATCAATGATCTATTTGCCAATATGGGAAGTTTCTCCGCTGCATTTGGAATGGACCAATTAAATTTTGGTGAATTTGGCGGATACTTTGGAGTCGAATGCGGAAACACGTTGGGACTCGGTGGGGCTTTCTTCGCCGCGATTATCGGAATCTCAGCTCTTGCAAAAGAAGAAAAAGAACGCACTGCTGATTTCCTCCTAACACATCCTATATCGAGAGTCCGCGTGATTGCCGAAAAATATTTAGCAGTCCTTGCGCAAATTGTGACATTAAACTTGGTTGTGTGTGGAGTCGTATCACTCGCGGTACTAATCATTGGTGAAACTCCAGATATGAAGCCAATACTACTGTTGCTTTTCGCATATTTAATTTTGCAATTCGAAATCGCAACCATCTCCTTCGCCATCTCCGCTTTCTTAAAAAGCAATGGTCTTGGGATTGGACTTGGAATCGCATTTGTATTTTACTTTGCAAATATTTTATCTAACCTGACGGAAGAAGCTAAATTCTTAAAATATATTACACCGTACGGATATTCAGATGGCGCTTATATCATTTCAAACACTGCAATTGAGTGGAAATATATGGCAGTCGGAATTACAATTACCATAGCATGTGCAATACTTGCATTCTTGAAATACGCAAAAAAAGACATCTCTTAGGAGATGTCTTTTTTATAATCAGGGAGCATATCATCTGAAGAATGCCCTTTTTTTCAAATTACTCTGCCAATATTTACAGTTCGTCTACAACTGTTTCTGGCAAAACCTCTTTATTCATAATCGTATATAAGATAACAACACGCGCAAATCCCAAAGTACAAATGCTATCTAATATGGTAACGATAATCGAGGTTTTTCTATTTGATGCTTTATTTTCCTTAAACTTATCAAGAACATCTCTCAAATAGATATATTCTATGATTCCTTCTGCAATTGGAGGTAGTAAATAGAATAAGCTACCAAAAATTGCTACGATTTGTCCAATGATTGGTATTATTGAGAAAATCCCCAACACAATTGTAAGCAATTCCGCTCCAAAGACACCGATTCCCACGTAACAGAAAAACACAAGAATTCGATTCTGGAATTTCAAATTCTTACCAAAAAGTTTTATCTCTACCGGCTTGTCCCCCGCAATATCGCTCAACACATACATACGGAAAAGCGAAGGGAAAATAGGTACCCACGCCAACCAGGCATGCTTTCTACCAACTTTTTTTGCTACTTTGTATACTGGGAACGCTTCCAATATGTAACGTACGACTGCAAACACTGCACCAACTAATGCCGTAATCATTGTCCCGATTAGGACAATACCTCCAATACCAAGTTCTGCAATACCAGTGCCCAAACCTAAAATTCTATAAATAGATTCTAATGCTTCTTCAATTTCGTATAAGACGTCAAGATCCATACCCGTCACCTCTTTTAACAAATGAAAAGAATAATCTGCTTTTTGCAAACTATTCTTTTTATATTGTACTATATTAAATTTCCTTTTTCAATCACGATAATTCGAAGAATTCCAAAACTATCCAAATGCCTTTAGCCAATAGTCATTCAATAAACAAAAAGGGGATTACACCGAGTGATTTCCGGCACAATCCGAAGTTGCTTTCTCATTGAGCTTATGCTAAAATATACGCAATATTGAGTAGGAGAATTAAGAAATGAGTTTGAAAGTACCTATAGAGACTTCTGCCAGACATATCCATGTCTGCGAAGCAGATTTCAAGAAATTATTTGGTGAAGATGCGGAATTAACCAATGTTCACGAATTAAGCCAACCAGGTCAATATCTCTGCAAAGAACGCGTGACCGTTGTTGGTCCAAAAGGAAAATTTGAAAACGTTGCAATTCTTGGTCCGTTCCGTAAAGAAACACAAATTGAATTGTCTATGACAGACACAAGGAAAATCGGCGTACCTGGTGTGATTCGCCAATCGGGTGACACCGATGGAACTCCTGGCTGTACACTAGTCGGACCAAACGGAAGTATCGAACTAGAAAAAGGAATTATTGTAGCAAAACGTCACATTCACATGACTCCTTTAGAGGCAAGTCGCGCTCGTGTCAAAGACAATGACGAAGTTTTTGTCATCACAGAAAGTTTTGACCGTGGTTTGATTTTCGCGGATGTCGTTGTCCGTGTGAGTCCATCCTTCCGTCTTGCAATGCATGTAGATACCGATGAAGCAAATGCTTTTGCAAGCGATGTTGCTCCTTCCGGTGCAATTTTAAAACTTTTCGATGGACAAACCTATAGTCTACAACAATGGGCAGATGAAATTCAATCTGGTATTAACAGATAACAATAAGGAGGTAATAACATGAGTAAAATAGATGAAATCAGAAAAGCAATGGTCGATGCTATGAAAGCGAAAGATAAAGAAACAAAGGATGCTCTTTCCCTTTTATTGGCTGCATTAAAAAACAAGGCAATCGATAAAAGAGCAGACCTCACAGAAGAGGAAGAAATCCAAGTTATTTTAAAAGAAATCAAACAAACAAAAGAAACCTTAGAAATGACTCCAGCTGATCGTACTGAATTGATTGAAGAAACAAAGAAACGCATCGCTGTGTTAGAAGCATTTGCTCCTAAGATGATGGATGCATCTGAAATCAAAGACGTTATCATAGGTGTTCTTGCTGAATTAGGAATTGATTCCCCTACAGCCAAAGACAAAGGACGTATCATGAAAGAATTGATGCCAAAAGTAAAAGGAAAAGCGGATGGCAAACTTGTGAACGAAATCGTAGCTTCTATGATGAATTAACAAAACATAAAAATGGGTGTGATTGTGATATCACACCCATTCTTTTTATTCTGTTTTTGTTTCAGTATCTTCTGTTGGAGTTGTCTCAGTTGAAGTCGTATCTTCACCAGTTTCTGTGGTTTCACCACTCTCTGTAGTTTCACCATTCTCTGTGGCATCTTTACTTTCTTCTTCTTCCTCGTCTTGAATATAATTCACTTGTAAATCATGGAAACTAATCTGTTCTAAAATTTCTTTATCAACAGAAATTTTTGTTTTTTTCTTCCATTTTTCCAAAAGTTCTTGATAACGAGCTTCTCCTCTTTCTTCTAAAACAGTTTCCATTTTTGCATCTGTTGCTTCCTCGTCATACAAACTTTCTAATTGCAACACATAATATGCATCATCTGTTTCAATCACATCTGAGAATTCATTTTCTTTCAACTCATCTGCTTTCTTAATAACTTTTTCACCCAAAGTACTTGTTTTCGCACTTGAAGCATCGAATGTCAAACTCTCAACTTTTACTTCTTTTTCTGTAGCATAAGCATTTAGGTTTCCATTTGCTTTTGCTTCTTTTAAAAATTCTTTTGCAGCCTTTTCTTGTTTCTTAATTTCATCTTTTGAAAGTGATTCACCCTCTGAATCTACTTTTGAATACGAAACAAAACTCATTCTTTTTTGTTTCATATCTTCAAGGTCAAGTTCAGTATCGATGTCTTTTTTCATTGCACCTTCAACCTTCTTGACAGTCATAGATAATTTCATATATTCAGCTGCATATTCTTTCGTTGCCGATGCTTTCTTTCTCGCTTCTTTTGAGTTTGCTTTTTCAAACTCTTTCGCTAACGAATCAATATTTTCTAACTCAAGTTCTTCCAACTTAATATCATAATCATCTGCGTGTTCATATATGATATATAATTCTTGCAGTTGCTCAATGATAGCGTTTTTGATACTTTCTTCTCTTGTTTCACCGTTTTCTGTTTTTACTTTCCATTTATTTGTGTCGGTACCAAAAACACCTTCCATCAATGACTGTTGATATCTTATGTAAAAATGTGCCATTCCTACTGTAACTTTGGTCTCTCCCACGGTCATTAGTACCGCTTTCTCATCAAGTTTAGCCTTTTTCTCTTTTCCACATCCTACAAATGATGTGAGCGCAATCATTGCGACTAAGACCATCGCAATCGCTTTTTTTCCAAATTTGATCATAATAATCCTCCTTTGTGCTTCTAAGACATCATTATAACTCTTTTTCTCTAATCAAGCAACGTTTTTATGCTATTTAACACATTTTTCACAACCTCTAACACATCCTCATCCTTGTCATTTTTATTCTTTCCAAGTTTTTGATAACTAAAATAAGGATTGGTATCTACGGTAAATTTTAAACTTCCCTGATACTGCTCAATTAACTTCGGAATTTCTTCCACCTTAACTTTCGCTTTTTCGTACATTGTAAAACGGATGGCACCGTGTTTTTGTTCTACACTCGTAACGTAAACACTATGCGCCAGCACCTTTAGAAGTGCTATATTTAACAGTTGTTGTACTTTCTTTGGAACATCCCCGTAACGGTCCAGAAGTTCATCTAGCATACTTTCCATTTCCTCTTCATTTTCAACTGAGGCAATTCGCTTATAGATGTCCAATTTTTGATATTCATTTGGGATATAAGTAGCCGGGATATAAGCATCTACATTTAAATCCACGGTAGTGCTGTATGGTTCTTCTTCCATTTGTCCCTTCAAATGCTTCACAGCCTCATTTAGCATCTTACAATACAAATCATATCCCACTGCTTCCATGTGTCCGTGTTGTTCTGCCCCCAAAAGGTTTCCAGCACCACGAATCTCTAAGTCTCTCATCGCAATCTTAAATCCAGAACCCAAATCAGTGAATTCCCGAATCGCTGCCAATCTTTTTTCTGCCACTTCACGCAACAGTTTATCACGGCGATACATCAAGAATGCATATGCCATGCGGTTAGAACGTCCCACACGTCCACGAAGCTGATACATTTGTGAGAGTCCCAACTGGTCTGCATCGTGTATAATCATCGTATTGGCATTGGAAATATCAAGTCCTGTTTCGATAATCGTAGTAGACACCAAGACATCGATTTCCCCATTAATGAAATCTAACATAATGTTCTCTAGTTTATGCTCTTTCATTTGCCCGTGAGCATATGCAACCGTTGCATCCGGAACTAATTTTTGTATTTTTGCCGCCACTTCATCTATGTCTTTCACCTTGTTGTAAACATAATACACCTGACCATCACGAGACAATTCTCGCTCTATGGCTTCTCGCACCATCTCATCATTGTATTCCATAACATAAGTTTGAATTGGCATACGATCATTTGGCGCCTCTTCCAGAACGCTCATGTCTCGAATTCCAATCAGACTCATATGCAAGGTTCTTGGAATCGGTGTTGCAGTCAGTGTCATAACATCGATATTTTCTTTGAGCTTTTTAATCTTTTCTTTGTGTTGTACACCAAATCTCTGCTCCTCATCAATGATTAAAAGTCCCAAATCTTTATATTCGATATCATCACTCAAAACGCGATGTGTACCAATAATAATATCTACTAACCCTCTTTTGGTATCTTCAATTGTCTTCTTTTGTTGTGCACTTGTTCGAAAACGACACATCAAATCTACGCGCACCGGAAATTCTTTCATACGTTGTACAAAGGTATTGTAATGTTGTTGCGCCAACACAGTTGTGGGCACGAGATAGACCACTTGCTTATTCTCTTGAATTGCTTTAAATGCTGCACGAATTGCAATTTCCGTCTTTCCATAACCGACATCACCACAAATCAATCGATCCATAATCTTGGTGCTTTCCATATCTCGTTTTACCGCTTCAATTGCCAAAAGCTGATCTTCTGTTTCCTCAAATGGAAACATTTCTTCAAATTCTTTTTGCCATACGGTATCTTCACCATATACGAACCCTTCTTTTTCTTGTCTTGCAGCATATAGTTGCACTAAATCTTTTGCAATTTCTTTTACTGCACTTCGAACGCGACTTTTTGTCTTATTCCACTCTTGTCCGCCCAAACGATTCAACTTTGGTTTTTTCGCATCTGCACTTGCATATTTTTGAATCAAGTCCAGTTGTGTTGCCGGAATATAGAGGTTCCCTCCAGCCGCATAAGAAATTTTCATGTAATCTTTTGCGACTTTGTCAATTTCAATCTTTTCGATTCCTTGATAAATTCCCAATCCATGATTTTCATGAACCACGTAGTCTCCTACTTTTAATTCCGTGAAATTTTGAATTTTCTGTCCTTCATAAGTTTTTCTTTTTTTCTTTTTCCTAACTTTACCAAAGATATCCGTTTCTGAAATGACCATAAACTTGAGAAGGGGATATTCATACCCTTCCGTTACGTGACCATACGTAACCATGATTTCCCCATCACAAACTTCTCGCTCCATATCTTCGCTGTAAAAGCTACTCAAGTTATAGTCTCTCAAATCTTCTGCCAAACGCTTTGCTCTTGTTCTTGAAGCAGACAACAATACCACTCGATATCCGCTTCGTTTCAACCGTTTCAAATCCCGCGTCAACATTTCAAAACTATTATTGTATGGATTCACACTCTTGCTTTGGAGATGAAAAACTTCCTTTATTTTCAACTCCTTACACTTCATCTCTAACGCCGAAAACGCGATACATGAGAACTGATTTATCTTATCTGCAACCTCTTTTGCAGTAAACAATTTCATTTCTTCACTTGAAATATCATATCCACTTTCACAGCGATTTGCTTGCGCTTCAACAAATTCTTGTTCTACATTATGCCCATGTTCCATTAATCGTACTGGCTCGTCGAGAAATAAAATCGTTTCGTCTTTTTTAAAGTAATCTAAGAAAGAAACTCGTTTTATTTCTTCTGTTGGAAAGTCGCTTGCCGGATAGATTTGAATGCTTTCCAAGTTTTCAATCGAACGCTGACTTTCTACATCAAAGGTTCGAATGGAGTCTATTTCATCTCCCCAAAACTCGATACGTATCGGCACTTCTTCTGTCAATGGATACACGTCCATAATGCCACCACGCACAGAAAACTGTCCCGGTCCTTCCACTTGTTCTTCTCGTTCATATCCAAGCAACACCATGTCCTTTTTTAGTTGTTCGAAATCTATCACGTCACCCAGATGAAGAGGTTTGATTCGTTCCTTCAACAGTTCCATAGGAACTAACGCATCCATAAATCCATCAAAACTGGTGACGATGGTTACATTTTTCTGTTCTATCATCGCTTGGAACACTTCCATACGCTGTTTCATCAGGTACTTCCCACGCAAATCAGCTTGATAAAAAAGCAAATCCTTCGCTGGGTAAAGAAAGACGTTTTGTTCCAGAACACGATATTCTTCATAGATTTGTTTTGCTTTTAACTCACTTGAAGCAGCGATGATTTTGAAATCAAAATCATCGCTGAGTGCATACATCATATGTGTTTTTTGAGAATTCACACATCCTGCAAATTGTATGATTCCCTTCTGGTCTTTTCGCTTCTTTTTGACAGTATCAAACTCTGCCAGTTCCACAAGCGGTGCAATAAAAGCTTGCATACTTTACTCCTTAACAGCTTTCTTATTAAATCGATTCATAGCACTATCTATGTCATCTTGCAAGATTAACTCAACAGCTTCCGTCGCATTTTGATAACCGTCTTCCATCAATTCTTTTTCAGCTTTTGCGAAATGGCCAAGAACATAATCCGCCAAATCATATTCTTTTGGCTTCTCTCCTACGCCCACTTTAATTCGCTGAAACACATTGGTTCCTAGATGTTGAATAATATTTTTTATTCCATTATGTCCACCTGCGCTTCCCTTCTTTCGAATGCGCAATTGTCCAACATCCAAACTCACGTCATCATAAATGACCAATACTTCTGTTTCTACATCTAATTTATAAAAATCCACAAAGCCTCGTACACTTTCTCCACTGAGATTCATGTATGTCTGTGGCTTTACAAGAATCACTTTTCTTCCTGCAATCACACCACTACCACAAAAAGCGCGATGCTTACGCTCGGTAACCGATATATTATACTTGTCTGCAATAGCATCTATGACATCAAATCCAACGTTATGTCTCGTTCCACTATATTCTTTTGTCGGATTTCCAAGTCCTACGATAATAAACATCTTTACACCTCTTTCTCTACTGTTCTTTTATTTTACAAGAATGCACAGGGTTTGTCACGTAAAACACATGAATAATTTTCGTTTCTTCTTCATACATTATAAAAAAATGAAATTACTTTCCTTTAGGAGGCACTTATGAGTTCTAAGACGAAAATTATTGTCTTACACATGAAAGAAATCATTTATACTGCTGTTTTTGTTGTACTCGGCATTTTATTGATTATATTATTGGCATTTATGTTTTCTCCGAAACAGAAAAACACTATAAAATCTGAACCTAACTATATCCCCGGTATTTACACTTCTACCTTTTCGTTAAATAACACAAACTTAGAGCTTGAAGTTGTTGTGGATGACTCCCACATCAATGCCATTCGCTTTAGCAATTTAAATGAGTCTGTAACTACAATGTATCCTCTAATGCAACCAACGATTGAATACATTGCAGACCAAATCTACGAATCACAATCTTTAGAAAATATTTCTTATAGTGAGGAAAGTCCTTATACATCCCAAGTAATTCTAAATGCAATAGAAGATGCTCTAAAAAAAGCTGAGGAACCATAATTCCTCAGCTTTTATCTTAACCTTCCACAATCAAATATTGACCATTTGGCAACCCAAACACTTCTGACGCTTCTTCAATTTCTTCCTTTGACATATCCGCAACATCCATTCCATTTTCTTCAAAATATTCGATTACTTCATCTAATGAATCTACGACAACAGCCATACAATCCTCTAAAAAAGCTTCCGCTTCCTCTAAAGTGTCTGCAACCGGCTCGTCAAATAACTGTAACTGTTTCTCTAAAAATACCTTCAGACATTCTTCACTATACTCGTACATACGATTCCGCTCCTTTTACAATTGAAATAATTTCTTCTGGTCTGTCAACAATATATGTGGCTTGATGTGCCGCTAATACCTCTTTTCTTCGAAATCCCCAAGATACTCCAATGGTCGCAACTCCTGCTGCTTTTCCTGTATCCATATCTACATCGGAATCTCCAATGTAGAGACACTCCTCTTTTGAGACTTTCAATTGCTCTAACACCTGATACACTCCGGTTGGATCCGGCTTTCTCGGAACACCGTCCTGCTGTCCTTGCACACAGAGGAATGTTCCGTCCTCAAAAAAGGTTTTCACAACATCCTTTGTCTGTAAATGTGGTTTATTTGATAGAACTGCTAATTTTACATTCATTTCTTGAAGCTGCAAAAGCAGGTCTACAATTCCATCATAAGGCGCTACTTTATATGTACAATTTTGCTTAAAAATTCTCCCATATGCTTCCATGCCTTTTTCAATGCAAAGCACCGGGTCTCCGCCTCCTGCTTTTATAGAATCTTCAATCAATCGTCTTGCTCCATGGCCAACAAAAGATTCGCATTGTTCTGGAGTGATCTTCCCCAATCCTAATTCACGCAACGTTTCATTCACAGAATAAGTTAGAGATTCCAGCGTATCTGTTAATGTGCCATCCAAATCAAATATGCATGCCTTATACATTTTGTCCCTCCTATTGATTTTCGGTTGTATTTTTTTTAGTCTAACATATCAACTATCTTTTTGTCACTATTGATTTAAAAAAGAGTTTGCAAGAAACTCTCGCATGCGTTTTTTTGTTACAAGAAAGCAGTCATAGTAATTTTATTTTACCATGACTGCTCTATTTATTTTAAATAGTTTCGCATTACTTTTAATGCATGTTTTTCCAAACGACTGACTTGTGCCTGTGAAATATCAATTTCCTGTGCCACTTCCATCTGCGTTTTCCCTTCAAAGAAACGCAACTGAATAATGTATCTTTCCCTTTCATCCAAACTCTTCATTGCGGCTTGTAACGCCAAACTTTCTACCCAATTTTCTTCTCGGTTTTTTTTATCACTGATTTGATCCATCACATAAAGTGCATCATCACCATCATTGTAAACAGGTTCCTGCAGACTCATCGGCGTTTGAATTGCATCCATCGCCAACACAATCTCTTCTTTCGGAATACCGATTTCCGATGCAATTTCTTGAATGGTTGGTTCTTTCAAATGCTTTTTCATATAATGTTCTTTTGCATAAATTGCCTTGTATGCAGTATCACGAAGAGACCTGCTCACTCGGATGCTACTATTATCGCGCATGTATCTGCGGATTTCTCCGATAATCATAGGAACCGCATATGTGGAAAATTTTACATCCAAATCTGTATTAAAATTATTAATTGCTTTAATTAATCCTACGCATCCAATTTGAAACAAGTCATCTACATTTTCATTACTACTGTTAAATCGTTTGATAACACTTAAAACTAACCTTAAATTTCCCTTAATATATTCTTCTTTTGCCTGTTGATCACCTTGCTTAATTCTCACAAAGAGTGCTTTCTTATCCTCTTCCTTCAACAACGGAAGTTTTGATGTATCTACACCACAGATTTCCACTTTATTAAGAGCCATCCTGTCACATCCTCCTACTACATTTCGTAATAGTAAAATGATTTACAAGATGGCTCTAAACTATTCTACACGACTTGAAAATAAAAAAACTTTTAGTCCTTGACATCCCATTTGTCAACCAAATTTTGAATCTGTCCTTCAAACTTTGCTAAGTCTTTATTCGCCATGCCTTCGCATTTCATAACAACTGTCATGAGACGCTTACATGCAAGTACCAAACGATTAAAGGCATTTTCCGCACGCACTTTTGTTGGCTTTTGTATCTTTTTCTTTGCAGTCGGAACTCCTTTTGTCAAAATGGTATTGGTTGTCAAATCTACACAGCCACCTGAATATGGTGCAAATGCATTCCATCCAAATGTGTCGGTAACTGTCTGTGCAAAGCTGTCTGTCACCGCATCTTCGCCATGCACTACAAATACATGCTGTACTGGTGTATCAAAACCACTTAGCCAATCTAACAATCCCTTCATATCTGCGTGTCCACTAATGCCTTTCAATGTTTCTATATTGGCTGCCACTTCGATATTCTCACCGAATAATTTCACTGTAGATGCCCCATCAATCAGCTTTCTCCCAAGAGTTCCCTCACTTTGATAACCGACAAACAATATGGTGCTTTCCGGTCTCCATAAATTGTGTTTCAAATGATGACGAATACGCCCCGCCTCACACATACCTGATGCCGAAATAATCACCTTTGGATGATTATCAAAATTAATCAGTTTTGACTCATCGCTTGTGACTGATAACTTTAATCCTGGGAAAACCAATGGATTAATTCCACTTTCCACAACGCGCATTGCATCTTCATCAAAACAACTTTTTCCATTCTTCGTAAAGATATTCGTTGCTTCTATTGCAAGAGGACTATCCACATACACCTCAAATTCAGGAAAATCCGGAAGAAGATTTTTCTCCTTTATTTCTCGGATAAAATATAACATTTCCTGTGTTCTTCCAACTGCAAAAGATGGAATCACAACATTTCCGCCCTTTCGAAAAGTCTCACTTAAAATGCGTGTAAATTCTCCCAAATAATCTGGTCGCTCTTCACTATGCACACGGTTTCCATAGGTAGACTCAATCACAATATAATCCGCTTCCTTTGTCTGCGAAGGATTCTTCAAAATCGGTTGCTCTATGTTCCCCACGTCTCCGGAAAATACAATTTTCTTTTCAACCTGGTCTTCTTTCACCCACACTTCAATACTTGCCGAACCCAGCAAATGACCAATATCCGTAAATCGTACCCAGATTCCCTGAGACAATTCTATTTTTTGTCCATAATCGCATGGTGATAAAAGCGCAATGGCATCCAACGCATCTTGCGTAGTATAAAGTGGCTCATACAGTTCTCCTCCTGAACGTCTTGCCTTTCGATTGCGCCACTCTGCTTCAAATTCCTGAATATGAGCACTGTCACGCAACATAATATTACACAAATCTGCAGTCGCAAAAGTCGTGACAATATTCCCCTTAAATCCATGCTTACACATCAATGGAATCAGACCCGAATGATCAATATGGGCATGTGTTAACAAAATATAATCCACATCGCATTCTGCAACGGGAAGTTTCTGATTCTCATACAAATCAGGCCCCTGTTCCATCCCGCAATCTATCAATATCTTTTTTCCATTCGCCTCAAGTAAATGACAACTTCCTGTCACTTCATGAGCCGCACCGATAAAAGTTAATTTCATGTCCTCAACCCCTTTTTCTTTATTATAACAGTTCTCCCTCATTTTAGATACTGTATTTTATCATCTCCCGCTTCAGTCGTTGCATAATCTTTTTTTCCAACCGTGAAATATAGGATTGTGAGATTCCTAATAGGTCGGCCACTTCTTTTTGTGTTTTTTCCTCTCCATCTCGAGTCATGATTCCGTATCTCATCTGCACAATCATCCGATCTCTTTTTGACAATCCACAGATCGCCTTCACCAACAATTTGTGTTCTGCCTCACTCTCCAAATCCCGATAAATTGTATCCTCATCCGTCCCTAAAATATCAGAAAGTAACAACTCATTTCCATCCCAATCCACATTTAACGGCTCGTCAATTGATACTTCCAGTTTCGTTTTATTATTTCTTCGTAAATACATTAAAATTTCATTTTCGATGCACCGAGATGCATAAGTGGCTAATTTTATATTTTTATTCGGGTTAAATGTGTGAATGGATTTGATCAATCCTATCGTACCAATGGATATCAAATCCTCTACGCCAATTCCTGTATTGTCAAATTTCTTTGCAATATAAACCACTAATCGCAAGTTATGTTCAATTAAGCGTTTTTTTGCTTCGTCATCCCGTTCCGTTCCCAACGCCATAATCGCTGCATTTTCCTCTTCCACACCTAATGGAGCAGGCAACACATCTGCCCCTCCTATGTAATGTACTTCTTCCCCCTCCGGAAATAGAAATGTCCGGATAAACCGTTGTGGCACGGCCAGTTTCATAATCATCTTAATTCCTCCTAAAACAAATTCGGATTTAAAATCATTTCATACTCTCCTCTTATCGAAACTTTTTCCTCGCTAATTCCCAGCAATGGCTGTTTAATTTCGCAGGTTTGTTCTCCACAGATTCGCAATCTGTCTACTCGAATAATTGGTAGCACACCTTCTGCGTTTCCTATGGTTCGGTAAGGAATATACCGAATGTTCTTTACAGTTTCTTTCTCCAAGAGTTTCTTTGCCGTACTTTTGTCAATAATACATATTGGATCACCACTAACAGGATCAGAAAGTCCATTCCCTGTATCGATGAAACCTTTGATTTGGTACATGGTTTCCCCGAAGTAAAGTTCCACTTCACAGTGGTATCGATTCCATCTCTGTACATGTGAAATAAATTTCCATATCCCCAAAACCAGGTAATATCCAATAATCGCAAGAAAGAAAAATAGACTTCCTATCTTCACATATTGTCGAAGCATTTCTAAAATGCCCCCTAACAAAAAACTTCCTATGTACAGCATAAATAGTGATTTGACAAACGCTCGTATGGTTTTGATTTTTAGTCCCACTCGAATCATGCAAGTGTTTATAAAGATGTGAAATAAAATGATTTTGATGATTGCATATGGAATTGGAATAATTACAACTACACAAGTCAGTGCAGACCCTATTAAAGCTCCCCAAAAGACGTTTCCGTGTGTGGCAGAACACTTTAACATCTTCTTCACAAGAAGCAACAACAGATAATCCATCATAAAATTCACCAAAAATAATACATCCACATATAATTCGTAATACACACTCTCCCCACTTTCTTTTCAAACAAAATGGATTCGTATTCAAGCAAACTCTATTATAGGATTTTGGACATAAAAAAAATGTCGAAGCGTCTGCGGATTTCCGCAAACTCTTCGACATATTTCGTCTTAATTATTTCTTTAAGAATGATGGAATCTTAATTGATTGCTCTTTCACTTGGCTTGTAGGTGTTCTTGGTGTTTCCAAAGTTGGAGCTGTTCCTGTTGTTCTTGGTTGCGCTGGATTTGCCAATGAAGGATTTGCTAATCCCAAATCTAATTCTGGCATAGTCGGTGTTGGAACAACCGGAGCTTCATATCTTTCTACTTTACCTTCTAATCTTGATTTCAATTTAGATGCTGCTCCACCAACGTTGTGCAATCCAGTAGCGATTACTGTGATTGTAGCTTCGTCTGGTGTAGAGTCATCATATTTTGCACCAAAGATAATATTTGCATCTTCACCTGCAAGCTCACGAACATATTCTGCTGCATCGTTTGCATCGAACAAGCTAACATCACCAGAGATGTTAACGATAACATGAGATGCTCCTGCAATTGTTGTTTCAAGAAGTGGACTTGAAACGGCTTCTTTTGCTGCTTCAAGAGCTTTGTCATCACCCTTACCAGTACCAATACCGATGTGTGCGATTCCTTTATCAATCATAACTGTTTGAACATCTGCGAAGTCAAGGTTGATCAATGCTGGTACATTAATCAAATCAGTGATTCCTTGAATACCTTGTTGTAATACTTCATCCGCTTTTTTAAGAGCTTCTGGCATAGTTGTTCTTCTGTCAACTACTTCCAACAATTTATCATTTGGAATTACGATTAATGTATCTACATTTTCTTTTAATCTTTCAATACCTGCTAACGCATTATTCATACGTGTTTTTGATTCAAAACGGAAAGGTTTTGTAACAACACCTACTGTAAGTGCGCCTTGTTCTTTTGCGATACGAGCTACAACTGGTGTTGCACCTGTACCAGTTCCGCCACCCATTCCACAAGTAACGAATACCATATCTGCACCTTTGATTGCTGCTGCAATTTCTTCAGCACTTTCTTCCGCTGCTTTTTCACCGATTTCCGGTCTTGCTCCAGCTCCAAGTCCTTTTGTAATCTTGTCACCAATTTGCATCAATGTTGGTGCTTTTGATAATTGTAATGCTTGTTTATCTGTATTAATAGCAATAAATTCTACACCCGCGATTTGTTCTTCAATCATACGGTTTACAGCGTTGTTTCCGCCTCCACCTACACCAATAACAATAATTTTTGCTGCTGCTTCTGATTCATTTGTTCTAATTTCTAACAAGAGATTCTCCTCCTTCGTTCCCCTTTTATCGCATACGTCCTTAGACATACCCCATTTTTTCATACATATATATAATAATTACTTTTTTGTAAATAATCAATAGTTTTTTTACGATTCGTTGGGATTTTCTTCAAAACTAATCGTACTTCCCTTTGTGTAGTGCTCCAAATGTAAAATTCCTTGTTTTCCATCCAATTTTTTTAGAATCGGAGGGATTTCTCCAAGCTTTTCTTCATAATTTGTTTTTCCTAATTTCACACATACATTTTCAAAATACAAATCCATACTATCCTCTGACCAGAGAATTCGATCTGGTTCCAATTTGTTTTTTTCAATTTCTGCAGTGACATCTACAACATAAGAAAAAATTTCTTTATCCTTCACCTTTAAATACTGAAACCGTTCCGCGCGCTCCACTTCAATTCCATCAATAATCGGCACATCGTCGATCACGTCTTCTGTTATTTTTAAAATTAATCCTTCCGAATCAAAGCAAAGGAATTCATTTCCTACTAACACACATCCTATCGTTTCCTTTTCCTGTACCTTTAATTGTACGCTCCAAGGAGCTTTTAAACTGACATCCACATCCTTCAAATAAACCGGCATCTCATAAGAGCCTGTTTTTATTTTCCATAATGTATAAAGAGAATTGATGGTCATTGGATCTTCGTTGATCCATGTGATAATCTCGCTCTCTTTACTATTTACTGTGCCATTTACATGAACACTTTTTACATATGTTAACAGCCACGTGGCCATACTTATATTCGCAATTGTGAGAAGCAAAGCGGTAACGACATACAAATATCGGCCAAACTTGCTTTTCTTTTTGCGTCGTCTCCTTCTTCTTTCTCTTGTATCCCCTTCCACTTTATTTCCTCCTAAATAAAACGTTTCTTTTATTCTACCAAATGTGATACGTTCAGTACAAGTCCTATTTCGGTCAATAAAAACAAAACTGAAGTTCCTCCATAACTGACAAATGGCAGGGTAATTCCTGTATTTGGTATAGTGTTTGTTACGACTGCCACATTTAAAATGACTTGTATCATAATGTGAGCCATCGCTCCTGTTGCAATCAGTGTGCCAAACAAATCTTTTGCTCGGACAGCGATCAAAAAAAAACGCCAAATTAGAAATAGAAACAAAAGCACCAAAAATGCGGCTCCAACCAGCCCCCACTCTTCACACACAATTGCAAAAATCATATCATTTTGCGCTTCCGGGACAAATCCCAATTTTTGAATACTCTCACCACTTCCTCGTCCAAACAACCCACCGGACCCGATTGCATAAAGGCCTTGCATGGTTTGGTATCCTTTCTCGTACATTTCCGGATTTCGCCAAATGGCAAGCCGTTCCAAGCGATAACTCTCCAACGTCAAAAAAATCGTCAAAAAACCAATCCCACTGACTCCTAGCCAAAGAAATTGTGTATAGAGGGGACTTGAAACAAACACCAATATTACTCCAATTCCCAGAATGATAATTGCAGTACTTAAATTGCTGGCACCCACTAAACCTACAATGGGAAGAGTCAAAATCATAACCAATAATAAGGTTCTCATTTTCTTCATACTTCGATTCAGCCGTACAATAACATTTGCCAGAAATAAAATCACTGCCAATTTTGCAAATTCTGAAGGTTGAAAAGACAAAGGTCCAAAAGATAACCATCTTTTGGACCCGTTATATTCATCTCCAACAAACAGAACTGCCAGTGAAAGTACAAGCGATATCACGTATGCGAGTATTGCATATTTCTGCCACACATGATAATCAATTTTCGCCGCTATATACATACACAGAAGTCCCAACGTCGTTGCAAAAACCTGTTTTTTTAAATAATAAAACTCATCTTGAAATTTAATTCGTCCGTTGTAAGCGCTTGTACTATATAGTACAAAAAGCCCTACCACTATCAGAATGATTACCACACTTAAAAGGCCATAATCGAACGCCTTTTTTGCCTTGGGTTTTGCCAATAATCTTCACCTCTTATAAAGCGTTTACGAATTCCTTAAACTTATCTCCTCGTTCTTCGTAATTTTTGAACATTCCCCAACTTGCACAGGCTGGTGATAAAAGTACTGCATCTCCTTCTTCTGCCAAATTTGCGCAGGTTTTCACGGCTTCTTCTAGTGTTTCTACCATTATAATCTGTTCAAACCCAACTCGTCTTGCCGCTTTCGCAATCTTTTCTTTCGTTTGCCCTAATAGTACAAGATATCTTACTTTTCCATCAAAGGCCTCAATCCACTCCTCAAATTCTGAGTCTTTATCATATCCGCCACCGATCAATAATGTGGTTCGATTCATCGCTTGAATCCCTTTGATTGCTGCGTCTGGATTCGTACCTTTCGAATCATTATAATATGCCACACCATTTTTTTCGCAAACAAACTCGATTCGATGCGCAACTCCGGAAAATTCACAAATGGTCTTTCGAATAATTTCTACTGGAACACCATAAGCCATTGCCATTGCAGACGCTGCCATAATGTTTTCATAATTATGAACCCCTAACAGTTGTAAGTCATTGACTGAACAAAGACGGATTTCTTCTTCATCTTTGTAGATGATATCTCCGTTTTCTAAAAAGATACCTTTATCTAATTTACGCTGACTACTAAAATATAGAACCTTACAGGTCAGTGTTTCACCAAATTTTCTCGTAACCTCATCTTCATAATTGAGAACACAAGTATCTGTTTCTGTTTGGTTCTTTGTAATGTCTTCTTTTGCCGCAATATAGGCTTCCATCGTATGATGACGATTCAAATGATCTGGTGTGATATTCAAAATGGCACTCACACATGGACGAAATGCATGAATGGTCTCCAATTGAAAGCTACTTACTTCCGCGACTGCAACGCATTCCTCTGTCATCTCCATGGCTGCCGTTGTATATGGATTACCAATATTTCCAACTACAAAAACTTGTTCCTTGTAGTTTTTCATAATCTCGCCCAATAATGCAGTAGTTGTTGTCTTTCCGTTGGTTCCCGTAATCGCAAGCACATCCCCTTTTCCGTATGTATATGCCAGTTCTACTTCTCCCCAAATCGGAATTCCCATGTCACGCATTTTATGAACAACTGGAAGATCGGTCGGAACACCTGGACTCATTACTACAAGTTCTAGTTGCTCCATTACACATTCACTTAACTCCCCTAACACAATCTCTACTTTTGCAGGTTCATCCAATTGTCCTCTTAATTTATCTAAATCCAATGAAGTGTTTCCATCGTATAAAATTGTCTCTTTCCCAACTTTGGACAGTAAATTCACAGCTCCAATGCCGCTTATTCCTGAACCAAACACAAGTACTTTTCTATGGTCCATTTCATTTCCCCCTGTTTTACATTGCCATTAAAGCGACAAGACATAAGATTGCCGTTACAATTGAAAATACCGCTACAACTTTTGTCTCTGACCAGCCACACAATTCAAAGTGATGATGAATCGGTGCCATTTTAAAAATACGCTTTCCGCCTGTCATCTTGAAATAAGATACTTGAATCATAACAGACAATACTTCAATCAGATAAATCGCTCCTACAATCACAATAAACAAAGGCATCTGAAGCATATATGCTGTTGCTGCCACGAATCCTCCTAGAGCCAAAGATCCGGTATCTCCCATGAATACGCTAGCTGGATAAACATTAAACAATAGGAATCCTAACAATGCACCCACAACTGCACAGGTAACCGGTTCAATTCCGCTCTTTGTTCCAATCGCAACTACGGTAAAGAACGTCGCAACCAAGACGGTTACACTTGATGCTAAACCATCTAACCCATCTGTAAAATTTACTCCATTTACGGTTCCAATCATGACAAAGAACATAAGTGGAATGGTCAGGATACCCAAATCAATCGGGTCTCCTCCCCAGAACGGAATCTTCAATGTCAAATCAATCTCTGTAAACTTCATGACATAAAATGCAAACACACCTGTAACCAAGATTTGCAATGCCATTTTTTGCCATGCCAAAAGACCATCTGAACGCTTCAATACAACCTTTAAATAGTCATCCAAAAATCCTATCAATCCGAATCCGAGTGTCACAAATACAATTGGTATAATGTTTGGATAATCTTCAATAAAAAACAATGACGTCAGAACAACACTCGCCAAAATGATAACTCCACCCATAGTTGGAGTTCCTGCTTTTTTCAAATGTGATTGCACGCCTTCTGCACGTTCTGTCTGTCCCATTTTCAATTTTCTAAGAATTGGTATGATAACCGGACCTAAAATTACACTCAACGCAAATGAAATGAATACCGGCACAATAAACTTATATTCCATAGCACACCTCTTTATCTCTTTTGTTGTTTTTGACTAATTCAGTATACAACTATTCCCCTACTTTTTCAATCCCTAGATACGGTAGGATGTTCTCAAAAACAGTTCGAATGACTGGTGCTGCAACCGTTCCTCCGTAATAAACTCCTTGTGGATTATAGATTGCAACCAAGGCTAACACTTGTGGTTTTTCAGCTGGTGCAAATCCAACAAATGAAGAAATATATTTCTTAGCACTTCTAGGCAACGTCTGTGATGTTGCAGTCTTTCCACCAATCTCATACCCTTCAATATATGCATTTTTACCTGTCCCTTGTGACACAACGCTTTCCAGCAATTTTCTCATTTCTTCAGAAGTTTGTTCTGAAAGAACTTGTTTTTGTTCATAGGAAAATGACTGAACTGTCTTCCCTTCCGCATCCAAGATTCGAACGCCCAAATGCGGTGTTACTCGTACGCCGCCGTTAATCACTGCACTTACGGTTGTAGCCAATTGCATCGGTGTAATTTGAAAAGACTGCCCAAAAGACATGGTTGCCAATTCTACCGGCCCTACATTTCCCTGTTTATGAATAATGGTCCCCGCCTCGCCCGGCAAATCGATCCCGGTTTTTCCATTTAATCCGAACTTTTCAAAATAACTATAAAACTTTTCCGTTCCAAGCCTTGCCCCGATATCCATAAACACTGGATTACAGATATTCATAAAACGAAATCTGTAAGTTTCCATCCGCGGAAACTATGATTTTTTCAATCTGACAAATCAATAATTTCATGATGGCAAGTTCATAGATTTCGTCTATTACTTTTTGCTCGATTTCCCGTATCCGTTCGTTAAGATTAATATATTCTTTCTTGTTTTTTTTCATACGGTCAATCTCGATGTACAATATTTCTATTTCCTCCTCTATTTTCTTATTCCACAATACAAAATCTGATTCCTCTATGATTCCATTCAGCATTTTTTCAAACAGCTGATGTTTCTTTTTTTTCACCTTTGACAACTCTTTTTCATATCTCTTTAAAACACGCTGACTGCGATCCTCTTCCAAAGTTTTTTGAAAAAAACGTCGCAGATTGTCCCGAATTTGTTTTTCTTGTTTCCAACAATTTTCATAATAGTCTTTACATGATTCTCGTATTGCTTTTAAGATGTCCGCTTCGCAAATATTCTTACAATGACATTTGTGTTTTCCTTCTTTCAATGCGGTGGAACAAATCCAAACGCCCTTTTTTTCATTTTTCAAAGACATCGCTCTCCGATAATAAGGTTTCCCGCATTGTAAACAAAACACTTTCCCAGACAACTTATGTTTTCCCTTCTTGTTTTTTACAAGGTTTTGACAAGAGTTTACGCCAACTCTTTCCTGCAACTTTTGTAACACACGCTCTTGATATTCCCTATTAACAATTGCAGGGATTGCATGCTCTATGACAATCCAATCTTTTTCCGGAACAGGTTTCTTTTTTTTCGTCTCAAAATCATACTCCTTCGTATGCAAAACAATCGTGCCATGAGCTCTCGGAGAATACAACATGTTTCTCCACTGTACTGCTGAAATTCGTTCTCCCCTTTTACTCCGAATTCCCTTCTCATACATTTGATTGGCTATTGTATAAAATCCATTTCCTTCTTCTGCCATAATAAATGCACAGCGATAGGCTTCTGCCTCCTGCTCATTTAATGCATATGTATCTTGCCCAATCTTATCCCATCCAAACATCGGTACTGTGATATTGAAACCACTTCTTTTCTCCTGTCTTCTCCGATGTGCATTTTTGATTTTTTTCGAAAGTTCACGACTAAAATCTTCTGCTAAAATAGCCTTAATCCCTGTCAACAGATTGTCTTCCGTGGTATAAAATTTATGATCGATATAAAGATACAATTGTTTTTGGCACCTTGTGAGCTTATCCAAAAATAAATACCAGTCCTTTGCGGAACGAGTCAAACGATCAATGGATTTAATCATTACAATATCAAAAATATCCTGTTCCATATCCGTCAACATTTTTTGATATTCACTGCGTTTATAAGAAGTCGTTCCTGACTGAGATTCCACATAGTGCCTAACAACATTCCACCCTTTCTCTTTTGCGATTTCCAAACTTTCTAATGCTTGTATTTCCAGAGCATTTGCCTGCGTTTCTTCCTCGGTAGAACAGCGATTATAAATGCCTACCTTCATCATAATCATGTTCCTCTTGAATCATCATTTTTAAATGGATATATTCTTCCTCACTCACCAATTTCTGTTCATATAGTAGTTCCACAATTGACATCTCAAGTTGTTTTTTACACGGCATTTTTCATATCCTCTTTGTATAGTTTCTCACATTAATGTATGTCCAATTCATACAAAATATTCTGACACATGAAAAGCATTTGCATATCCGCATCTACCTCAACAAAAAAAGCGTTGCCTTTCTAAACCTTTAGAAAAACAACGCCTTCTCGCATATTATTATTTTATAGAATCAAAGTCTTCTTGGATTTCTTTTGATGGTGGTGCTGTCAAAAGCGATACTACCACAATGAAAATAGAAGAGATTATAAATGCTGGAAGCAATTCATAAATATTGAGCACTCCTCCTAATGGACGAACTGCCAATTTCCATACAAATACCATCACAGCTCCACTCACCATACCTGCAATTGCACCTGCTCGATTGGTACGTTTCCAGAACAACGAAAATAACATAAGTGGTCCAAATGTAGCACCAAAACCAGCCCAAGCAAACGATACAATTGTGAAAATAACACTATCCTTGTCCCAAGCAATAACCATTGCAATCAAAGCAATCGCTAATAGAGTGATTCTAGTCATTGTCATAACTTGTTTGTCCGATGCATTTTTCTTAAAAATGCCTTGATATATATTCTTTGCCATTGCAGATGATGCAATCAACAAATAAGAGTCTGAAGAACTGATTGTTGCAGCCAAAATACCTGCCATAACAAATCCCGCAAGAATTGGTGGCAATGAGCTTGTCGCCAATGTGATGAAAATATTTTCAGCCGATGTATTTGTCAAGTGTTCAACCGGATACAGTTGTCTTCCTACAATACCAATGAATACAGCTACTGCCAAAGAAATCACTACCCATACCATAGCAATTCTTCTAGAACTCTTCAATTCTTCTTCTTTTCGAATCGCCATAAAACGAAGCAACACTTGTGGCATACCAAAGTATCCTAATCCCCATGCAAGAGTTGAACAAATTGTCAAAAATCCATATTTAGCTGCTTGTCCAAATTCAGGTTTTCCTGCCGCATCGACAACTTGAACACCATCTACTGTTGTTGGGCTTGCCATACCAAAGAAATCTAAAAATCCCGGAATTTCTTTCGCATTCGCTAACACGTCACCAAATCCGCCTGCTTTTACAACACTAATAACAACAATTACTGTTAACGCAACAATCATAACGATTCCTTGCATGAAATCCGATGCACTCTCCGCTAAGAATCCTCCTAAGATTGTGTACACCAATACAAAGACTGCACCAATAATCATCATCGTTTCGTATTTCATTCCAAACAAAGTCGAAAATAATTTTCCACAAGTCACAAAACAACTTGCCGCATATACGGTAAAGAACACAAGAATAAATACAGATGATAACGTCAAAATCACCTTCTTGTTCTCACGGAATCTATTTGAGAAAAACTCTGGTAATGTAATCGCATTGTTCGCACGAATACTATAACGGCGAAGTCGTTTCGATACGATTAACCAGTTGAAATATGTACCAATTGCCAATCCAATCGCAGTCCATGCAGCATCTGCAAGACCACACCAGTAAGCCACGCCTGGAAGCCCCATGAGAAGCCATCCACTCATATCCGATGCCTCTGCACTCAGAGCCGTTACCCATGGTCCTAGAGATCTTCCACCTAAAAAATAATTTTCTGAACTTTGATTTGCTTTTTTTGCATATACAAGTCCGATGCCTATTACAATCGCCATGTAAATAACCATAGCAATCAAAATCTGCACTGTATTTCCATCCATCTTTCGTTCCCCCTACAGAATTTTGCGTATTATCTTGTGATTATATCATAAACATTCCTAAGTTTCCACATAAATTCTCTCTTTTTTCATAAACACCTGCTTACAGGAGTTTTGTATACCCTCAACAAACGTCTCTGCCCCGTGACCTCCCACTTTGTGGCAACGAATCTTGCGATCTTCTACCACACGGTATCCCGGACAATAAAACGAATCACTCGTTTGTAAAACGTTTGCCTCTAAGCAAGCTGCTGCAGTAAATATTTTAAAGGTGGATCCCGGTTCGTATGTGTCGTTAATACAAGTATTTCTCCACATTTGATTCAACAATTTCTGCTGCTCTTCCGCATCTGTCGGTTCCTCTTCTAACTGTAGTGACTGAAGCGAAAACGGTTCATTTAAATTAAACTCTGGCACATTCACCATGGCCAATATTTCTCCATTTTGCGGATTCATAATTAGCACTGCCACTTTATCTGCACTCTTTTCTTCCTTGACTTTCTGAGCCGCTTGTTGTGCATAAGATTGAATATTATAATCAATGCTAATTTGAAGTGTATTCCCAGAGACCGCCTCTATTCGTTCTTCTGCTACCCCTTCCAATTCAATTCCTCTTGCATCTGTTGTCGTTAAAATAGTTCCGTTTTTCCCTTTTAAATATTCCTCATACTTTACTTCCAGGCCTATAATCCCTTGATTGTCACTTCCCGTAAATCCCAGGACTTTGGATGCTAGTTCGTTATGGGGATAATATCGCTTGTAATCTTCATCTACTTTTACTCCTGCCAATTCATACTCTCGTATGCGGTCTCCGATCTCTTTTTTCACATTTGATTTTATCAATTCTCTAGATGAGAATTTTTCGACTTTTTTACGAATAGCCATCTCATCTAGATTCAATTCACTGGCCAACACTTTTATAACCTTCTCAGAATCTTCAATTTGACTATGAATTACCGAAATCGTGCATACCGTCTTGTTGGTAGCAAGAACCACTCCTTTTGCGTCCACGATTTCACCTCGTGCCGCCTTTATAGTTCGTTCCCTCTCATGAAGTTCCTCTGCTTTTTTCTGATAATAATCCGCTTCAAAAATCATCAAATAAGTCAAACGCCCAATCAGCACCAGCAACATCGCAACAGCAAAGAAAAATACGATCACTACTTTCCTGCGATTATACGTCTTATTCTTCATAAAAAAACCTCGCAAATGTGTTGTTAATTTTTATGTACACATTTACGAGGTTATGATTATTCTGATTTTGTAATATTCAAATACGGCAACGCTTCTTCCATGATAGCTCTTGCCAATCCTGTTACAAATGTACCATTTGCCTGAATTTCTGCATTCGGTTCATCAATCACAACATATATCAAGAATTCTGGATTTTCTGCCGGTACGAATCCAATATATGACAATAAGAAATTTCCGTTTCCACGTGGCAATTTTTCCGCTGTACCAGTTTTTCCACCCATGCTGTATCCTTCCACTTGCGCATTTCGCCCTGTTCCGGAAGTCATTGTTTGTTTCATGTAAGTACGTAATTGCCTGCTGGTCTCTTCAGAAACGGTCTTTTTCAAAAGCACCGGACTTTTGTTTTCAATCACATTTCCGTTTTCATCCTGAATTTGTTTCACAACATGTGGTTGGTAATAGTCCCCACCGTTAATCAATGATGCAAACCCAGCTGCCAACTGTGTCATTGTCACATTGAAACCTTGCCCAAAAGAATTGGTTGCAAGTTCTACAGGTCCCATTTTTTCTGCTTTGTATAGAAGTCCTGCAGTCTCAGCTTCACCTGGCAAATCAATCCCAGTTTTTTGTCCAAAGCAAAATACACTTTGATACTTTGTAAAAGCTTCTGCGCCTAAGGAAGCACCGATATCCATCATTACTACGTTACAAGAGTTGGCAATTCCATCACTCAAACTTTGGATTCCATGTCCATTCCGATTATTGCAGTGAATTTTCTGATTAGATACAACTTTATGCCCTGTGCAATTATAGGTTTCTCCTCCTGAGAGAGTCCCATCTTCCAATGCCGCAGCCATTGTAAATGGCTTCATCGTGGATCCTGGTTCAAACGTATCGCTCACGCAGAAATTCTTCCACAATTTATTTAATAACTCTAACTTTTCCTTTTCTTCAAGCTTTTCAATCGTTTCCTCAGAATAGTATCTGGTTAAATCTCGAGGATTATTCAAATCAAAATTAGGATAAGAAGCTTCCGCCAATATTTCGCCTGTATTCGGATTCATAATAATCACTGCGGTATTTGTACTTCCATCGCCACTTCTAGCCTCGTTTCTGTGTTCTTCATTGAATGCTAGGATATGCTTTTCTACGATGCTTTGCAAAGTAATATCGATCGTAGATACCACACTCTGTCCATTTACTGCATTTTTCACTGTTCGCTCCAGAGACGAATCCGTGTCTAGATATCCATATTCTCTCCCATTGGTTCCATTTAAAATACTATTGTAAGATGCCTCAATCCCTGCATTTCCTATATTGCCGGCTACTGTAAATCCAATCACATCAGACGCTAATGTGTCATATGGATACATACGAATGTAATCTTCCTCTAGCCAGATACACGAAAGATATGGATAGGTCTCTTTATCATCCAAAAACTCTTGGAATTTTTGCGCCTGTGCATAGCTTACTTTTTTCTTCAAAATATTATAACGGCTTGTTGCCTTTTTCTCTACAATCTCGTCAATCGTTTTTTCTTCTATCTCAAAACACTCTTCCAAAACTGTTTTGACCTGTGAAATAGATTCCTTATCTACCTTATCATCTTTTGCCAACATCACATAAGCATCTAAAATAACATTGTAAACACGTTTACTTGTACCTATAACCGTGCCATTTCGGTCTAAGATATCTCCTCGTTTGAATGGGATCGTTCTACTGTTATACTGTTGTTGATCCAATACAATCTTCGTGTATTTTTCGCCATTTTTAGCATTGATGTAGGTGATTCTTCCCACTAAGAAAACAAAAGCTAGTACGATTGCTCCAAACAACAATACTAGCTTTGTCCTCATTAAATGTGTACTTTTTAGACGAATCGGCGTTTTTTTTCTACGTTTCTTCTTAGCCATTCACTCTACCTCTTATTTTACAACATCTGAACTTGCTATCACTCCACTGTCAGGAATTCCAGCATACTGTTTCACTGAATTTCCTTCCGGACTACTATATTCAATGACTTGCTCCGGCTTTGCGTAAGTCATTCCAAACTCATTCATTGCCACATCACGAACTTCTTCTAAATTCATAGAATTCATGATTTCGTTATCTTTTGTTGTATTTGCCTCTTTTGCAGCCGCAATTTCTTTCTGCAAAGAAGTAATGTATTGTGAACGTTTTGTAATATCTGATTGTAACTGTAAATATTGCACACACACAAAGAGTGCAACCATAGCTGCAACAGCAAGAAACACTACGTAGCCTCTGTTCATGTGCAAAACTTTATTTCGCGCTGCACGTTTACGTTGTGGCGGACGTGTTTGTGTTCTTGTCTCTTTTGGCATTTGTTTCGGTTCTTGTCGAACTACATTTCCGTATACATACGTTGCCATTGAATCACTCCCCAACATGAATCTATATTTCTACAACTCTTACTTCCGTTCAAAAATACGAAGTTTTGCGCTTTTCGAACGACTATTATGTTCCAGTTCTTCCTCGCTTGGAAGAATCGGTTTTCTTGTTACCACTTTTCCTTTTGATACATTTCCACACACACATACCGGAAAATGACTCGGGCATGTACAAGGATCTTCATTTCTTTTAAACATGCTTTTTACGATACGATCCTCAAGTGAATGGAATGTAATAATGCAAATTCTTCCATCTTCATTTAGTATTTCAATCATGTCATCCAAACTTTCTCGAAGGACTTCCAACTCACGATTCAATTCAATACGAATCGCTTGAAAGGTTCTTTTCGCAGGATGTCCTGCAGTCTTTTGAAATTTCATTGGAATGGCACGCTTAATAATCTCAATTAATTGTCCGGTAGTTTCGATTGGACCTTTTTCGCGTTCCATCACAATATGTTTTGCAATGTTTTTCGCGAATTTATCTTCCCCATAATCACGAATGATACGAAAAAGATCCATCTCACTATAGTCATTGACGATGTCTTTGGCTGTCATTTCCTGACGTCTATCCATCCGCATATCCAAAGGTGCATCTACCCGATAGGAGAATCCTCTCTCTGCCGTATCTAACTGATAAGATGATACGCCCAGATCAAGCACGATCCCATCTACTTTGTCAATTCCCATTTCTTGAAGCCGCAACTTCATATCACAATAGTTGCTTCGGACTATTGTGACTCTCTCCCCGAAGTCACGTAATCGGATGCCTGCAGCCTCGATTGCTGCTTCATCCTGGTCTATGCCTATAAATCTCCCCTTGTTGCTAAGTCGTGCACATACTTCATAAGCATGTCCACCTCCACCAAGCGTTCCATCAACGTAGATGCCGTCCGGCTTGATGTTCAGACCATCTACGGTTTCTTCTAACAATACTGATGTGTGTTTAAATTCCATAAAATCCTCCAATCATATCGAAAGAATTAAATGCTAAGTCCTAACTCTTCCATCTGACTCGCGATTTCATCCATGTTGCCTTCTACCACAGCATTGTTTTCATCCCATTTCGCCTTGTCCCAAATTTCCACTCGGTCCAGCACCCCTACTAGAACGACATCTTTTTCGAGACCTGCAAAAACTCTCAGGGCTGAAGAAATCAAAACTCTACCTTGTTTATCAAGGCCGCCATCCACTGCACTTCCTAAAAAGAAACGTGTAAATGTTCTGGCATTTTTATTTGTGAGCGGTAAGGTTCTTAGTTTTTCTTCAAAGACTTTCCATTCATTGTGAGGATACAAAAACAAACATCCATCCATACCCTTCGTAACTACAAAATCCTCCCCCAGGATTTCACGAAATTTAGAAGGGATAATTAATCTCCCTTTTGCATCGATGCTATGATTAAATTCTCCTGTCAACAATGAACTCACCTTCTTTCGAATGGGTCTGCCACTTTCGCCCCATTTTCTACCACTATTCACCACTTTCCACCACTTAGGAACATTGTAAACCACTTTTTTCAGTATTTCAATACTTTTTTAATATATTTAAAAAATTTTTTTAAACACAAAAAAAGAATGTGCTTTCACACATTCTTTTCATTACAATTTATTCAATTTCTTGTACTATTGCATCATTGAATCTTCAAACTCACTAATCACTTGATAATTTACATCAACTGATGGTCTTGGACGAGAATCCAAATATGTAGTAACAATTCCTAATACAATTACTCCAATCACTAATACTGGTATAAGTGCAAGTGTTCCTTCCACCAATATTTTTTCTCTTCTTTCTTTTCTCACTACTTCTTTACGTTTTGCTTTTGCTTCTTTATATTTTGCAACTTTTTCTTGACTCATTTCAAATCAGTCCTCCACTACTATATTAGATATATTATATCACGATTCTTTCGGTTCGTCAAACTCTATTCGATTCGAAACACTCAGCGCAATTCCCATTTCAACCATAAGGAAAAGCGTAGATGTTCCACCGTAACTCACAAACGGAAGTGTAATACCTGTCGTTGGAATCACATTTAACACAACAGCCACATTTAAGATTACTTGTAATGCGATATGTGCAAAGATTCCTACTACTACTAAAAAGCCATATCTATCTGGTGCTCGTTTTGCGATATAAATCAAACGATGAAGCAAAATCGCAAACATGGTTAAAAGTACAATCGCTCCAAACACGCCCAACTCTTCACAGATAACCGCCAAAATCATATCGTTTTGTGCTTCTGGAATCATAACTTTCTGCGCACTGTTCCCTAGTCCTTTTCCAAAAAATCCACCCGAACCGATTGCATAGAGTCCTTGCATAACCTGATATCCGCCGTCCTGAATATACTCTTCTGGATGCAACCATACCAAAATCCTTCGCAAACGAAAGCTTGTACTCGTATCCATCATCATATCTAATAATTTGACACCCAAGCTGGCAACCAGAAGACCTCCGCCCGCAATCGCCAAAAATACTGCGGTTTTTCGGTGTGCCATAAAAATCATCACGCATACGATTCCCAACACAATCACTGCCGTACTCAAGTTATCTGTCAACAAATAAACGCCTAGGAAAGCCAGTATCCCAACTCCAAAAATTTTCCAATATACCCATTTATCGTGCATCTGTTTCGCAGCGTAACACAACAATACCGGTATAAATATAATTACTGCAATTTTGGTAAACTCTGACGGTTGGATTGTCTGACCAAGTGGAAGACGAATCCATCTTCTCGCATGATTCACTTCTTTCCCCAACGGTGTCAACACCAATGCCATCCCTACAAACGACGCAATATATGCTATTTTCCCTAATTTTGCAAACACTCTATAATCAATTTTCGAAATCAACAGCATTGCCACAAACCCAATCACACAAAAGAAACCCTGACGAATAAAATAGTGCATACTATTTCCATTTTCCACTTGTGCGCTATATGAGCTTGCACTATACAACATGACAAGTCCAAAGCACATCAAAAATATGACGATTGCCAATAAACTATAGTCAAAATAATGAACTTTTACCCTCTCTTCTTTTTTTGCTTTCACATTTATACTCCCTAATCAATCGAATGCTTTTCGTTCCCACATTGTTTATTATAGCGACAATCCTTTGCAAAAACAACCTGTTAGGAACAGTTTTATCGAAAATTCATACACTAACAATAGGAAAATATAAGAAAGGAAAATTGTTATGCAGAATTATAGAAATAATGCAAGACCTTGTCCAAACCACAGACACATGCTTCCGCCTGATATGCCGTCAAGACAGAATTTATGGGACGACAAATCACTCGCAATGGCTTATGTTCCATGGCAAATTTGGCGCGATATTTACGAAGCAGAGAAAGGCTTTCAATGTGGAACTATTTTCAAAGAACTCAACTTACCTTTTTTAGGGAAAGGAGGCATGAAACGATGACGAATCAACCTTGCCGTAAAGAATTACTTCAATGGATTAATGTCGTCAGTTTTGCAATTGATGATGTGAAGCTCTTTCTTGACACACATCCAAACGACTCCAAAGCTTTGGAGTATTTCCACGAATACACGAATCTTCGCAATCAAGCAATGCATGAATATGCAAAATATTATGGTCCTTTGACCATCGACTCTACTGTCGAATCTTGTACCGACAGATGGAACTGGATTAATGAGCCATGGCCATGGCAGGAAGGAGGATGTTAATATATGTGGATTTATGAAAAACGTTTACAATATCCTGTAAAAATCACCCAAACAAATGCAAAATTAGCCCAAATCATCATCAGTCAATTTGGCGGTCCTGACGGAGAATTGGCAGCTTCCATGCGATATTTATCACAACGTTATACCATGCCATATAAAGAAGTTACTGGTATTCTCACGGACATCGGAACCGAAGAACTTGCACATATGGAAATGATCTGTTCCATTATCTATCAATTAACAAAAGACTTACCTATGGAAGAGATTCAAAAATCTGGTTTTGATAAATATTATGTAGATCACACATTAGGACTTTGGCCTCAAGCAGCTGGCGGAACACCTTTTACCGCAACTTATTTCCAATCAAAAGGTGACCCAATCACAGACCTTCACGAAGATATGGCAGCAGAACAGAAAGCCCGTACCACATATGATAATATTTTACGTTTAATTCATGACCCTGAAATCTGTGACCCTATTCGTTTTCTTCGCGAACGTGAAATCGTACATTACCAAAGATTTGGTGAAAGTCTTCGAATCGTGCAAGACAACTTGGACAGCAAGAACTTCTATGCAATCAACCCTGCGTTTGACATGGCGCCAAAATGTGATTGTAATTAAGAAGCTACAATGCAAAAGGACGACCAGCTGGTCGTCCTTTCATACTGCATATACTTATTTAATAATTGTTATAACCTGGCAAATACAATAACACTGTGTCAGCGTATTTGTATGTAGAAGTTCCTTTCTCGGTCTTCTCGCTTGAGGTGTCTATATTCCTTATCTTTTCCCATTTCATTGTTTCTTTTACTAAAACACCATACTTATCATATTTGTATTTGTAAATCATTTGGCTATCTTTAAACCATACCGATGTAGGATTACCAAATTCATTATACTCTTGTTTTTGACTAAGTTTCTTTTCTTCGTTATAACCCTTCTTTACCTTTAACTGTTTGTTATCATATTTATAAACATATCTGTTGATAACATTTTCATTTTCATTATAGAACATCTCCTCTGTCATGTTTCCATCTTTATCAAAATGCCATTCCGTCATCACATTATTGTTATCGCCATAGAAATAGATATCCGAGCTTCCAGTAAGGATATTCCGTTTGAATTTGAAATCAGAATCATCTTTGTAATCAATAAGACCTCCTTTTTTGTTGTATGTAATAATGGTATCTCCACTAATTTGTTCTTTTAACTTTCCATTTTTATGATACACACTCTTCTCACTAACAACATCACCTTTTTCATAATGAATGATAGATGAAACATCACCTTTTTTATTGTATGTGCGTACAGTTTTTCCATTACCATCATCTTCCGATTCATTATAATACGTAGTGATTGTACTCAGCTTTCCATCGTCATCATAGTCATATTTGTTTTTGAAATCTAATACCAAATCACTGTCCGAATTCAAAAAATATACACTCATTTGAGCAACTCTTTTTTCTTCGTCATATTCATACTTATATTCTTTTTCATCGGAAAGATTGCCCTTAGAATCGTATTGGTATACTTTTGTGAGATTCCCCTTTTTGTCGTATTCAAATTTTCTTTCTGTTTCTACGTCTCCGTCACTGGTCTCTTTCCCATGAAATACAACAAAATCTTCCAGCAACAAGTCTGCTTGCTTATACCCACGACACTGATTCAAATGAGAATATGCTTCCAAGAACTCTCTAGATTGTATTGCTTTTTTAGCAGCACTGTAATGGTAGCTTGGCAAAATATAATTACTGGTAATCAAAGCACCGAGTCCTACCGCGACAAGTACCCCTACAGCAATAGCAATGTTTTTTCTTTTCTCGTTGCTCTTTGTGAAGCAATCGCAAATTCTCTTTATTTTCGGAAGCACATCGTTTTGTACAAAACTTTGAATGCGTATTTTTTTATTTTTCATAATGAAACCTCCATCATTTGGTACTGTCATTCTAGCACATCATAAATCAACTCGCAAATTGAACATAATACAAAAATTAAAAAGACGACCAAACGGTCGTCCCTTTATGCTTGAAATAACTCATCAATAAGTTGATATCCATCTTCTCTATAAATACCGCTTTTTTCTGCCTCACACTCATCATATCCATCCGCTGTTCTCACGGAATTTCTACTGTCATAAAGCACATACGGAATATTTCCACATGTATGTGTACGGATAGAAATCGGTGTTGGATGGTCTGGAAGCAAGAGAATTCGATAATCTTCTCCTGATTGATTCATCTTTTCCACAAGCGGTCCTACAATATAACGGTCAATCTTTTCAATTGCTTCTATCTTTTCATTGACAAGACCTTGATGCCCCATTTCGTCTGGTGCTTCGACATGAATGTAAACAAAATCATAGCCTTTATGTAACAAAGCATCTGCAGCCGCTTCCATCTTCCCGGTATAGTTGGTATGCAGTCCACCATTTGCTCCTTCTACGTGCAAATTGTCCATTCCGCTTCCAACTGCAATTCCCTTCAAGAGGTCAACTGCAGAAATCATAGCCCCTCTTTTCCCAGTCTTTTCATAAAATGACTGGAGAGCCGGTTTTGTGCCCGCACCCCAGAACCATGCCGAGTTCGCTGGATTAAGGCCCATTTCTTTTCGTCGGATATTGATTGGATGGTTGACCAAAATATCATAACTCTTCTTCATCATCTCACGGAGCACATCATCTTTCGGAAGATAGTCTCCAATTCTGCGCGTCAAGATGTCATGCGGAGGAGTAAGTTCCACAACTTTTCCATCCTTCCACACAAGAAGATGTCGGTAGCTTGTCCCCACATAAAACTCATAACCTTCTTGCCTCAAACCTTCTTTTAAAGCCTCTATCAGTACAGCGGCATCTTCCGTCGAAATTTCTCCCGAGCTATGGTCAATAATTGTGCGATCCTCGTAATTTTCCTCCTCTTCAGATAATGTAACAACATTACAGCGAAGGGAAACATCTGTCGCACTCATATCCACCCCGATGCTCAAAGCTTCCAATGGTGATCGCCCTGTATAATAAATTTTTGGATTATATCCCATCACTGATAAATTCGCGGTGTCGCTTCCCGGAGACATTCCCTTTGGAACCATGCAAGTAAGACCAACTTCTCCGTTTCTTGCCAATGCATCCATTCCTGGTTTGTCAGCAACCTCCAACGGTGTCTTTCCCTGCAATACTTCGAGCGGTTCATCCGCCATTCCATCTCCTAATACAATGATATATTTCATGCTATTACATCCCCAATCATTTATTTTACACGAATCATTTGACAAATTTGTGGGAATTTTTTCGCAACATTTTCATATTGTCCTTCGCTCATAATTTCTGTCACAAATGCAAACTCTTCACAATTATCTGTCAATGTCCATGTTTCGATTGGTCCAAAAGCTTCTTGAAGTTGTTCCTTCCACTCTGCTTCAGCACCTTTGAATCTTACGAAAAATCTCTTTGTTGTATCTGCTTTTTCTACCAACTCTAACGTTTCTGCATCCCATGTTGCCATCATGCTTCTCGCTGGGTTCTTTGCTGCTTCTACAATGTCACCCACTACCGCACTTGCAGTTGGAAGTTTTCCCGCTCCACTGCCGTAGAACATCGAATCACCTAACATATTTCCTTTTACAAACACTGCATTAAATACATCTTCAATGTTATAAAGAGGATGTTCTTTTGACACCATGTGTGGTGCAACAATCGCACAAAGTTGTGCTCCTTCACGTTTACATGAAGCCAACAATTTAATTTTCATTCCCATTGCTTTCGCGTATTGAATATCCTCTAAAGTAATCTTTGTAATACCTTCTGTATAGATATCTTCAAAGTTTACTGTTTTTCCACAAATAATTGATGAAAGAATCGCGATTTTTCTACATGCGTCATGACCTTCCACATCTGCACTTGGATCTCTTTCTGCAAACCCTAAATCTTGCGCTTCTTTCAATACTGCGTCATAATCTGCATTTGCATTGAACATCTTGCTCATCATGTAGTTTGTTGTTCCATTCAAGATTCCTGTGATTTCTTCCACAACATCACCTGTCAAAGAAGTTGCAAGTGGACGAATAATTGGAATACCGCCTCCTACACTTGCTTCATACAAGAAATTCAAATTGTTTTCTTTTGCAATTGCAAGAAGCTCTGCACCGTGCTTTGCTACCAATGCCTTATTGGATGTAACTGCACTTTTACCTGCGAGCAAACTTTTCTTTACAAATGTGTAAGCAGGTTCAATTCCACCCATCACTTCTACAACAATTTTTACTTCTTCGTCATTCAAAATTTGTTCAAAATCATGTACGATTAAATGTTCCACCGGCGAACCAGGAAATTCTCTTAAATCAAGAATATATTTAATATCTAATTCCTCTCCAATGCGTTGGTTGATCACCTCTTGGTTCGTTGTAATCACTTCTACAACTCCCGAACCTACTGTTCCGTATCCCAAAACTGCTATTTTTATCATTTTGTTTCCTCCCTATTTGGTTTCCTTTAAATATGCATTAATGAACAAATCGATGTTTCCATCTAACACACTTGTTACATTTCCAATCTCTGCATTTGTTCGATGGTCTTTTACCAATGTATATGGTTGCATTACATAAGATCGTATCTGATTTCCCCAGCCTATCTCTTTTATTTCACCACGAATATCCGACACCTTATCCGCTTGCTCTTGTTCTTTCAACAAATATAATTTTGCTTTTAACATTTGCATCGCTTTGTCTTTATTACTATGTTGTGAACGTTCATTTTGACATTGCACTACAATTCCTGTCGGCAAATGTGTAATTCTGACTGCGGAAGATGTCTTGTTAATATGTTGCCCTCCGGCACCACTTGCACGATACGTATCAATCCGTAAATCATCTTCATTAATTTCAATGTCTATCTCATCTTCTATATCCGGAACCACGTCACAAGATGCAAAAGATGTTTGCCTTTTACCGGCTGCATTAAAAGGGGATATGCGCACCAAACGATGCACTCCTTTTTCTGATTTCAAATAACCGTAAGCATTTTCTCCATTCACCTGAAACGTGACAGCCTTAATCCCTGCCACATCTCCATCTAAGAAATCTAACACTTCTACAGAAAAGCCTTTCCGTTCTGCCCAACGATTATACATACGATATAGCATACTTGCCCAGTCACAAGACTCTGTCCCCCCTGCTCCTGCATGTAAGGTAACAATGGCATTATCCTTATCATATTCTCCGGACAATAAAGTTTGAATTCTCATTTCTTCAAACACCGTCTCGAACGATCGCAATTCAGCTTCAATCTCCGGGATAAGCTCTTCGTCATTTTCTTCATATGCCATTTCAATCAAAAGGCCGATATCCTCAAACTGCGTTGCCAACTGATTCGTTTTTTCAAGCAAATCTTTTAACCCTTTCAACTCTTTCATGACATGCTGAGACTCTTCTGTTCGATCCCAAAATCCGGGTTCTTCAATCTTTCGTTCTAATTCTTCAACCCGTTTTTCTTTTCCAGACAGGTCAAAGTGAATCCCTCAATTCTTTTAATGGTTCTTCATAAGAATTCAAACAACTTTTGAATTGATCTAATTCAACCACATTCTCACCTCTTTATATTATTTTCTACCACAACATTGTTTGTATTTTTTTCCACTTCCACATGGACATGGATCATTTGGATACACTTTTTTATCCTCGCGTTTTTTCGGTGTTCTTGTAAGACTCTCGTCTTTATTTGTTCCAGTCACTTTCGCAACTTCTTCTCTTTCCACTTTCTTTTCAACGCTAACATGGAATAATGTACGAACGGTATCTTCTGTGATTCCTTCCGTCATTTCACCAAACATTTCGTATCCCAACATTTTGTATTCAACCAACGGATCTTTTTGACCATAAGATTGAAGTCCAATTCCCTGGCGCAATTGCTCCATATCATCGATGTGGTCCATCCATTTTCGGTCAATGACTTTCAACAAAATAACTCGTTCCACTTCACGAATCTGCTCTTCTTCAAATTCGAGTTCTTTTTCTTCATATGCCTTTTGCGCACGTTCTTGAATCAGTTCTTCCAATTGTTTTGGTGATGTCTGTTCGAACTCTTCACTCGTCACTCCATCCAATCCAAATGACATGAGCAACTCGTTGTTGAAGCTTTCCAAATCCCAAGATTCTGCATCTGTCTCTGCGGAAGCATGTCGATTTACTATTGCCGACGCCAAATCAGAAATCATTGTACAAATCACATCTCTCATGTCTTCACCGTCAAGTACACGACGTCTTTCTTCGTAAATGATTTCTCTCTGTTCATTCATAACCTGGTCATATTCTAATAAGTTTTTACGAATTCCAAAGTTGTTTCCTTCAATCTTTTGTTGTGCCTTTTCAATTGCATTCGATAACATCTTATGTTCAATCTGCTCACCGTCTGCAACACCCAATGCGTTGAAAATTCCCATCAAACGCTCTGAACCAAACAAGCGCATCAAGTCATCTTCTAGTGATATATAGAATCTTGACTCACCCGGGTCACCTTGACGTCCGGAACGTCCACGCAACTGATTATCAATACGTCTTGATTCATGTCGTTCTGTACCGATAATCTTAAGCCCACCTGCTGCCTTTGCTTCATCGTCCAATTTAATATCGGTACCACGACCAGCCATATTAGTCGCAATTGTAACTGCTCCATGAATACCTGCTTGTGCTACAATCTCCGCTTCCATTGCATGATACTTCGCATTCAATACATTGTGCGGAATTCCTCTTTTCTTTAACAACTTGCTTAAAAGTTCTGACGTTTCGATTGTAATGGTACCAACCAACACTGGCTGTCCCTTTTCATGTGCAATTGCCACTTCATTTACAACTGCTAAAAACTTCTCGCCCTGTGTTTTGTAAACAGCATCATCTAAATCTTTCCTTTGCACCGGAACATTGGTTGGAATTTCCACAACGTCCATGCCATATATATCACGAAATTCTCTTTCTTCTGTAAGTGCAGTACCTGTCATACCACATTTTTTTTGAAATTTATTAAATAAGTTTTGGAAAGTAATTGTTGCAAGTGTCTTGCTTTCACGTCTTACTTTCACATGTTCTTTCGCTTCAATTGCTTGATGAAGACCATCGGAATAGCGACGTCCTGGCATAATACGTCCGGTAAATTCATCAACAATCATAACTTCTCCGCCTTCAGTCACAACATAACTTTGATCCTTGAACATCAAATTATGTGCACGTAACGCCAAAATGATATGATGCTGAATTTCCAAATGTTCTGCATCTGCCAAGTTGTCAATGTGGAAAAATTGCTCTACTTTTGCCACACCATCTTCCGTCAATGTAACTTGTTTATCTTTTTCATTTACAATATAATCACCAGTTTCTGTGATATCTTCTCCCATAATCGCATTGATTTTCGAGAATTCTCCACTTGCTTCTCCACGAACCAACTGTCTTGCCAGCACATCACATGCCTCATACAATTTTGTCGATTTTCCACTTTGTCCGGAAATAATAAGTGGGGTTCTGGCCTCATCAATCAACACAGAGTCAACTTCATCGATGATGGCATATTTCAAGCCACGTTGTACAAGTTGTTCTTTATAAATCACCATGTTATCTCTCAAATAGTCAAACCCTAGTTCATTATTTGTAACATACGTAATATCACAGTTATACGCTTCTCGACGTTCGTCATTTTGCATATCATTTAAAACAACACCAACTGTCAATCCCAGGAATCGATGTACTGCTCCCATCCACTCAGCATCACGCTTTGCCAAATAATCATTGACTGTAACAACATGAACACCTTCCCCTGTCAATGCATTCAAATATGCTGGAAGAGTCGAAACCAATGTTTTTCCTTCCCCTGTTTTCATTTCCGCAATACGCCCTTGGTGCAAAATAATACCACCAATCAACTGCACACGGTAATGTTTCATCTTCAAGGTTCTCCACGCGGCTTCTCTTACCGTTGCATACGCTTCTGGCAGAAGATCATCTAAGGTTTCCCCTTCTGAAAGTCGTTGTCTAAACTCTTCTGTTTTATTTCTCAACTCATCATCTGAAAGCGCTTGCATTTCCGGCTCTAACGCTTCAATGCGGTCTGCAATCGGATAGATTCGTTTTAATTCATTTTCACTATGTGTACCAAATATCTTTTCAAATAAATTCATTATTTACTCCTTATTGATCTATTTTTAATCCAAATTTCATTGTACCACTGAATATGTTTTTCTTCAACAAACTTTACATTTTCTTTATGATTTCATAAGGAATTGTTCCCCCAAACAAATCCAGTGCACTTCCAATTGTAAAATCCAACTTTCCACCACTGATTTTTTCAAATTTTTGCAAATCTTCCATACTTCCAATTCCCCCTGCATAAGTAATTGGAATTCGGTTCCAATCTGCAAGGATTTTCACCAAATTTTCTTCCACACCAGAGGATTTTCCTTCCACATCTACACCATGTACCAAAAACTCATCACAATACATCGCCATATCGTCCAACAATGCTTCTGTGATTTCTACATTTGTGAAGGTCTGCCAACGATTTGTCACCACATAATATGAACGCCCTTTTTTTCGACAACTGAGATCCAAAACAATTCGTTCTTTCCCTACGGTATCTGCTAATTTTTTCAAATTATCCCATTGTATTTCTCCATCTCGAAATACATATGATGTCACAATTACATGGCTGGCTCCGGCTTCTATGTACTCTTTTGCATTCTCCGCAGTAATCCCTCCGCCAACCTGCATTCCTCTCGGATATGCGTGCAAAGCCAGCATTGCTTGTTCTTTTGTTGCTTCATAGTATTCTGACATTGGTGCATTCAACAAAATAATATGCCCGCCTGTAAGGTTGTCCTTTTTGTAGCGCATTGCATAAAAGTCTGCGCAACAGTCCGATGTAAAATTCGTAACCGCCTGATCTCCGTCATCTTGCAAAGAACCACCGACAATCTGTTTTACTTTTCCGTTGTGAATATCTATACATGGTCTAAATTTCATCATTCTCTCCAACTCATAAATTTGTATTAGTATAACACTTTTTATCCCATAATGCAAAAAGGAACGTTTACCGTTCCTTTCTTTTTATCAGTTATTTCCCGTGGCGTCGTCTGTCATATTTTTTACGCCATCTCCTACATCTTGCATGCCGTCTCCCACAGCATCTCCCATATCTTCCACAATGTTATCGTCTCGATCCGTATCATCTGACGCATTATCGTTTCGGTCTGTATCATCTGACGCAGTATCGTTTCGGTCTGTACCCTCCGTCACACCATTGTTTTGATCGTTTGTTGCATTGTCGTCAGTGCCACCCATATTACCACATGCAACGGTGCATAAAACAACACCTAAACACAACATTGTTAAAATCAATTTTTTAAACTTTTTCATGTTTATCTCCCTTTCATGATTGTATTATTTGTAAGAATCACTTCTTGACAATAATATTTGCATTTCCCACAAATATATACTCTTCAATGAATTGGGATTTTTTTACAATTTAAAATTGAATCACTTCTTTCATGTCATACAATCCAGGATTTTTTCCTTTTAGGAATTTTGCTGCCTCTACTGCTCCTGTTGCAAAAACTGCTTTTGAATATGCCGTATGCTTGAACTCGATTACCTCATCTTCTCCTGCAAAAAACACTTCATGTTCCCCTACGATTGTTCCACCGCGAACCGCTGAAATTCCGATTTCTTTCTTTTCTCTTTTACAACGTTCTTGGCTTCTGTCGTAAGTATATGTATATTCTTTGTTTAAAGCTTCATTGATAGAATCTGCCAACGCGAGAGCTGTTCCGCTTGGTGCATCCACCTTTTGATTATGATGTTTTTCTACAATCTCAATGTCAAATCCCGCCGGAGCCAATACTTTTGCTGCCTCTTGCAGTAATTTCAACAACATATTCACTCCAAGTGACATATTTGCAGATTTCAAAACAGCAACACTTTCACTTGCTTTTTTCACATGTTCAAGTTGTGCTTCAGACAATCCTGTCGTACACAAAACAACTGGAAGGTTCTTTTTTACACAATACTCCAATAATTCATCCGTAGAAGAAGCATTTGAAAAATCAATAATCACATCTGCTTCTACGTCACAAGCATCCAGACTTTCAAACACTGGATACTCGTTTGAAATACCCATATATTTATCAATTCCTGCAACGATTTCCGCCTGGGAATCTTCCTTTACAATCTTCGTAACAACCTGTCCCATTTTCCCATTGCATCCATGCATAATTACTTTTACCATCGTTTTCTTCTCCTTTTTTTGCTCTTTCACAAGTATAATGCAAAAAGAAATCCGTGTAAACCACGGATTTCCTTACATGTTTTATAAAATGCCAAAATCTCGCATTGCTTTTGCAAGTTTTTCTGTATTCCCCGGAGTCAATTCTGTAAGTGGCATTCTTAAACCACCAACTTCATATCCCATAAGGTTCATTGCCTTTTTCACCGGTATTGGATTCACTTCACTAAACAATGCATCGATCAATGGAAGGGCTCTTAATTGCAATTCCAAACTTCCTTTATGATCCCCTGCAAAGAATTTTGCACAAATATCGTGTGTTTCCTGTGGTGCTACATTCGATAATACAGAAATAACACCAATACCGCCAAGTGATAACAATGGAACGATTTGATCATCATTTCCAGAATACAAATCCATCTTTCCATCTGTAAGATTCATAATCTTTGCAACCTGAGAAATATTTCCTGACGCTTCTTTAATTCCAACAATATTCTCAACATTATGAAACAACTTCGCTGCTGTTTCAGGTGCTACGTTACATCCTGTTCTACTTGCCACGCTATATAAAATGATTGGAAGTTTCACTTCGTTCGCAACTGCTGTATAATGTTGCACCAATCCCTCTTGAGTCGCTTTATTGTAATATGGAGTAACCATCAAGAGTCCATCTGCTCCAGCTTCTTCGGCTGCTTTCGACAGTTCAATTGCAGTCATTGTGCTATTTGAACCTGTTCCTGCAATTACCGGAAGTCTGCCTTTTGTAAACTCAACAGCCATCTTCACACATTCCATATGTTCTTGCTCAGACAATGTTGGAGATTCACCCGTTGTTCCACATATAACAATACTGTCTGTTCCATGATTACACTGATAATCAATCAATTCCTCTAATTTGTCATAATTTATACTTCCATCTGCATGAAATGGTGTAACAATCGCCACTCCTGCACCTGTAAAAATAGCCATATTGCTCCTCCTTCATTACCCCTCGCTATCGTCTTTACAGGATTTTAGCACCATTCTCAATTTCTGTCAATCTAGAATGCACTCTAATTTACTAACTGACACTTCATATGCCGTTCGTTTTTCTGTCTCTGTTTCTGTTATTTTCTTCACGTATTCACGGCTCTGAATTCTCCCCAGAATTTGCACATGTTCTCCCACTTCAAACCCAGATGCAAAGCGTGCGTTACGCCCCCAGCAAATACATGGTATGTAATCCGATTTTCCATACGGACGATTTACAGCTAATAATAAATCTGCAATTTCTCTTCCCAAAGGCGTTTTTCGATAAATTGGTCGTTTACATATGTAGCCATCCAATAAAATCGTATTGGTTTTTGCACCATCCATCTCTTCTTCCACAAACGATACTTCTCTCACAAAAACGGATAGCACCAATCGGTTTTTGTTCTCATCGTGCTGGTTGTAAGAACGAAATTGTCCCGTCACCATAATATACTCCCCGGTATAATCTTGCTGCACATCAATCAAACGCTCCGAAATCATTAGAGGGATGCGATCATCGGAATTGCTAAGTCTTTTAACTAACACTTCTACCATATAGAATCCCTCACCAAACACTTCGTGGCTAAACACAAACTCTGAAGCCACCTCTCCAATAATAGTTACCTGATTGTTTTCAATAATCTTATCTGACATGAATTTAAAATCTCCCTTCCTCTGTCTTGTACTTTTCGTTCACTAAACAGTTTATGAAGGGAGATTCTGTAATATGTCTCTTTTATAAAATTTTTAATTAAAATTCTGGTTCAATCAAACCATATGTGTGATCTTTTCTTTTATATACGACATTTACTTCTCCGGTTTCAGCATTGCTAAATACGAAAAAGTTGTGTCCTAATAATTCCATCTGTACACAAGCATCTTCTGGGAACATTGGCTTCATTCCAAAACGCTTTGTGCGTATAATTTTGATTTCATTCTCGTCCGTGTCGTAATCATCTTCGGCAAACTCTTGTTTAAGAAATCCGCCTTCTTGATGTTTATCAATTAATTTCTTTTTGTATTTCAGAAGTTGTCTCTCAATTACTTCTTCTACCAAATCAATTGAAACATACATATCGTCGCTTACTTGCTCTGAACGAATAATGGTTCCTTTCATAGGAATGGTAACCTCAATCTTTTGACGTTCTTTTTCTACGCTTAATGTGACAATAATTTCTGTCTCAGGAGTGAAATATCTCTCTAACTTTCCTAATTTTTGTTCAATGCTTGATCGCAAACCAGGTGTAACCTCGATATTTTTTCCGCTAATAATAAATCTCATGCAATTCAACTCCTTTTATCAAATTTTATATAACCATTATACATTCGATTCCCGAAGTTTTCAATAAGATTTTAGATAATTTATCGTTTTCCACACAAAAAGACTGACAATTATTGAAATTTCTCACGTTTACGCATCCTTGCATCAAGTGTTTTCTTACGTATACGCAAAGATTTTGGTGTAATTTCTAACAATTCATCGGTGTCAATAAAATCCAACGACTCTTCCAAACTCAATGTACGAGGAGTCGTCAGGCGAAGTGCTTCATCCGATCCCGATGCACGCGTATTGGTTAAATGCTTTGTCTTACATACATTTAACTCAATATCATCCGTTTTTCCATTTTGGCCGATGACCATACCGGCATAAACTTTTTCTCCTGCCCCAATGAAAAGCGTTCCTCTTTCTTGTGCACTGTAGAGACCATAAGTCACAGACTCCCCTGTCTCAAACGCAATCAAAGAACCTTGTTTTCGATATTGAATATCTCCTTTGTAAGGCGCATATCCGTTAAAAGAGGTGTTGAGAATTCCGTTCCCTTTTGTATCCGTCAAGAACTCTCCTCGGTATCCTATCAAACCTCTCGCTGGGATCGAAAATTCCAATCGCGTACTGCTGCCGTTCGAAGCACTCATGTTTTGCAGTTCCCCTTTTCGCTGACTCAACTTATCAATGACGGTTCCAGTAAATTCGTCTGGCACATCCACATAAGCCAGTTCCATAGGCTCTAACAATTTTCCATTTTCATCGTTTTTGTACAACACTTCCGCCTTACTCACAGCAAATTCATATCCTTCACGACGCATATTTTCAATCAAAACAGACAAATGTAATTCTCCGCGCCCTGACACCTTGAAACTATCTGTGTTCTCGGTTTCTTCCACTCGTAGGCTCACATCCGTATTCAATTCTCTCAGCAAACGTTCCCTCAAATGACGTGAGGTAACAAACTTTCCTTCTTGCCCTGCAAACGGACTGTCATTCACAAGGAATTGCATTGCAATGGTTGGCTCTGAAATTTTTTGGAATGGAATCGCAACCGGATTTTCAGGAGAACAGAGTGTGTCTCCAATCGCAATATCTGCAATTCCCGAAATCGCTACTATCGCACCGATGGTAGCCTCTTTTACCTCCACCTTATTCAAGCCACCAAACTCGTAAAGTTTACTGATTTTCACCTTCTTTTGTTTTTCTGGTTCGTGGGCATTTACCACTACCATATCCTGATTGACAGCAATCTTTCCGTTGTCAACCTTTCCGATTCCGATTCGACCCACATATTCATTATAATCAATCGTACTAATGAGCACTTGTGTGTCCGCTTCCGGATCCCCCTCCGGTGCCGGAATATAATCCAAAATCGTTTCAAACAGAGGCACCATATTTTCCGGTTCGTCCGTCAAATCCAAAATCGCATGTCCTGCTTTTGCGGATGCATAAACAAATGGGCAATCCAATTGTGCATCCGAAGCATCCAAATCCATAAATAGTTCCAGTACCTCGTCGATAACTTCATCCGGTCTCGCTTCTGGTCTGTCCATTTTATTAATACATACAATAACAGGAAGGTCTAATTCCATTGCTTTTTTCAGAACGAATTTTGTCTGTGGCATTGCACCCTCAAAGGCGTCGACCACTAAAATAACTCCATTTACCATTTTCAACACACGCTCTACCTCTCCGCCGAAGTCTGCATGTCCTGGAGTGTCGATAATATTTATTTTTGTATTTTTATAATAAACAGCTGTATTTTTCGCCAGAATGGTAATTCCACGTTCTCTTTCTATATCATTCGAGTCCATCACGCGTTCTGCCACCTCTTGGTTTTCACGAAAAACACCACTTTGTTTTAAAAGTTCATCCACTAATGTTGTCTTACCATGATCAACATGGGCAATAATTGCAATATTTCGTATATCTTCACGTTTCATCTTCATGTCATTTCCCCTTGCCATTCATTTTCAAAAATATGCATTTCTCCATCAATTACTGCAAAATAACATTCCTTTTGCAGTTCCAAACCTGCCTGTCCATTTGTTCCTTCTCGGATTTCTGCAAGCAATGCATTCACCTCATCTGCAGGAACCAATACTTCCAACTCCACTTTATCTGTGTAAATGGAATTCAAAATAGTCAATCCCCTTTGACCCAAAATGTACTGTATCTTTCCTAACCCGGTGTAATCCGTCTGTATATCTAATTTTCTGCCGTAGGTTTTTGTGATAACGTTGCTTGCGAGGAGCCCTTCTTTCGTCGCACCGGAATATGCGCGTACAAGACCTCCCGTTCCCAGCAAAGTCCCTCCGAAATATCGAGTGACAACCACTACCACATCATGAATTTCTTCTCCCAACAACACATCCAACATCGGTTTTCCTGCAGTGCCACTTGGTTCGCCATCATCACTACAACGTTGCACTTGAAAATGTTCGCCAATCACGTAGGCAAAACAATTATGCGTCGCATTCCAATATTTCTTTCGCATTGCCTCAATAAATTCAAGCGCTTCCTCTTCACTTTTTACCGGCTGTACCGTTGCAATAAACCTAGACTTCTTTTCTATTATCTCGGCTACACCACCAGAATATACCGTTTTATATCTATCTAACATCATTCTCACCTTTTTTCTTTTCTATATACTATATCAGTGTTTCTTAAGTTTTCCTAACATTTTCTTAAATTTTTCCTATTTTTCTTTATTTCACATAATTAATTTGTTATAATGTACTTTGTAATAAAAGGAGGCTTTACTCATGAATTATGGAAGAAATAATACTTCTCAGAGACGCTTGTCGCTCCAATCAAGAGCTCCCAAGAAGAAAAGAAGAAAAATTGGACTCCGCATATTCAAGGTATCACTTCTCGTGTTCCTTGGAATTTCAATCATTGGATTAGTTACTGGCGGCGTCATATTCAAGAAAATAATTGATGATACACCAAAAATTACAGCAGATACTCTTAAGCCGTCTGCATATACTACAACAGCATATGCGAACGATGAACAAACGGTAATCGGTACCCTTGTCAATGCCGGTTCGAATCGTGTATTTAAATCACTCGAACAAATCCCTGTTGACATGCAAAATGCCTTTATCGCAGTGGAGGATGCCCGTTTTTATCAACACAAAGGGGTAGACTGGAAGGGTGTTACAAGAGCAGCATATACCGGTATTACTTCTGGGAATTTCTCTCAAGGTGGAAGTTCCATTACACAGCAGTTGATAAAAAACAGCGTATTTCCAAACTTTAGTAAAGAAACACGTTTACAAAGTGTCGAACGTAAAATACAAGAATTGTACTTGGCGCTACAAGTTGAAAAGACAATTGACAAAAGCGAAATTTTAGAAAACTATTTGAATACCATTAACTTAGGTCAAAATACACTTGGTGTTCAAGCTGCATCGCAACGCTATTTCGGAAAAGATGTCGAAGACTTGACTTTATCCGAATGTGCAACTATTGCTGCCATCACAAAGAGTCCTACTGGATACAATCCAATTACGAATCCGGAAGCAAACGCAAAGCGTCGTGAAAAAGTTTTGAAAGACATGGTGCGAGAAGGGTTCATCACACAAGACCAATGTGATGTCGCTCTTGCAGATGATGTTTATACTAGAATTCAAGCCGCAAACGAAGTTTACAAAGCAAACCTTACTGTAAATTCATACTTCTTGGATGAAGTTATAAAAGTCGTAACACGAGATTTGTGTAAAGATCTTGGTTACACAGAAGAACAAGCTCGCCAAGCAGTCTATAGTGGCGGATTAAAGATTATCACTACTCAAGATTTACTTATGCAGCAAATCTGTGACGAGGAGTTAAATAATCCAGCGAATTATCCTTCTAAAACAGAATGGTCGGTCTCAGGTGCCATTACAATTATCCATGAAGATAATACGCAAAAGCATTATGACCACAATTCATTAGCTGCCTATGTTAAGAAAAAATATGGCTCCGAATATGGTTCTACATTTTCTTCACAAGCCGCAGCAAATGCGATGTTGGAAGAATATATAAACACTTTAAAGAGTAGCGATAAAGATCAAGTATTAACAAATATTACTATCGCTCCTCAACCACAAGCAACCATCGTCGTGATGGATCAATACACTGGACATGTAAAAGCAATGGTCGGTGGTCGTGGTGCGAAAACGACTGATATGAGTTTGAACCGTGCAACACAATCAGCAAGGCAACCTGGTTCAACTTTCAAAGTTTTATCCACATTTGTTCCTGCACTTGATGCAAAGAACAATACACTAGCCACTATTATCGAAGATGCTCCATATAAGTATAAAGATGGCAGATACGTCAAAAATCATTGGAGCGGCTACCGCGGTGCAATGACCATCCGCGCTTGTATTCAAACATCAGCGAATGTTTGTACTGTAAAAAAATACACAGAAATTACCCCTGAATTGGGAATGAAATATTTAACAGAAAATTTTGCTTTCACTACTTTAGATCCTGTAAACGATTCAGGACAAGCCACTTCTTTAGGAGGACTTACAGCTGGTGTTTACAATATTGAGTTGACTGCTGCTTATGCATCCATTGCAAATGGCGGTGTTTATACAGAGCCAATTCTTTACACAAAGATTTATGACCATGATGGCAATGTATTATTGGACAACTCTCCAAAGACACACACAGCGATGAAAGCTACAACAGCAGCTCTCATGACAAGCGCAATGGAAGATGTTGTAAAATCTGGAACTGGAACTGCCGCAAGACTTTCAGGCGTTGCCAGTGCTGGAAAAACAGGAACTACAACAAGCAATCGTGATTTTTGGTTCTCTGGATACTCTCCTTACCTCACAGCTTCTGTGTGGGCAGGATATGATGACAACAAGCCGATGTCAAGTTCAAGTAGTTTCCACAAAACGATTTGGAAGAAAGTAATGCAACGCATTCACAATTCTTATGGATACACTGGAAAGAACTTTACAATGCCACAAGGCATCACTAGAAAAACTGTATGTAAAACAACAGGAAAATTAGCTGGTGCAAACTGTGAGAAATATACGGAATATTTCGCAACAGGAACAGGTCCAAAGGCAACTTGTAACACCTGTCTCCAAACGCCAACACCAGCACCTGGTACACCTACCACTCCTGGCACAGGTGGTAACCCGGGTGGAAATACTGGCGGAAACACCGGCGGAACACTTGTTCCAAGAAACACCGATCCACTATTTACGATAGTACCATATCAATAAACAAAATAAAAAAGGCACTGATTTATAACATCAGTGCCTTTTTTTATACATCCAATACCAATTTCGCAGCTCCACATATGCCTGCGTCATTTCCCAGTGTTGCCAACGAGAATTTTACTTCTTTCGTGCTCCACAAAGCTTTCTCACGATAATATCTTTCAATATATGAAATCAATACATCTCCGGCTTTAGAAACGCCGCCACCAATGACGAAGATATCTGGGTCTACCATTATTGCAACAATATTAAGTGCTTTTGCCAAATAATAACCGAATTGTTCTGCGATTTCTTCCGCAACCAAATCACCGTCTTTTACTGCATCAAATACATCTTTCGCAGTCACGGATTCTGCGTTAAGAATTGTTGATTCCTCGCAATTCTCAAGTCTTTTTTTTGCAAGACGTACAATTCCGGTAGCCGAAGCATACTGTTCTAAACAACCGGTTCTGCCACATCCACAGCATTCCATTTCGTCCTCATTCACGGTCAAATGTCCAATTTCTCCAGCAATTCCATTCACGCCTACTAAAATGTGCCCATCAAGAATAATGCCTCCACCAACACCAGTTCCAAGTGTCACCATAACCATATTTTTATAGCCCTGGCCACCGCCTTTCCACATTTCACCTAGAGCTGCTACATTGGCATCATTTCCTATTTTCACTTTCAATCCAGTGAAATCTTCCAATTCGCTTTTTACATCTTTGTATCCCCATCCGAGATTCGCAGTGCTTTTCACGATACTCTCACCTTGAACTGCGGCTGGTACGCCTACACCCACTCCTACAATCTGTTCTTTTTTTAATTGATGTTGTTCGATTCTATCATGGATAGATTTTGCCACATCCGGAAGGATAAAATCTCCTCCCTGTTCTGTCCTCGTCAAAATCTCCCATTTGTCAACTAAAGTTCCTTCCATGTCAAACAACCCCAGTTTCACAGTTGTACCACCAATGTCAACACCAAAACAATATTTCATATTAATTTTCCTCACTCTCTTGTGCTAAACTTTGTTGCAAACGTCTATATAACTCTTGTGCTGCATTATATCCCATTTGAGTCTGTCTATGATTAATTGACGTTGACTCTACAATAACAGCTAAGTTTCGTCCTGGACGAATCGGAATTGTATGACATTTTACTCTATTTCCAAGAAATTCCGTATACTCATCTTCCAGCCCTAAACGATCATATTCTTTTCCTTTCACCCATTCCTCTAAGGTGATTACTAAATCAATATTTTGTGTTTCTTTTACACTTTGAACTCCATATAACGATTTGATATCAATGATTCCGATACCACGTAGTTCGATTAAATGTTTTGTGATACTAGGAGCACTTCCCACAAGAGTATCATCACTCACTTTTCGAATTTCCACTGCATCATCTGTTACCAAACGATGACCACGTTTAATTAACTCCAATGCCAATTCGCTTTTTCCGATTCCACTTTCTCCGCGAATCAATACGCCCACACCATATACATCCACGAGCACGCCATGGATTGAAATACAAGGTGCAAGTTGTACATTCAGCCAACGAATCACCTCTGCCTGGAATGGAGAAGTTTTCTTTTCTGTTGTCAATATCGGAGTTCCTGTTTCATTCGCCTGTTTCAGGAGTTCCTCATCAGGCTGAATTTGAGATGTAAATATCAAACAAGGAATACCGTGAGCTAACAATTCTTTATAGATTCCCTTCTTGCGTTCCAATGATAGTGTTTCCAAATATGTGTACTCCACAATCCCAATAATTTGCACTCGCACGGAATCAAAATGATCATAATATCCTGTAAGTTGCAATGCCGGTCTATTAATATCAGGTACTGTAATATATTTCCCCTTTAGATCAATATCCGGTGTACAATTCTTTAAATTCATTTTTTCAATTAGTTTTATAAGTTTTACACCTGGCATTTCGTTACCTCTCTTTTCTCATATCATTTTAATCATACCATTAATGGAAAAATTTGTACACTTCTATTGCTGATTTTTCATTCATAGATGGAACTTCTTTCAATTCTTCTACACTTGCATTCTTCATTGCTTCCAGACTTCCAAATTGTTTCATCAATGCCTTTCGTCTTGTCGGCCCTATGTGAGGAATGTCATCCAGTACAGAATGAACCTGATTTTTACCTCGTAGTTTACGATGGAACTCAATTGCAAATCGATGTGCTTCATCTTGAATTCTAGTAATAAGTTTGAAGCCTTCTGAGTTGCGTTCCATCGGAATCTCCTGATTATTAAAATACAATCCTCTCGTTCGGTGATTGTCATCCTTTACCATTCCACACACTGGAATCTTCAAATTCATTTTTTCTAATACGGAAAGAGCAATATTTACTTGTCCCCTTCCACCATCCATTAAAATCAAATCAGGAAATGCAGAAAAAGAATCTTTTTCTTTCGCTTCTTGCTGTTCTTTCACCCCGTGTGCAAACCGTCTTGTCAACACTTCTTCCATACTTGCATAATCATCTGGCCCTTGTACACTTTGAATCTTAAATTTTCGATAATCTGTCCGTTTCGGTTTTCCCTTCTCATAGACCACCATAGAACCTACGGATGCAAATCCACTCGTATTGGAAATATCGAACGCTTCCATTCGAACAAGATTTTTTAATCCTAACAAAGATTCTAATTCCTTTACAGCACCAATGGTACGTCCTTCTTCTCTCTTCAAACGTTCCTTGTCTGACTGAAGAATCAGAGCTGCATTTTTCATCGCAAGCTCTACCAATTTTTCTTTCTCGCCTTTTTTAGGCACAATGATTCTTACGCGATGCTCTCTTTTCTTTGAAAGCCATTGTTCCAAAAGTTGTTGCTCACTTAATTCTTCATGTGTCATTATTTCTGCTGGAACAAATGGCGTTCCAGCATAAAATTGTTTGATAAAACTTTCTAGCAGTTCACTTTTTGTAGATTCAGAGGCATTGCGAAGGAAGAAGTGATCTCTCCCAATCAATCGACCGCCACGAATAAAAAAGATTTGTACCACAGCATCTTCATGGTCTGTCGCTACTGCCAATACATCTCGATCTTCTCCTCTGCTGTCCGTAATCTTTTGCTTTTGAGCAATCTGTTTTACACTATGAATCAATTCTCGATATTCAATAGCTTTTTCAAACTCCAGAGTATCGGAAGCATTTTGCATCTTAGTATCTAATTCATGCAACACATCTTCATAATGCCCATTCAAAAATCGAATCACTTTTTCAATGGTTTCTCGATACGCTTCCTGGGTCACATATCCCTGACAAGGAGCTTCACACTGATTGATATGATAGTTCAAGCAAGGTCTTTCTTTCCCGACGTCTTTTGGCAGATTTCGGTTACAATTGCGCACGTGATACAATTTCCGCATCAATTCAATGGTATCCTTCACAGCTGCCACACTTGTATAAGGGCCAAAATATTTTGATTTATCCTTTTCCATAGTGCGTGCCAGCATCACCCTTGGATACGCCTCATTCACGGTAACTTTAATAAAAGGATATCCTTTGTCATCCATCAGCATTGTATTATATTTCGGGCGATGTTCTTTAATCAAATTACATTCCAACACCAAAGCTTCCAGTTCAGAATCTGTAACGATATATTCAAAACTGTGAATTCTGCTAACCATCTGGTCTATCTTAACTCCACGTTTTCTGCTGGATTGAAAATATTGGCGCACTCGATTTTTTAAACTAATTGCTTTCCCAACATATATGATATTTTCTTTTTCATCTCGCATCAAATAAACTCCAGGCTTTGCCGGAAGTTTTTTTAATTCTTCCTCAATATGAAACATTTTTCTCACCACACATCATAGATATCTTTATTATACCACGTAAAAAAAGGAATCTGCAATCCTATGCAGATTCCTTTCGATTCTTTCTTTATTCATCAAACATTCTTTCTGGAAGAGCTCCTTCAATTACCTCTGGTTCTTCCTCCCCAGTTTGCACTTCGTGAAGAATTTCCATAAATTCTTTTCCTGTAATCGTTTCTTTTTCGATCAGGTGATTTGCAATCTTATCCAAAGCTTCTCTATTTTCAGATAATAATTTTTTCGCTTCTGCATAGGCATCCTTAAGCATACGCATCACTTCTTGATCTATTTCTCCTGCAGTTGCTTCTCCACAATTCATAACTGCACGGCCATCCAAATATCTGTTTTGAATCGATTCCAATCCCATTAAGCCAAAACGCTCTGACATTCCATATTGTGTAACCATCGCTCTCGCCAATTTAGTCGCACGTTCAATATCATTTGATGCACCAGTTGTCACTGTTTCAAAGACAAGTTCTTCTGCTGCACGTCCTGCCAAAAGTCCTGTCAGCATTGCTTCCAATTCTGCCTTTGTGTTGAGATATTTTTCTTCTTCCGGCGTTTGCATTACATATCCGAGTGCCCCCATCGTTCTTGGAACAATCGTGATTTTTTGTACTGGTTCCGCATCCTTTTGCAAGGCACTAACCAAAGCATGTCCTACCTCGTGATAAGAAACAATGCGACGCTCTTCAGAATTCATAATGCGGTCTTTCTTTTCTTTTCCTACCAACACTACTTCAACAGCCTCGAATAAATCTGCTTGCGACACTACTTTCCTTCCGTGTTTTACAGCATTAATCGCAGCTTCATTGATCATATTTGCCAAATCAGAACCAACTGCACCCGATGTAGCCAATGCGATTGCTTCCAAATCCACAGTCTCGTCCATCTTTACATCTTTTGAATGTACTTTTAACGTATCGATACGTCCTTTTAAATCTGGTTTATCTACAATAATACGTCTATCAAATCTTCCCGGACGAAGCAATGCCGGATCCAACACTTCCGGTCGATTCGTTGCCGCCAACAGCAACAATCCTTTTTCGGTGTCAAACCCATCCATTTCAGCCAAAATTTGATTCAATGTTTGTTCTCTTTCATCATTGCTTCCTAAGGCATTATCACGGCTTTTTCCAATCGCATCAATTTCATCAATAAAAACGATACAAGGAGCCATTGATTGTGCTTGTTTAAACAAGTCACGCACTCTGGATGCTCCAACACCAACATACATTTCCACAAACTCTGAACCTGACACAGAGAAGAATGGAACCTTCGCTTCTCCTGCAACCGCTTTTGCAAGCAAAGTCTTACCAGTTCCCGGAGGTCCTACAAGTAACGCTCCCTTCGGTAATTTTGCTCCTACTTCTGTATATTTTTTCGGATTATGCAAGAAATCTACTACTTCTTGCAATGACTCTTTCGCCTCATCTTGTCCTGCTACATCCTTAAAAGTAACTCCGGTTTCTTTTTCAACATACATCTTGGCATTGCTCTTACCAATTCCCATTAAACCGCCATTCTTAGATATTTTTCTTGTCATAAATACCATCAAAAGGAATATCGCTCCAAATGGCAATACAATTGTTAACACAAAATTCCAAAACAGAGCTGACGCTGTATCCGGTATTTCCGAATAATAACGTACCCCTGCCGCGTACAATCTTCCATTCAAAGTTTGGTCTTCCACAAGCCCCGTATAATAAGTCATTGTAATTTCTTTTGACAAACTATTAAATGCTAAACCATCAAAGATATTCTCTGGTTTCACTTCTTCTTTTTTCGGTGTAATAATCAATTTGTCACTGCCGATAACAACTTCTTTTACTTTGCCTTCATCGACCATCTTAAGAAATTCATCATAACTAATTTCTTTTGTGGTTACTTCTTTTGCCAAATCAAAAACCGTAAGCATTGCAAATCCTACAAGCATAGTGACCAATAATACAAAAAGCCATCCACGTCGATTAGGTCTTGTATTTTTATTATGATTTTGGTTGTTTTCCATCTTTATCCTCCTAATTTATGTCTTTTTCATTATAAAGACTGCCTCCTTATAAATCAACTAAAACATTGTGAAACTTTTCTAAAATTTCCTTGTATTAGGACTAGATAAAGCCACCTATTTTGTAGTATACTAGATAGGTAGTTTATTATTCGATTTGAGATAAGTGAAATAGTGGATAAGGAAGAACATTACATGAAAATTGGATTTGACAACGAAAAATATTTACAAATGCAATCTGAACATATTCGTGAAAGAATTAGCAATTTCGACAACAAACTCTATTTAGAATTTGGTGGTAAGCTTTTTGATGATTACCACGCTTCCAGAGTATTGCCTGGTTTCGCTCCTGACAGCAAATTGAAATTGTTAATGCAACTTTCAGACCAAGCAGAAATTGTTATTGTAATCAGTGCAGGGGATCTTGAAAAGAATAAAGTTCGCGGAGACCTCGGTATTACTTATGACACTGACGTTCTACGTTTAATGGACGCATTTAAGGAAAAAGGATTGTACGTAGGTAGTGTCGTTATTACACAATATTCTGGACAAGTTAGTGCGAACTTATTTAAAGCTCGCCTTGAAAAATTGCAAATCAAAGTATATACACACTATAGCATTGAAGGGTATCCTTCAAACATTCCTTTGATTGTAAGTGATGATGGATATGGAAAAAATGATTATATCGAAACATCCAGACCATTGGTCATCATCACTGCTCCTGGACCTGGAAGTGGAAAAATGGCAACCTGTCTCTCTCAATTGTATCACGAACACAAACGTGGTGTCCGTGCAGGATATGCAAAGTTTGAGACATTCCCAATTTGGAACATTCCTTTAAAACATCCGGTGAATCTTGCATATGAATCAGCAACTGCAGATTTGAATGATGTCAATATGATTGATCCGTTCCACTTGGATGCTTATGGAATTACAACCGTTAATTATAATCGAGATGTTGAGATTTTCCCTGTTCTTGATGCAATCTTTGAAAGAATTTTTGGAGAAAATCCATACAAGTCTCCTACAGATATGGGTGTTAACATGGCTGGTAACTGTATTTGCGATGATGAAGTTTGTCGCGAAGCTTCAAACCAAGAAATTATTCGCCGTTACTATGCTGCACTCAAAAATCTTGCTGAAGGGAAATCCGATGAATCAGAAGTTTTCAAAATTAAACTTCTCATGAATCAGGCCCACATAACCATTGACGAACGCAAAGTTGTAAAAGCAGCTTTAAAACGCGAAAAAGAAACGAAAGCTCCTGCTACTGCATTACAATTAGAAGACGGAACCATCATTACAGGAAGAACAACTCCTCTTTTGGGAGCCTCTTCTGCTTGTCTATTGAATGCACTTAAAACACTTGCAGGATTAGGAGATGAGTTGCATCTCATTTCTCCTACAGTCATTGAACCAATTCAAAAATTGAAGATAGAATATCTGGGAAGCAAAAACCCACGACTCCATACTGACGAAGTCTTAATTGCACTTTCAATGTGTGCCGCAACAGACAAAGATGCGCAACTGGCCCTAGAACAGATTCCAAAACTCAAAGGCTGTCAAGCTCACTCTTCTGTTATGCTTTCCTCTGTTGATATCAAGCAATTTAATCGCTTAGGAATTCAATTGACTTCTGAAGCAAAATACGAAAACAAAAAGATTTATAATTAATGAACACCCATACAACAGATTGTTGTATGGGTGTTATATTTTCGTCTATTATTTGATTTTTGGAAGACTCGCTGCTGCAACTGATTGTCCTACACGTCTGCTCTTTTCATTTGGAATATGTAATGAAATTTTCTTTGCAAGTTCTGGATATTCTTTTTCTAACACTTCATTTGCACGTTCTAAAATAATTGCGCCACCTTCTCCACTTGTTACACGTCCCATGATAATTACATGTTTTATATCGTAGAACATTGCATAATAAGCAATTGAATTTCCGAAATATACACCGATTGTATCATAGATTTTCGTTGCTCTTTCATCTCCCTCAGCCATTAATTTTTGAACAACTTTCAATTTTTCTGCTGGAGATAAACTTTCATCTAACTCGATACCAGCTGCTGGAGCCAATTTGATTACACTGTCTTGTGAAAAATATTTTACTCCACAACCATAGTCACCACTCCATTCATCAACCATTGCCCCTTTACAATAGTCAACTGGAACAAATGCAAGTTCATTTAACCATCCTGTGATATTTCCATCAGCATCAACATATCCTACTGCTTCACTGGTCCCCATTGCCACACCGAGAACATTGTTATCTCCAAGATCCATTGCACCAGCTAAAGCGGTAACATCTCCGTCATTCGCAACTTCCACAGGAACATCACCAATCTCTTTTGCAACATCCAAATACATTGTTTTTACTTTCTTTTCGAAATCTTCATCTGAAACTTTCAAGAACAAAGAAGCAACCATGATTTTATTGTCAATGTATACACCTGCAGAAGAAATACCGATTGCGTCTACTCTTGGCATATGAGACGCTGCCGTTTTCATCGCTTCTAAAATTCCTTGATAATGATAGTCTGGATTAGCTTCTAATTTAGGGAACCAAACAACTTCTTCTGAATATACTGATTCACCATTGATTACCGCGCTTACTTTTCTATCACTTCCGCCCGCATCAAATCCGATACGACATCCGTCTAAATGGCGTCCAATAGAATCTGCCGCTTGATATTCTTCTGGAGCATCTTCTACTTTTTCAACATATAACACTTCAAATGGTTTTTCATAAACACGTGCCATAAAGTTTGCATCAAACTCTCTCGCACCACCTTGTTTATATGCTTCTGCAAGTCCTTCGTAAATTTTCTTAGAACCTGCAACTGTCACTCGATATCCTCCGTAAAGCCACAAAAGTGTTTTTACAATACGTTCTACTACACCATAGTTCTCTTCATCATGACCTGCGCCATCTGGATAAACATCCATCTTATATGTAGCGATATAACCTTTATTTCTTTCTACAGCGATTACCAATGGTGTACCGCCAACTTCTTTTACATTTTTTTGAAACTCTGTTACTACTTTTGCCATTGGTTGAAATTGTGGATCAAGCATTGCTTTTATCATTATTTTATCTCCTTTTTATTTATAAATTTCACCATCGATAATGGTCATTTCGATATTGATTTCTTCATCACAGATAATGATATCTGCGCATTTCCCTACTTCTAAGGAACCAATATTTTTATCTTCTTTGATTGCTTTTGCTGGATTTAAACTTGCACAAGCAAATACTTCCGGAAGCGAAAGTTCTGTGTGTTGATGTAAATTGCGAACTGCTTCATTTAACTTCAATACACTTCCTGCAATTGTTCCATCTTCAAGCAAACATTGGATTCCTGTCTTAATAACGCGTTGTCCACCCAACGTATAATCTCCGTCTTCCATACCACCTGCACGCATACAGTCTGTAATCAAGCAGAATTTATCACCTTTTGCTTTTACAACTAATTTGTAAAGTCCTGCGCTGACATGGAATGTATCTGCAATCAGTTCACAGCTTACTTTTTCATCTGAAAGAGCCGCTCCTACCACACCAGGATTTCTATGTTGAAGTGGTGTCATAGCATTAAACAAATGTGTTGCATGACGCGCACCTGCTTCAATTCCTGCGTTTGCTTCATCAAAGCTTGCACCTGTGTGTCCCATAGATACTAGCACTCTTCCATCTTCATATATTTCTTGAATGCAAGAAAGCGCACCATCCATTTCTGGAGCCATTGTAACTAATTTCAGAATATCTGCATTGTCTAAAATAAACTTACTATCTGGTGGCAAAATATGTTCTTCTGGCTGAGCACCTTTTTTACTTGGGTTGATAAATGGACCTTCGCTATGGATACCTAAAATCTTTGCTCCGTAACAAGTAGTCTCTGCTTTTACTTTTCTTGCTACATCAAACGCCTTATTAAGATCTTCCTTCGCGATGGTCATTGTCGTTGGACACCATGATGTCACTCCGTTTTGAGCAATACCTGCTGACATCTTTTTAAGGCCCTCTTCTGACCCATCAGATGCGTCTTCACCAAGATAACCATGAATATGGATATCCACAAGCCCTGGCGCCACTAATTTGCCATTTGCATCAATTATTTCGTACTGATTTTGCTCCACTTCACTTAACGGAATAATTGCCTTTATTTTTTCATCAAAAATAATCGCACTGTCAGTTAACACTTTATCGCTTAAAATAATCTTACCATTGATGATACACTTCATTTCCAGTCCTCCGTTTCAATATTCTTCTTGTTACTATTTTAGCATTTGAATAAAACTCATAAATAGCACGATGAGATTTTAAATTAGCACATTTTTGTCTTTTCTATTCTTTTTCAACACTTTATTTAGCATTTTTATTTCTTTAATAAAAAAATCAGAAGGACGTGTTCATCCTTCTGATTTCATTTCGCTATTCATTTACTTTATATAAATAATATTGATATTCTAGATGACTTTCCGTCGATTCTAAAATTACATATTCCTTTCCATCTTCTGTTGTTCCAAACGTATAACGATGATTAAATTGAAGCAGTCCTGGTTCTCCCATGTTGTAATCCATCACCTTCAGAACTTTATCATCTACCTCATAATCATACTTATAATCATCACCCATGCTCTCCTTCGTGCATGTTCCATCTTTGTAAAATGTTAAAGTGTCACCATAACTTTCTATCTCCCACGTTCCTAACAGTCTACGGTCTATCTTCGAATTTCCTAACAAACAAAAAAACACAACGCCTACAACAATGACGATAGCCAAAGCACCAACTATAAGCGCTATCTTTTTTGTATCTCTTCGTTTTTTCTGCAATGTTTCTTTACTCTCAGAATGATTTTCACATTTACATTTTTTGCTCCATACCATAATCTAACACTCTCCCTTTGTAACTCCATAGTATTTTATATTTCCGTTGATATCTTTTATACCTATTGTTTGTAATCATCTTACCACTTGAATTTTCCGCTTGCAATCAAAAAAATAGCCGAAAGCCTTGACTCTTCAAGGTTTTCGACTACAAGTGAAACAGGGGATGAGGGAATCGAACCCCCACCAAAAGTTTTGGAGACTCCTATCATACCATTTGACCAATCCCCTATACAAAAAAAGGCACAAAGCCTTTTGGCTGTACCTTCAAAACTACACACAAATACTCTCTATCATTTCATCTTTCCTATTCCTATCACCTTTATGGTTATGCCCTCGACCGATTAGTAACAGTCAGCTACATGTATTACTACACTTCCACCTCTGTCCTATCTACCTCG
>JAZRRJ010000035.1:0-39448 GCA_045650645.1 Faecalimonas sp. | reverse complement strand
ACTAAGTTAGGAGCACTCATTTTCCAGTTTGCTCTTCTTTTATCTCTTCTAGCTTTAGAAGATTTATTCTTTGGACAAATTGACATAGGTTACACCTCCTTAAAATTCTTAAACACATCGCGGATAACTGACATTCTAGGGTCAAGACTTGTATCTTCGCAGTTACAAGTTCCCTTATTTAGGTTTTGACCACATGTGTTACAGATTCCTTTACAGTCCTCATCACATAGAATTTTCATCGGCCATCCTACCAACATCTCATTATAGAGCAACTTGTCTACGTCAAGTTTGTATCCGTCAATATAATCTTTTTCATCTACTTCGTCTGTTTGATTATCATCATCTAAATCAATATGATTAGCAAATTCCAAGTTGAAAGTTACAGGAACCGGTGACAGACATCGGTCGCAAGGAATTTCCAGCACAATTTCGCAAGTGCCTTCCACAGTAAGTTCCTTATTTTTCACATGTTTTACAACGATGTGCGTCGGGCTTTTCTGCAATATCGGCATACTTCCTAATGTACTTACAAATTCATTCATTTCAACAGAAACAACTGTATCTATTGGTTTATGATGTTCTAACAGAACGTCTGACAGGTCAATAAACATATAGTTCTCCTTATCACACCTAGATTATTATATCATTAAAATTTTATTTGTCAACAAAATATTTAGAAAATTTATCCTAAAGTAATGCTACTGTTTCACGTGCGATTGCAAGCTCTTCGTTTGTTGGTACAACGTAAACCTTTACCTTAGAATCTGGTGTTGAAATTTCAATTTCTTCACCGCGTACTGCGTTTGCTTCTTTATCGAGAGCGATTCCCAAGTATCCAAGATATTCACAAACTTTTTCTCTTACAAGACAAACATTTTCACCGATACCAGCTGTGAATGCAATTGCATCTACACCATTCATTGCTGCTGCGTAGCTTCCTACATATTTTGCAACGCGATAAGCAAATACATCAATTGCAATTTGAGCACGTTTGTTTCCATCTGCTGCACCTGCTGTCAAATCACGGAAGTCACTAGAAAGTCCAGACACACCTTGTACACCAGATTTCTTATTAAGCATATTCATAAGTTCTGTGATATCCATATCTTCTTTCTTTGCAACGAACTCTAAGATTGCAGGATCAATATCTCCTGAACGTGTTCCCATCACAAGACCTTCCAATGGAGTAAGACCCATAGATGTATCAACTGATTTTCCATTCAATACAGCACAGATACTTGCACCATTTCCAAGGTGACATACGATTGTTTTTGTATCTTCGTATGCTTTTCCTAAGATTTCAGCAGTTCTTTTCGAAACGAAACTGTGGCTTGTTCCGTGGAAACCGTAGCGTCTTACTTTGTATTTTTCATAGTATTCATATGGCAAACCATACATATAAGCTTTTTCAGGCATTGTTTGATGGAATGCTGTATCAAATACACCTACCATTGGTGTTCCTGGCATTAATTTTTGACAAGCCTCGATACCGATTAAGTTTGCTGGATTATGAAGTGGTGCAAGGTCGTTACACTCTTCAATTGCTTTGAATACTTCTTCTGTAATAATTGTAGAAGAAGCAAATTTTTCTCCACCGTGTACCACGCGATGTCCTACTGCGTTAATTTCATCCAAGCTAGCAACTACACCAGTTTCTGCATCTGTCAATGCATCAATTACGAATTGAATTGCTTCTGTGTGTGTTGGCATTGGTTTGTCTTCTGTTACTTTTTCGCCGCCTTCTGGTTGGTATGTCAATCTTCCATCGATACCAATTCTTTCGCAAAGACCTTTTGCTAATACTGCTTCTGTGTCAGAATTAATCAATTGAAACTTCAATGATGAACTTCCACAGTTAATTACTAAAACATTCATGTTCATTCCTCCGTCGTCTAAATTAATTATTTGTCTTGCGCTTGTGCTTGTACTGCTGTAATTGCAACAACACCTTCGATATCAGCTGCGCTACATCCACGTGATAAGTCATTGACTGGTTTTGCAATACCTTGTGTCAATGGTCCATAAGCTTCTGCTTTTGCAAGTCTTTGTACTAATTTATAACCAATGTTACCAGCATCAAGGACAGGGAATACAAGAACGTTTGCATGTCCTGCTACTTTGCTGTTTGGTGCTTTTGATTCACCGATTTCTGGAACGATTGCTGCATCCAATTGCATTTCTCCATCTAACATAAGGTCTGGAGCTAATTCTTTTGCGATACGTGTTGCTTCTACTACTTTATCAACATCTGCATGTTTTGCGCTTCCCATTGTCGAGTGTGAAAGCATTGCTACTTTTGGTTCTTCTCCGACTAATGTTTTGAATGATTCTGCTGCTGAAAGAGCGATTGCTGCTAACTTTTCAGAGTCTGGATTTTGCTCAAGACCTGCATCTGAAAATACGAATGTTCCATTTGCACCCATATCGCAATCTGGCACTACCATAACAAAGAATGAAGAAACTAATTTTGTTCCAGGTTTTGTCTTTAAGATTTGCAAACATGGTCTTAATGTATCTGCTGTTGAATGGCTTGCTCCTGAAACCATACCGTCAGCGTCACCCATTTTCACCATCATCACACCGTAGTATAAGTAATTTGTCAAAAGCAATTCTCTTGCTTGTTCTTCAGTCATTCCTTTTTTCGATCTGAGTTCTACTAATTTAGCAATATACTCTTCTGTCTTTTCATAAGTTGCAGGGTCTACTATGATTGCTCCTGTAAGGTCAAATCCTGCGCCTTTCTCTTCTATTTCAGCTTTACTTCCAACCAAAACTAATTTTGCTGTTCCTTCACGAAGAACTGCCTCTGCAGCTTCATAAGTTCTCTTGTCTTCTGTCTCTGGAAGAACAATTGTTTTTAAATCTTGTTTTGCTTTTTCCTTAATGATATCAATAAATCCCATGACTTAATGACTCCTTTCGTATTTGTTCACATATATTCACTATTATAGCTCATTCGTTTTTTGTATACAAGTACCTTTTATGTGTGTTTTTGTACATTTTAGAGTCCTAAAATACGTGTTGCTATCGTAAAATATATCAAAATCGTCCCCGTATCCACCAACGTTGTAATTAATGGTGCTGCCATCAGTGCCGGATCCAACTTACACTTCTTTGCAAGGAGTGGCAAGATGCAACCAATTACCTTTGCTAATACAACGGTACATACCAAGGTAATACCAAGCGTAATCGCAAGCATAGTCGCAGACATATTTTCAGGCGTAGAATCTTTATACATTAACATAACACGAATTGCATTTACGACAGCCAACATCACTCCGACCATCAATGCTACAAGCACTTCTTTAAAAATAATTTTAAAAATATCTTTAAACTCAATTTCTTCAGTCGCTAAACCACGAATAACCAATGTTGAACTTTGCGAGCCACAATTTCCACCGGTTCCTGTCAGCATCGGAACAAAGGTATTTAGTATCGGCATTGCCACTAGCACTGCTTCAAAACGGCCAAGTGCAAGACCACTCAGAGTTGCCGAGAGCATCAAAAACAAGAGCCAAGGAAAGCGACTCTTGGCATGTTGCCATACACTTGTAGAAAAATAATCGTCTTCACTAGGTGCAACGATACCTGCCATCATACTGATGTCCTCGGTTGTCTCTTCTTGCAAGACATCCATCGCATCATCAACAGTAACGATTCCGACAATACGCATCTCTTTGTCAACAACAGGAAGTGCGATTAAACCATATTTATTAATCATATTTACAGCTTCTTCCTGGTCATCATGAGTGTGTACATATAGCATGTTCGTTTCCATGATTTCTTCCAATGTACGGTTATCCCCCGTGGTCAAAAGTTCTTTCAAAGATACAACACCGATTAGTTGTCTTTTATCTGTCACATAGCAAGTATAAATAGTCTCTCGGTTCAGACCCACTTGTCGAATCTTCATGATTGCATCTTCTACGGTCATCTCTTTCTGGAAGGCGATATATTCCACCGTCATAATGCTTCCGGCACTATCTTCCGGATACTTTAATAACGTGTTGATTTGTTTTCTTGTCTCTTCATCAGTCGCCATCAAAAGACGTTTCACAACATTGGCCGGCAATTCTTCCACAATGTCTACGGTATCATCCACGTACATCTCTTCCATGACTTCTTCCAATTCCGAATCTGTCAACGCATTGATCAGTGCCTCGTGCATGTCACTATTCATTTCAGTAAACGTTTCTGCCGCCTTGTCTTTATCCAATAAACGGAACAAAATCAAAACTTGCTTATGTTCCAAATCTTCAAATAACTCAGCAATATCTACGGGGTGTGTATTTTCCAACACTTCTCTTAGTTCTTTAAATTGTCGCTCTTCGAGCATAATTAATATCTCTTCTCGATTCATAAGAATTCCCCCTTTCGATAAAAATACATTTATAGTATAATGCCTTTAGTATAAAAAATAAAGGAGCTTTTTATGAAAGTTGTTGGTTTAATTGCTGAATACAATCCATTTCACAATGGTCATCAATATCATATCGAACAGGCAAAGCAAAAAGCGAATGCTGATACTGTCATTGTTGTTATGAGTGGCAACTTCGTACAACGTGGCGAACCAGCGATTATGCCCAAATATTTGCGTACAGAAGCTGCTTTGGCAGCAGGTGCCGATCTTGTACTTGAGATACCAGTTTGCTACGCAACAGGAAGTGCCGAACAGTTTGCATTTGGTGCAGTTTCTATTTTAGAAAAACTCGGCGTGGTCGACTCCATTTGTTTCGGTAGTGAATGTGGTGATGTGCAAGTCCTATCGGATATCGCAAATATTCTTTGCAATGAATCAGATGAATTTAAATCTTGTTTGCAACAATATCTTCGTAATGGTGATTCCTTCCCTACAGCTCGCGAAAAGACAATCAAAGAACTATTCCCAGATAAGAATTATGGCCAAATTTTAAATGAGCCAAACAACATTTTAGGGATTGAATATATCAAAGCACTGTTAAAGTTAAACAGCAACATAAAACCTTGCACCATCACAAGAACAGGTTCCAACTATCATGACAGTACCTTAAGTCAAACATTTAGTTCTGCCACCGCTATTCGACGTGTAATTGATACAAAAGTGCTTGACAGTTTGCGTTTACAGGTTCCTAATACTACTTTTAACATCATGAAGAAAGAATATGGTACATCTTTTCCGATTATTCCAAATGACTGCTCAATCTTGTTAAAATATCGTTTGTTGAATGAAACAAAGGAATCTTTATGTGACTACTCGGACGTGTCAGAGGAATTGGCAAATCGCATCTATAATCACCGAAATGAATTTATAACCTTTGTACAATTTTGCGAATTATTAAAAACAAAGGAATTAACTTATACACGAATTAGTCGCGCTTTGATTCATATTTTATTAAAATGTAAAAAAACAGATCTTACAGGCATAGATTATGCACGTGTTTTAGGTTTCCGCACGGATTCTACACAAGTAATGTCCGAAATCAAGAAACGAAGTTCTATCCCTTTGATCACTAAACTTTCTGCATTCGAACATCCAATGTTAGAACGTGACATCTATGCTTCGCACATATACCATTCTCTAATCACAGACAAATATAACACATCTTTCAAAAACGAATACGAGTGTGCTGTGGTACGAATTTAACACAAGCAAAAAGAGGGTCGCCCTCAAGTCTTTTCAAAACATAGACTTTTGGGACACCCTCTTCTTAATTTCATTCTAAAACTTCCTTTTTCTGGATGTTTTTTATGTCTTTCTTAATTTTTAAAACTATGAATTGGAGCAGGAATACGACCTTTTCGATTGATAAATGCACTACAATCAAATTCATTTACAGGAATAATCGGTGCATATCCAAGGAGTCCTCCAAACTGTGCGATCTCTCCCACGTCTTTTCCAACAACTGGAATCAGACGTACTGCTGTTGTCTTTTGGTTGATCATACCGATTGCCATCTCATCAGCAATAATGCCCGAAATGGTCGATGCTTTTGTTTTTCCTGGGATTGCAATCATATCCAGTCCTACCGAACAAACACAAGTCATAGCTTCTAGTTTTTCCAATGTGAGAGCGCCTACTGTTACGGCGTCAATCATTCCCTGATCTTCACTGACCGGAATAAATGCACCACTTAAGCCACCCACATAAGAAGATGCCATAACTCCACCTTTTTTCACTTGGTCATTTAACATTGCAAGTGCAGCAGTTGTTCCTGGCGCACCTACTTTTTCCAAGCCAATTTCTTCTAGAATCTCTGCGATACTATCGCCTACTGCCGGTGTTGGAGCTAAGGATAAGTCGATGATTCCAAACGGAATATTTAATCGTTTTGATGCCTCTCCTGCAACCAACTGACCTACTCTCGTAATCTTAAATGCTGTCTTCTTAATTGTCTCACAGAGTTTTTCAAAACCTTGTCCGCGCACTTGTTCAATCGCATGTTTTACTACTCCCGGACCGCTGACTCCGACATTAATAATTGCATCTGCCTCTGTAACACCTAAAAATGCACCTGCCATAAACGGATTGTCATCTGGAGCATTGCAAAAGATCACTAATTTTGCACAGCCAAGAGAATCCTGTTCTTTGGTCGCTTCTGCAGTTTCTTTAATGATTTCACCACAAAGCTTCACTGCATCCATATTGATTCCAGTCTTTGTAGAACCAACATTTACTGAACTACATACACGCTCTGTCTCAGCTAATGCTTGTGGAATGGAATGAATCAAACGTTCTTCTGCCAGAGTCATGCCCTTCGAAACAAGCGCTGAATAACCACCAATAAAATTTACACCAACGGTATGCGCCGCTTTATCTAATGTCTTTGCAATCGTTACAAAATCTTCTGGCGACTTACAGGCCGCCGCACCAACCAAAGAAATCGGTGTGATTGATATTCGCTTATTTACAATCGGGATACCGAATTCGCGTTCAATTTCCTGTCCTGTTGAAACCAAATCTTTTGCAACTGTTGTAATTTTATTGTAAATTTTCTCATTTAATTTTTCCAAATCAGAATCAATACAATCCATGAGGCTAATACCAAGTGTAATGGTTCGCACATCGAGATTCTCTTCACTAATCATCTGATTCGTTTCAGTTACTTCGTAAATATTAATCATGATCTTCTCCTACTCACCATTACAATCTATGCATTTTTTCAAAAATTTCTGCTCGTTGGCAATGAATCGTTACACCAATTTCATCTCCGAGTTGTTCTAACTCATCAGCCACATCTCCAAACTTTTTCGTTGTTGTGGTAACATCTGTAACCATCATCATATTGAAATATCCTTGTACAATTGTTTGCGAAATATCCAAAATATTGATTTCATTCTCTGCCAAATATGTACATACTTTTGCGATAATTCCTACTGTATCTTTCCCTACAACTGTAATAATACACTTCTTCATGATTTTCTCCTCTACACATCTATTATTTTTGATATACAATTCCGTTCAGCAACAATAATCGAGACATCCTTTCCGTCATACGGCGTATCTCCTAACGTGATTTCTAACTTCACTGTCTCATAGGCAAGTGCTGGATAATTGTTTTCCCTACTCAAGTGTCCTAGCAATATGCACTTTAAATCATCGTGCAAAATCCTGCAAAGCAGTCTTCCGGACATTTCATTTGATAAATGTCCTTTTGTTCCCAAAACACGCTGTTTCAAGTGGTATGGATACGGTCCAACTTCCACCATATGTACATCGTGATTTGATTCTAACACCACAGCATGCACCAATTCAAGATTTTTCACAATGTAATCATCATAAACACCCAAATCTGTTGCCACAGCAATTGCTTTATCTTTATGCTCTACTCGGTAACCTGTTGGCTCATTTGCATCATGTGAGATTGCAAATGGCTTTACGCGCAAATCTCCGACTTCCACCCACGAATCCGACACAATTTCGCGGAAAATCCCTTCTGGCAAGACTCCTAGACTCTTACTCATTTGAATTCCTTTTAGAGTACCTCTCGTCGCATAGATAGGAATCTGATATTTGCGACTGAATACTCCCAACCCTTGAATATGATCTATGTGTTCGTGCGTAACAAAGATTCCGGACAATTGACTTCCATCAATTCCAAGTTCTGCCAAGCCTTCTTCTATTTTTTTCCTACTTATCCCTGTATCGATTAACAAATGTGTATCTTCGCTTCCTACATAAATGCAGTTGCCACTACTTCCACTTGCAATACTACAAAGTCTCATGTATTTCTCCTTTATTCATCAGAGCATCTATTTGGCGACAAGTCTCTTGAAACTCTCCGCTATTCTTAACAAAAATATCGCATTTTTCCCGAAAGGTCTCGTCACTTAACTGTCGTCTCATGATGTTATCAATTTTTTCGTCTGTGTATGGACGTGATTCTTTCAAACGTTTTCTTTTTACGTTCTCATCTGCATAAATATACCACACTTCATCACAGATTTCATTGTAATGATCTTCCAACAACAGCGCCGCTTCTATCGCAAAACATTTCGTTCCTTTTTCTGCTTCCAAGCGCATCTGCTCTTTAATCCTTACTTTCACTGCCGGATGCATAATCTGATTGAGAACCTCAAGTTTTTCTGCATCTTGAAACACAATGTTCCCTAAACGTTTTCGATCGATCTTCTCGTCTTCATCAAGAACGTCCGTACCAAAAAAATCTACGATCTTTTTATGGCATTCTTGGCCTGGTTCTTGTAAGGTCCACGCAACTTGATCTGCCTGACAAACCACCACCTGGTGTTTCTCTTGCAGATATGCCAGAACTTTACTTTTTCCAGAACCAACACCACCTGTAATTCCAATTACTTTCATTATTTTGCCTCATACCAATTTTCGCCCACTTGCATTTCTACATCCAACGGTACTAATAAAGTCGCCGCATGTTCCATTTCATAGGCAAGAATTTCTTTTACTTTTTCCAACTCTGTCTGATGCGCTTCAATAAGAAGTTCATCATGCACCTGTAACACAACTCTCGAACGCAATCCTGCCTCTTTTAGGCGTTTGTGCACACCAATCATGGCAATCTTCATAATATCCGCTGCAGAGCCTTGAATTGGCGAATTCATGGCCACACGCTCTCCAAACGCACGTTGCATGAAGTTTCCGGAAGACAACTCCGGAATAGGTCTTCTTCTGCCAAACAGTGTGGTTACGTAGCCATTTTCTTTTCCAGACTCCACAGAACCATCTAAGAACGTTTTAATTCCTGGATACGTTTCGAAATAATTCTCAATGTATTGTGCCGCTTCTTTTTTTGTAATGCTCAAATCTTGACTCAACCCAAAAGAACTAATTCCATATACAATTCCAAAATTTACTGCCTTTGCATTTCTTCTTTGCAACTCGGTTACTTCATCGAACGGGATATGGAATACTTGTGAAGCTGTCATACGATGAATGTCTTTTGCTTCTTTGTATGCCAAGATTAATTGCTCATCTCCTGAACAGTGAGCCAAAATACGAAGTTCGATTTGTGAATAGTCTGCATCTACAAATACATAACCCTCTTCTGGAATAAACACCTTTCGTATCAATCGTCCAAGTTCCATTCGCACAGGAATGTTTTGAAGATTCGGCTCCGTACTACTAATACGACCTGTCGCGGTAATTGTCTGATTAAACGTTCCATGGATTCTTCCATCTTCCTGTATATAGTTTGCCAACCCATCTGCATAGGTGGATTTCAGCTTTGTCAATTGGCGATATTCCAATATCTTAGAAACTACCGGATAGTCTGGCGCAAGTTTCTCCAACACCTCTGCTGATGTAGAATATCCTGTTTTGGTTTTCTTTCCATGTGGAAGTTCCATCTTTTCAAACAAGATCACACCCAGTTGCTTTGGCGAATTGATATTAAATTCTTCCCCTGCCAATGCATAGATCTCTTTCTCCAATTCCACAATACGGACAGCCAATTGTTCTCCGTATACTTTCAAAGCTGGTGCATCAATTTTTACACCATTTTGCTCCATCGCATAAAGTGCAAACACGAGCGGCATTTCAATCTCGTTAAACAAGCGTTCCATCTGTGTTTCCACTAACTTGTTTTTTAATGGCTCATACGCCGCATAGGCTGTATATGCCTCGTAAAATGCTTTCTGTAAACCATCTACTTTGTCATCAATCAAGAGATCCAATTGTTCTCTTGCCACATCTGTAAATTCATAATCATTTTTCAACGGATTCAAAAGATATGCAGCAATAATCCCATCAAAACAAGCTTCTTCTCTCACATTTGGAAGATACTCCAACACGTTCTTTGTTTGGAACATAGATACAACATCCACTTCTTTCGAAAGTTCTTGCACTTGTTGCAAAATATCATTTACCGCAATCTCATCTTCCGATGAAATCATATAAATATCTTCTTTCGAAAAAGCAATCCCCACGCCTGTAATCCCCGCATTTAGCATGAATAATGGCAAGACATTGGTTGTGTCTTTATAAATAGAAATTCCCACGACTGATTGTTTCTTTGCTTTTTCAAAAACAAGCTCTGCCTCTTTCTTTTTCGTCACCTTTTTGAAAAAATCCGTCACTTTATTTTCCGGACCAGACACTTCAAATCGAGACAATAGATTCTTAAATTGCAAACGTTGGAAATATACATACGCCTCTTCCGTATAAAGATTTCCAAGTTTTGCTTCCTCTAGTTCATATGCAAATTCTGCATTTACATTGATGGTCGCAAGCACTTTGCTAAGCTCGGCCAAATCATAATGCTCTCTCAATGCATTTGCAGCACGTGGCGGTGTCATTTCATCCACATGGGCATACGCATTCTCAATCGAACCATATTCCACAATGATTTTCGTCGCAGTCTTTTCACCAATGCTTGGAACACCTGGGATATTATCTGAAGAATCTCCCATCAGTGCTTTCAAATCAATAAACTCCTTCGGTGTGACCGCATAGCGTTCTTTTACATCTTTTGCATAATAATCTTCTACTTCCGTTCTTCCTTGTTTTGTTTTCGGAATACGGATTTTTACTTTTTCTGTTGCCAATTGCAACAAATCACGGTCACCAGAAACGACAGAAACTTCCATTCCCATCTGCTCACAACGTTTCGAAAGTGTTCCCAACAAATCATCTGCTTCCAAGCCAGCTTGTTCAATAATTTTCACACCCATGGCTCTCAAAACTTCTTTGATAACCGGAACCTGCTCTCGAAGTTCATCTAACATCGGTTTTCTAGTACCTTTATATTCCGGATACATTTCGTGACGAAACGTTGGTGCATGTACATCAAATGCTACGGTCAAATATTCTGGTTTTTCTTCTTCTAAAATCTTAAATAAGATATTCAAAAAACCATAAATGGCATTCGTATGAAGGCCTTCCGAATTTGTCAAATCCGGAACACCGTAAAACGCACGATTTAAGATACTATGTCCATCAATTAAAACGATTTTGTTACTCAAAATGTATCCTCCTGAAAAACTAAGATAACTTTTTGCTAATTTCAAAGCAGTCAAGCGTTGCAAAATAATCTTTTGGTGTTTCTGCTCTACGAATCATTTTTACACTGCCATCTTCTTGCAATAAAAGTTCTGCTGATTTCAATTTACCATTATAATTGTAACCCATTGCATAACCATGTGCACCGGTATCATGAATTACAAGTGTATCTCCAATATCAATTTTTGGCAGCATACGGTCTACTGCAAATTTATCATTATTTTCACAAAGTGACCCTGTGACATCATACTTATGATCACATGGTGCATCTTCTTTTCCCATAACCGTAATGTGATGATATGCACCGTACATTGCTGGTCTCATCAAATTGACTGCACATGCATCGCAACCGATGTATTCTTTGTGAATGTGTTTTTCGTGTACTGCCTTTGTTACCAAACAGCCATATGGCCCCATCATAAAGCGACCAAGTTCGGTATAAATAGCAACGTCGTCCATTCCCGCTGGTGTCAACACTTCTTCATATGCTTTGCGCACACCTTCCCCAATCACATAGATATTATTTGGTTCTTGTTCTGGTCGATAAGGAATTCCGATTCCTCCCGAAAGATTGATAAATGCAATATGCACACCTGTTTTTTCTTTTATTTCTACTGCTAATTCAAATAGGATCTTCGCAAGCATTGGATAATATTCATTTGTCACCGTATTGCTTGCAAGGAACGAATGAATTCCAAAATGCTTCGCGCCTTTTGCCTTCATGATTTTAAAAGCTTCTATCATTTGATCCTTTGTCATACCATATTTCGAATCACCAGGGTTATCCATAATATCATTACTAATTTGGAACACTCCACCCGGATTATAACGACAACTGATTGTCTCCGGAATATGCCCAATTGATTTTTCCAAAAATTCTACATGTGTGAAATCATCCAAATTGATAATTGCTCCCAATTGGTCTGCGTAAACAAATTCGTGAGCCGGTGTTGCATTGGACGAGAACATAATGTCATGTCCTGTGATTCCCAAAGCTTCTGAAAGCATCAATTCTGTATAGGATGAACAATCACAACCGCATCCATATTCTTTTAAAATATTGATCAAAAATGGATTTGGAGTCGCTTTTACTGCAAAATATTCTTTGAAGCCTTTATTCCATGAGAACGCTTCTTTTACAGCTTTTGCATTTTCACGAATTCCTTTTTCATCATACAAATGAAATGGTGTTGGATATTCTTTGATAATTTCTTCTAATTGTTCTTTTGTAACGAATGGGAGTTTTTTCATTCCTACGTCTCCTCTCATAATGTATAAAAGAGCAGACCATAACGTCTGCTCTTTCTTGTTGTGTTGTGTGTCTGTATAGTTTGAATCCTTTAATTATTTTCTTAATCCTAATCTTTCGATCAAAGAACGGTATCTTTCGATATCAGTTTTCTTTAAGTAAGCAAGTAAACCACGTCTTTGACCTACCATCTTAAGAAGACCTCTTCTTGAGTGGTGATCCTTTGGATTCGCTTTAAAGTGTTCTGTTAACTCGTTAATTCTTGCTGTTAACACTGCTACTTGAACTTCTGGTGCACCTGTGTCGCCTTCTGTTCTGGCATATTCTGCCATGATTGCTTGTTTCTTTTCTTTTGCGATCATTCTTTTTTCCTCCTATATATACTTTTATAATCGCCTGAGATTAAGTAACGGTTGGAGTATCCAATTACCGAACCCCGGTTCCTACACCAAAGTAGTGTACCACAACTTCTATATGTTGTCAAAATGTTTTTTCTATTTCTTTAAATATTTATAACCAAGTAAAACATTGACAAGTTCTTCATTTCCCTTGTCCAATTCTTCCTTGATATAAGTACTGCTAATCTCGCGTCCCTGATACTGTTTCTTCTCAACAACCTCTACTTGATATCCATACTGTGCACTATAATTTTCTAGCATGTGAAAATCCCCGCGCTTTTGATATCCAAATCGAAAATCGGTACCAACAACAATATATTTGGCATGAAATATGTCCACCAAAACCTCTTTTATAAACGTTTCTGCTTCCATGCTTGAAATATTCTCATCAAACGGACAATCCACAAAGTAGTTAATTCGATGTTCCAAACGTTTTGCTTTTTCTTCATTTGATAAGATGAAATTAGGTTCTTTATTTAATTTTTGAAACAGCGGGGTCATGTCGAACGCAAACACAATTCCATCTACATCATCTTCATTCTGATGTTGTACGACTCTTTGAATTAACAATTCATGACCTTGATGCAGGCCATCAAATTTACCCAAAGTAATTGCAGACGGATTCGTATTTTGATACGCTTCGATTCCTCTAATGTACTGCATGTTATTCCCTTTCAAAAAACATTTTTTCAAGTTTAAAAATATTCGTTTCCTTTTCAAATTTATAAATGGCCATGAATTGATTGTTGTCATTATATACACGCACTCTTTTGCCTTCCTCAAATGAAATCTTTTGTTCCAAATGTTTTGGCAAGAACGCATTTCCATTATAAACCAAAGGTTGATATTCTGTTTTTAAATTCACCGCTTCATACTCCAAAAACATGGCATCAATCGGCGTTAATATTTCATCTAAATTCCCAGTATTGGCATATGCTTCTACCTGGCTTAATGTAAGACTGTCCTGTAATTCAAAACGACTTACTTTTGTACGAATCAGCTCTTCCATACACGCGCCACACCCTAATGTTTCGCCAATATCATGGCAAAGGGTTCGGATATAAGTTCCTTTCGAACAAGAAACTTCCATTCTGACACGTGGAAGATTAATTTCTTTGATCTCGATAGAAAGAATCGAAACCGGACGTGCTTTTCGCTCAATCTCTATTCCCTCTCTCGCCAATTCATATAATTTTTTCCCATTCACCTTCAAAGCAGAATACATCGGTGGAATCTGCAAATAGTCTCCCACAAACGATAGGATTGCACGCTCAACTTCCTGTTCCGAAAGGCTATCCACCGGATGTTCTTTCAACACCGTTCCCGAAATATCCTGCGTGTCGGTCACCTTCCCAAATAGCAATACGGTTTCGTAAGTTTTATTTTTATCCGTCAGCATATCACAGAGTTTTGTTGCTTTTCCCAAACAAACCGGCAACACACCCGTCGCATCCGGATCTAAGGTTCCTGTGTGACCAATCTTCTTTTGTCCCACAATTCCTCGAAGTTTTGCAACCACATCATGAGATGTAAACCCTTTTTCTTTGTGAATATTCAAAATTCCATTTATCATAGTTGTTTTCCTATCTGTTCCAACAGCGCTTCTTGAATATCTGCTCTCTGTCCACACATATTCAGCCCGGCAGCTTTCACATGTCCGCCACCACCAAAATACTCTGCAATCTTGCTGACATTTGCTTCTCCCGGTGCACGTAAACTGATTTTATATTCACCTTCAGATAATTCATACATAAAGACTGCTACTTCCACACCTTCAGTAATACGAAGTTGGCTGACAATTCCTTCTAAATCCTTTGGCTTTGCCCCGTATTCATCCATTACTGTTTTTGTAATGTGAGACACAATGCATTTTCCTTCCAAGAACAGTTCACTGTTCATCAATGCGATTCCCAGCATTTTGTTCTGCACAAACGTCTTTTCGTAATAGGTTTTGTCAATAATTTTATTGGAACGAATGTCTTTTTTCATCAACTCTGCTGCAATTTCCATTGTTCTAGGAGATGTAGATTGATATTGGAAAACACCTGTATCATGTACGATTCCTAAATACAAACATTCTGCAATTGGGGGATCAATCTGTTCTGCATCTAACAGTTGAAACACCAATTCTGCCGTCGAACTCGTCTCTGGCACAATATAGTTCTCATCTGCAAATCCCACATTGCTAATATGATGATCCACACAGAATGTCTTCTTTGCATTCTCAAATAATATTTGCGAGAATCCAAGTCTTCTTACATCTGCGCAATCTAATGAAATAAATAAATCATATACCTTTTCTTCGTCCACTTCATGTTGAATTTCTTCCACAATCGGGAACATAGAAAAGGAATCCGGTATATCTTCCAAATAGACATCTACTTGAATTTCCGGATAACATTTTTTCAGATATTGATATAAAGACATACAAGAGCCTACACAGTCGCCATCCGGACGAATATGTCCTCCGATTGCAACTGTTTGCACTTGTTGTAATACACGATTTAACATGTTATTCTTCCTCATTTTTCAAATCTTTTGTCACATCGTCAATCTTCTTAGACATCGCAACACCGTATGCAATAGATTGATCCATTACAAATGTAATTTGTGGTGTGTTACGCATGTTTAATTTTCTTGCCAATTCTCGACGAATAAACCCTTCTGCACTTTGTAAGCCTTTCAATGTGTCTTCCTGCGCTTTTTCATCGCCAAACACACTTACATAAGCTTTACATGTTTTTAAATCTGGTGCTACCTCTACTGCTACAACAGAAGTCATCGGTGCTACCCGTGGGTCTTTGATTCCCCCACGGATAATATTGCTAAGTTCTCTTTGGACTTCACCATTGACTCTTGTATTTTTAATACTATTTTTTCTCAAATCAATTCCTCTTTTCTTTTCAAGACTTGCTTGCGAGACTTGTGCCTTGTCATTATCTTGGAATTTCTACCATCTTATAAGCTTCCACTTGGTCGCCTTCTTTGATATCATTGAATCTTTCAAATACGAAACCACATTCATATCCTGCTCTTACTTCTTTCACATCATCTTTAAAACGTTTCAATGAAGCAAGTGCACCATCAAAGATTACGATACCATCACGGATAATACGTGCGGAACATCCACGTTCAAACATACCATCTAATACATAAGAACCTGCGATTGTACCAACACCAGAAGCTTTGAATGTTTGACGAACTTCTGCATGACCTAATACTTGTTCTTCAAATACTGGATCAAGCATACCCTTCATCGCTGCTTCCACGTCTTCGATTGCATTATAAATAACACGATATAATCTTACGTCTACGCCTTCACGCTCTGCAATTTCTTTTGCAGTTGCATCTGGACGAACGTTAAATCCAATGATGATTGCATTTGATGTAGATGCAAGTGTAACGTCAGATTCGTTGATTGCACCAACGCCACCATGAATCACTTTTACGGCAACTTCATCATTTGAAAGTTTAACTAAGCTTTGTTTCACAGCTTCCACAGAACCTTGTACATCGGCTTTTACAATGATTCCGAGTTCTTTTACATTACCTGCTTGAATTTGGTTAAACAAATCATCCAAAGACATTTTTGACTTCGTATCGTCAAGCAATTTCACTTTGTTTTGTGCAATGAATGTTTCTGCAAAGCTTCTCGCTTCTTTTTCATTTCCACATCCAACAAATACTTCACCTGCGTTTGGTACGTCGTTAAGACCAAGGATTTCAACCGGTGTAGAAGGACCTGCTTCTTTTACACGTCTTCCCTTATCGTCAATCATCGCTCTTACTTTACCATAAGCTGCACCTGCTGCAATTGGATCACCAACACGCAAAGTACCTTTTTGTACAAGGACAGTCGCAACTGGTCCCTTACCTTTATCTAATTCTGCCTCAATCACAAGACCTCTTGCACGACGGTTTGGATTTGCTTTCAATTCTGCTACTTCTGCAGTTAAAAGAAGCATTTCCATCAATTCTTCGATACCTTCACCTGTTTTTGCAGACACAGGAACAAAGATGGTGCTTCCGCCCCAATCTTCCGCAATCAATTCATACTCCGTCAACTCTTGTTTTACGCGGTCAATGTTTGCAGCTGGTTTATCAATCTTATTCACAGCAACAACAATCTCAATACCTGCTGCCTTTGCATGGCTGATTGCTTCTACGGTTTGTGGCATAACACCGTCATCTGCAGCAACTACAAGAATTGCAATATCTGTAGAGTTTGCACCACGCATACGCATTGCTGTAAACGCTTCATGACCAGGTGTATCCAAGAATGTGATTTTTTCTCCGTTTACATTTGCTACATAAGCACCAATGTGCTGTGTGATTCCACCTGCTTCACCAGTTGTAACACTTGTATTTCTGATCGCATCAAGAAGAGATGTCTTACCATGGTCAACGTGTCCCATAACACAGACTACAGGCGGACGTTTTTTCATCTTGCTTACATCTTCTTCCTCTTCTTTTAAGAGTTCTTCAATCACATCAACAACTTCTTCTTTTTCACAAAGAACTTCGAATTCCATTGCGATTTCTTCTGCAGTTTCAAAATCGACTTCTTGATTCAATGTAACGATTTTTCCTTGCATAAATAATTTCTTTACAATCACAGATGGTTGAATCTTCATATGATCAGCTAATTCCTTAATTGTTAAAACTTCAGGAATCGTAATCATTTTAATCTTTTCTTCTACCTTTTCCACAGGTTTAGCTTGTGGCTTTTGTTGAAGTGGAACATTCTTTTGCATTTTTCTATTCTTTCCACTTCTTCCATCCATATCATCATTCAGATAATCTTTTTCTTTCTCTTTTTTCTTATAATTATCTTTTTGATTCTTACGTTGTGGTTTTTGCTCAGCTACCATTGGTGCAGGAATTGACATTCTATCGTCTCTTCTGTCGTCTCTTCTGTCGCCTCGACGGTCATTTCTTCTGTCATCTCTGCGGTCATCTCTGCGGTCATCACGGCGATCGTCTCTTCTGTCGTCTCTTCTACCATCACGTCTATCGTCACGTCTGTCATCACGTCTGTCATCTCTGCGTTCATCACGACGGTCAAATTTTCGTTCTTCACGGTGTTGTGGTCTGTCATTATTTCTTTCTGCTGGCTTTTGTGCTGGTCTTTCTGTACGTTCCACTTTTGCCACTGGTTCCGCTGGTTTTTGTACCGGTGTTTCCACAACTGGTTTCTCAACCACTGGTGTTTCTACCACTGGTGTTTCTACTACTGGTGCTTCTACCACTGGTTTCTCCACGATCGGTTGTGATGGTTTTGCTGCTGGCTCGACAGGTTTTGCTACTGGTGCTGCCGGTTTTGCCTGTGCTGCGTTTGGATTAGGACGACTTGGTCTTACTGGTTGACCATAAGAAAATCCTTGTCTCAATCCTTCTTGGCTATCGTCACGATATCTTCTCTGATCTGGACGACCTTGACCTGGACGTCCTTGTCCTGGACGATTTTGATTTGGACGTCCTTGTCCTGGGCGTCCTCCTGCCTGACGGCTATTTTGTGGACGGAACACTTGAACAATGTGTTTCTTCTTCGGTTCTTCAGCTGGTGCTTCCACCTTTTTTTCTTCTACCGGAGCTTCCACCTTCTTTTCCTCAACAGGCTTTTCCACTTTTTTCGCTGTTGCAGGGGCAAATTTTGCCTTTACCATTTCAATTTGTTCATCTGTAAGTGAACTCATATGACTGGAAACCTCTACATTTTCCCCTCTTAAGAATTCAATTACTTCTTTATTTGTTTTATCTAATGATTTTGCTACTTCATGTACTCGCACTTTTGTCATATATTGACTACCTCCTCTATGCATCTAGATGTTTCATAATTCCTTTTGCAAATCCTGGGTCTGTTACCGCTAAACTCGCTCGGAACTCTTTTCCCATTGCATGTCCCAAGGTATCTTTATCTCCATAAAAATAGATTGGCACTTCATAAAATTCACACATATTTTTAAACTTCTTTTTTGTATTGTCTGACGCGTCATCCGCTACAATCACGAGTTCCGCCAATCCTGTCTTCACTTCTTTTTCCGTACAGAATTCGCCGCTCACGGTCTTGCCTGCTTTGGTCGCCAAACTAATCAACGATAATGCTTTATTCAGTCTCAACTGTATCAAACTCCTTTTCCAATTTTTCGTACACTTCTTTTGGAATGGATTGTTTGAACGAACGCTCTAAGCCTTTGCTTTTAATGGCTTTTTCTAAGCATTCCTTTGAAAAACAAAGATATGCTCCTCGACCATTCTTTTTTCCAGTTGCATCCAATAAAAACTCTTCCTCAGAAGTTTTTAAAACACGCATCATTTCTTTTTTACTTTTCATTTCACCGCATCCTACGCATTTGCGCATAGGAACCTTTTTATTTACACTCACTCTATCACTTCCTGATTAATATTCATATTCTTCGTCGTATTCCATTTGTTCAGCGAGTTCCATCCAGTTTGCAGGAAGTTCTCCAGATTCGATCGCTTGAGTTTCGCTCTTAATATCAATCTTATATCCTGTAAGTCTTGCTGCCAAACGTGCATTTTGACCTTCTTTACCGATTGCAAGTGACAATTGATAATCTGGCACGATTACACTTGCTGTCTTGTCATCTGGATCTGCTGCAACAGAGATTACTTTTGCAGGGCTGAGTGCATTTTCAATCAAGTATGCAGGATTTTCATCCCAGTTGATAATGTCAATCTTTTCTCCACGAAGTTCATTCACAATGGTATTTACTCTGGCACCATTCATACCTACACAAGCTCCAACTGGATCTACGTTAGGGTCGTTTGACCATACTGCAATCTTTGTACGAGAACCAGCTTCTCTTGATACACTCTTAATTTCAACAATTCCTTCTTTTACTTCAGTTACTTCTGCTTCAAACAAACGTTTTACAAGTTCTGGATGAGTACGAGAAACTAAAATCTTTGGTCCCTTTGTTGTGTTCTTCACTTCTACAACATAAAGTTTGATACGTTCTGTTGGTTTGAACACTTCTCCTTTTACTTGTTCGTTTTCTGTAAGCATTGCATCTGCTTTTCCTAAATTAATGCTGATATTTTTTCCGATATAACGTTGTACAACACCGGTTACGATATCTTTTTCTTTTTCAAAATATTGATCATATACTACTTTTCTTTCTTCTTCACGAATTTTTTGAAGAATCAAGTTTTTTGCATTTTGAGTTGCAATACGACCGAAAGATTTTGATTCTACTGGGATTTGAACAATGTCTCCAAGTTCAAACTTTGCATCTCTCATTTTCGCATCTACCAAGCTGATTTCCATTACTTCATCTTCAACTTCTTCTACAACTGTTTTTTCTGCATATAAAGAGTATTCACAAGTTTCACGGTTCATGATAACTTTGATGTTATCTGCTTTACCAAAATGGTTCTTACATGCATTGATTAACGAGTTTTCAATTGCATCCAACAATGTTTCTTTGCTGATTTCTTTCTCTTTCTCGAGAATCGTCAACGCTTCTAATAATTCTGTGTTCATTTTTATTTCCTCCTAAATTAAAAATGTAATGCTAAACGAATCAGTGCAATGTCTGCTCTCTCAAAGACTTGCGTTGTTTCGTCTTCGTATTCAATCGTTACTGTATCTTTATCGTATTCTACAAGAATACCAATAAATTCTTTTTGTCTGTCGATGGCACGATACGTGCGTATCTCGACTTCTTCACCAATACTTCTGGCAAAATCTTTTTCTTTTTTCAGTGGTCTTCCAAGTCCCGGAGAACTCACTTCAAAAATGTAAGTGTCTTCAATATAATCTTTTTCATCTAAGATATCTGAAAACGCTCTACTCACCACTTCGCAGTCATCTACGGTAATTCCGCCTGGCTTATCAATGTAAGCTCGAAGGTACCAGTTTCCGCCCTCTTTGACATACTCTACATCTACCAATTCGAATCCATTTCGCTCGATAATCGGCATCAGAAGTTCTTCTGTCTGTTGTTCATACAACTCTCTTTTAGACATGTATATCCTCCTTTTGATTGCAACCGCGCTCCTGCACATCTCGCAGGGCATTTCTTTATGATATGAGCGAATCCATATCATAAAGAAAAGTGAACCTTGCGGTTCACTTTCTTGTCGGCAACTTATTAAGTTGTAATTATAGTACCACTGATTTCCAAGAAAATCAAGTATTTTATTATTCAAATTTATTTCATCTTTTCCTCTGCTTTGACAATATATTCTTCCATAATCGCCGCAGCAATTTCCACCAATTCTGCACACGGACGCTTTTTATAATAGCCCTCCGTCCTATGTTCTGGATTTGGAGAATCTTTCCCTTCACCAAGGTTCAATAATTCTCTGCAGATAATCGAACCATTTTCTTTTTCGAATTCCTTCGCCAATTCCTGAATTCTCGCATAGTGATTCGCCTTTGCATCATGGTCAACTGGGCTATCATATCCATAAAGCACGCCAGCTACCATAAACATTCCCGAAACAGCACCGCAAACTTCGCGAAGACGACCCATGCCTCCCCCAAAGGAAGAGCTAAGTTTCAAAGCGATTTCTCGGTCAATCAGATACAATTCCTCAAATGCCAAGAACACAGCCTGCGCACAATTATATCCTTCCATAAAAAGTGCTTTTGCCTTAGATGCATACTTGCCCTTTGGAATGATATAACTCATCTCATGCCATTCTTCATTCCCCCAGGTAGACCCTGAGATTCCATTATCTTGAAATCCCATTTTCACATACATCTCTACCAGTTTTGGAAGACAGGTTAATATAAGTTTTTGACGACCTTTTATTCGTTCTCTCTCCACATATCTAGAAACAAGTTCCCTTGCAAGTCCTTGCATGCGATATTCCGGCAATACGTCCAACCCTAATAACATCACGTGTTTTCCTGTTGGCTCATTTAGATCTGCATTTAAAAAGAAATCATCTCGAAAAGTTTCTTCATCGGTCGCAATCCCGTTTAAAAAGCCTGCTATTTTCCCGGTATCTTTATCAATTGCCACAAAGAACAACTCCGGAACCTTTTGGATTCGCTCTGTCATATGCTCTTCTTTGCAAGCTTCATGTGGCGGAAAACAAACCTGTTCAATGTGAACTGCCTGTGCGATTTCATCTTGTTGTATCTCTCGAAATTCAAACTTATCTTTAAGCATTTTTCTTTTTCCTCCAAAACGTAAACCATTCTGCAAACACACAAAGCGGAATTGCTGCAAAGATATCAATTACAGAATGCTGTTTTACAAAAGCTACCGAGATACATACCGTTGCGCAGAACAATACGATACACACACGCACCCATTTTGCTGCGGATTTCTCACGAATCCACGTAGATGCCATACCGATGGAAAATGCCACATGCATAGACGGACACACATTGGTATTCGTATCGACTTCATACAACTTGCTCACAATATATGTACATACACTATCCACTTCCAAATTTTTCGGACGCAAATCCTGATAATTGGGATACACAATATAAATGACCATTGCAAGCATCTGCACAATGATTAGAAATGTCTGCATGTTTTTAAAGTTCTTTGGATTGTATAGCGCAAAATAAATCAAAGAGCCTACAATCAACAAATACCAACTTACATATGGAATCACGAAATACTCACAAAACGGAATGATATCATCCAATCTACTATGTATCAAATGCCCTGTATCATTCGGGATAAAACGCTCCGTTAAATAATATAAAATGAAATAGACAATCCAACCACCTAGATATAGTAAGTGGTTGAATTCTGGTTCGCGAATCTTTGATAAGCGAAACTTTCTATAATCTACTACTGGTTTCTTCATAGCGAAACCTCCTCGACACTTATAGTCTTGACTTTGTTCCACTTCCTCCACGGCTCGATTGTTTCAAACGATTTAAAGTCAATTCTTTTTCTTTGTAAAGCACTTTTGATTCTTTACCTTCTTCAAACAAATATACTTGTTCTACCAAGTCATTCTTCTGAAGTTTGATTCCTCTGACGCCGGCAGCGGTCTTCTTCATTTCTGAAACTTCGCTTCCGTGGAATCTTAAGAAATATCCATTTTGCGTCTGCAGAACAACGCTTTGTTTTGCATTAATGATATGAACACTCAAAAGCGTATCCCCATCATTCAACTTGGTTGCAGCGATGGTTCTCTTACCTACTAAGAATTCTTCTCCGCTTACCTTTTTCACCATACCATTCTTTGTTGCAAATAAGAGGTTTGCAATTCGGAATTGATTTTCATCACAAATAAATACGATTTCTTCTTCTGAACTGTTAAAGTTACTTACATTATCAATCGGTGTTCCTTTATCACGGAATTTTCCATACGGAAGGTCTAGCACTTTGACTTGATGCATCTTTCCTGTATTTGTAAACAGACATACTTTTCCTGTGTTTAAGCATGAAAGTACGTGTTTACTTTCCAAATCTGCCGCATCTTTATTTCTCTCATAAGTTGCTACATCTACCGTTCTGGTATAACCGAAACGATCCATCAAAAGAACCACTTCTTGTTCTTCGATTTTCTTTTCTTCAAACACCGCTTCTTCTGCATTTTCAATCGCAGTGCGGCGTTCTCTCGTGTATTCTTTTTTGATTTTTTCCAAATCTTCCACAATCACATTTGACATAGAATCATAATTGTTCAAAATATCTTCATATGTGGCAATGTTCTTTAAGGTTTGCTCATGTTCTAATTGGAGTGCTTCTATTTCCAATCCAATCAATTTGTAAAGACGCATTTCCAAAATAGCAGTTGCTTGTCTTTCAGTAAAGCGAAGCATTGCTGCCATTTTCTCAGAAATCTTAGACTTGAATTTGATATTTTCCGTAACACCTTGTGTCAAGCATGCCTTTGCGTCTTTCACATTTTTGCTACCACGCAAAATTTCAATAATCAAATCAATGACATCACATGCTTTGATTAAACCTTCCTGAATTTCCTTCTTGTCTAATTCTTTGGCAAGTAATGTTTTGTATTTTCTTGTTGCCAGTTCAAATTGGAAATCCACATGATGTTCAATGATGCCCTTAAGACCCAATGTCTCCGGTCTTCCATCTGCAACAGCAAGCATATTTACACCGAAGGTATCTTCCAAACGTGTCTTTTTGTAGAGCATGTTTTTCAGATTTTCCACATCCGCATCTTTTTTCAACTCTAAAACGATGCGGATGCCATCTTTGGAAGATTGATTCGAGATATCGATAATATCTCCGGTCTTTTTGCTCTCTACCAATGCCGCAACATCATTTAAGAACTTCCCGATTCCGGCACCAATCATTGTGTAAGGGATTTCCGTGATTACGAGGCGTTTCTTTCCGCCTTTCAAGTCTTCCACTTCCACTTTTCCACGAATCTTGATTTTACCCATACCGGTTTCGTAGATTTCTAACAATTCGTCTTTGTTCACCACGATACCGCCAGTTGGGAAATCAGGACCTTTGACATAATTCATCAACTCTTTGGTTGTGATTTCATTGTTTTGCATATATGCTTTTACAGCATCTACTACCTCTGCCAGGTTGTGTGTTGGAATGCTGGTAGCCATACCAACAGCAATCCCTTCTGCACCGTTTACCAAAAGATTTGGAATACGTACTGGCAATACTTGTGGTTCTTTTTCGGTCTCATCAAAGTTCGGCACGAAATCAACCACGTTTTTATCTAAATCTTGAAGGAATGCTTCCTGTGTCAACTTTGCAAGTCTTGCTTCCGTATAACGCATGGCAGCTGCACCATCGCCTTCAATGGAACCAAAATTACCATGACCATCTACTAAAATCATTCCCTTTTTGAAATCTTGCGCCATCACAACGAGAGATTCATAGATGGAACTGTCCCCGTGTGGATGATATTTACCCATGGTATCTCCGACGATACGCGCACATTTACGGTATGGCTTATCATAGCGAATACCAAGCTCGTGCATATCGTAAAGCGTTCTTCTTTGTACTGGTTTTAAACCATCTCGTACATCCGGAAGGGCTCTCGCAATAATAACGCTCATTGCGTAGTCGATGTAAGATTTTTTCATCACATCGGAATATTCGGTTCTAATAATTTGTGAATCTTGCATCTTTTGTACCCTCCTATACATCTAATTCTGCTTCTTCAGCATTTTCATAAATAAAGGCTCTTCTCGGTGGAACTTCACTTCCCATTAACATCTCTGTCACAGAAGAAGCCATTCTTGCATCTTCAATCTCCACACGCTTCATAATACGTGTTTCTGGATTCAGCGTTGTTTCCCACAATTGTTCTGCATCCATCTCTCCAAGACCTTTGTATCGTTGCAGCGTAAATGGACCTGTCTGACGTTTGCGGTATTTTTCCAACGCTTTGTCGTCATACAGATACTCTTCCTCGCCGTTTTTCGGCATTGCTTTATAAAGAGGTGGCATCGCAATGTATACATGTCCCTCATAAATCAGTTCTGGCATGAAACGGTAGAACAATGTCAATAACAAGGTTGAAATATGGGCACCGTCCACGTCCGCATCGGCCATGATAATAATCTTATCGTAGCGAAGCTTGCTGATGTCAAAGTCATTTCCATATCCTTCGGAGAATCCACATCCGAAAGCATTAATCATAGTCTTGATTTCCGCATTTGCAAGGACCTTATCGATACTTGCTTTTTCTACGTTCAAAATCTTACCGCGGATCGGAAGAATGGCTTGATACATACGGTCGCGTGCAGTCTTTGCTGAACCACCCGCAGAATCCCCTTCCACGATAAAGATTTCACACTTGCTGGCATCTCTGCTTTCACAGTTTGCCAACTTTCCATTGCTATCAAAAGAATATTTTTGTTTGCTCAGAAGATTGGTTTTCGCCTTTTCTTCTGTTTTACGAATCTTTGCCGCCTTTTCTGCACAGCTTAATACCTTTTTCAAGGTTTCTAAGTTACGGTCAAAGAAATGAATCATTTCATCGTTGGTAACCTTGCTGGTTGCCTTTGCCGCATCCGGATTATCCAACTTGGTCTTTGTCTGTCCTTCAAAACGTGGGTCTGGATGTTTGATCGAAATAATGGCTGTCATACCATTTCGAATATCCGCTCCGGTAAAATTCGCATCTTTTTCTTTCAATACACCGATTTCTCTTGCGTATTGATTCATAATAGTTGTAAAGGTTGTCTTAAATCCGGTTAAATGTGTACCACCTTCTGCATTATAAATATTGTTACAAAAGCCAAGTACGTTTTCATGAAATTCATTGACATACTGAACCACGGCTTCCACTTCAATTCCATCCGCAGAACCCTTAAAATAGATTGGTTCATGAATGACTTCATCTTTTTGATTCAAATCACGAATAAACCCGAGAATCCCATCTTCTTCATGGAACACCACGCGTTCTACTTCCTGACCACGACGGTCTTCAAAATTAATGGTAAGTGCAGGATTCAAATACGCTGTTTCATGCAAACGGCTCTTGATTTCCTCCGCTTTGAATTTGGTCTTTTCAAAAATGGTATCATCCGGCAAGAAGTTTACTTCTGTACCGGTTTTCTTTGTTTTTCCAAGAATCGGCAATAGTCCATTTTCCAATTTTACAACTGGAATACCGCGTTCATATCGATCGTGATGGATTGCACCTTCACGACTGATTTTTACATCCATGTGAATCGACAACGCATTTACAACCGAAGAACCTACGCCGTGAAGACCTCCGCTTGTCTTATACGCAGAGTCATCAAATTTTCCACCTGCATGAAGAGTCGTATATACTACACGCGCAGCCGGAATTCCTTTCTGATGCATTCCTACTGGAACACCTCGTCCATTATCGATAATGGTTGCTGAACCATCTTTTTCCAAATATACATCTATGGTATCGCAATAACCTGCCAAATGTTCATCCACAGCATTGTCTACAATCTCATAAACCAAGTGATTTAACCCCTTTGTAGATACGCTACCAATATACATTCCCGGTCGTTTTCGTACCGCTTCTAATCCTTCCAGTACCGAAATACTGCTTGCATCATATGTATTTTGCTTTGCCATTCCTCTAAAAACCTCACTTTTACAACATCTTGTGTTTCCGTACATTTTTTCATACATTCTATAGTAACACTTCACATAGGATATTTGCAAGTAATTCCATTGCATTTTTTGTTTCTTTCACTGTATTGGTCTGTGCTCCTGCTTCAACCAACAGTGATTTTGGCATCATATGTAAGCTATATCGATAGCCCTTCAGATAAATCCGTCTGGTAAATCCTGCATACATCTGTTCTGCTTGCAATTGCATTTGGAAAGAAAATGCCAAATTATCCTGAATATATGGATTTTTCAAATAAGCAATATCCCCGTTGGTTTTCGTTCTGCTAAGACCATTAAAAAACATGATTTTTGCGGTTTGCTTTCCGTTCACATTGGTCACCAAACGTGTGGTTTCCGGCACCCCGTCTCGATGCAAATCAATGACCACTTCGATGCTTGGATATTGCTTCAAAATCTTCTTCACTCCTGCTTCCGACATTTGATAGGCCTTACTTCGGTCTAATTTTCCATCAATCAAATCATACACTCCTGAGTGATGAATCGTTTCAATTCCCTTTTCATTCAGAAGCTGTGCCAAATATGCGCCCATCCCGACAATCGTGGTCGAAGAATCTCCCGGAACCGAATCTTTGAATGCTTCCTGTGAATGAGTATGGAAAATTAGCACCTTTGGTCCCTTTGTTTTCGTATCCATTTTCATATCTCGTCCCAACAGGTCATTTACATTTAACTGGTCTGGTCCAATCATCGTCGTACTATCTACCGTATAAAATTTGCTCAGCAAATAGTTGAAATCCCGCAGTTTCTCTATGGATAATGCCGCGTTTCCATCTTGTCCCTGCGCCGCGTTTGCAGATTCTAAATCTTCATTTCTAAAAAACTCGTCATTTGCCTCTTTCGAAAGAATCATTTCATAAGTTGCATCATCTTCAATCTCTGTGATGTACGTTTTCTGTTTTTCCACATATTGATACAACGGAAATAGCGTTTCCATACAAACTTTTGAAAATTCCTTCTTCTCTTCCTTCCAAATGGTATGATGGATTCCCGGATACATCCACTTCGTCGCGACTGATTCCATATTTTCTTTTTGCGAAATCCAAATACCAAGGAAAAAACATGCCATCACAACAAAGCATAGATTCTGAAATGGTTTGCTCATATCGTTCACCTCTGATTTTAGTAATATATGCATCGCATTTCTTACCTATTCTTGCATTTCCTTTGAAAACAAGATATTCAATCCTTCCGCAATTGTGATTCCGATTTTCTCAATCGACTCATCAATATCCTTTGGCGTTACAAACATCCCGTATAGATGTGGAGCAATGGCATCTTGCAAAAACTCATATTGCACTTCTTTTTCCATTGAAGATAACATATTTTCCATCGTATCTCTCACAATGGTAGCCGCGTCTACTACTGTCGGAACACCGATTGCAATCACAGGTACACCAATCGTCTCTTTGCTAATCTCATTTCGATGATTCCCCACTCCAGAGCCTGGGCGAATGCCTGTATCCGTTATCTGAATGGTGCGATTTAATCGCTTCGTATTTCGAGCAGCCAAAGCATCAATTACAAAGACCACATCCGGCTTAATGGCTTCTGATACACCCTTCACAATCTCATAGGTCTCCATTCCCGTCTGCGCCATAACCCCCGGTGCAATCGCACTCACCATTTGAGCGGTGTTTTCCAATGCACAATGTCCGTACTCTTTGATGATATGCCTTGTGATATTTAATTGCTCAATGGCATATGGTCCTAACGCATCCGGCGTGACATCACGATTTCCCAATCCCACAATTAAAGCAGTATAGTATTCTTTGTCTATATGCAGCAACTTCTTGATATACTTTGCCAATTCTTCCGATACCTCATAGTGATAGTTCTCATCTTCCAGGGTCAAATTCGGCATTTCCATCGTGATATAAGTTCCGATTGGTTTTCGCATTGTTTTTGCACCATTTTCCGTCATAATTCGCACTTCTGTAATCTGAATTTCATGCTCCTCATCATAAAACTCTTCCACAGCCACACCTGATATTTCCACTTGGTCCGATTCAAATCGTTCTTTATCTTCCAATGCCAGATCCGTATGAATATTGCATTTTCCAAACATGTTTCTTTACCTCTTATCATTTATTCATATATTCCTAGTTTTTCGCAAAAAACTCGATTTATGTATTGACAATTAAGTTTTCTTATTTTAGAATATACGAGTATGTATCGGTAGAACGTTCCGTGTCCGGATCTATCGAACACTTAAAATGGTAATAACATATCAATAATGGAGGTGTTCACATTGGCTAACATTAAATCAGCAAAGAAAAGAATTTTAGTTAACGAAACAAAGGCTGCTAGAAATAAAGCAATCAAATCAAGAGTTAAAACAGCTATGAAAAAAGTTGATGCTGCTGTTGCTGCAAACGACAAAGCAGTTGCTACAGAAGCTTTAAAAGCTGCGATCGCTGAAATCAACAAAGCTGGAAGCAAAGGTGTTTATCACAAAAACACATGTGCAAGAAAAGTTTCTCGTTTAACAAAAGCTGTTAACGGAATTGCTTAATTTTGAACATATAAAAAGCAAAGACAACCTACCGTCATGGGTTGTCTTTTTTATTTTGTAATGAGCCGCGCAATCTGATCTCGCGTGAGGGTTTGTAAGTAAACTCTTTTTTCTTTATATTTCACAAAAAAGAACTTCGAACCATTTAACGGTCCGAAGTTCTTTTCTATCTCATTCTTATTAAAATCTAAATAAAGACATATTTCAAGATAAACAACACTGCAAGGATATACATAAGTGGTGTAATCTTTTTGAATTTTCCTGTCACAAGGTTAATCAAAACGTATGAAATAACACCAATTGAGATACCTTCTGAAATGCTATAGCAAAGTGGCATAGCAACCAAGCAAAGGAATGCTGGAACTGCTTCTGTCATATCTTCGAAATCAATTTCTACAACTGCTGTAATCATCAAGAATCCTACATAGATCAACGCTGGTGCTGTTGCGAATGAAGGAATTGCTGTAAATACAGGTGCTAAGAAAATTGAAATCAAGAATAAGAAACCAGTTACTACTGAAGCCAAACCAGTTCTTGCTCCTTCAGATACACCTGCTGAACTTTCTACGAATGTAGTGGTTGTAGATGTTCCAAGAACAGCTCCTGCTGAAGTTGCGACTGCATCTGCAAATAACACTTCTCTGATACGTGGAAGTTTTCCATCTTTATCTATCATTTTTGCTTTGTTTGCCACACCGATAACGGTTCCCAATGTATCAAACATATCTACAAACAAGAATGCAAAGATGATAATAATAAAGTCTACAATACGGATTGCACCAAAATCAGCTTTGAAACATTGTCCAAATGTTTCTCTGATTGCTCCGAGGTCAAAACTTGACCATGAAGGATATAATGAATAAAATCCAGCATCAATATCTACAACATAAAGTCCTGTTGCTTGGCAAATCATACCAAGCCCCCATGTTACAAGGATACCAATCAAAATAGAACCTTTTACTTTTTTCACAGAAAGAATAATAATCACAAACAAACCGATTAATGCAAGAAGTGCACCGATACCAACTGTTTTGAAGTTCTCTCTAAAGTTCACAACTGTTACTAATGTTGAATCATCGTTTACAACCAATTTCGCACCTTGCAAACCAATGAATGCAACAAACAAACCAATACCTACCGATACACCTTTCTTTAATTGCAATGGAATTGCATTAAAGATTGCTTCTCTTACGTTGGTAAGTGATAAAACGATGAAAATAAGACCTTCCACAAATACAGCCAACAATGCGATTTTCCACGAATATCCCATTTGTCCACAAACTGTAAATGCAAAGTACGCATTCAACCCGAGTCCCGGTGCCAATGCGAATGGATGGTTTGCCATAAAGGCCATTACCATTGTACCAATAAATGCAGCCAATGCTGTTGCCATAAGAACTGCATTCTTATTCATTCCAGATGCTGATAAAATATCAGGATTTACCGCAAGAATATATGCCATGGTCATAAATGTCGTAATACCACCTATTACTTCGGTTCTTATGTTAGTGTTGTTTTTTTTCAACTGAAATAATTTTTCTAACATATTTCTCTTCTCCTTTAAATTTTATAAATTTGCATTCATTTTAACAATTATTACAAAAAAAAGCAATATCTATGCAAAAAAAACTGAAACAACACAAGATATTGTTTCAGTTTTTTGTTTTTTTGTTGAATTTTGAGTTTTATTGTCCTACTGTTCTCGGATCTGCATGATAACTCATTTGATTAACCACTCTTACTTGTCCATTTTGGATCGTACATACCTTCCATAATGTACCCGGTTGATTTGGTACATTGAACACATATGGGTCTTCCCTTCCGGCAACATACACTTTTACTTGTGCCCCAGAGGTTGACATTGCACTCGAGTTACTAGAACCCCTATTTGTAAAGTCATGAACATAGAACGTATAGGTACCATTGACACCTTGATATACAGAAGTCGTCTCCGGACCGAAACTTGTGGTGTCATCCACATCTAACTTATCATAATTCACGCCACCATAGTTATAGTTCATAGCAGAATAATAGGTGTGGAAGCTTCCACCTCCCGGTGCTGGTCCAACCATATGAGAATCTAAATCCGCAGGATATCTTCCCCAGGTCAAAATCACACGAATTTCACCCGATTTCAAAATCGGAGTCATGGTGCAATCTTGTTCCCCTTTGACCGTTCCGGATAAGATCGTTATAGTTGTTGTACTCGACGTATATCCATCTGCGGATGCACAAATACTATAATTTCCTGGAGCCAATGAGAGTCTATAATTTCCTGACGCATCACTTCTTGTTGTCGCAACTGGATTTCCAGTTTTTTGATTGATTCCTTTGTATACCTTCAATGTTGCATTTGGAATCGATGATGCATCGAAAGCATCTACAATACGTCCTGTAGCAGTTCCGTTCTGCTGTCTGCTCGGAACCAAATTCAGCAATACGTTGTAATTTACAAGATTTTCTTCGATCTTTACATTGTACACCGTCTCTGTCACATAGTTTTGAGCTGCAAATTGGATGTTATAGTTTCCTGGTGCCAAATAGCAGTAATAAGTTCCATTTTCTATAACCGCATCATAAGATTCATTCGTTTGTGTATTTGTAAGAAGTACTGCTGCATTTGGAATTAATTTCAATGTTTCCGCATCTTGAATGATACCTGTTACAAAACCTACTTTTGGTTTTTCCAATTTCGGAGTCTCTCCGACTTTATTTTTCGCCCATTCTACCGCATTTTTTGCATTTACTACAGGCGTAAGTGTTCCATTGTTTAACCAGAAATCTTTTCCCGTCTCACAGAGAATTGTCTTCACTTCACTGTATGTAAGATTTGGATTCACAGAATATACCAAACCTGCAACCCCACAAGTCATCGGAGTTGCCATTGAGGTTCCGCTCATATAAGCGTATCCGTTTCCTGACACTGTACTATAAATATCTGACCCTGGTGCTCCGACATCTACATAAGCTCCAAAGTTCGAATAATTTGCTTTGTTATAGTTCTTCTTTGTATCTTTTGTCCAAGAAGAGTCTCTGTTTCCTGAAGATACAGCATTTGCAATCGCACCGACAATAACAGTATGTGCTTTCGCGTGTTCTCCTGTTTTCATAATTCGATTCAGTCGATATTTCGATGCATCATCATTGCTATTACCAGCAGATTTCATAATTAAGAAATCGTATCCGTTCTCTTCTAATGATGCCATCAGCTGGTCAAAACGCTGTGCATCTTCTGCCTCTCCAAAGGTTCCCGGCGCTGTTGGTGCACTCGATCCTACACTGATGTTTACTGCACGGCAACCACTCATTACCATGCGAGCCACACTGTACATCCAACCACTGGTTGTACTTCTCATACTTAACTGCCCATCGTCTAGAAGATCATAATACCAGAAGGTTGAGAAATACATTTCCGCATTCATGTTGACACCTGCAACACCTTTTCCATTATTGGTCAACGCTCCAATGGTTCCTGTTACGTGAGTTCCGTGGTCTTTTTGAGAACAGAAATAACACGACGTCGAAACACATCGATGTGTACTGCGGTTTGTTTCATAGTATTCTTGGAATGCTTTAATAGTCGGGAAATCATCGGTTGCGAGAATCCATGCTCTATTTTCATCAATCTGCAAATCTTCATGATTATATTGAAGCGAAGAATCCACAACTCCAAGTTTTACGGTAGACATATCTGCTTGATATTCCCAAGCCGCCGGAGCCTCAATACATTCTAAGCCCCAGTTTTTACCAGATGGACTTTGTTCATCCCACTCATTGTATTCACTGTCATTTGGCACTAAATCAATGGTAACATCTTCAGCCATGTTGTATGAAACTGCTTCCACGATTCCTTCCGTTGCAAGCTTATCCTTCAATCCAGCAATATAGTCTTTTCCACTACCGGTGAAACGGATCTGATATTGATTCATGAGATAAAGTTCTCCAACGACTTCTCCACCATATGACTGAATTAACTCTTCAATTTCTTTTTCACTCGCGTCCGATTTGAACGAAACTAACAACTCATTGGAAACAACGTACGTTCCATCTGCCACCTGTACAAACGCATTTGGATCCGGTGCAGAGGTGTATCCCATATCACTTTTCAAAGTAATCGTATGTTCATCTTTTCCAAACAACGTTTTTACTTGAACCTTTAATTCTGCTTCTCCTGGTGGAACATTCAAAGAATCAATGGTAAGCGACTTTTTAAGCATGCCGCCCTCACAGGAGCCTTCTAAATATTCAAGGTCAACCGTGTCAATTGTTTTTAGCGCGTACTGCACTGATGTAATTGGCTGATTGGCTTTGATACCTACTTCAAAATCTTCAAAATTACAATCTTTTGTAACCGTCGCTTTTTCATCTACACTATAGGTGACGCGTAGTGGGAACATAGATACTGCTGCAAAGATAATGCCACCAATCAACAACAAAACACCCAGCAAGATTGGAATCAATACCATTGGTAAAATCAACAGTTTTTTACTTCCCTTTTTACCTGGTTTTTTCGAAGTTTGATTCGGTTTCATTTGATCCATGTTATCAAAGATTCCGTCTTTCCTTGTTTCTGGCATTTCAAATGCCGTTGCTCGTTCCATTTGCATATTCGGAGCATTTAATTTATTCCCACAATATACACAATAGGTAGAACCCTCTTCTAATTGTCTTCCACAATACTCACAATTCATGTCATTCCCTCCTAAAAGGTCTTTATCCAAAGAAAGAGCCAATACAAGTTTCCTCATATTAACTCTTCCCCTCGTATTTTAATTTTTATTAGTTATTGATAAATTTATCTTCTTCGTTGTTCCAGCTGTAAAGTTGTCTAATTTCTTCTCCAACTTTTTCTACTGGATGTTCTGCAGCAATTTTTCTCATTGCTTTGAAGTGTACTTGTTTTCCTGCATCAGACATATCTAACAAGAATTCTTTTGCAAATGTACCATCTTGGATATCAGACAAGATTTTCTTCATAGATTTCTTTGTTTCTTCTGTGATAATCTTTGGACCTGTGATGTAATCACCGTATTCTGCTGTGTTAGAGATTGAATATCTCATTCCTGCAAAACCTGATTGGTAAATAAGGTCAACGATTAATTTCATTTCATGTACACATTCGAAGTAAGCGTTTCTTGGATCGTATCCTGCTTCTACCAATGTTTCGTATCCTGCTTGCATCAATGCACAAACACCACCACAAAGTACTGCTTGTTCACCGAAAAGGTCTGTCTCTGTCTCTGTACGGAATGTTGTTTCAAGAACACCAGCTCTTGCTCCACCGATTGCTGCTGCATATGCCAATGCTTTATCTAACGCTTGTCCAGAAGCATCTTGTTCTACAGCCACAAGACATGGAACACCTTTTCCTGCTTGGTATTCACTTCTTACTGTATGTCCAGGTCCTTTTGGTGCAACCATTGTTACGTCAACGTATGACGGAGGTGTGATACATCCAAAGTGAATATTGAAACCATGAGCAAACATTAACATGTTTCCTTCTTCTAAGTATGGCTCAATATCTTTTTTGTATAAGTCTGCTTGTTTTTCATCGTTGATAAGAATCATGATGATATCTGCTTTCTTAGCTGCTTCTGCTGCTGTATATACATCAAAGCCTTGTTTTACTGCTTTATCCCATGAACGGCTACCTTCGTAAAGACCAATGATTACATCGCATCCTGATTCTTTTGCATTCAATGCGTGTGCATGCCCTTGGCTACCATATCCGATTACCGCAATGGTTTTTCCTTCCAATAATGATAAGTTACAATCTTCTTGGTAATAAATTTTATTACTCATTTCTAGTTCCTCCTAAAATTAATCTCATATATTGTTAAAGGTTCTTACCTTTAGCTTACGTTCTTATGCTTCTGGGTCAAATACACCCTCTGAACCACGAGCCAATCCGGTGATTCCGGTTCTCGCTAATTCTAAAATCTCATATCCTGCTAACAGATTCAAGAATGCTTCTACTTTTGAAATATTTCCTGTCATCTCAAGCATCAATGATTCTTTTTCTACATCTACGATCTTTGCTCTAAAGATATCTGCAACTGAAATCACTTCTGCTCTCTGGGATGCATTGGCTTTAATCTTTACCATAATGAGTTCACGGCATACAGATTCGCCATCTTTCAAAATCTTAATATCTAACACATCTTCTAACTTTGCAAGTTGCTTTTCAATCTGTGTTAAAATCTGAACATCTCCGGTAGCCACTACTGTAATTCTTGAAATTCCAGGGCTCATCGTTCTTCCAGAGGTAATGCTATCGATATTATAGCCTCGTCTGCTAAACAACCCTGCTACACGGCTAAGAAGTCCTGCATTATCGTTTACCAACAACGAAAATACTTTTGTTTTCATAGTTTTCCTCGTCTTTCTTTTCTTATTTTTCAAAAAACAGAGTGCGTTCTGTTTTTATATATTAACAATGTTCTTTCTCTTTGTCAACATCTTTTCGCCATTATAACACATTTCTCTTTATATAGTCGAGTAATCCTTCACATCCTGCCATAACATCTTCATATGTAACGTCAAAATTGCCGGTATACCATGGGTCTGCAATGGACTGACCTTCTCTTCCGGCATAATCTAACAGCATGCTTATTTTATGGTCTGGATCTTCGGCGATGATACGCTTTAGATTGCGAATGTTATTGTGGTCCATCACGATTAAATAATCAAATCGGTCGTAGTCTGCTTTTGTCACTTGTTTTGCGTAATGGTCCCCGCAAGGAATGCCGACTTCTGCAAGTTTGCGACGGGTGCCGTGATGAACATTACTTCCGATGTCTTCTCTGCTGGTTGCTGCGGAATCTATGTGAAATAGATGTTCCATGTTTTGTTTTCGAACGAGGTGTTTGAACACCATTTCTGCCATGGTTGAACGGCAGATGTTGCCGTGGCATATGAACAAGATTTTCTTCATAGTTTTTATATCTCCTTATAAGTCCCCGAAACCCTTGATTTTACTGGGGTTTCGAGGTTATTTCTTTGCCAAGTGTTTGGATATTGTTTTCTCGTATTTTCTCAAAAAATACCATATTTTGTCATAAAATCGGGCTGTTTTGTCCTAAAACTTTCGTATTTTAGAGTACTTGAAACGCATGAATTTCAGGTTCTTCCCTCTCGATTAAACCTATTTTTATCATTTCTTCTCTCGCATCATCCTCACCCAAATGAGTGTACACATTCATCGTCACGCTAATCTCTGCATGCCCCATGAGGTATTGGAGTGCCTTCGGGTTCATCCCTGCCCTTGCCATCTTACTGCAATAGGTGTGTCTGCAAATGTGTGGTGAAACCGATGGTAACTGTAATGGATGGGTGCTGTTATATTTCTGCACTGCACGTTTAAAAAAGTGTTGCCAATGTTGTGCAATCATAGGTCTCTTATCCTTGTCCAAAAACAAGAAGCCGGAATGGCCACCTACCATTGGTTCTTTTTTCAATTTCTCGCGATTTGCAATCACTCTTTCGAAAGCTTCTTTTACTTCTTCAGACATTGGAATTCGCCTCGTACCACAAGTCGTCTTCGTGGATTCCACGACGTACTCCATATTGTTTGTACGTTGCAACTGATGGTCTACGTGAATAACACCTCTATCAAAGTCAATGTCCCTTTTCGTTAATCCACAGAACTCGCTGATACGAAGTCCTGTATTGAACAAGATAAACATGCCATCATAGTACCGACTGAAAGTCTTGTCTTCTTTCACGAATTCTAGAAACCGTTTTTCATCTGCTGGCGAAAGTGCTTCACGCTTTGTGCTGTCATTGATTATCACTGTTGATAATTGAAACTGAAATGGATTTCTATAAATCATCTCATCGTCAACTGCCATTTGAAATGCTGGACGTAATACTCCACGAATGGTATGAATGGTGCTATAACCTTTCCCTTCTCTTTGCAGTTTGATTAAAAATAGTTTTGCATCTGACAATTTTACTTTGTGTATCGGCACTTGTCCAAAGGGCTCACTTGCAAGTGTTCTCTGCACAGTTTTATATCCAGAAAGTGTACTATGGCGGACTCCAGTCTTCGTCATCAAATAACGTTCCACTAGTTCACAGACATTCATGTTGTCGTGCCACACACCACGAGATAATTCTTTCTCAAGCTCTTTGATTTGATCTCGAAGACATTTTTTCTTTCTCTTGCCTTTTGGTGTTCTGTCAGTTGGTATTAAACACCAACTATACAAAGTCCTTCTTCTGCCGATAAAGTCTTTATACTTGTATGAGTATCTTCCAGATTCATCCTGATATTCTCCAGGATGTAGGATTCTACCCTTTTTGTCACGTCTCTTACCGCTCATTCTTGCTCCTTTCCAAGAAACGTGGCATAGCGTACGCTTACTATACCACATTTCTCATATTTTTTGTATCCCCTTTTCGCTTCAACGCTTGGGGTTTTCTCTGCCCTTAAATGGCCTCTAATTCGTCCACAAATCGTTCAAACAGCTCTCGCTTGATTTGTACCCGATTACCGTTCCAAAGCAAAAATTTGGCCGTTTTATCGGCCTCTATCAATTGTCGCAGTTTACCTTTTCCTATGCGAAAGTATATAGCTGCTTCATCAACACTTAACGTGTATTTTTCCCAAATGGGAACCTCATTAATTTTATTCATCTATCTCTAAATCTCCTTTTCGTGATTTTTATATCTATCTCAATCTATCAGTATTTGTCCTCGACACCCCTGACATACGGGAACACTTCTTCCGGTCATGCATTTGACCTCATAGGAATTTCACCTCTCCGCGATTCTCACGAAGCCGCCCTCATTGGTTGCGACAAGATATACTTGCTCGACCTGTGACTAGACGGAAGTATCACAATTGCTTCTGCTTGTCATCGCCATCAATACATGTGCCTTGTATTGTCGATTCTAAAAATTCGTAGCTTATCAGCGGTCAAGCCGACGGCAGAAGGAAGGTAAAAGAAATGCTGGCTATTCAATTTTCAAGGTGCAAGAGGAATCAAAAAAAGATCCCTTTACTTTCCCTTTAGAAAAAATCACCTTGTTGGCAACCAAAAACTTATAATTTTTTTATTTTTTTATATTTCTACAAGCAGAAAGAAAAAAACTCGTCACTTTTCTTGTCGAAAAATGACGAGTATTGGCTCTGTATATTAAATTATTTATATATTTTGATATATTATTTTCTTTCTCTCTGTTTGTAATCTTTCTTTTTCTGTTTGTAATATATTAAATTGGATAGTTCACTAGACTGGTCACTGTGACCCCACCCATGGTCCACAAAAAAGGCATACTTCCCCCTTGTTGAAGAAATTGCTTAAAAACCCCTACTGTGACCCCTGAAATTCACCCTGAAAATCGCTAGTTTACGCCACTGCTTCTAATCTCTGACCCCTATGCTGACTCCTAGGGTCTATTACTAACCCCTATAAATTTCTATTCTAAAATGCCCACAAATGCCGTAACGGCGGGCGTTGCACGACGACGTAATAAGCGCCAGGGACACTCTGTGACCCCAGCTCTTTCTCCTGCTTAATTTCGACCAATAATAATAAGTTTATTATGACCACATTTCCCCTTTGTATTATTGCTTATTTATACAGAAAGCACATTACAACAAATAAATTTCATCTTACGGATATACTCCTTGTGTTCTACCGATAATTTGCCTTATGAGAAAGTAGGTAAAAATGATCCTGTATGTATCGCTGATGAAGTTCCTTTTGATATTCCTGACTCTTGGGAATGGGTAAGACTGAGTAAAATCGTTTACAACAGAGGGCAAATGACACCTGC
>JAZRRJ010000034.1:0-1525 GCA_045650645.1 Faecalimonas sp. | reverse complement strand
AACAACTCTAAAATCCTCTTCTTGATAAAACTCTGGAGTTTTTAGACCATATTCGCGGCACTTGTTAATGATGTCTTCTGTTCCTGTACCCACCTTTTCAATATAACCATTCCAATACATAGGGTCGGCAAGTAGCGGATTGGCAGGTAAAGATTTATGAGGACCATGCAACTTCTGTACCGTCAATCCATATGGCAATGTGCCAGGATTCCAAACCTCTAATCTGTCACGAAACAACATCACCTGAACACTAGCATTACTTGTATAATCTCTATGACATACAGCATTTACTATGGCTTCTTTGACAGCATCAATAGGTAATTCAGGACGTGTCGGTATATCTGCCTTCTCTCCTTCAGCACGTGTCCCAACCCAATTATTGATGCGGCTCATCACAAAACTCGTGGCTTGGTCAACAAGTTCAAACACATCACCTCTGTATATCTGATATGCAGGCATCGGCTTTTCCACAACATTTCCATAGAACTGCACACATTTAACTTCAGATGTAATAAAGTATTTTTGTGGTTTCTTTCCAAACAGTAGAACTGCCGCATTCGCCAATCTCCCTTTGTTATCGATTAAATCAAGATGTGTAAGTAATGATACTGGCGATGTTTCAACAGGAAGAGGGAAATTACGCTTTGAGCGTGCCATGTGGATAAAATTCTTCATCTTATCCTCGTCCAAATCCTCCAATGTTGCTCCATTGTCATTAGATGCATCGAACGGCCGCCAACGGATATATTCCTTTTCCTCCAAATAGCGGATTAATGAAGCATATACAGAAGTTCGCAACCCATCAATATCCACAAAGGTTTTACGTACAATATCTCGTTCGACTTTTCGGATTAAAGCAGTCTCTTTCGGATGTCTTTTCTCCTCTCCAATGCTCTTGATGTATATTAAACGGCTTTTATGAAGTGTTGCAGCCAAATCATACTCGCGTTCTGTCGGAGAAACACCCTCCTCATCCTCATATCCATATAGATTGCCATACAGTCCTAAATAAATATCGCAAACTTCCACCTCTTTCAAATAAACGTGGCTTGTCGGATATTCATTAGCCGGAACTTCTTCAAATATAAATGGCTCAAAAAATTTACCCAACAGAACATCTGTTCGGATATAATGGCAAAGCATAGCTCGTTCTTCGGCAAACTCACTTTGAACACTACTTATGAATATTTTTATTCGTTTCATACAATATTTCGTTTATTTCAAATAATCCTTGTACTCAGTTCTTAATTTCTGCCCAATCTCTGCTATTATGAACACTTGGTTATCTATGGCATCGGCCAACATGTGAGACGCTTTTACTCTTTGTTCGTGCAATGCTGCACATAATTGTTCAGCAAATTCAGACGGTTCAACTGTTGCTATTTTGTGCCCTATTTCAGCAACAAGAGTAAACAACTTATTTATGCAATCCATAGATTCTCTCCCATGATATTTCTTTTCAATATCAGAAAAATCATAGTACAAGTAAATGGAATTCAATCGGCTTTCTGTTTCTTGAAATAGT
>JAZRRJ010000033.1:0-41555 GCA_045650645.1 Faecalimonas sp. | reverse complement strand
CAATGTAGCCTCTTCTTTGGCTCACATGAAACTGGAAAAACAGGGCACTATTTTAGAAGGTATCGCACTTGGCGATGGTCCTGTTGACGCAGCATTCTTAGCACTGGAAAACATCCTTGGTTGTCACTATGAACTGGATGATTTCCAGATCCGTTCCGTAACAGAAGGACGTGAAGCTATGGGTGAAACTGTTGTAAAATTACGTTCTAACGGAAAACTTTATTCTGGTCGCGGAACTTCTACTGATATTGTTGGTTCTAGTATCCGAGCATATATCAGCGCATTAAATAAAATCGTTTACGAGGAGGCTAATGTATAATGAAACTTTCTTTTTCTACAAGAGGTTGGGCTCATTTAAGTTGGGAAGAATGGATCGACGCTGGCGTAAATATGCGCTTTGAAGGAATTGAAGTTTACAATTTACCTAAGTTCCTTGAACTTATGGAACGCAGCGGCCCATTCCACAAATACAACATGGCTGCAACAACACGCCAACTCAGAGAGAAAAAACTCTCTATTCCTTGTTTTGATACATCTTGTGATTTGTCTTCAAATGAACAGAACTTTGTTCCTGCATTAAAAGAACTCATCCAAGTTGCAAAACAAATGCAGGTTCCTTATGTAACAATCGTTGCTCTTCATGACAATGAAGACTTAGTTCGCACTCGTTTAGCAGAACTCGTGAAAGAAGCAGAAGCTGCTGATATCACAATTCTTGTTAAAACAAGTGGTATTTTCTCAGACACAGCTCGTCTTCGTGCTTTGATGGATGATTTCGCATGTGACCAGCTTGGTGCATTATGGGATATGCATCATCCATACCGCGACTATCATGAAAGTGCAGACGCAACAATCAAAAATCTTGGTGCTTACGTAAAACATGTACATTTACGTGATTCAGATGATAAAGATACTTACAACTTAATCGGAGAAGGTTCTCTTCCTGTCGCAGATATGATGCGAGCATTATCTTCGGTTGATTACGATGGTTTCATTTCTTTGGAATGGAAAACAGAATGGATGGAAGACCTTCCTGATTATGAAGTCATCTTTCCACATTTTGTGAACTATATGAGCCGCTTTGAAAAAACTCGCGGAAAAAAGAAAGTATTATATCCAAACCACAACGGTACGGGGCAATATGTATGGAAAAAAGATGAACTGATTAATCTTACATTCTCTCAAGTATTAGACCGTATGGTAGAGGAATTTCCTGACCAATACGCTTTCAAATACACAACATTAGACTATGTGCGCACATACGAAGAGTTCCGTGACGATGTGGATCGTTTTGCTCGCGCATTAATCTCTATGGGCGTAAAAGCCGGAAGCAAAGTTTCCATTTGGGCTACCAACGTTCCTGCCTGGTATATTACTTTCTGGGCAACAACAAAAATCGGTGCTGTATTGGTAACCGTTAACACTGCTTATAAGAGACATGAAGCAGATTATTTATTCAGACAATCAGATACACATACATTGGTCATGGTGGATTCTTGTTTGGATTCTAATTATCAAGAAATTATCAACGAAATTTGCCCTGAGATTGCAACCAGCAAACCAGGGGAACCATTGCATTGTAAACGTCTTCCATTCCTTCGAAATGTGATCACTGTAGGATTTAAACAACCGGGATGTTTAACATTTGAAGAAGCAATGGAACGCGCAGACTTAGTTCCACAAGAAGAGTTGAACCGCATGGCTGCTCGTGTCAGACCAGACGATGTTTGTAACATGCAATATACTTCCGGAACAACCGGATTCCCAAAAGGGGTTATGTTAACACATTACAACGTGGTAAATAACGGAAAATGTATCGGGGATCGAATGGGGCTTTCAACTGCCGATCGCATGATGATTCAAGTGCCTATGTTCCACTGTTTTGGTATGGTTCTTTCCATGACCGCGTCCTTGACACATGGCGCTACCATTTGTCCAATGCCATATTTCTCTGCAAAATCTTCGCTTGCTTGTATTAACCAGGAGCGAATCACTTGCTTCAATGGTGTGCCTACAATGTTCATTGCGATGTTCAATCACGAAGACTATCGCAAAACAGATTTCTCTCACATGAGAACTGGTATTATGGCCGGAGCCGGATGTCCACCAGAATTGATGAGACGTGCCGCTGATCCAAACGAAATGAACATGACTGGTATCGTCAGTGTATATGGCCAGACAGAGTCTTCCCCTGGAAGCACCATGTCTGCTTGGACAGATCCATTGGATCTTCGCTGTGATACAGTTGGATACAATTTCCCTCATATAGAGTGTAAGATTATCGACCCTGAAACAGGTGAGGAAGTTGCGGATGGTGAGAATGGCGAATTCTGCTCTCGTGGTTACAACACCATGAAAGGATATTACAAAATGCCAGAAGCTACTCGCGACACCGTAGACGCGGAAGGATGGCTTCACTCCGGTGACTTAGCTTGTCGCGACAAAAATGGAAATTATCGCATCACCGGACGTTTGAAAGATATGATTATTCGTGGTGGTGAAAATATTTATCCAAAAGAAATTGAAGAATTTATTTATACACACCCATTCGTAAAAGACGTTCAAGTAATCGGTGTACCAGATAAGAAATATGGAGAAGAAGCAATGGCTTGTATCATTCTCCAAGATGGAAAATCGATTTCAGAACAGGAAATGCATGACTACATTGCCACAAGCATGGCTCGTCATAAAGTTCCAAAATATATCGAATTTGTGAAAGCTTTCCCTATGAATGCTGCTGGAAAAGTGTTAAAATACAAGATGCGCGAAGAGGCAAGCAAACGCCTCGGATTAGAAAATGCAGCAGGAATTGATACTGCAAAAAACGCAAATTAGCAAAGAGGTGACGAAATATGTCGAAAAAATATGTAACTATGGATGGTAACGAAGCTGCAGCGCATATGGCGTATCCATTTACGGAAATTGCTGCAATCTATCCAATCACTCCATCCTCTCCTATGGCTGGACTTACAGATGCATGGTCTGCCAAAGGACGCAAAAATATCTTTGGTCAAACAGTGACCTTAACGGAAATGCAATCAGAGGCTGGTGCGATTACCGCTGTACACGGAGCTCTTCAAACTGGCTCTCTTGCCACTACATATACATCTTCTCAAGGTTTGATGTTGATGGTTCCTGTACTCTACCGTATCGCAGGAGAACGTCTTCCGGCTGTACTCCATGTCGCATCGCGAACAGTCGGAACGCACGCCATGAGTATTTTCGGTGACCATTCAGACGTAATGGCATGCCGCCAAACCGGTTTTGCAATGCTCGCTTCCGGAAGCGTACAGGAAGTAGCTGACCTTGCTCCGGTTGCTCATTTATCTGCAATTGAAGGACGCATTCCTTTCATGCATTTCTTTGATGGTTTCCGCACATCGCATGAAATCAACAAGATTGAATTGCCTGACCAAGATGCAGTTGCTCGCTTAATCAACCAAGATGCTCTCAAAGAATTCCGTGACAGTGCGTTGAATCCAGAGCATCCAACATTACGAAATACGGTACAAAATGGAGATGTTTATTTCCAAGTACGTGAAGCAAACAACGGATTCTATGATGCACTTCCTGACATTGTTGAAAACTATTTGAATGAAATTACAAAGATTACAGGACGTGACTATCACGTATTTAATTATTATGGAGACCCAGAAGCAACCGATGTGGTAATTGCAATGGGGTCTGCAAGTGGTGTTATCCGCGATGCTGTGGAGACACTTTGCAAAGAAGGAAAGAAAGTAGGATTCTTACAAGTACACTTATATCGTCCATTCTCTGCAAAACACTTCTTGCAAGCACTTCCAACTACAGTAGAAAGAATCGCTGTTTTGGATCGTTGTAAAGCAATGGGAAGTGCTGGCGAACCATTATTTGAAGATGTTTGTAGTGTATTAATGAACAGTGAACGTCAAATCAAAGTTATCGGTGGACGTTACGGTCTCAGCTCAAAAGATACTGACCCTGCTCAAATCGTGGCTGTGTTTGAGAACTTGGCATCTGCAAATCCAGTGCGCAGTTTTACCATTGGTATCGTAGATGATGTGACACATCTTTCTCTTCCAGTAAAACCTTACGTAAACAAAAAGAGCGGTATGATTCAATGCAAGTTCTGGGGTCTCGGCGGAGACGGAACCGTCGGTGCAAACCACAACACCGTAAGAATCATTAACGACAATACTGATAAATTCGCACAGGCATACTTTGAATACGATGCAAAGAAATCCTTTGGTGTCACGAAGTCACACTTACGTTTCAGTGACGAACCAATCACAAGCTCCTACTATGTAAAACAAGCAGATTTCGTTGCATGCCACAATCAGAGTTATATTAACCAATATGATATTGTAGAAGAACTCGTACCAGGAGGTACTTTCCTTCTCAACTGTAGTTGGAAAGAAGAAGAATTGGAAGCTCATCTTCCAGCTTCTGTTCGCCGTGAAATCGCAAAGAAAAACATCCAATTCTACATGATTGATGCGAACCATATTGCTCAAGAGTTAGGACTTGGAAGTCATACAAACACGGTGCTTCAAGCATCTTTCTTCGCATTGATGCAAGTCATTCCAACAAACGATGCTTTGGAAATGATCAAAGAAGCTACTCGCAAAACTTATTTCACTAAGGGAGACGAAGTCATTGCTCGCAACATTTCTGCGATTGATGCAGGTGCAACCGAGATTGTAAAAGTAAATGTACCTGCCTCTTGGGCTGATGCTGATGCAACGAAAGCAGTTTCTGCCGAAAATGCTCCTGCTGTTGTTGAAAAGTTATTAAAACCAATCAACAAACAAAAAGGCGACGACTTGCCGGTTAGTGCATTTAAAAACTATGAAGATGGTCACATTGACATGGGCTTAACAGCCTTTGAAAAACGAGGAATTGCATTGAAGGTTCCAGTATGGGATTCTTCAAAATGTATCCAATGTAACAAATGTGCTTTGGTTTGTCCACACGCAGTCATACGACCATATCTGCTAAACGATGAAGAAAAAGTAACTGCTCCAGAAGGATTTGAAACAATTCCTGCAAACGGGCCAGCAGCCAAAGCTCTTCACTTTACAATGCAAATATCCACCTACGACTGTACTGGTTGTGGAAGTTGTGTAAACTGCTGTCCAGCAAAGGAAAAAGCTCTTACAATGGAACCTGTTGCTTTAGACGAATCTCAGAAAACATTATGGAACTATGGTCTTTCTGTTTCTGACAAAGGAGACTTGTTCCCTGTATATAGTGTGAAAGGAAGTCAATTCCGTCAACCACTGATTGAGTTCTCTGCTGCTTGTGCGGGATGTGGAGAAACGCCATATGCAAAACTTTTGACACAACTCTTCGGTGATCGCGTTTATTGGGCAAATGCAACAGGCTGTTCACAAGCTTGGGGCGCACCAATGCCTGGTATTCCATATACAACCAACAAGAAAGGTTTTGGACCTGCTTGGACAAACAGTTTATTTGAAAACAATGCAGAACTTTCTCTCGGAATGTTCTTATCTGTAAAACAACAACGTTTGGCACAAAAAACCTTAGTAGAATCTTATGCTGAAACAACGAATAGTGATGTGGCTAAGAGCTGGTTGGAAAATTTTGATGATTTTGATTTATCTAGAACTTGCACAGATGCATTAATTGAAGAATTAGAATCTTTGGATTCTGACCTTGCGAAGAAAATCTTGGAGCGAAAAGATCAATTGGCTAAGAAATGCTTCTGGATGTTTGGTGGAGACGGTTGGGCTTACGATATTGGATTCGGCGGATTAGACCATGTCATCGCCAGCGGTGAAGATATCAATGTCTTTGTCGTAGACACTGAAGTGTACTCTAACACAGGAGGACAAAGTTCAAAAGCAACTCCTCTTGGAGCAGTTGCACAATTTGCTTCTGCTGGAAAACGTAGTCGCAAGAAAGACCTTGGAGCCATTTTCCAAACATACGGAAATGTCTATGTAGCACAAGTTGCAATGGGCGCTGATGCAAATCAATTAATCAAAGCACTCCATGAAGCAGAACAACACAAGGGACCATCGGTTATCGTAGCATACACTCCTTGTGTAGCACATGGAATCAAAGCAGGTATGGCAAACGTACAACACGAAATGAAACGTGCCGTAGATGCTGGATATTGGACCTTATATCGTTACAATCCAGCAAACGAAAAACCAATGAAGGTCGACTCAAAAACACCGACTTTGGATTACGAGGAATTCTTAGATGGTGAAACAAGATATGCCGCATTGAAACGCACATTCCCTGAACATGCTGAAACCCTGTTCAAAGCTGCAAAAGATGATGCTGGATTAAAATATCAAAAATATAAATCATTGGAAGAATTATAAATAAAAAAGTAGCAAACATTTAACGTTTGCTACTTTTTTTAAGATTTTAATATTTTTCTGTAAATCCCTGTGCTTTCAAGTTATCAATTGTTTTTTTGAATTGAAACAGCTTCTGCACCTGTGTCACTTTGTATCAATCCTTGACTTGCCATCGCCTGAACATTCGTCGCTGACGAAACATCCATCACAATGTTTTCTGTCAAAACCCCATCCGAAATACTATATGTATAGGTTAATCCTGCAATGATATCATATTGCAACTTAAGTTCTGCAGCACGAAGACGGATTTTATTTTCATCAAGTGTACTGATGTCAGTGGTCATCACCTGTCTAATCTGCTTCGCAACATCTCCTGTTCCTTCTATTGTATACTCGACATCTGCTCCCTTTAAAGTTCCGACCAAAGTTACTCGTTTTGTTTCAAGTGACGGTGTTGTCGATGTTCCACAAGCAGCAAGAGAAAGAATCATTGCGCCTGCTAAAATAATGCTAATAATTTTTTTCATGATATTCTCTCCTTTAGATATATATTTGATACCATTATATCATATATTAAAATATTTTCAATTTTAAATCATCCTTTTCATATTTATCATTGTTCTGTCCCAATTCGAATCCAATCAAGTTTGCATACCGCGTAGATTTTTTGCCTTCCATTATCAACGACGTTTATAGTCTTGTTTTCTGCTTTTCCGTAAAACACATGCCCTTGCAAGGTGTGAATTTCAAGTTCATCATAAGACCAGTGATGCTTGATGAAAATTTCTCGAATATCTTTTCGTCCGATTTTTCTATCTGTGGTGTCAAAACAAAGCGACTCCTCACAAATTACACATTGCAAAGATTTTGCCCACGCATTCGAGTATAATAAATCTGCTGCTACACATTTCTGAAAAAACACTTCTGCGCTTCTTCTTTTCGATGCCTGTCCGTTTTGAATGATATAATGTGCCATTTGTTCCATATTGCAAAACCATATCTTTTCATCGCTCATCGAAACAGAATCGGCATCCTCAAAATAAATAATCGGATTGATCCATGCCTTGTCAACAATTTGCTTTCGCAACAAATAAATTGCACGATTCAGTTGCTTAAATGGTGATTTGTGATATTTTTCATGGGTTTCTCCCGTCCAACGGTCAATCTTCTTCTGAAGAATCTCATCTCTGACTTCTGAAAGATTTCCCTTCCACCGCTTAATCTCAATCGCAAAAAGTTTATCCTGATATAACACCAAACAATCAATCTCCGCGTTCCCTTCTGGCGTTTGAATGATGACATTCTTTTTGATTTTACACGCTGGCAACAATTGCTTCAACAAACGTGTTACATCATTCTCACCTGCATTTCCGTAGCGTTTCGCCTCTGTAGTCGTCGGAATAGAGCTTTGGAATATTCTTTTGAAACCAATTTTAATTTTATATAGAATCGTTCTAAAATTCATAACATTTCTCACCTTTCCTTCCTACTATCATAACTAGATTCTTGCACAATGTCCACTGTCTTTTCACCGTTACAACCCATATATAAAACACCCTATGACATTCTGCCATAGGGTGTTTTGTCTCTCTAAAGCTTATACTCTCTTAAGAAGGACTTCGTTTTCATATTTTTCTATTTCATCATAATAATTGTCCGCATCTACTCCACACTGTCTGCAGTACTCTGCCCATACATCTCCAATTGGAAGCATCTTGCAATCTTCCATCATCACCATCTTGCGCGAGAATTGTGCAGAATCTTGCAATTCTTTCATTGCAGCACTTGGTGTACAGAGTGCATTAAGAAGTGCCTTTTGCATGCTTCTAAAACCTGTTACCCATGCTGATACACGATTGATCGATGCATCAAAGAAATCAAGTGCAATATATACTCGTTCAAGTGCATCACAACGAACGATTTCTTGCGCAATTTCTTTCGTTTCATCATCCAATACCACTACATGGTCTGAATCCCAACGAATTCCACGTGTTACGTGAAGTGCAACCTCTGGGAAAAATGTAAGTAAAGCTGGAATCTTATCAGATACTACTTCCGTAGGATGGTAGTGACCATTATCCATAAGTGGCAAACATTTATCTTTATTCATTGCTGCATAGCTAAGTGCAAACTCTGCTGAACCTGCAGTGTATGCTTCCACACCAATGCCAAATACCTTTGATTCTACACATGGTTTTACTTTTGCAATATCATATGGCTCTGAGAGAATTTCATCAATCGATTGTTTGTAACGCATTCTTGGTCCCATACGGTCTGCTGGAACATCCTTAAAACCATCACCAATCCAAATATTCATCACACATGGAATTCCTGTCTCTTCCGCAAAATAGTTTGCAACACGGATACATGCTTTCCCGTGTTCTACCCAGAACTTTCTTGTTTCCTCATCAGGAGATGAAAGTGTTAATCCATCTTTTACCTTTGGATGTGAGAAGAAAGTTGGGTTGAAATCAAGACCCATTCCTCTTTCCTTCGCAAACTCAACCCATTTTTGAAAATGCTTTGGTTCCAATGCGTCACGGTCTGCAAATTCACCTTCTTCAAAAATAGCGTAACATGCGTGCACATTAATTTTCTTAGCACCTGGCATAAGACTCATTGCCTTATCCATATCTGCAAGTAATTCTTCTGGTGTTCTTGCCTTTCCAGGATAGTTTCCAGTTGTCTGGATACCACCGGTAAGTCCACCGTCGTGGTCAAATCCGATTACATCATCACCCTGCCAACAATGCAATGAGATTGGAATCTCCTTACACTTTGCAATTGCCGCATCTGTATCTATTCCATACTTTGCATAAATCTCTTTTGCTGATTCATATCTTGTCATTTTTCTATTCTCCTTTATATCACATTACTAAATTGCTTTTGCATTCGCAAGAAGATATTTTTCAGCCTCTACATTCCAAAGTCCGTTGTGTTTCTTCACAAGTCTGTCTAATTCTGCAAACAATGGATCTGTTTCGCCCATTTTTTCAAAATCATTAATTGCTCTAAGCGGCATAGAAATATGTGTATAAACCAATTTCTTTCCACCCGGAATAGAAGGAAGATTTAATGTTGTATCTGCAACACAATCCAAACCGCCGATATGTGTTACCATTGCAGAAGGATTGAGACGTCCTTGACCAATCATATCCAATGCTTCCATAAGGTCATCATTGTTTCCGCCTGAGTTTCCTGCTACGTGTGTAAACAGATAATGTACGTTATAGAAGTTAAACATCGCTCCAAATTCTGTATTAGAAGGACCTGCAAAGAAATTGAGACATCCATCAAATCCAAGAATCTTATCTGCTTGTTCCACAACTGCTCGAACTGGTGCAAATACGAACACATCGTCATATCCGTCTCCGCCAGAAATTTCTCTTAATTTTGCAACCGGATCTCCTTCAGAAGTATTTAAGTAAACAAGTTCCACTCCGTTTGCTTTTGCTTCTTCTACAGTATAAATAGATGCTGCACGCTCCAAACGAGCACTGTCAATATCAGTTACAACTAAAAGAGATGGTTTTCTGTCACAATGGATAGCATAATCAATTGCTCCAAGTCCCATAGGACCAACACCTGCTAACAGAGCACATTTTCCACCTTCTTTGATTCCCATGTGATGAACGTACTTACCTGCTTCTGTATGATAGTTTACATGGTAACCACCGATGATACAGCTAACCGGCTCTGCAAGAGAACCAGAGAAGAACGCTTCACCGCTGTAGTGAAGAAGACAATTGTGTTCCATAACTGCAGCCGGAATTACAACATATGTAGCGCTACCACCAATGTATTTAAAAGAGTATCCTGGTGCTGCATATACATTCTCTTTTGCATTCATAGCTGGTTGAATTGCAAACTTTTCACCCGGTTTGAATTCGTCTGCCCATTTGCTACCTACTTTTAAAATTGTTCCACAAAATTCGTGTCCGATAATAATTGGATTTTCTGCCACGTCATCTGGCACTCTCTTGTGTCCCGCTCCTTGAATCGCTGCCTTGTAAGATGACATACAAATACTGTCTGAGACAACTTCTGCTAAAATTTCATCATCTTTAATCTCTGGTAATTCGAATTCTTCTAATCTTAAATCATTTACTCCATAAAGTCTAACTGCTTTTGTTTTCATTTTTTCTCTCCTTATTGTTTTCCACAAGCCGAGAAGTACGCGATTCGCTCTTCAATGCTTGGGTATTTTTTCATTGTTTTTTCTGTAAACATTCCATTTTCAATATCCTTAGTTGCTTCCTTTTCATGACCAATCAAGGTCCATGTTGCTGTAATTAGATGTTGGAATGGTTCCTCTTTGATTTTATCATTCACAAATTCCTGTCTCGGTGAATTGATATCCTCTCCACTGATTTGGAACAAATCATTCTCTTTACAAAGTTTCATAAGTCGTTCTAACTGTGGCAATGTATTACGAGAAGGCATATAGGCAACGGCATTGAAGCCTAACTCTTTTACGTATGGAATCAACTCATCTAAGAAATCATCCTCGAACTTTTGTGTCTTCTTATCACCTGTGACGCTATCACCCACATCACCGAGATATGCATAGGCACTTACCGCACCAAACTCCTTCACTGCTGCAAGGAAGTCTTGAACATCTGGACACTCATCCGTCCCATCTACATAAATCTTCTCTACTAACGAACCCTTAAGAATACCAAGCAAATCATATTCATAATATGGATATTCCAAATCCAACATTTGTTTTCTCTGCTTATCACTTAAATCAAGTCCAAATTTGTCTGAAAGAAAATCAATTACCTTCTGTCCTTTTCCACAAAGTTCTACAATCTTTGTAGCAAGTCCGTAAAGCAAATGTCTTTCCGTCACAGAACCTCCTTCATCCCAATTAGAAAGTGGAACGATATCCTTATCAAAATCAAGCGTAATTCCAGAACCTTGGATAAAACGATTGATGTTGTCAACCATTTTTTTGTTTCTTTCATTTCTGGCCAAACGATAAGGCTTCAAAAATTCAGTTACTTTATCAATGCTTTGGTGTGGAATTCCATGAGCCAAAACATATCCACATGCGATTTGATCTGGATTATTAAGTCTTCTATCCTTGAATGGTGTATTTTTGAAGGACACACGGCATTCCATACCGATTGTAGTAATCATACCGATAATCTCGCCCGCTTCAATAAATTCTTTACATCCGCTCACACTATCATGATCTACGATACCAGCTGTTGTGAGCCCATTTATCCAAGCCATATATACCGCTTTTGTCGGCGAATATGGGGAAAACGAATAGGTTGTATGAATATGACTATTTACATAGCCTCCGTCCTTCGGCATTGGAAGAACTCCGCTCTTATGAAGCTTGGCAAGCTCTTTTAAGTTCGCTAATCGTTCTTCTTTTGCAGGGGCATTTAAACCGTTTATTAATTCTTCTGTTCTCATGAATTTCCCCCTTCTATTTCAACATTTCCTGTCCGCCTGTTACAGGTACTGCTTGGCCAGTTTCATATTTCTGTTCAATGAGGTAAAGGATTGCAACAACAACATCTTCCTCACGACAGCCACGGTTCATTGGAACCTTTGACTCATAAAATTTCTTAACGTCTGCAACTGTTTTTGCTCCAGGTACTTTTCCTGCATTCAAATATTGAACAAACAATCCCTTTTCAGGATCTGACCAGAGTGGTCCATCAAGCAAGTTGCCAGGACAGATTGCATTTACCTTAATTTGATAAGGAGCAAGTTCTAACGCAAAGGATTGTGTAAGACCAATGCCACCGAATTTAGAGCCCGCATATGCAAAGTTTTTATTACTTCCTGCAAGTCCTGATTTTGAGTTAATTTGAATAATGTCTGTCATATAATCTGGTGCTACTGCATTTTGAATCTTCATGATCTTAGACGCATATTTTGCACACAGATAATAAGCGGTATAGTTAATAAGGGTTACAAATTCAAAGTTATCCTTTGTCATTTCATCCAGGCTTCCAGCGCGAACAATACCTGCATTATTTACAAGTACATCTAGTCCACCAAAGGTTAAAGCAGTTGTTTCAAACATTTCTTTGACACTTGCTTCATCACCAACATTTACTTTGATAGCAAATGCTGTGTTGGCACCAAACTTCGCGTTGATCTCTTCTGCACAAGCAACAGCACCGTCGTAATTAAGATCAGCAATCACCAAATGTGCTCCATGCTCAGCCATAGCCATGGCAATCCCTTTTCCGAATCCTTGCGCACTTCCTGTTACTAAAGAGATTTTTCCTTCCAATCTTTTTGCCGAACTAGCTGCCGCAGAAACTTTAGAACGATAACTCTCTACTTCCCAGTTTACGATGAAATCAATCAATTCCTGTGTCATATGCAATGCTCCACCAAATGCCTTTGCATACACAGCAACCTTCACACTGTCAATGAGCAACTCTTTTGCTGTCTGTGCCTGTTTCATGTTATCTCCAGTAATAAAATAACCCAGTTTTTCTACTGCAATTATACGCGGAGCAAATCCATTCTTTTCTACATATTCAGCGTATGCTTTCTTCAATGCTTCCGTCTGAGCCTGCGCATCTTCACATGCTTCCACAAACAAGAAGTATGCCTTACAGTATACGATATGATCTGGCGAGAATGGTTTTGACAAAGGTTCAAACGCCTCTTTGCTTGCAACGAATTCATTTGCCGATTTCGATGCATAGAAAAGTGTAATGGCTCCATTTTCATTGTAAAGCATTCTCACTGTAGGCGCGAGATAAGCAGCTTTCTCTCTATCGAATTCCACTTCACTAAAATCAGGTTCTTCTTTCACCTGTCCCTTTAATGTCGCAAATGTTTTCACGCACAGTTCATCGATTTCTTCCACTGTATCAGCTGCAAAGAAAATACCATGATTTTCAAGGAACAAAATCTTTGGAGCAAAACCATTTTTTGCAGCGAATTCATCCATAGCTTCCTTGCAGACCTTTGCAAGTATGTAACCAGGTTTTGTAATCGGAATCCATACTGCTTCTCCTGCAAATAGTTTTTCACAGTATGAAGCACCTTCTTTTCCACAAGTCACACCATTTACCATTGATGGGTGAAGATGCAGTACGAAACTATAAGGGAATAAATCATGTAACGATGTCTCTACACTTGGGCGTCTGTTCATATGAGTGATATGACGTGATGCCATTAAATCTTCTAACGCCATACTTTCACGTAAGTCATCCTCCTGTGGATAACTTTTTGTCATCATTTCTGCAAGGCCTTTTCTCTCCATCATAACAAATTCTTCTGGCTTAATCGTAGCCAAAGAGGTTCCTGACCCTTTTACATATAAATAGTTTTCATCTTTGTAAGATGTGTTCCCACCTCCAGCGAGAACATATTCTGGGTTGCTGCCATATCGATTTGACATTTCGGCAAGTTTTTGTAAACTCATATTCTTTCTCTCCTTATTCATAAATTTTTATATCAAAAGATTCTCTAATGCATGTTCTTGCATCTACAAGATTTTTTAGCTCTCCCGAGTAAATCATCTGCACTGCGAGATTGCCCAGCGCGGTCGCCTCTGTCGGTCCGGCATAGACTGGTTTTTTGCAATATTTTGCAGTCAGCTCATTGAGGTATCCTGCATTTGCACCACCACCTACTACGTGAATGCGATCATATGTTTTTCCTGTGATTTTTTCCAAGCCCACAATCGTATCTGCATAACATTTTGCCAAACTATTGTATATGACAGATGCAATCTCTCCGACTGTCTGTGGCACCTGCTGATTTGTATTCGCACAAAAGTCCTGAACTGCCTTTATCATGCTTTTCGGTGCTAAGAAACAATCATCATAACAGTCCACAATCGAAGATATCGTTTCCTTCGATGCCATTTCACAAATCTCTGCAAATGACAAATCTTCTGTGAACTCTTGCTTTACCGACTGGATCATCCAAAGCCCCATGATATTCTTGAGATAGCGAAAACGATAATCATATCCGCCTTCATTCGTGAAATTTTCTTCCATACTCTTCAGTGAGCAGTCTGCTTCCATTCGCTCTACGCCAAGTAATGACCATGTTCCTGAACTTATGTAAATTCCCTTGTCATCATTCGTTGGAACTGCAAGCACTGCAGAACCGGTATCATGTGTTGCCGGCAAAATAACCTCACAATCAAATCCAACTTCCTTCTGAATCTCTTCTGTAAAGTTTCCAACCTTGGTACCAGGCTTTGTGATTGGACAAAGCATCTTTTTATTATATCCTAACATCTCAATGAGTTCATAATCCCAGTCCTTTGTTTCTGGATTTAGCAGCTGCCCTGTAGAAGCTTCTGTGTACTCATTGACCTTCACACCAGTTAATTTGAAATTAAAATAGTCTGGAATAAACAGCATCGTTTCTGCTGATTCCATATGCTCCGGATTATTTTTCTTCACAGCCATCCATTGATATACTGTGTTGAAAATCGCTTTCTGAATGCCAGTCCTTTGGTAAAGTTCCTTTTCTGGAATGATTTTGTAAACTTCTTCATCCATTCCATTGGTTCGGCCATCACGATAACCGTAGGTTTTTCCAAGAATGTTATCATCCTTATCCAAAAGCACATAATCAACACCCCAGGTATCGATACCCATATAAGATGGAATCTTTCCAATCTCTTTGCATTTCTTAATACCAGTTACGATTTCGCCAAAAAGTCGGTTTACATCCCAGCAAAGCGAACCGCCCACATTATCCATTCCATTCCAAAAACGGTAAACCTCTTCTAACACAATTTTACCGTCTACGATTTCTGCTATAATGTGTCGTCCACTGGATGCACCGATATCAATTGCCAAATAATATTTGCTCAATACCTCGCACCTCGCTTTCTATTCTAAAATTATTTTAAACGTCTTTTTTTGCATAAAAAAGGACGCCATTTAATGAAAATAGCGTCCTTATTTGCTGTGACATATGTGCTTACAATCTCAACCGCGAAACTCCTTTGGTGATACACCATATCTTTCTTTAAATTTTCGATAAAAATAGCTAGTGTTATCGTATCCCACCATTCGAATAATCTCAGTTACCGATACGTTAGTGTTTTTTAACATATAGGCTGCTTGGTTCATACGTTTCGTTTGCACCAAATCTTTGTAGGTCTTTCCTGTTCGTTTTTTAATCTCGTGGCTCATCCAATATACACTGTAACCCATAAGTTCCGAAAGTTCAGCAAGACTTCCATCTTTATATTTCGTCTCCACATAATTAAGCACACGAACTTCAAACTCCTGATGATGTTCTTTTCCACCTGTTTTCATCTTCTCCATATGATTCTGCAAATGTAAAAACAAAAGTCCCATCGTAAGTTGATTACTACTGCGCTTATTGATTTGATTATTGAGAAGTGACCATATCATATTTTCAATCAAATTCTGAATCGGAAGAACATTCGCCACGTGAAAATATAGATACGAGGTTCTTCGACCATCTTCACAGAGACTTCCCACAAGAAAATCTTGTAACAAGTTTTCACCTGCTCCTATCATCTCAAAAGTAATATCAAAAAACTGCGGTTGAATAATAAAATTAATCGCAATATCGTCTTTTCCCGCTGGTAAAATCTCCTGTGTCGCATTCTGATTGAGGAATAATAAATCCCCTTCTCCCAACACAACTTCATTGCCGTCAATGATGTGCGTAGTCGTACCCTTGCACATATAAATCACTTCCACATAATTATGACGGTGCTTTGGAAAGTGCACGAATCTTGTATGTGTACGAACCTGTATCAATTTCCCTTTTTCTAGAAAAAGACGACTGTCAACCACCAGTTCTTTTTTCTTGGTATATATAGTCTTATTAATATTCTTTTGTCCATCTAAAATGCGTTGTTCTTCTTCCGTAATCACGGACAACTGCCTTACGATTTCCGCATTCATATCCTTCCCACTTTCACTTTCTTATTTATTGAAGATAACATATCATACTCACGATTTTTTTCCAACAACAATCTCATGCATTACAAACATAATCACCAAAAGCACACACAGATATACTGGCAACAGAGAAATAGATATGCAATCAGCAATCACACCAAACAAAGGTGGCATGATCAAAAATCCTGTATATGAAAAAGCCATCTCAACACCAATCAAAGCTTGTGATTTTTCCTCTCCAAATATGACTGGCATCATATGAATGATACAAGGATATATCGGTGCACCACCCAAACCGATCAAAACAAATCCAACCAGTGTAATCGTCGAGTAGAAAGGCACAAACAACATGCCAATACCAACAGTGACAATGCATAGTCCCATACGAATCAAGAATTTGTCACTAAATTTCATAACCAAAAATCCATTCACAAATCTACCAAATGTAATGCCTATATAAAACATGCTTGCAAAACCAGCTGCAGCTTCAGGCTTAAATTCCCATATTTGCACAAGGTAGCTACTTACCCACAAGACAGTTGTCAGTTCCAACGCACAATAGCAAAATGCAATTAAAAAACAAGGAAATGCTCCTTTGATAGAAAAAATTTCTTTAAAAGAAAGCGATTTTGTTGATATTGCTTCTCCGTCGCTGTTATTGCTATTACTTCCTATTCCTTTTTTCCATACTGGTAAGCTTAAGAAAATAAAAAAGGACAGTATCGCTTGAATGATCGCTACAATCAAATATCCATAATTCCAGCGTTCAAAACGAATTAATGAAAAGCTCATAATATATGGACTAATCGTAGCGCCGACACCCCACATACAATGAAGCCAGCTCATATGTTGAGGTTTATAGTGCAAAGCCACATAATTATTCAAAATAGCATCTACACTACCCGCACCAAGTCCATAAGGAATCGCCCACAAAACCAACATCCAAAACTGATTGCTGACAGAAAATCCAAACAACCCAAGCGCGGTCATCATAACACTCACTACAGTGACCTTTCCTGCACCAAACCGCGATAACAACTTACCACTAAAAAGGCTCGATAATATCGTGCCCGCAAAAATAATCATGGATATAATACCTGCGAAAGAGTTTGGAACGCCGATTTCTGCGTGTAGTACCGGCCAGGCAGAACCAAGCAAGGAATCCGGTAATCCCAAACTTATAAAACATATATATATAATTGCTAGCAATAAACTTCCCATATTGATCCATATCCCTTTCGTTTTTTCTGTTTTGTATTATAGCACATTTTCTTCCCAAACACAAAAACATTGAAAACTATATGGCTTTACTGTACAATAATTATGGTACACCATTTTCATGTCACCAAAAGGGATGTCTACTCCCGATAAAAACCTAAGCCGAGGAGGAATTAAAATGAAAAAAATTGTATCAGGAATTCTATTGGTTGTATTATTACTTTCTTTATGTGGATGTAATAGTAGTACGTATAAACAGGCTGTTGCACATCTAAATAATGGAGAATACGAATCCGCATTATTGCTATTTGAAGAATTGGCAGCAAACAATTACAAAGACAGTGCAGAAATGATAAAAGAAACCAAATATCAATTTGTTGTGAACAAAATGGACAAGGAAGATTCTACGGTTCATGAATACATGAAAGAACTTGTAGCAGCAGATTATAAAGATTCAAAAAAACTTTATGATGAATTATATGCTTGGAATTTTGAGATTGCATTTAGTGCAAGCAAGCAATCAATGTCTCACCAAGATGTTGTAGAAGCTACAACAAAACTTTTCCCATTCTATTTCATAAACTTCCGTATCACAGGCGGGGCACCTGGAGAAGACTTACAGGGCGAATATGTTATAAAGTATTCTACCGGTCAAGAATCAAGAGCTGGATTTGGTGACGGAAATGGCAATGTTCTAACAATAACATGCTCTGCCACACAAGCTCCAATTGGTCAAACTACATTCACATTGTATGATAATAACGGAAATGTACTTGCTACTAAATCTGCATTCATTAAATAAAAACAAATGTTAGTTTTCTAATACACATTACATACAAAAAGGACTATGATACAAAATCATAGTCCTTCATTATTTTACTGTCTACTTCCGCACTTGCCGCAAAAAAGATCATCTGATGCTAATTTCGCTCCGCATTTATAACACTTCTTACCTATTTGTTCTCTTGTAGATGTCTCTGCCTTCCATATGTTAAATTGTGTCTGCGTCGATTTTTCTACTCCACAAATTGGTTTCGCCACAAAATTTCCTTTTACTTGCCTTACAAATCCTGCAGCTGAAGGACAAATTCTTCTCGCCATTGTTTTTTTGTCAACAAAAGGTGCTGCACAGAAAACATTTCCATACTCCACACAAGATGAATCTATTTTAACACCGGCTTTCTGGAAATAAGTTACAAGTCGATTCATGTCAATACCACCACGTACTTGTTTTATAATCATGTCACTTCCATCTTTATTAACAATTTTTAAAGCCATATTGTTTTTAAGTTTTTTATTTCTGTAAGGATAAATAACTCTTTCTATCTCTCTTAAATCATAGAATCCATAACGATTATGTGGACGAAAAATTGCATATAAGAAGATCCCTAATAATCCCAAGGTGGAAGTCGCAACCTTTTCCGCCGTACTTCTTGCATTCAAAAACATATATTTATTCGTAAGACTTATTGTTGCAAGCTCGGAGCTTGCCGTTATTCCACTTATAACACGACACTTCTCATTTCCAAATAAATATTTTCCACAATTAGGACAGATCCCTGCAAAAGTATCTGCCGATTTGCAAAAATCACAAAATGACATTGTTTTCTTATCTCCTAATTATTTATCTAATGTCTTCATCGTAGGGAATAACAATACATCTCTGATTGCTTGACTATCTGTAAGCAACATACACATACGGTCGATACCAAATCCGATACCACCTGTTGGAGGCATACCGATTTCCAATGCATTAAGGAAATCTTCATCCGTTGTATTTGCTTCCTCATCTCCAGCTGCCAAAAGTGCTTCTTGCGCTTTGAAACGTTCTCTTTGGTCAATTGGGTCATTAAGCTCTGAGTAAGCATTTGCCATTTCCCATCCATTCATAAAGAACTCGAAACGTTCTGTATATTCTGGATCTTCTGGTTTCTTCTTTGTCAGTGGAGAAATCTCAATTGGATGATCCATTACGAATGTTGGTTGAATCAAATGATGTTCTGCATACTCTTCAAAGAACAATGCTAAGATATCACCTTTTCCGTGACGTTCTTCAAACTCTACGTGTTTTTCTTTTGCGATTGCTCTTGCTTCTTCTAATGTGTGAATTTCATTCCAGTCTACGCCTGCATATTTTTTAACAGCGTCTACCATTGTAATTCTCTCGAATGGTTTTCCAAGATCCATTTCCACACCATTATATACGATTGTTGTTGTGCCAAGAACTTCTTGTGCTACATGGCGGTAAAGATTTTCTGTCAAATCCATCATGCCGTGGTAATCTGTATATGCTTGGTATAATTCCATCAAAGTAAACTCTGGATTATGTCTTGTATCTACACCTTCATTACGGAATACACGTCCAATTTCGTAAACACGTTCCAATCCACCAACAATCAATCTCTTCAAGTATAATTCGAGAGAGATACGAAGTTTGAAATCTTCTCCAAGTGCATTTGAATGTGTGATAAATGGTCTTGCTGCTGCACCACCTGCGTTTGCAACAAGCATTGGTGTTTCTACTTCAAGGAATCCTTCTCCATCCAAATATCTTCTGATTGCACTAAGAATCTTTGAACGTTTAATAAATGTATCTTTCACCTCTGGATTCATAATAAGGTCTGTGTATCTTTGACGATAACGCAAATCTGTATTTGTTAATCCATGATATTTTTCTGGTAAAATTTGGAGGCTCTTAGACAACAAAGTCACTTCCTCTGCATGGATAGAGATTTCACCCATTTTTGTACGGAAAACTTCACCCTTGATACCTACGATATCACCGATGTCCATTTTCTTAAATGCTTTGTATTCTTCTTCTCCAATATTATCTCTTGCAACATATGATTGGATTGTTCCTTCCAAATCCTGAACATGACAGAACGATGCTTTTCCCATAACACGTTTTGACATAATACGCCCTGCAATGGATACTTTTTTTCCTTCCATCTCATCAAAGTTGTCTTTGATTTCTTGGCTATGTGCATCCGCATCATATTTGGTAATCACAAATGGGTCTTGTCCGTTTGCTTGCAATTCAGCCAATTTTTCACGACGTACTTTTCTCAATTGGTTAATATCTTGTTCCTGTACTTGTACATTATTTTGTTCAGCCACGTCTTTTCCTCCTCATCTCTGGTAACTAAATACTTCTGTCAATCTTTAACACTTTATAAACCATAGTTCCTACTTGTGTTTCTACTTCAACAACATCATCTACACTCTTTCCAAGCAATGCTGCTCCAAGTGGAGATTCATTTGAAATCTTACCCGACAAACTGTTTGCCTCTGTAGAACCTACAATCTTATAAGTTACCTCTTCTTCAAATTCTTCATCATATAATACAACTGCGCAACCAATGTTAATCTTATCTAAATCAACTTCATCTTCTACAACTACTTCTGCATTTTTTAAAATCTTTTCAATTTCTTCAATTCGTGCTTCTATATCGCGTTGTTCATCTTTTGCAGCATCATATTCTGCGTTTTCTGACAAATCTCCTTGTTCTCTAGCTTCTTTAATTTTTTGAGCTACTTCTTTACGCTTTACTACTTTAAGAGTTTCAAGTTCATTCTCAAGAGCTTTCAACCCTGCATACGTAAGAATTGTTTTCTTTGCTGTCATTTTTATGTTTCCTTTCTGACACGTTTTTCCTATTTCATTTTTCTATTTTCTAGATAAGTCATTCTATTCTCGCAATTTCAACATTATACACGTAAGGCCTATCTATGTCAAGAAATTTTCGTTGTTTCTCCAGTTGGACTTTCATGTTCCATTCTAATTTTTTCTTCCAACAAATTTGCCAACTCATCATAGGATTCAACTGCATTGATTTGGCCTCGCAGCTTCGCTGAATTTTGCAATCCGGAAGTATACCAAGAGACATGTTTACGCATCTCCCGAATCCCTAAATATTCCCCTTTGTATTGGATTTGCAGTCTCGCATGTCGAAGCATCATCGTTTTAAGTTCCTCCATGCTTGGACGTCCCGGCATCACACCGGTTTTCTCGTATTCCAAAAGTTCTGAAAAAATCCACGGATTTCCTTGCGCACCTCTTCCAATCATTACTCCATCACATCCGGTCTGGTCCATCATAGCAATGGCACTTTCACCAGAAACGACATCTCCGTTTCCAATGACCGGAATGGAAACTGCTTCTTTCACTTGGCGAATAATCTCCCAATCTGCTTTTCCTGAATAATATTGTTCTCTCGTTCTTCCGTGCACTGCAACCGCTGCTGCACCTGCATCTTCGATAATCTTTGCAATTTCTATTGCATTTATACTATCTTCATCAAATCCTTTTCGAATTTTGACAGTTACCGGCTTTTGAATGGCTTTTACTGTCTTACTCACAATTTCATGCACCAACTTTGGTTGCTTCATAAGCGCAGACCCTTCTCCATTTCGTACAATCTTTGGAACTGGGCAACCCATATTAATATCTAAAATTGCAAACGGTAATTCTTCAATCTGCTTTGCAATCTCACTGATGACATCTGGCTCTGATCCAAATAATTGCAAAGATACAGGGGTCTCTTCCGGATGAATCTTTAGCAGTGCTTTTGTATTCTTATTGTTATATTGAATCGCTTTTGCACTCACCATTTCCATGCACAAAAGTCCCGCTCCTTGTTCTTTGCAGAGCAAGCGAAATGGCAGGTCTGTTACGCCTGCCATAGGAGCTAAAATATAAGGATTTTCAAGTTCAACATTTCCTATTTTTAACTTTCTCATTTTAGTTTTCTGCTTTCTTTTTACATTTTTCGTAAATCATACGTAACCCATCCAAGGTAAGCATTGGGTCGTAAATATCAATCGAATTCGTCTCTGGAACAATCACATTTCCCAACCCACCGGTTGCTACAACTATGGCGTCCTCATAGCCTGCTTCTTTGATTTTTTTAATGATATATTCTGTCTGTCCAATATAACCAAACACCAATCCGCCTTGCATGCTGGATACGGTTTCTTTTGCAATAATTGACTCCGGTTTGCGAATCTCGATTTCAGGAAGCATCGCTGCTCCTCCCCAAAGGGCTCTCGCTGAGGTTCGAATTCCTGGAGAGATTACCCCACCTTCAAAAACTCCATCCACTGTCACGACATCATAAGTAGTGGCCGTTCCAAAATCAACTACAATGACTGGGCCACCATATTTTTCATAGGCAGCAACCGCATCTACTACACGGTCTGGTCCAATCTCCTTCGGATGCTCTGTATGAATCTTAAGTCCCATCTCCAAGGTTGTAGGAATAAATGGTTTGACATGAAAATATTTGATAATGGCACTTCCCAAAGAATGCATGATATCTGGTACCACAGATGAAATAATGACATCTGTAATATCTGCAACTTTAAAATTTCTGTGTTCCAGCAAATCACACAATTGAATTCCATATTCATCAGAGGTTCTAGGTTGTTTTGTGGTTGCACGGAATGTTGCTTTCACTTCTTTCCCTTCAAATACCCCCAATGTGATATGTGTATTCCCCACATCAATCACCAATAACATTATGCTTCCTCCCCTAAAAAGAACACTTTATAGTACAGCTGTAACGCTTGTAATAACTCTTCTTTCGTTCTTTGAAGTTCTTTGATTTTTAAATGACTACCGATTTCATCAAAGAAGAAATCATTTTCTTCATGAGTTACTTCAAAACAAAGTTCTCCATTTTCCTCAAATACCAATGTCAACACACCGCCTACATCTTCGGTGTATAAGACGCACATGATCTTTAATTCATCTTTTATACTATCTGGGAGCGTTTCAAAATCTGGATTGAGGTAAAACTTCTTCTCATATGCATTCGCTCCGCACAATACGATTTTGTCTTCGTACATAATTCCTCCTATACATTTGCGGAATCTATTTGTTCACAACAAATACTCTTTTATTCTCCAAGAGTAGCCACCATTACTGCTTTAATTGTATGCAAGCGGTTTTCTGCTTCATCAAACACAATGTCCGCATATTTTTCAAACACTTCTTCTGTTACTTCATTTCCTTTTACAGCCGGCAAGCAGTGCATGAAGATTGTTCTATCTTTTCCGGTTCTTTCCATTAACGCCTGATTGATTTGGTATGGGTGTAATAAGGCAACTCTTTCTACAGTCTTGTCTTCTTCACCCATAGAACACCATACATCTGTATACAATACATCAGCTCCTTTGACTCCGTCCAAAGAATCTGTAATGACTACAGACGAACCTGAATCTTCTGCATATCCTTTGCATAATTGTACCAACTCTTCATCTGGCCACAATTCTTTCGGAGCAATAATCGAAACATTCACGCCAACTTTTGCACATCCAATCATAAGACTGTTGGCCATATTGTTGCGTCCATCTCCTAAATAAACAAAATTTAAACCTTTCAAATATCCAAAATGTTCTCTCATAGTGAGTAAATCTGCCAAAATCTGTGTCGGATGATATTCATCTGTCAATCCATTCCACACAGGAACTCCACTGTACTCTGCTAATTGCTCTACATGCTCATGCTTAAATCCGCGGAACTCAATCCCATCAAACATACGTCCCAAAACGCGGGCAGTATCTTTTACACTTTCTTTGTATCCCAATTGGATATCATGTTGAGACAAATATGTCGGTATACCACCTTCATCGACAGCACCTACTGTAAATGCACAGCGAGTTCTAGTTGATGGTTTTTCAAAAATAAGTGCAATATTTTTTCCTTTCAAAGAATTTCCGGTAATGCCTTGTTTCTTTTTTAACTTCAACTCTGCTGCCAAATCAAGCAAATATAAAATTTCCTCTGCTGTAAAATCTTTTAATGTTAAAAAATGACGTCCTTTTAAATTCATACTGTATTCCTTTCTGATGCGCATAAGCAAATGTAAAAACTTTGGAAGTTCTTTTCTATCTTCGCATTTTTCATATTTTTTAGTTACTTCTTGTTCTAAACCTTCCACTGTATAAATCCGATATTTTTGAACGCGCAATAACTTTGCACTTGCCTCCAACATACTGAGATATAATTCTGTATTTGTGCATTTTCTCGGCAACCGCAAAATAAATGCTATCTCTCGCCTTTCGCTGTCGCTCAAATTTCTTAGTATTTTCTCATAATACCATTCTTCTCGCGTTTGTTCAATATAATAAATTCGACCGGTCAACCCGTAAATCATACGCATGGCATCATAATAGCCCATTTTCAAATTTTGTTTACTTCTTTTGTTTTGGAATTCGATGATACTACCCAATTTCACATTCGGCGAAATTTCATAAAGCTTTTCACCTTTTTCCAATTTTACTCGTTGTACAATACCTGGACCATAGATACGAATTTGAATCAAATTTTTATAACCTCGGTCTAAAAGAGACTTGATTGGGAAATTATCAATAATTCCACCGTCCATATATGTTTGACCATGCAACTTTTCGTTCTTAAATCCAATTAAATATGCACTAGCCAACAGAAAATCTTCTAACAACCCTTTTGGTATTTCATGAATACTTAAATCTATCTTCTTCATGTGCGAAACTGAAAATGTCATAATACACAATTCCACACCCGACTCTCGGACTTGTTTTTCATCTACATTTTCATGGATAAGATTCCGAAGTGGTGTGATATCTACTCCGCCTTCAGAAATCAATCGAATTCCTTTACTTACGATTTCCTTTAATCCATTTTCTTTGTTAAATAAACCTTCCATCCAATCGTCATCTACGTCCATCACGGTAGAAAACTTAATCTCATTCCAGATGTTTTCTGCCCGCTTAACATCGCCCATGCAAATCAAAGCACCATTCAACGCACCCACCGAGGTTCCTGCCACAGCATTTATTTTCACACCGGCTTCCGTTAATGCCTTCCATGCACCAATTTGATATGCACCTCTGGCACCACCACCATCTAATACAAGCCCATATTCTTTTGTTAAATCAATGATTGGTTTCATATGTGCACTCCCTTTATTGGTAAAAGGGCATGCATTTCGCACACCCTTATAACTACTTAATCTTCTTTTGCAACTTCAGTTACAGATTTTACGAGACCTGCAATTCCTTGCAATTCAGAAGGAATAATAATCTTTGTTGCCTTTCCATCTGCTGCTTTTTCAAATGCTTCCAAACTTTTAATTGTAAGCACTGCTTGGTCTGCCCCTGCCTCTTTCAAGAAACGAATACCATCTGCGTTTGCCTGTTGTACTTTTAAAATTGCTTCTGCTTGACCTTCTGCCTCGCGAATTCTCTTTTCCTTTTCAGCTTCTGCACGAAGAATTGCAGATTGTTTTTCCGCTTCCGCCTCTAAGATGACAGATTGTTTATTACCTTCTGCCACAAGAATCGTCGATTTCTTTTCCCCTTCTGCACGAAGGATTGCTTCACGACGCTCACGTTCTGCTTTCATTTGTTTTTCCATCGCATCTTGAATTGCCGCTGGTGGAATAATATTTTTAAGTTCCACACGATTCACCTTGATTCCCCAAGGATCTGTAGCCACATCCAAGGATGCTCGCATCTTTGTATTGATTGTCTCTCTTGAAGTCAATGTTTGGTCTAATTCCAAATCACCAATAATATTTCTAAGAGTGGTTGCTGTCAAGTTTTCAATCGCCATGATTGGATTTGCAACACCATAGCAAAACAACTTTGGATCTGTTATTTGATAAAATACAACTGTATCGATTCGCATTGTAACATTATCTTTTGTAATTACTGGTTGTGGAGCAAAATCTACTACTTGTTCTTTTAAATCCACTCTTCTTGCAACACGTTCAATGATTGGGATTTTAAAGTGAAGACCAACTCCCCACGTTGCTTGATAAGCACCTAATCTTTCTACGACAAGCGCTTGTGCTTGTTGTACAATCTTTACGCAAGAAAGTAATAATCCTACGATAATTGCAATAATCAAAATACTAAAAAATCCAATAATGCCTTCCATGTCTTAATTCTCCTCTCTCTTCACGATTAATTTTACACCTTGTATTGCCTGAATAATGACAATTTCTCCTGCTTCAATAATATGCCCAGATTCTTCTGTTTTTGCAGACCATTCCATGCCATTTATTTCCACACGTCCAACCCCATGTAATGCATCAATCGTTTCAATAACAATTGCCTTTTGCCCAATGAGACTGTCTACATTCGTTTTCTCTCGTTTTTGATTGAAAAATTTTACAGCGATTGGTCTCGTAAGGAAAAGAAGCACGATAGACACAATTAAAAAGGCTAAAATCTGTATCGGCACACCAACATCAAGTAGTGCCAAAACAAATGCAACCAATGCTCCTCCTGCAAACCATATGGTTGTTAATCCCAGCGTAAGAATTTCCGCAATCAGAAAAATCGCAAATAACACTAGCCAAAATATGACGTCCATCCTTTCTCCTCCTCATTGTTCTTTATATACCATATTTTACTATACAACAATTTATAATGCAACCAATCATCCTTTCGCAAAATAAAAAGAAGCAGAATTCAAAAATTCTGCTTCTAAAATCTCCCCTATTAACTAAAGTAATGGTCTCCTAATTTGAAACTACCACTTCTTGTATTAAAGAATAATGCGCCTCCTACTGGACTAACACCATTGAGAGCATCTTGCGCTGCTTCATAGCATGAAGCTGGAATTCTATTAGACGCGATTACACGCGCTAATTTCCCAGTCATTGCCGGAGTAAATTGTCCTCTTTGATAAACAACTCCTTCTAATGTGTTCGGGAAACGTCCGCTGTTAATACGGTTCATAACAACCGCACCTACTGCAACCTTTCCATCATATGGTTGATTTCCTGCTTCGCAATAAATCAACGCTGCCAACAACTTCACTGCATCACATTGTTGTTTTTCTACCTGAATCTCATCCAATGTTTTTGCATTCTGAGTCCCTTGTGCACAAACAACTTTTGCTCTTTCTACCGCATCAATACCAAACAACAATCCTTCTGTTCTTACGTATCCTTGCACCTTTCCAGAAGAGATCTTTATCCATTCTGCGCCTTCTTCTAAAACTTCAACCACTGTATTCTTATACATTTTTCCAATCACAGCACCATTTGCCTCGGCATATACATCCAATGTTGAATCTGTGTTTGCCAACGCTTTTCCGTACCATTCTTGTGTTTCTTCAGCCATAATAGCCATTTGCGGAATCTCTGCCCAAAGCTCTGTTAATGGTGACTCCACATTCTCATAATTAAGTAGTGTACTTGACTGAGCTTCCGATTGTGGATCTGCCGCGAAAACTTCAAACTCTGCTGTGAATAACAGACAAGCGGCAAGGACAAGACCCATGATCCTTCTCTTGTTCCCAAAAATCATAATAACCTCCTAATTTGCAACAACTTGATTTGCATTTTTATATTACATTATTATGCCCATTTGATTCATTTTTATTACAAATTGTTACATAATTGTTACATTTGCTTGCAACAGTTGCGATGATATCATGTTTTTTAGGGAGTGTCAACCCTGTGATTGTATTTTTTTTAGTACAATTTTCCATAAAAAAAGCTCTTCGAATGAATCGAAGAGCCATTTTTTCTATTTATCTACGCTGTTTTGAAACCTCAAACATTAAGATAGAGGCCGCAATTGCAGCATTCAACGATTCCACTTGGCCATGCATTGGAATGCGTACCCATACGTCTGCTTTTCGAGAAACTTCCTCTCGCAAACCATTTCCCTCATTTCCTATAAGAATGGCCGTTCCCTCTCGATAATCTTCTTGGTCATAGGAATTTTTTCCTTCCAAATGTGCTGCGTAAGATTTGATATCTTTTTTGCGAAACTCATCCAATAAATCAGAAATATTTTCTACATACACAGTTGGTACTCGGTAAATGGAGCCCATGGTAGAACGAATCGTTTTTGAATTGTAAATATCTACACAATCTTTACTCAAGAAAACCGCATCTACACCTGCTCCTTCTGCAGTTCTAACAATCGTTCCAAGATTTCCAGGATCCTGTAAATTATCTAACACCATAAAGTGTGGTGTTTTCACCTTTAAAAGTTCTTCCACCTTATATTCCTTTTGCTTCACAATACACAAAATCCCTTGTGGAGTTTTGGTGTCCGAAACATGTTGAAATACAACATCTGAAAGAATTTCGAATGGATATTTTTGGAAGTCCAACTCCTCTTTCTTCTTATTGTAAAATGTCTCTGAAAGGTATACTTTCTCCACACGCTCTTCCGGCACCTCTATGAACATTCGTAGTCCTTCAACCACAAATACATTTTCATCTGTACGTGCCTTACTTTTTTTCTGCAATTGCAGCAATCGTTTTATTTGCGGATTACTTTTACTAGTTATCATTTTTGTTTCCTCTATCTTATACTTTAAATCTATAGCCTACACCCCATATCGTTTCAATATATTGTGGCTTTGAGGTGTCGAACTCTATTTTCTCACGAATCTTTTTAATGTGAACCGTTACCGTAGCAATATCACCAATGGATTCCATATCCCAGATTTCACTAAACAGCTCATCCTTGGTATACACATGGTTTGGATGAGATGCTAGAAAGGTCAGTAAATCAAATTCTTTCGTTGTAAACGTTTTTTCTTCTCCATTCACCCAAACACGGCGTGCTGTGACGTCGATTTTAATTCCACGAATCTCAATCACCTTGTTTTCTTCTACGGAACTACTCACCAATCTTTCATATCTTGCCATGTGCGCCTTTACTCTGGCAACCAATTCACTTGGACTGAATGGCTTTGTCATATAATCATCTGCTCCCAATCCCAATCCACGAATTTTATCAATGTCATCCTTTTTAGCTGACACCATGATGATTGGCGTGTTTTTCTTTTCACGTACTTGCTTGCAGATTTCAAAGCCATCTACTTTTGGAAGCATCAAATCTAGTATAATCAAATCATAGTTTTCTGACAACGCTTTGTCTAAACCTTCTTGTCCATCATTTGCAACTTCGACATCAAATCCACTTAGCTCCAAATAATCTTTTTCAAGTTCTGCAATTGTACTCTCATCTTCTACAATCAATACTTTACTCATCTGCTGGCACCTCCTGATATTTTCTTATTACAAAATACATAATTGTTCCCGTTCCCTCTTTGCTTGTTGCCCAGATGTTTCCACCATGTTCTTCTATAATTCTTTTCACAATCGAAAGTCCGATTCCGCTTCCTCCAGTCGCAGAGTTTCTGGATGTATCTGTACGATAAAAACGTTCGAATATATACGGCAACTCTTTCGCTCCGATTCCTTTTCCGTTATCCTCAATTTCCACCTGAACAAAATCTCCCACATCTTTCACACGAAGATGAACATTTTTGTTCTTCTTATCCATATACTTTACTGCGTTGGAAACAATATTATTGATGACTCGTTTTAGTTGTTCTGGATCTGCAATAACTTTCACACCACTTTCCACGTAATTGGAGTATTCAAATGTAATTCCTCGTGATTCAATATCAATTTTCAAGTCCGTTGCACAATCATCAAAATAATCACCAACTAAAAGAGTCTTAAAATCATATGGGATACGATTGGCATCAATTTTTGAATATAAGGTAAGCTCATTGATTAACAAATCCATGTCATTTGCCTTGTTGTAAATCGTGCGAATATAGCGATCCATCTTTTCCGGAGTATCTGCAACGCCATCCATAATCCCTTCTACATATCCTTTAATTGCTGTAATCGGTGTTTTTAAATCATGAGAAATATTACTAATCAATTCCTTGCTTCGAATATCGTTCTCAATTTTTTCTTCTGCATTGTCTTTCAGACGAATTCGCATTTCTTCAAAGTCTTGACAAAGTTGTCCAATTTCATCCTCGGTCTCTACTTTCAACTCAAAATCTAAATTCCCTTCTTTAATCTTCTGTGTGGCATCCTTCATCTTACCTAGCGGAACAGCTACACCTCGGTAAATCCAAATAATCATTCCTCCTGCCGTCGCCGCTAGAATCAACACAATGGCAATTAGCATATTGGTAATATATTGTCTTACCTCAGGAATCGCAGCATTTACATCCGTTACAATAAAAGCCACTCCCTGTTCTCCATTCGAATAATGGAAATCCACCTGTTTGATTAAAGCTTGCGTTGTTCCTCCAATGTAAACTCCGTTTTTTGCAGATGAATCTTGTGAACCAAATGCCGGCAATTGAGATTCAATCTCTGGCGAAACATCCTTCCCCTGATATACCAATTCTTCTCCACGTCGTATCACTAAAAAAGAATTTACCATTTGTAACTCTTGATTAATATCTTCTAAATACGCCATGTCATCCAGCCGATTCACATCACGATTTATGGTAATCGATAATTTTTGAAACGTTGGCTCTGTCACTTTATTCAATGCATTGATTGGATTCGTAAGGATCGTATAGTCCGCACCTGTAATGCCATAATTCTTTTCTATAGAACGGATTTGAAATTGCCCGAAAATAGTGATTACAAAAAACGATATACATAATGGCAATAACATAACCGTTATAAATCCAATAATCAGCCGAGTCTTTAACTTCATAAAAACAGTTCCTCTCTTAGAATTATCTTTATTATAGCATGTGAACTCAACCTTTACACCAAAGCGAAAAGAAATATTTCTAAAGTTTTTCTAAAAAAGGACACAGTAAATAACTTACTATGTCCTTTGTCTTTCTTCTTATAAATATGCTTTTAATAATTCCACTTTGTCGAGTTTTTCCCAAGGCAAATCCAAATCATTACGTCCGAAATGTCCGTATGCTGCTGTTTGCTTGTAAATTGGACGACGAAGGTCTAACATTTTGATGATTCCTGCTGGTCTTAAATCAAAGTTATCTCTTACGATATCAACCAATGCTTCTTCTGACAATTTTCCTGTTCCAAATGTATCAATCATGATTGATGTAGGACGGGCTACACCGATTGCATACGACAATTGAATTTCACATTTATCTGCTAATCCTGCTGCTACGATATTCTTTGCAACATAACGAGCTGCATATGCTGCTGAACGGTCTACCTTTGTACAGTCTTTTCCTGAGAATGCTCCACCACCATGACGAGCCATTCCGCCATAGGTATCTACGATAATCTTACGTCCGGTCAAACCACTATCTCCATTTGGTCCGCCGATAACGAAACGTCCTGTCGGGTTAATGAAGAAGTTGGTTTTCTCATCTACCATTTCTTGTGGAAGCACTGCATCAAATACATATTTTTTAATATCTGCATGAATTTGTTCTTGTGTCACTTCTGGATCATGTTGTGTAGATAACACTACCGCATCCAATCTCTCAGGTACGCCATTTTCATTGTATTCTACCGTAACTTGCGTTTTTCCATCTGGTCTTAAATAAGGAAGTGTTCCATTTTTACGAACTTCTGTTAAACGAAGTGCTAATTTGTGTGCAAGTGAAATTGGGTATGGCATTAACTCTTCTGTTTCGTTTGATGCATAACCAAACATCATTCCTTGGTCCCCAGCTCCAATTGCTTCCAATTCCTCATCTGACATTTTATTCTCTTTTGCTTCTAATGCTTTATTAACACCCATAGCAATGTCTGTTGATTGCTCATCAATTGCTGTGATTACTCCACAAGTGTGGGCATCAAATCCAAATTTCGCACGATTGTATCCAATCTCATCTACAGTGTCTCTTACAATTTTTTGAATATCAACATATGCATTTGTTGTAATTTCACCCATGACTAAAACAAGACCTGTCGTAACTGCTGTTTCACATGCCACACGGCTCATTGGATCTTGCTCCAACAATGCGTCTAATACAGCATCAGAAATTTGATCACAGATTTTATCTGGATGTCCTTCGGTTACTGATTCAGATGTAAATAATAATCTTTCCATTTTTCTTTTCCTTTCTTCTTGTGTTCTCTTATTATCAGACTAAAAAACAGTCCAACAATGTCGGACTGTTTATACATTCTTATAATACAATCCTCTTATTGTTCGATTACTCGCTCAGGTTGGCACCTTCCGTCTCCGGGGTTGCCGTGGCTTCACAGATCCTTTTACCTCCACCACTCTGAATAAGAGAGTTTTTATTTTGTTCCGTTGATGATAATATCATTAAATATATTGCTCGTCAAGATTTTTTTTCAAAGTCTTAACGTGATCTATAAGGTGGGTCTGCAGGGTAACCTCCTGTGATTTTTTGCATTGCTCTTTGCACAGCATCCCTAGAATTTTTCCACTCTGCATCCTTATATAAATAGTCGAATTTCTTCTCTAACCATTCAATATCTTCTAACACGCGTTCCATATTAGTCTCCATTTGTTTAAAGAGAATATTACTCAAATTTTCGACTTCTTTCTTATTTAAATAAAGCGGTGCTGCATCCATAATATCTGCAAAATGGTGTAAGCACATACCCTTTCCATTTTTTACCAAATCTAAAAATTCTTTATCACCCTTTTTATATAAGTAGAAAAAGGTTGCAACGTATCGATCGTAGTTGCGCTTCACGTGGTTACATATGTAGCAGCTTTCTTCTTTTTGATGCACCCACCGACTCACATTGTTATTGTCCTTTGCTGACGAAATATCTTTTAAAAGCTTATCCTTTAATCCGATTTTTCCTAGGACAGCATAATTATCCATTTCCTTTTTCATTTCCTTCATCAAAAATTTGATGCGGGTCTCTATAATCAAAGCGTTCGCCAAAGTTTCCCCATACGCAAACATCTTCTCATAATGTTTTCTACAAAATCCAATGCGATCTGTTTCCATGCGAACATGATCTTGCATATAAGACGCATCCTGCCCCAACACAAAATCCAACGCATTCTGCTCCACATCTCTCTCAATATAACAAAATGGGCATTCATCATCTGCACGAAACGCATCCATTAAGGGAATTGTATATAACTTTTCTTCCATTTGTATCCTCCCATCTTCTCTTCATGAATAAACATAAAAATTTATTTTATTCTGATACCTTTCTCCTTTAAAAACGCAAGAAATTCTTCTTTTGTCCCCTTTGTGAAGGAGTCTTTACGGAATATGTAAATCAAATTTGCACGCGAACGCAAAAGAATCAAATTTTTAGTTTGAGTTACACTCTTCACTTTACAATATTCCAGTTCATTAACCGCTCCATTAGAAGCTTTGTTTTGGATAAAATCATTCGTCACAATTGTTTCAACAAAAAGTTCTTCTCCATTCAACTCCTCATCTCGCCTAAGTACAGTTCTCACTTGACTGAAATAACAGAATATTTGATATGCCCAAACAAAAAATGCATATATAAAGACCCACCAATAAAACTCACCACAAAAAATCGCACTTAAAACATTCACCAGTAGACAAACAATAATTATCACATTTAAAACAACTCGGATTTTTCGTTTAAAGTGCAAATAACGATATACCTCTTTTATCAATTCCTCGCTTTTTTCGTAACTGTTTTGAAATAAAATTTCCATAAACGCACCGCCTCTCAATTTATTATATCATATCGGTAATGCGATTCAAACAAAAACACCTAGAAGCCTTGTAAATAAGGTTTCTAGGTATCTCATTGAAAAGGCGCCAACCAGATTTGAACTGGTGATAGAGGTGTTGCAGACCTTTGCCTTTGACTTCCCATATTGTCTTAATGCAATTTCTCACTTTTTGCGTAACTAGAAATAGGATTTATCAATCTAATCCATAGCCACCAGAACTAATGTATATTACATCCGCAGGGCGATTTGTTGAAGACGAAAACCAAATAAACTGTATAGTATATAATTCATCATAGAACGTATATGAAGTTCTTCCAGAATCCTCATAAATTTCTCCGCCTTTTAATTTACTTTGAACTTCATTTAACTTATCTTTACTCGTTACATTTTTGGTTAAATAAACCAGTTCACCTTTTCCAGGTTCTTCTACTGAAATCAATGAACAAACAGGAGTTCCTTCCCCAAAAAGTTCAAATAAAATCCTTTCTCCGCCATCGCTGTAATCTAGGCGTATTACATCATATTCCTCATAATATTCGTAATCTTCTCCATATAACCTTGTAATATCTTTCATAGACATTTCTAAACAGTCAACAAGCAATGTTCTATTGTTACTATCACTCCAGCCGTCTTTTGTTTTTATTTTCTTCAAACTTTTTTTCAACTCACTACGTTTTTTCCCATAGTAATCAGCTGACTCGCATTCAACGCCATCTGCTGAAAGATAAATTTTTTCAAGCACCTCTTCAATCTGACTTATCTTTGGATGTATATAATCTTTTCCCCACAATGACGTATATGCATGTTTTGACGAAATCAATAACATCATCATGCATAATCGCATATTTTCTAGCGACTGACTATCATATTGATTCGAATTATACATTGCCCAATAAATACTTTTTGAATAACATGTGCATTCATCTATCACATATAAAAGGGCATCATTCTCAACCTGTTTAACCGCATCTCGGTATTGAGGAATCGCAGAGGCCACCAAGTGAGCAACCCTATATGGCAAAATCGAATCTCCCATAGCATAATCAGCCGTTTTTTCTACAACTTTCATCCCTAGATCCCACATTGCTTCTTCTGTTGCAGCAAGAAGTCGTTCTGAATCATCCTCTCCATATTGCTTTTGAACTTTTTCCGCAGCTTTGTACGAAGGAAAACCTAGCGCTTTAGCAATCTCTTTAATCTCCTCCGGATAACCATAAACAGCTCCTAACATTTTACGATGGTCATCAATCTGATTAGCATAATGATACCAATAATCAAATATTTTATAAGCACCTTCTGCTACATCACCCACATCTACTGCCATGATATCTTTAAAAGTACCAGAGAAAGACTTAGACTTTGCTGGTAATTCTTTAATATCCCAAATGTACTCCCCCAATTGCACACCTTCATCTAATACGTCTGCTGCCGTTTCCACTACAGAACTCTTATTTCTACTATCTTCTAACATCTTCGCACTTGGAGAAGGCGTTGCATCAAATGCTGAAAGGTAGGTTTTACTATCTATCAAGTACTCCTTAAAAATTGTTTTATAATCATTTTCCTTACCTTTACCTAGAATACGATCAAACCGAATACCACCCATACTAAACGTATCTACCACATATGCTGTATACGAGATGAATTTAGACCCCTTCATGTCTCTAGTCGCATCAAACGTCAATTTATTCACATCGACATCATACAGTGCTTCTGTCAACGACATCGAATTTGGGGATATGTATAAATTTCCGCTATCTGTCATGCCTACCTTTGCATTAAGGAAAGGAAGCATCTCAGCTATTGGCAAGTAAAGCTTATCTTTCTCATAAAAACTTTTACTAAACGTCCCTTGTAGAATCGGTTCATATCTTCCGACCACCTCGAGGTTCATGAGATTTCTTTCCCATATTTTCTTTTGTTTAGAGTCCGACTCTTCTCGCGTTTCAACTGTTTCTCTATAAATACACAATTTGTATTCTTTTCCATCTTTACTGAAATATATGCGTTTTGCAAATAGCTTATCTTCTTTTTGGCTCGGTGGAAAATAAACATGATCTTCTTCAGTTTCTTGATAATCATATAATCCAAAATATGTCATCCAATCATTTGGCGCATACAAAATTCCATCTTCATCCATAAGTACATTAGCACAAATTTCTTTCCCTCCATATTGGATTGTAATTTGTTTTTTCGCATAAGTTTTCTCTGCTGCCAAGGATACTGACAAATCACTCATTAACAAGGAGCATAATAAAAGCAAGGCCACTATTTTTTTCATTTGTTCATTTCCTCCCACAATGTTTTGATGTATTCTTCCCTTAATTGCAAGATGCCTCCATAATATGCATTTACAAACTCTTCCTCCATAAATACTTCATATTCCCCATTTTTCTCCACGAGCACAATTTGCATATCTTGCGTTACAACATCTGCTTTTTCCACTTCTTTCGTAATAGCTTTATCCATTTCCTCTCCCAAAGGATTCTGGTCATGTGAATCATCTAATTTTTTTACGATTTCATATAAATTAGGAGCATACACTGTCACTGTCGCAGTATAAATCCCATCTTTTTTCTCCACATTTACCACCTCATACCCAGACTTTTTTTTCATTGAATTCAGGTATTCTGGTATTTCCTGACTATCCTTTCCCCCATAATATTCCATCTCCAGAACATCATGAATGGCTTTATCTACTGCTCTTCTTTGATTATTAGCTCGCATATTCACAAACAAGATAATAGCTATGCTTAAACTAATACCTAAAAAGATACTTACAATTAATATGATTTTCTTCCTATTCTTCATAGTTTTCTTCTTCCTCTCCTGTGTGGCATCCCCAAAAAGCGCACGAATAACTATATTTTTATACAAACAAGTGTAGCACAAATGATTTCGCTTTACAACAAACCTAACCTCCGACAATTACAAACGCAAACAGATTGTTACAATACTTCTATGATGCCTTTAATTTTTCTCAAAAAAACTGCACTATTTCGACTTCTTTGAAATAGTGCAGCCAAGTTTCACTACTATTCTATATTCACCCAAATCGCAGGACGCACACCAAGGGTTCCTGCTTTTTCGTCGCCAAAAGAACCTGTTGTGTGTGTTCCGCCTCCAGCATAGATATAATAATATACTTTTCCGCCAGAACGACACCAATATTTTGCACCTGCCGCTTGTTCATCCTTAACCGGCATATACTTACATACTTCATCGTTGCTCAAGATGAAAATCTTATCTGTTGTATTCTTTGCACCATCTACGCCCGCTATGGTCGTTTCACTAATGCATTTTTTATTCTCATCCGAAAACGCATTGTTATAAAAATCAGCATTTAACCACTTGCGCAAATCACTACTCTCCCATTTAGAAGATTTGTTTCCTTGCGTATATGTTCTTTGTTCTACCAAGTATTGGCATAACAACAAACATTTCCCATGCTGTATATCTAAAACTTTCCAAGTTAATGTTTCCTTTCCATTCTCGGAAACACCATCAAGTTCATACTCTCCAAAATTAATAATATCCCCAACTGCACATGTTGCAAAAATATCTTCTTGTGCTCCTCCATTCTTTTCCGCGCAAGAACATAAACCTATACAAGTAACTGCTGCCAGAAAAATTGCTATTACTTTTTTAAACATCTTCTTTTCCTCCTAAATTTTATGTTTCCTTGATATTGTACTATAACTTTATACCTTATGCAAATAACGTATAAAGTTGTTGTTATAACACGAATGCTTTTACAAATTAATTACTTGAATTTTGTATGCATCATGCCCACTTCTGTTCTTTTGGCTTTCTTGGCACTCTCGGTTTTATATTCTTGAGCATCTTAAACTTATACAACAAAAAATCTTCATATTCATCTATGACAAGTTGTACATCATGCCAACTAGAACGCGGAACAGCCGTCTCTGTCGACATATTAATACTATATGAAGGTGCTGTACTACAACTTTGCGTACGCTGAAGTATGTATGTATGATTCACCACACAAAATTCAAAAAGATTTTCGTTCAAGTATTCTACTAAGCACTGAAAATTCACTTCATCTAAGTCAACAAATCCTTTTTCCTTGTATGTATACATAACATACGCATTTGTATTAGTATCACATTCTTTCCAATGATCAGGTTTATCAATTTTTGTTTTTAAGGTAGCATCTTTACTATAGGCCAAATCTTCAATAATCTTTTCATCCTTACAATACTCTGCATTCGGTAAGGTTCTGTAAGTGCGGTAATATGACTTGCAAATCATTATACCACATACGTCTTCACGTTTTCCTTCACTTAATATTTCTTGCACTATTGCAAGACTTGATAACCGCATTTTCCTTTCTTTCCAATAATATTTGTGTAGGTTTTTCGCAATACATCTTCCACATAACCATACCAAAGGATTTAACAGTCCAAAAACAAAAGCTCCGGCGCCAACATAAACTAGAAGGAGGAAACAACAACCTATTACTTTAAACCATCCCTGCGGAAATGGAGTAAATCCTATAATCACTCCTACTACAAATCCTTCTATCGTACCAATCAATAATAATTTAGATAAATATTCATTAAATTCAGGATAATCTGGTTTTATACCATGATGTTTTTTCTGCATTTTTCTCCCATTTTTATAAATTGCCTCCTTTATGATTCCATATTAATAACAACAATATAAGTTGTTATGTTCAAGTACATTCTTAGATTGTTATGACATATACCTTATGCGTGATAATATGTCAATTCTATTGACCAAAGGAAAAAATCCTTGTTTCAAAGAAACAAGGATTTTCCAAGGCGCCAACCAGATTTGAACTGGTGATAGAGGTGTTGCAGACCTTTGCCTTACCACTTGGCCATGGCGCCATATAACTATTATCAATATATTCTGATAATGTAACCATTATAACAAATTCATTTCGTTTGTCAATCCATTTGACATTCTCATTCTTTCTTTATATACTCTTTTTGAAATCATTGCTTAAAAAGGAGTAAGATATGAATTATCGACGTTTAAAGTATGCTTGCTACACAGCAAACATCTCTATGTCTGTTGTTGCAACCTTATCTCCCATTTTATTTTTAACTTTTCGCAACCTCTATGATATTTCATATAGTTTGCTAGGGCTTTTGATATTGATTAATTTTGTGACACAACTTTTTATTGATTTAATATTTTCTTTCTTTTCCCATAAATTTAATATTGCAAAAACGGTAACTTTTATGCCCGCTTTTACAATTGCCGGACTAATTATCTATTCTGTTTTTCCTCTACTTTTCCCGCATGCAGCTTACTCTGGTTTAGTAATCGGAACAATCTTGTTTTCGATGTCAGCTGGTCTTTGCGAAGTTTTACTAAGTCCCGTAATCGCATCAATCCCAGCCGAAAACCCTGAACGGGAGATGAGCAATCTGCATGCATCCTATGCATGGGGCGTTGTATTTGTTGTAATTTTTAGTACACTATTCTTACTTGTTGCAGGTAAAGAAAACTGGCATTGGTTAGCATTGTTGCTTGCACTGATACCGACTTGCTCTTTTCTTCTTTTTCTGGGCACAAAGATTCCTAAATTTGAGACACCATCCCGTGTCTCGGGTGTTTTATCACACATAAAGAATAAAACATTGTGGTTGTGCATTCTTATGATTTTCTTTGGAGGAGCCAGCGAATTGGCTATGACTCAATGGAGTTCCTCCTTTATGGAACAAGCATTGGGAATTCCGAAAGTTTGGGGCGATATTCTAGGCGTCGCATTCTTCTCCATTATGCTCGGAACCGGACGTAGCTTATATGCAAAATTCGGACGAAATATCACTCGCGTGCTACTATTTGGTATAATCGGCGCAGCGTTGTGTTATTTTACAGTCGCAGTAAGCAATCATCCATTTTTCGCATTGCTTGCTTGTGCATTCACAGGTCTATGTACATCTATGCTCTGGCCTGGATGCTTGATTGTTGCAACAGACCGAATTCCTTCTGGAGACGTTTTCATTTATGCATTGATGGCTGCTGGTGGCGATCTCGGTGCTTCCATTGCACCACAACTAATCGGAATTGTGACTGATATCGCAATCAAACATCCATCTATTTTAACACTTGCGCAAAACATAAACGCGACCCCTGAACAACTCGGCCTAAAACTAGGAATGTTCGTTGGACTTCTATTTCCACTTCTTGCGATACCACTTTATTTCTATATACATCAAACAACAAAAAAAGTTCAAAAATCGTAAAGATTTTGAACTTTTTCTTTTTATATATCTTCTGGCAACACCGTTCTTAACTCTTCTAATTCTGCATCATAATAACCCGCAAAAACATTTTGTCTATTTGCTACGCTTTCTCCATGTCTCACTAATAACAGTCTAGTCAATTTACTACGCTCCTCATTTATGCTTTATTACCACTCATTTCTCCTATAGCATCTTGCATTTTACAACAACCTCGGTAACATCCTTAAGGACAAGCACTCCATTTTGATTGTAGACATCTACCGTAACTTCGGCTAACCCGTTTTTCTCATTTCTCCTCACAAGGTTTGTAATCGTCGCCTTACCTATCAAAGTATCATCTGCAAATACAGGTTTCAACCATTCCATTTTTGTGGACTTCCCTGCTAGCAACTCTGTACCAAAAAAATCAACCTCTAAATATTTCGCCCATACCGACATAAAAGACATAACACCTGGCGCAATCAATTGACCAAACGGCGTAGTTTTCGCATATTCCTCATCAGTATGTAATGGTAACGGATCATATAGATGTGCAAAGGCCATCATATTCTCTTTTTTTATCACAACAGGTTCGATGTCTACAGTCATGCCCAGTTTAAGTTCTTCGAAATACATATTAATACCTTCTATTTGTTAATATTCTGAGTTCCAATCAAGTACGCGTGTATTATAGCACAGGAGAAAAAAAGCCGCAATATCTCTCCACACTTCGCTTCAATAGTAAAAAAGCGTTGAATTTCTCCCACTCAATTATTCTCGAAAGTCTCCTCCTATCAAATCACCATTAAACTTATCAACATATAAAACGAATGGCCCCAACAAGCCATCTTGTGTTGTATTAAATGTGATTTTATATAATTCTATTCCTGTAATATCCTTTTTTTCATCAAAGAAAGCGATTGCAGGATTTGTTTCAAATACAACTTCTTCAATCTTAGGATTATCAAGATTTGTAATAGTTTCCATACTTTTAGAGTCAAGCGTTTTCTTTACAATTTCTATTGCAGCTTGATGTGTAATCGGCACTTTCTCTGAGTTTCTCTCTCTGGCATTATCGACATAACTTTTCACTAATCCTACTGAAATCAACAGCACAACTACAATGCTCAAAACAATTAATATTTTCTTTTTCATGCCCTCACACTCCTTTGTCCAATTCAAATTTGTCGAACTCATTATACCCTTTTCCTTAATATCAAACAACAAAAAAAGAACTCAGAAATAATTCTGAGTTCTTAGAGGCGCCAACCAGATTTGAACTGGTGATAGAGGTGTTGCAGACCTTTGCCTTACCACTTGGCCATGGCGCCATATTTTATTATGAGTTTTCACTCTAGTGACTCCTACGGGAATCGAACCCGTGTTACCGCCGTGAAAGGGCGATGTCTTGACCGCTTGACCAAGGAGCCTCGCTATGAGCACTTAGATGGTAACAACGTTAGCATCTTACGTGCGATGCATACCGAACCCTTAGTGAG
>JAZRRJ010000032.1:0-2841 GCA_045650645.1 Faecalimonas sp. | reverse complement strand
TCTGGATGTGGTGATATCAACATGGATGAAGAAAACAAGAAATTTACATTAGCAGGAAAGACATTCAACGAAGGAGATGAAATCTCTATCGATGGTACAACAGGTAACATCTATGACGGAATCATCCCAACAGTTGATGCTCAAATCGCTGGTGAATTTGGAAGAATTATGGCATGGGCTGACAAGTTCAGAACATTGAAAGTTAGAACAAATGCAGATACTCCTGCAGATGCTAGAAAAGCACGTGAACTTGGTGCAGAAGGTATTGGTCTTACACGTACAGAGCACATGTTCTTCGAAGAAGACAGAATTGATGCTTTCCGTGAAATGATCTGTGCTGACACTGTAGAAGAAAGAGAAGAAGCACTTGAAAAAATCCTTCCATACCAACAAGGAGACTTCGAAGGATTATTTGAAGCATTAGAAGGTAACCCAGTTACTATTCGTTTCTTGGATCCACCGCTTCATGAATTTGTTCCAACAGAAGAAGAAGATATTAAGAAACTTGCTGATACTCAAGGAAAATCAGTAGAAGACATTAAAGCAATTATCACATCATTACATGAATTTAACCCAATGATGGGACACAGAGGACTTCGTCTTGCTGTAACATATCCTGAAATTGCTAAGATGCAAACAAAAGCTGTTATCCGTGCAGCAATCAACGTACAAAAAGCACATGCTGACTGGAATGTAAAACCAGAAATCATGATTCCACTTTCATGTGATGCTAAAGAATTAGCATATGTGAAGAAAATAGTTGTAGAAACAGCAGATGCTGAAATCGCTGCTGCAGGCGTAGAATTAGTTTACGAAGTAGGTACTATGATGGAAATCCCACGTGCTTGCTTGACAGCTGATGAAATCGCAAAAGAAGCTGACTTCTTCTGCTTCGGTACAAACGACTTAACACAGATGACATATGGATTCTCTCGTGATGATGCTGGTAAGTTCTTAGATGCTTACTATGATACAAAGATCTTCGAAAACGATCCATTTGCTAAGTTAGACCAGACAGGTGTTGGTAAGTTGATGGAAATGGCTCTCAAATTAGGTAAGCCAGTTAACCCTAACTTACACGTAGGTATCTGTGGAGAACATGGTGGAGATCCAAGTTCTGTAGAATTCTGCCACAAGATTGGTTTAGACTACGTTTCTTGTTCACCATTCCGTGTTCCAATTGCTAGATTAGCTGCTGCTCAAGCTGCTATTGCTGACAAGTAGTACACTGGAAACACAGCAAAAGAACTTAATTAGGTTTAAGAAGGAATCCCTCTACGAATAATTCGTAGGGGGATTTTTGTGTTGAAGCAGGAGTGTGTTGTGGTATAATTGAAGTAAACAAATTTGAATTTATAGAACTTACTATCGTAAAAATAGATGCATTAACGCGGATGTTACGAATGGTGTCATGTATGTGACTTGGCGTTTCTTTATATTTTTTATGTCTTTTGTTACTTTTGAATCAGCCGAAAGGTAATGTTTAAAAGAGAAAGGACATAGAAAATGAAAAAGAATGGAAAAAGAGTATTGTTAGTAGGAAGTGTGTTAGTTGTGGCATTTGCTGTTTGGACAGCACTGATACAGATAGTGGATATACAACCTATCGGACAAAATGGAACAGATATAGGCTTTGCATCATTTAATAGTTGGTTTCACAAATTGACAGGGGTGCATATGACAATCTATACTATCACGGATTGGCTGGGACTAATACCGTTATTTGTTTGTGTGATATTCGGAGGAATTGGATTTGTTCAGTTAGTTAAGAGAAGAAGTCTATTTAAAGTGGATTACGATATTATATTCTTGGGGATATATTATGCTATAGTAATATTTGGTTACCTTATTTTTGAAATGATTCCTATCAATTATAGACCAATACTTATTGAGGGATTTATGGAAGCTTCGTACCCGTCATCAACAACACTGCTTGTATTAAGTGTTATGCCAACACTTATCTTTCAAGTGAATCGGAGATTAGAAAATGTTGTAGTCAAAAAAACTATCTGTATTTTAACAAGTATTTTTTCTGCATTTATGGTGATAGGAAGATTGGTTTCAGGTGTTCACTGGTTTACGGATATCGTAGGTTCTATTATGCTTAGTACAGGGTTATTTTGTATTTATAAAGCGGTTGTTTTATTGTGTTACAAAGAAGAAAATTAAGTTGGAGGTTCTGCCATGGAATTTCATGAAAAACTTCAGGAACTTAGAAAGAATAGAGGGCTTACGCAGGAAGAATTAGCGGAGGCTTTATATGTATCCAGAACAGCCATTTCAAAATGGGAATCAGGAAGAGGATACCCAAGTATTGACTCGTTGAAGGAAATATCAAATTATTTTTCGGTATTAATTGATGATTTGTTATCAGGAGAAAAACTGCTTTCGATTGCAGAAAAAGAAAATAAAGCTAATATTCGAACTATATGTGATTTGTTATTTGGAATGGTAGATGTATGTTCTTTTATGCTAATCTTGTTACCGCTTTATCCGAATACAGTGGATGAATTTGTGTACTCGGTAAATTTGTTAGCATATGCAGAAACAACAGCATTTAATCGAGTAATCTACTGGGTTTTGTTTGTTTCTCTTATAATGGTAGGTGTTTTGAAAATATTACTGACCAAACTCGGAATTAAAAAAGGCCATAAAATGGTGACAGGAATTTCCATGTTACTAAATATTTTGATGGTATTGTTTCTGGCGATGGCACGAGAAGCGTATGCGATTATGTTAGCATTTATGTTATTACTGATAAAAGGGGTATTTCTTTTAAAGTATATAAAGTGATTTAAGTGTTATAATGACAAATTCTAATAGGTCGAACAGACAGAAACA
>JAZRRJ010000031.1:0-22279 GCA_045650645.1 Faecalimonas sp. | reverse complement strand
CACTTCGAAGCTGAAGCTACAGCTCCAGCAGAGATTGAAGCAAGACTTCGTATCATGGACAACGTAATCAGATTTTTATGCGTTAGACAAGAAGCATAAGAGAAAAGAGGAAATGTATGAATAAAGTAATTTTAATGGGACGTTTAACAAGAGATCCTGAAGTAAGATATTCACAAGGTGAGAATGCAAGTGCAGTTGCACGTTATTCTTTGGCAGTAGATCGCCGTTTTAAACGTGACGGAGAACCATCAGCAGATTTTATCAACTGTGTAGCTTTTGGACGAGCAGCAGAGTTTGCTGAAAGATATTTACGCCAAGGAACAAAGATTGCAGTGACAGGTCGTATTCAAACTGGAAGCTATACAAACAGAGATGGCGTGAAGGTTTATACAACAGATGTTATTGTGGAAGAACAAGAATTTGCTGAAAGCAAAAATACGAGTTCGACACCAAGCGATAGTTTTCAGGCAAGTCCTGCACCAGCTCCAAGCACAAGCATCGGAGATGGTTTCATGAACATTCCAGATGGAATTGATGAAGAATTACCATTCAGCTAAGCGATGATGTATCGTATTCGAGAAAAATAGGAGGTATTGACAATGTCTTTTGATAAAGCAAACAAAGCAGATTCTCCAATGAAGAGAAGAACTATTCGTAGAAGAAAAAAAGTTTGTGTATTCTGCGCAAAAGAAAATAATCAAATCGATTATAAAGATGTAGCTAAGCTTCGCAAGTATGTTTCTGAAAGAGGAAAAATCCTTCCAAGAAGAATTACTGGAAACTGTGCAAAACATCAAAGAGCTCTTACAGTAGCAATTAAGAGAGCAAGACATATCGCATTGATGCCATATGTTCAAGATTAATTTTAAGAGCAAATAATTTCATTGAAAATACTCTGTGTAACAACAGGGTATTTTTTTTGTATTTATATACTCGAAATTAACTCTTTGAGGAGATGTATTGACCCGAAGTTCCGAAAAGGATATTATACGAATATGGGAAGATTTCGTGGCAGATTATAGTTAAATCAAATGAAAGGTTAGGCGTTGTTAAATGAGACAAAAAGATGAGAAGAAGAGAAGTAAATGGTTCTTGATAGCACTGGCTGGTGTAATAGCAGTCATCATACTGGCGGTAGCCCTATTCTTTGCTGGTCGCAATCGCAATCCGTTGGAAGGCGAGTGGGTGATGAAATCACAAGGACGTTATGCGTATGTGGATAAGGATGGTAAATTCACACTCAAAGGAGCGTTCGGTGATGCATATGTTGAAGTTGAATTATCCTACACCTTGAACGAGAAGAATCAAGAGATAACGTTGAAGCAAGGAGAAGCCAATGTTTATCAGGATGCATTAGAGAATGTGAAAGGTGAACTCACAGAAGGTCAGTTGAAAGAAATGGTAGAACCAATGTTATCATCTTATGATTATCTTCTAGAGAATGATACATTGACATTGACAGAACAAAAGTCCGGTGAGCAAATGATACTTACAAAAGCAAGCAAATCCAAGCTTAATATTGCGACAACCACAGGCGATGTAAAGAGCATTAGCAAGAACAATGAAGAAGAAATAAGAAATTTATATGAGGCGGGCTTTAGATATATTGATTTCAGCATGTACACTCTTGATGCGAATAGTCCTTTGATGCAAGATGATTGGAAGGAAACCGCTTTGGCACTAAAAGCTGTTGCAGATGAATTAGGCATGGAATTTGTGCAGGCACATTCTCCTGGCACGAATCCTTTTGGTTCCAAAAGTGACCTCACGATGGCTACCAATATACGTGCGATTGAAGTATGCGAGGTGTTGGGCATTGAGAATATTGTTATTCATCCGGGTTATGAAAGTGGGCTAAGCAAACAACAATGGTTTGAGAAAAACAAAGCATTCTACAATGAATTGTTGCCTACTGCAGAAAAATGTGGAGTGAATGTGCTTTGTGAAAACAGTACATCTAAAAATATGGGAAGCAAGTACAATATTAACACTGGTGCTGATATGCGTGAATTTATTGAATACATAAATCACCCTAATTTCCATGGTTGTTGGGATACGGGTCATGCAAACTGTGAAGGCTCCCAATATGATGATATTCTTGCACTTGGTGATGAAATGTACGCAATCCATTTCCATGATAATTTAGGTGACGGAGATAAACACTTAATGCCTTATTATGGAAACATAAATGTAGATGAAGTTATGCTTGCTATAAATATGATTGGGTTTAAAGGATATTTTACGCTTGAATGTGATGGGACTACTCGCGCCCTTGGAGCTTATACGGGTCCAAACCTTGAAGGGATGGATGCATCAAAGATATTGGATAGAATGGAAGAAGAAAAGCAGTTGTATCAATTGACGGAATATATCTTAAAAGAGCATGGTATGCTTGCGGAGACTCGGTAAGAAGGGTCTTTGGACTTCAAGTCTATGTTGTAAAGTATAATAAAAAAGCGAACGGATTTTTATCTGTTCGCTTTTTGAGTTACTTAATAATCGCAAACGCCTTTTTGTTTTTTCAATCCAACCAAGTCACCTAATGCCAAAGGTCCCAACGTCCGAAGCCGCCATTGCTTTTGCTATTTTTCATCTTCCTCGCATACAACTTGTTGTGTATTTGTAGCATAACATAGGGGAAGTGTAATTCAAGAGAACAGGAGGTTTTTCTTTGACTTTAATCAAAGTATGTACTATAATTAACGTACGTTAGTGTGCAATTTAGGAGGAGCAGTATTATGAAAAAACCAGTATTAGTGATTATGGCAGCTGGAATGGGAAGCAGATATGGAGGACTGAAACAGATTGATCCTGTTGATGCAGAAGGGCATATCATTATGGATTTTTCTATTTTTGATGCGAAGAGAGCTGGATTTGAAAAAGTAATATTCATTATCAAAGAAGAAAACAAGGCAGACTTTAAAGAGGCAATCGGCGATCGTCTTGAAAAAGCAATGGAAGTTGAGTACGTATTCCAAGATTTATACAATATTCCAGAAGGCTTTGAAGTGCCGGAAGGAAGAGTAAAACCTTGGGGAACTGCACATGCGGTACTCAGCGCTATTGATTCCATTGACGGCCCATTTGCAGTAATCAATGCAGATGATTACTACGGAAAAGATGCGTTCCAAAAAATTTATGATTATCTTTCAACACATGAGGATGATGAAAAATATCGTTATACAATGGTAGGATATCAATTGGAGAATACATTAACAGAGAACGGACACGTATCTCGTGGTATTTGTAGCATTGACGAAGATGGTTTCCTTACAAAGGTTGTAGAGAGAACACATATTGAGCCAAAGGGAGATGCCACAGCCTATACAGAAGATGATGGAACAACATGGGTAGAACTTCCAAAGGGATGCCTGGTATCTATGAATATGTGGGGATTCACAGCAAGCTTTTTGCAAGAGACAAAAGCTGGATTTGAAGCATTCTTACAAGAAGGATTGGAAGTGAATCCAATGAAGTGCGAATACTTCTTACCAACAGTAGTTAGCAATTTGTTGGCAGCAGAGAAAGCAACAGTTCAAGTGCTTTCATCGGCAGATAAATGGTATGGCGTTACATACAAAGAAGACAAACCAGTGGTAGTTGCAGCAATTAAGAAAATGAAAGAAACTGGATTATATCCAGAACAGCTTTGGGGGTAAATAAAATGGCAATTTTAGTAACAGGTGGAGCAGGTTATATTGGAAGTCATACATGTATCGAATTGGTTCATGCAGGTTATGAAGTGGTAGTACTTGACAACTTGTGTAACTCAAGCAAAGAGTCTTTAAACCGTGTGGGAAAAATCGTAGGGAAAGAGATTAAATTCTATGAGGCAGATATTCGTGATGCGAAAGCACTAGATGATATTTTTTCAAAAGAAGACATCTCAGCAGTTATCCATTTTGCTGGTTTGAAAGCAGTAGGAGAATCTGTGGCAAAACCATTGGAATACTACGATAACAATATTGCGGGAACGATAGTCCTTTGTGATGCTATGAGAAGAGCAGGGGTGAAGAATATTATTTTCAGTTCTTCGGCAACTGTTTACGGAGATCCTGCGTTTATTCCGATTACGGAAGAATGTCCAAAAGGACAATGCACGAATCCATATGGATGGAGTAAATCAATGTTGGAACAGATTTTGACAGATTTACATACATCTGATCCAGAGTGGAACGTTGTATTACTTCGTTATTTTAATCCTGTTGGAGCACACAAGAGTGGAACTATTGGGGAAGACCCAAAAGGTATTCCGAACAATTTGATGCCATACATTACACAAGTTGCAGTCGGAAAACGTGAATTTCTCGGTGTGTTTGGAAATGATTATGATACACATGACGGTACAGGGGTACGTGATTATATTCATGTAGTAGACCTTGCAGATGGTCATGTAAAAGCACTTAAGAAGATTGAAGAAAAAGCAGGTGTATGTGTGTATAATCTTGGTACAGGAAATGGATATTCAGTATTAGATATGGTGAAGGCATTCAGCAAAGCTTGTGGAAATGATCTCCCATACAAAATTTTAGACAGAAGACCTGGAGATATTGCAACTTGCTATGCAAATCCAGCAAAAGCAAAAAAAGAACTAGGATGGGAAGCAACTCGAGGATTGGAAGAAATGTGCGAAGATTCTTGGAGATGGCAATCAAATAATCCAAACGGATATGAGGCGTAAAGTGAAAAAGAATTTAAAATTATTAAAGCAATGGCCAGTACTTATTCTATTTATCTGGCTGGTCATGGCGATTGTCAGTTTTATAGTAGATAAAAAGGCGGGATTTATTGTCAGTGCGTTTTGGATGGCATACTTGCTTGTTCTCATAATTCTATTTTTTTATGATAGAACGATGCTTTTTACTTGTTTTGAAGGTATAGGAGAGCAATTTGGCTTTTTGCATAATGCTCTTTTGACAGAGTTAGATGTTCCGTATGCTGTTTTGATGGAAGACGGGAAAATTGTGTGGGCAAATCGCACATTTTGTGAAGTGTTCGGAGTTGAAACGGTAGAAAATCGCTATATGAGTAGTTATATACAAGCATTGAATCGAAGTGTATTTCCAAAGAAACAGGGGGAGAATGCCCGTTTGGAAGTGCAACATGGAGAGAAAGATTATGTCGCAGTATTGACTCATATAGATGCCACAGCATTGAAAGAAATTGAAGGTTTTTGGGGAATTTCAAAAGACAAAGACTATTTTGTGACAGTTTCTTTGGAAGATGTGACAGATTTACATTATTATATTCGTGAGAATGAAGGCCAAAAATTGGTGTCTGGATTGCTTTACTTCGATAATTTTGAGGAAGTAATGGAAAGTATAGAGGAAGTACGTCAATCTCTATTAATCGCACTCATAGATCGAAAAATAAATCAATATTTATCAAATTTTGATGGGCTTGTAAAGAAGGTAGAGAAGGACAAATACTTCTTTGTTGTTAGAAAACGATGCTTTGAAGAAATGGTAAAGGGAAGATTCTCTATTTTAGAGGAAGCGAAGAGTGTAAATATAGGAAATACGATGCCCGTTACATTGAGTATCGGAATGGGTCTTTCTGCGGATACTTACATGCAGGGCTACCATTATGCACGTGTGGCGATTGACCTCGCATTGGCTCGTGGTGGAGACCAGGCAGTTGTTAAGAATGGAAGCAACATTAACTATTATGGTGGAAAACGAGAACAGACATCAAAAAATACAAGAGTGAAGGCTCGTGTAAAAGCGGAAGCTCTTCGTGAATTTATCATGTCAAAAGATCAAGTGATCGTTATGGGGCATGCAATGAGTGATATGGACTCTTTTGGTGCAGCTGTGGGAATCTATAGAGCAGCTTGTGTCATGGAAAAGAAGGCATATATTGTCCTAGATGATATTACGACATCGGTTCGACCATTTTATAACGATTTTTGTGAAAATACGAAGTATCCGGATGATATGTTTATAAAATCCACAGAGATTCATAATGTGATGACTGAGAATACGATGGTAGTCGTAGTGGATACAAATAAACCTGGAATGACAGAATGTCCGGAATTGCTTAAAATGGCGAAAACGGTGGTCGTGTTCGACCATCACAGACCGACCAATGATATCATTGAAAATACGGTATTATCCTATATTGAACCGTACGCATCCTCTGCATGTGAAATGGTGGCAGAGATGTTACAATATATTACAGATGATGTTCGCATTAGTCATGCTGAGGCGAACAGTATGTATGCGGGAATAATGATTGATACCAATAATTTTATGAACCGAACAGGTGTTAGAACGTTTGAGGCGGCAGCGTTCTTGAGACGTTGCGGTGCGGATATCACCTATGTGCGAAAAGTATTTCGTGATGATTTAGAGTGGTATCGGGCAAAATCGCAAGTCGTAAGCAGTGCGGAAATTTTCCATGACGAATATGCGATTGCAGGATTTTCTGATAGCACGCTTGAAAGTCCGACTATTGTAGGCGCTCAAGCGGCAAATGAATTGCTGAATATCAAAGGAATTAAAGCATCCTTTGTATTGACAGAGTATTATGGAAAGATTTATGTTAGCGCAAGGGCGATTGATGAAGTCAATGTGCAAGTGATTATGGAGCGACTTGGCGGTGGCGGCCATATTAATACAGCAGGAACCCAGTTCCAACATACGGATATGGAAGAAGCGATCAAGGCGCTGAAAGAAGTAATTGATACAATGATTGCAGAAGGAGATATTTAAGATGCAAGTAATATTACTGCAAGATGTAAAAGCACTCGGGAAAAAAGGTGAAATTGTAAATGTGAATGATGGTTATGCAAGAAATTTCATTTTACCAAAGAAATTGGGTGTGGAAGCAAGCGGAAAGAATTTAAATGATTTAAAATTACAAAAAGCAAACGAGGAAAAGGTTGCAAAACAATTATTAGATGATGCACGTGAACTTGCTGGAAAATTAGAAGCTGGAAAAGTGGAAGTTCAGATAAAAGTTGGAGAAGGCGGAAGAGCCTTTGGTGCAGTTTCATCAAAAGAAGTTTCAGCTGCGGTAAAAGAGCAGATGGGATATGACATCGATAAGAAAAAAATTCAGTTAAAAGATGCAATTAAGACATTAGGAACACACGAGGTAGCAGTGAAACTGCATCCAAAGGTAACAGCATCTTTGAAAGTAATTGTAACAGAGCAATAGGAGGCATACACTATGGATGAAGCACTCATTAAGCGAGTACTGCCACATAGTATTGAAGCAGAACAAGCGGTAGTCGGTTCCATGCTGATGGATAGCGAAGCAATCATGACAGCTTCTGAGATTATCAAGGGTGAAGATTTTTACCAGAAAGCATATGGAGTCATTTTTGATTCGATTGTACAAATTCATAACGAGGGAAAACCAGTAGACTTGATTACGCTTCAAAGTCGCCTGAAAGAAAAGGATGTGCCTGCTGAGATTAGCAGTTTGGAGTTTGTAAGAGATTTGGTGGCTGCTGTTCCAACTTCTGCAAATGTAAAATACTATGCGCAGATTGTTGCTGAAAAGGCAAATATGCGTAATCTTGTGAAACTAAATGAAGAAATTGCAAATATGTGCTATCTTGGAAAAGAGTCTGCTGATACCATCATGGCCATTACGGAGAAAAGAATGTTCAATCTTCTTCAAGGAAGAAGAAGTGATGATTTTGTTCCAATCAAACAGGTAGTATTGAATGCGTTAGATAAGATTGATATGGCTGCAAAAGGTGGCGGACGTGTAACGGGAATTCCAACAGGATTCTTGGATTTGGATTACAAAACAGCCGGACTTCAACCATCTGATTTGATATTGGTTGCTGCCAGACCTTCCATGGGAAAAACAGCGTTTGTACTGAATATTGCACAGCATGTGGCTTTTAAGGCAAATAAAACAGTTGCTATTTTTAGTTTAGAAATGTCAAAGGAGCAGTTGGTTAATCGTTTGTTTGCTTTGGAAGCACAAGTCGATGCGCAGAATCTTCGTACTGGAAACTTGAAAGAGTCTGACTGGGAAAAGCTAATTGAAAGCGCAGGAAAGATTGGACAGTCCAAACTTTTAATTGATGATACAGCTGGAATTTCTATTCGTGAGCTTCGTCAAAAATGTCGTAAGTTCAAGTTGGAACACGGCTTGGATTTGATTATCATTGACTACTTACAGTTGATGTCTGGTGAGACGGAAACAAAAAAAGCAAGCGAATCGAGACAGAATGAAGTCGCTGAGATTTCAAGAGCTTTAAAAGGAATTGCGAGAGAAATGAATGTTCCGGTAATTGCATTGTCACAGCTCAGCCGTGCAGTCGAGCAACGTACGGATCACAGACCGATGCTTTCGGATTTGCGTGAATCAGGTTCTATCGAACAGGATGCGGACGTGGTAATGTTTATTTATCGTGAAGATTATTATAAGAAAGATTGTGATCGAAAGAATATCGCAGAAATTATTATTGCGAAACAGAGAAACGGTGCTCTTGGCACAACAGAATTGACTTGGTTACCGCAATATACGAAATTTGCAAATCTATTAAAAGAGTAATAGAAAACCTGCCACTGTATACAAGGTGGCAGGTTTTTTGTGTCGAACTTTGATGATTGATTTTGAGAGAAAAGCCTGAGGCTCTGTGCTATGATATATATGATGCAACAAGCAAATATATGATTATAGGGGGCAGATTGTATGGGTGAAGTTCATTACATGATTTCGGAAGCGGCCAAAAGAGTAAATATGGAAGCACATGTGTTACGTCATTGGGAAGAAGAATTGGGACTTGAAATTGGACGTACTGAAATGGGACATCGATACTATACTGAAGAAGATATACGACTGTTTCGTTGTATAAAGGAACTAAAAGAGCAAGGAATCTTATTAAAAGAACTGAAAGAGCTGATTCCGGATATGATGCGGGCGAGAGCAAAAAAACAGGAGAAAAAGAAACCGTTGTCAGAACTGCAAATGGCGTTATTGGAAAACAATATCTTGTTACAAGAAATGATTACAGATACCATCGCAAAAGAAATGGAACAGTGCTTCCGTGCACAAGATGCGCAAGAGGAAGAACGGTATAAAAAGATTGATTGTTTGATACGGCAACAACAAAATTATCGAAAAGAATATACACGGATGACGCCTATAAAACAGTTGAAAAGAATTTTTGAGGGATGAGAAAAAGAATTAAATTGAAAAAGTGGAAACCCGTGTGTTATATTGAAAAGGTATAAATACTTGTAAAAGTAGTGATGCTGAAAGGAAAAAGATTTTGAAAAAGAGTACAGTTAAGATATCTAAGACAAGGACAATGTATATCATAAAATTGATTCTACGATGTATTGTTTTTGTGTTATTAGCGTTATTATACTTCTTTAAAAAAGAAGAATTCTTGATTTTAGAGGGGTGGAATTTTTTTAAGAAGTTTTCGATTCTACATATTATGTGGGTGGCCTGGTTGATTGATATGATTATGCAGCTCATTCCTGTACGCGCATACATTTCTATTGGGTCACAAAAACAGTTTTTAAAATTATTTCGTCCGGCAAAAGAAGAAGTGGATCGGGAAAAATTAAAGAAGCACATTGTGGACACTACCAAAGTTGCCTATAAGGTAATGGCTTTGTGGGTGATAGGGAATGCAATCATTTATGCGTTGTATTTCACAAAAGTGATAGATGTGCCGATTCTGTTTATGGTAACAGCATTTTATTACGTGGGCGACCTTATATGTGTTGTTATATGGTGTCCATTCCGATTTATTATGAAAAATAAATGCTGCACGACGTGCCGTATTTTTAATTGGGATCATTTTATGATGTTTACTCCGTTCATTGTAGTGCCAGGATTCTACTCTTGGACCTTGGCTGCATTGGCAATTACGATATGGATTGTATGGGAGGTTTGTGTATTGCTGTACCCAGAACGGTTTTGGGAGAAAAGCAATATAGCTTTAAAATGTTCGGAATGTACAGACAAACTTTGTACACAGTATTGTGGAAGAGTGAGAAAGAAATAAAAAGATGCCGAGGAATGTTCCTCGACATCTTTTTTAATACAGTAGATTTTTAATTTTTTTAGATGTCATGTTTTTCTTGGTTACCCATAGGTGACCGGTGTTTACAAACGATTCATTTCCTAATCCAAGTGAAACTCTTGCTGCGGCAACGACTGTTGCATAGCCCATTCCAAATGGATTCTGAATAACGATACCTTCCAAAATATCTTCATTCAGCAATTTGATTTGCTCTTGTCCGCCGTCAAAACCAACCATTTTTACATTTTTTAAATCAGAGTCTTTTACAACTTTTGCTACCAGCTGCGTTGTATCTAAGTTTGTGGCATAAATACCTTTTACATCGGGATGCTTTTCTAAAAGGTATGCAACAACATCTTCCTGGGAAATATCTTCCGGCTCACGCGCTTTTTCGCTGTTTTCTGAGCTTGCTTTTTCTTCGTCAGAAATGATTTGCGCCATTTCTTGCAGTTTGTCAAAATGATAAACTTTAGCAACTGAAATATCAGGATAATTTGTCTCTATTGTATCAACAAATCCATTCAATCTGGTTGTAGCAGTTGTGGAAATAGAATCTTGTGTGAAGACTAAAACTTCTCCCTTCTTATCTATTGATTCCGCTAAATTTTCTGCTGCAATTTGTGTTGCTTTTAGATTATCCGTAGAAACATGGGAAGCAATGTGTTGATAATCATTTCCCGAATCAAATGTTACAATCGGAATTCCATTTTCAGCAGCTAAGTCAAATTGAATGGAACAAGCGGTTGCATCAATCGTGGCAATGGCGATTGCACTTGGTGTACGGTCAAGTTCTTGGTCTAGAAGATTGACTTGTCCGTCCACATCATCGCGAATGGAAGGCGCACAGTAAGTAAGTTTAATTTTATTAGAACCTTTATATCCGAGAGCTTCGTTCAAATCAGCGACCGCTTGCTTCGCGCCTTTCTCCACTTCTTTCCAGTAGCTGTCGTCGGAATATCTTCCTATAATAGAAATGGTCGAGCCTGGTTCCAAAGTAAGACCCTTGATGCTACTGTATGCTTTGGGTTTTACTGCTTCCAATTTATATTGCTTTGAACTTTTTTCAGGACTTTTGTTGGAATTGTTTTCAGTTCCTTTGCTTCCGCAAGAAGTCAGAAGGATAGATGCACAAAAAATGCTAAAAAATATTCTGAATTGTTTTTTCATGTTATGTTCGTCTCCTTTTATATATGATTTATAAGGAATATATACACTATACACCAAAACTCAGAAAAATGGTGAATAATTTACTATTTTTTTAAAATAATAAGTGTATACTGTATTCAATTTAGTACAATCGGGAGTATTGCGTGTGAAAAATATCTAAGTTATAATGTTTATGAAAATGAAAAATAATTTATGCAAACATAGAGAGACACAAACAAGGAGGAAAATTATGGCAAAAAGATGGCATGAAAATTGGGAAGGTTTCAAAGAAGGACGTTGGAACCAAACATCTGTAAACGTAAGAGATTTTATTCAACAAAACTACACACCATATGAAGGAGATGATTCGTTTTTAGCTGGACCTACAGAAGCGACAACAAAGCTTTGGGCACAGGTAATGGAATTGTCGAAACAAGAAAGAGAAGCAGGTGGAGTGTTGGATATGGATACAAAAATTGTATCAAGCATCACCTCACACGGACCTGGATATTTGAATAAAGATTTAGAAACAATTGTAGGTTTTCAGACAGACAAACCATTCAAGCGTTCACTTCAACCATATGGCGGTATCCGTATGGCACAAAATGCTTGTAGCGAAAATGGTTACGAAGTAGATCCTGAAATTGTAAAGATCTTTACGGAATATAGAAAGACACACAATCAAGGTGTCTTTGATGCATACACACCAGAAATGAGAGCGGCTAGAAAGTCAGGTATCATTACAGGGCTTCCAGATGCATATGGACGTGGACGTATCATTGGCGATTATCGTCGTGTGGCTCTTTACGGAACAGATATTTTGATTGAAGACAAAAAACAACAACTTGCAACTTCTTTAGTGAGAATGACAGGTGAAAATATTCGTCTTCGTGAAGAGTTGGCAGAACAGATTCGCGCCCTTGGCGAATTGAAAAAAATGGGCGAGATTTATGGATATGATATCTCAAAACCAGCTGCAAATGCACAGGAAGCAATCCAATGGACATACTTTGGATACCTTGCAGCAGTAAAAGAGCAAAATGGTGCAGCGATGAGTCTTGGACGTACTTCTACATTCCTTGATATCTTTATCAAACGTGATTTGGATAGAGGATTGATTACGGAAGAGCAAGCGCAAGAGTACATTGACCACTTTGTTATGAAGTTGCGTCTTGTGAAATTTGCTCGTACACCAGAATATAATGCATTGTTTTCAGGAGACCCAACATGGGTAACAGAGTCAATCGGTGGTGTTGGTATTGATGGACGTCCGCTTGTAACAAAAACATCATTCCGTTTCTTGCATACATTGGACAACCTTGGAACAGCTCCAGAACCAAACTTAACAGTTCTCTGGTCAACAAGACTTCCAAAAGCATTCAAAGAATATTGTGCAAAAATGTCTATCAAGTCTTCATCAATTCAATATGAAAATGATGATTTGATGCGTGCAACACATGGGGATGACTATGCAATTGCTTGTTGCGTATCTTCTATGAGAGTTGGTAAAGAAATGCAATTCTTCGGAGCGCGTGCGAACCTTGCAAAATGTTTGTTGTATGCGATTAATGGTGGTGTGGATGAAAAATCAAAAGAGCAAGTAGGACCAAAATATCGTGCAGTTGAAGGTGAATATCTTGATTTTGATGATGTAATGGAAAAATTTGATTCCATGATGGAATGGTTGGCAAGTCTTTACGTCAATACATTGAATATCATTCACTATATGCATGATAAATATTGTTATGAAAAGATTCAAATGGCTCTTCATGATAGAGAAGTAAAACGTTATTTTGCAACAGGTATTGCAGGACTGTCAGTAGTGGCAGATTCATTGAGTGCCATTAAGTACGCGAAAGTAAAAGCAATTCGTGATGAAGATGGTTTGGTTGTGGATTATGAAGTGGAAGGTGATTTCCCGAAATATGGAAATGACAATGATGATGTAGATGAATTGGCGGTTATGGTTGTACGTTCATTTATGGATAAAATCCGTAAACACCACACATACCGTCATGGAGTTCCTACAATGTCTATTCTTACAATTACTTCAAACGTAGTATACGGTAAGAAAACAGGTAATACACCGGATGGTAGAAAGTTAGGAGAACCATTAGCACCAGGAGCAAACCCAATGCATAGACGTGATACACACGGAGCGTTGGCATCACTTGCATCTGTAGCGAAGATTCCATTTAGACATGCTCAAGATGGTATTTCGAATACATTCTCTATTATTCCAGGAGCGCTTGGAAAAGAGGATCAGATTTTTGCAGGAGACTTGGATCTTGATAGATTAGAAGAATGCGGAAATCAGGCTTGTAACATTCCAAATATTATGGACAGTATTGATAACAAATAAGGAGGAATTTTATATGGCAGTAAATCAACAACAAATTGATAACTTGGTAAATATGTTAGATGGATACGTAGAAAAAGGTGGACATCACTTGAACGTAAACGTGTTTACAAGAGAAACATTATTAGATGCACAAAAACATCCAGAAAATTACCCACAATTGACAGTACGTGTTTCTGGATATGCAGTAAACTTTATTAAACTTACAAAAGAACAACAAGATGATGTAATTTCACGTACATTCCACGAAGATATGTAAAAAATTTTAACAGGAGATGGATATTTTCCATCTCCTGTTTTATAATACATGTTAAGAGGCTTTGTGAGTAGAAAGGAAGGTGGTATACTATGACAAAGGGATATATTCATTCCATTGAAACATGTGGAACAGTGGATGGACCAGGTCTTCGATATGTAATCTTTTTGCAAGGGTGTCCAATGCGTTGTCAATATTGCCACAATCCTGACACGTGGGAAGTAAATAAAGGCGATGAGATGACGGTCGAAGAAGTGTTGAAGAGTTTTTATCACAACACCGCATTTTATAAAACTGGCGGAGTGACTGTGACCGGTGGAGAACCAATGTTGCAGTTGGATTTTCTCATTGAACTATTTACAAAATTGCATGAAGGGGGGTATCATACATGTATAGATACCTCGGGTATTGTTTTTCAACCGGAAAATCAAAACCTGATGCAGAAAATCGAGACATTAATGGATGTGACAGATCTTGTCATGTTAGACATTAAGCATATTGATGATGAAAAGCACAAGGAGTTGACGTCTCATTCGAATCAATCCATACTTGCCTTTGCCAGATATTTGGATAAGAAAGGAATTCCGATCTGGATAAGACATGTGATTGTGCCGGGGATTACTTTATATAGAGAGTACTTGGAGCAATTGGGTAAATTTATGGCAACTCTTACAAATGTAAAGGCATTAGATGTTTTGCCGTATCATTCCATGGGAAAAGTGAAATATGAAAATCTAAATATGGAGTATCCGTTGAATGATACAAGAGAAGCGACCAAAGAAGAAGCGGTTGCAGCAAAAAATACTATTTTAAAAGCGTATAGAGAAGCAAAGAAAAAATAAGGAACGAGAGAAAAGGAGAAGAGAAATGTTTTGTGGAAAATGTGGACAGATGTTACCAGAGGGTGCAAAGGTTTGCCCGAAATGCGGAAAACGAGTTCAAACTCCGGGAGAAGCGCCAGGTCAAAATCAACCAGCTATGCAAGGAAAGAAACCTGAAAAAAAAGGTGCCTCTTGTTTGGTGATGGGAGTAATTATCGCATTGGTTTTATTGGTTATCTTCTTGTTGTTTATGGTACTTGTGTTTGGAATCTTTGGATTCTCCCTAGGAAAAGGTGGTTTCGGAAATTGGTTTGGCAAAACAAATCAAGTAGCACAAGAAGTACCAGTGGACGAATATGAGGAAGAAGAGGAAGAAGAGGAAGAAGAGGAGGAGGAAGAAGCTCCGGTAGGTGGACTTAACCAAGGCAATGAAATGGGCGATGGAGACTACATATTGCCACAAAGCAGTTCTACTTACATAACAGAAAGTGATTTGCGTGGTTTAACAGCGTATGATTGTCGAATTGCAAGAAATGAGATCTATGCGAGACACGGAAGAATGTTTAAAGATGCAGAACTGCAAGCGTATTTTAATTCGAAGTCATGGTATACACCATCGATATCTGCGGATGCATTCCAAGAAAGTATGTTGAATGAATACGAGAAAGCAAATAAAGATGTTATTTTGCAATATGAACGTGCACAAGGGTATCAGCAATAGGAAAGGTATAAAAAGATGGAAAGTCAAGAAATCTTTTCTTCCAGAAGAAAGCCCTTGTATCTTTTGAACATTTGTATTAGAATAAACAAAAAGGCAGACGAGAGAGTCTGATAATCACAAAAAGGAGGATACATAAATGGCATACGTAATTAGTGATGAATGTGTAAGCTGTGGAGCTTGTGCAGCACAATGTCCAGTAGAAGCGATCGCTGAAGGCGATGACAAATACGTAATCGACGCAGATACATGCTTAGAATGTGGTGCTTGCGAAGAACAATGTCCAGTAGGAGCTATTTCAGCTGAATAATTTTAACATAAAAAGAACCGATAGATATCGGTTCTTTTTTTATTTAAACTCTACAATTGTAACGCCGGCATCGCCTTCTCCGTAAGCAGCCAAGTGGAAAGTTTTTACGTATTTTACCCGTTTCAAATAATTGTGTATGCCGGCACGAAGCGCACCGGTACCTTTTCCGTGCACAATGCGCACAGGGCTCAAATGAGAGAGGTATGCATCGTCTAAATATTTGTCGAGCTCCGCAATGGCTTCATCTACCGTTTTACCGAGAAGATTGATTTCTGGTCGTACGGTCATCGACTTATTCATCTTCATCTTTCCGGTTGAAGTCCGTTGACGTTGGCGTTCCGTTGCGGACAATGGTTCTTCAATAATTGTCAGATCTGAAATGTGTACTTGCGAACGCATGATTCCCATCTGGACAAACAAGTTTCCTTTCGCATCTGGCAAAGAACTTACGGTACCTTTCAAATTGAGACTGTGAACTTTTACGGATTCCCCAAGCTTAAACTCACTTGGTTTGTGTTGTTTTGTTGGCTTTTGTATATTTAGATTGCTCTTTGTTTGTGTTTTTGAAATGCGTTGTCTTAATTTTTCACGTTCCTTTTCTAATTCCGCAGAAGAAATGTTTTCTTTTCCGAATTTGCGGAATTGTTTCATGGTTTCGTCGGCAAATTCTTTGGCCTCGCGCAAAATGGCATTCGCTTTTTCGTTTGCTTCATTGATGATTCGTTCACTGCGTGCATCTAATTTTTCTTGTTTTCTATTTAATTCTTGCTTGAGTTGTTCAATTTCATGCTTGTATTCATTGATTTCAGCTTGCTCTTTTTCAATGGTTCGTCGACTGATTTCCAAATCACTTAATAAATCTTCAAATGACTCATCGTGTTCTGAAAGATGATTTTTTGCGTTGTCAATGAAGAAGTCAGGTAGCCCTAATTTACTTGAAATCGCAAACGCATTACTCTTTCCGGGGATTCCAATCAATAAATGATAGGTTGGTCGCAGTGTCTCTACATCAAATTCACAACACGCATTTTCGACACCAGGTGTGGAAAGGGCAAATACCTTTAATTCACTGTAATGAGTGGTGGCCATGGTACGAATTCCGCGTTCATGTAGATGCGAAAGAATGGCCATGGCAAGAGCGGCACCTTCCGTTGGGTCTGTTCCGGCACCAAGCTCGTCGAAAAGAACAAGAGAATTTTCGTTTACTTCTTGCAGAAATGAAACGATATTTGTCATGTGAGATGAGAAGGTACTTAAACTTTGTTCGATGCTTTGCTCGTCTCCGATGTCTGCAAAGATATTTTCAAACACAGCAAGTTCGGAACGATCGAGAGCAGGAATGTGAAGCCCTGATTGCCCCATCAATGTAAAGAGACCGACGGTTTTTAATGAAACCGTTTTTCCACCGGTATTTGGCCCAGTGACAATTAAGAGGTCAAATTCTCCACCTAGCATAATGGTAATTGGAACTACGGTTTTTTTGTCGAGCAACGGATGACGTCCTTGGCGGATGTGCAGATAACCATTGGTGTTGAAAATTGGTTTGCTTGCATTCATGGACAACGCAAGAGCGCCTTTAGCAAAAATGAAATCCAGTTCGCCGAGCAGTTGATAATTGGTGCGAAGCTCTGTGATATATTCTGCAGTTTCTACACTGAGACGTGCAAGAATCACTTGGATTTCTTCTTGCTCTTTTGCATAAAGTTCTTTCAAGTCGTTGTTTAATTTTACAATTGCCATAGGTTCGATGAATAGTGTAGAACCAGTGGAAGATTGGTCATGGATTAAGCCGTTTACTTGGCTGCGATATTCTGCTTTAACAGGGATGCAATAGCGATCTCCACGCATCGTGATAATGGCGTCTTGCAAATAGGTTCTGAGTGAACCATTCACCAAACCATTCAAGGTAGAGTGTACCCTGTCATTGAGTAGGGAGATACTTCTGCGAATTTGCTTTAGGTTGCTGCTTGCGTCGCTGCTGATTTCGTCTTCGTCAATGATGCATCTTCGGATCTCGTTTGCCAAAGGAGTCAGAGGAGAAATCTGTTCGAAGTATGTGTCCAAACAATCGGATAACTCATCTACAGTATCGTGTCTTCCGTAAGATTTGGCTCGATTTGCCACCTCGCAGAGCTTACATATGCGAAGCAATTCCGCACTATTTAACACGCCACCTACTTCTAAACGCATCATAGAAGCTTCGATTGGGTAACAACCACTAAAAGACAGACGTCCTTTTTTTACGATGCGTGAAAAGGCAGCGGCTGTTTGTTCTTCGGCAATATTTATTTCTTCTAAATTCGTCATCGGCTTGAGGGCGAGACAACGTTTTTTTCCTGTCTCGGAAGAAGCCTCATTTGCCAATAAACTTATGATTTTGTCAAATTCTAATTTTACTAATGTTTTTTGATTCATAATTTTCACCCTGCTTGTATTTTACCTTATTTGAGTTGCAAAAGAAAGAGAAAATATTGTATACTAATGGAAGGATTGACAGAGAGGAATTTGAAAAGATGAGATATATCAATACGTTAAAAGAAGGCGACATTGTTCGTTCGATTTATCTTTGTAAAAACAAACGCTCAGCAGAAACACGAAATGGGAAGCCATATGATAATCTTGTGTTACAGGATAAGACAGGAACGATAGACGGAAAAGTATGGGATCCAAACTCAGGTGGCATTGCAGACTATGATGAGATGGATTTTGTGGATGTGTTTGGAGAAGTGACAAGTTATAATAATAACTTACAACTGAACATCAAACAGCTTCGAAAGGCTTATGAAGATGAGTATGTGGCGGCGGATTATATGCCGACGAGCGAAAAAAATGTGGATGGCATGTATCAAGAATTACTTGTGTTTATCGGTAAGATTGAAAATAAATATTTACGTCAATTAGCAGAGAACTTTTTTAAATTTGATCAAGAATTTATCAAAGTGTTTTGTGCCCATTCTGCAGCGAAAAGTGTGCATCACAGCTTTTCAGGTGGATTGTTAGAACATACGCTTAGTATTTTGAAATTCTGTGAATATCTTGCGGATACATACCCGATTTTGAGCAGAGATCTACTGTATTCTGCAGCGTTGTTCCATGATATCGGAAAGACGAAAGAACTTTCTACTTTCCCAGAAAATGATTACACGGATGCGGGGCAACTCCTCGGTCATATTGTGATTGGTGTAGAAATGATTGGAGAAGGCGTGCGCAAAATCGAAGGATTCCCAGAGACAATTGCAAATGAATTAAAACATTGTGTGGTTGCTCATCACGGAGAATTTGAATATGGTTCTCCGAAGAAACCAGCGATTCCAGAAGCGGTTGCACTTCATTATGCGGATGCAACAGATGCGAAGATGCAGACACTGACAGAATTATTCAAGGACAAAGATGGCGCAGACTGGCAAGGATTTAATCGCCTGTTTGATTCAAATATTAGAAAGAGTAGTTTATAAGAGATGAATAAGAATGAGAAAATCATTTTGACAATTGAAGATATCGGTGTAAATGGAGAGGGTATTGGCAAAGTAGATGGCTATACCCTCTTTGTCAAGGATGCAATTATTGGGGACACGGTAGAAGCTGTCGTAACAAAGCCGAAGAAAAACTACGGTTATGCAAAGATGCTGAATATCTTAGAACCATCTCCTTGCCGTGTGGACGCAAAATGTCCAGTCGCTAGACAATGTGGAGGTTGCCAAATACAAGAACTTTCTTATGAGGCGCAATTGGATTTCAAAACGAAAAAAGTGCGTGGCAATCTTGAACGAATCGGTGGCTTCGAAGCGGAATTATTAGATGCTGTTATGGAACCGATATGCGGAATGGAGGAGCCATTTTATTATCGGAATAAGGCACAGTTTCCTATAGGCACAGATAGAAATGGCCGCGTTGTGACTGGTTTCTATGCGGGACGCACCCATCAGATTATTCCAAATACGGAATGTGCTCTTGGCGTTTCAATTAATAAAGAGATTTTGGAAATCATTGTAGCGTTTATGAATCAGTATGGGATTACAGCTTATGATGAAGAGGCGCATACGGGTCTTGTCCGCCATGTGCTTATTCGCTATGGGTTTAAAACAAAGGAACTGATGGTTTGCTTGGTAATCAATGGGGATAAGATTCCAAATGTGGATATACTTGTGGATAAGTTAACTACAATCACAGGAATGACTAGTATTACTTATAGTGTAAACAAGGAAAATACGAATGTGATTATGGGGAAAGAAATCGGAGTTCTCTGGGGACAATCTTATATCACAGATTATATTGGCGATGTGAAATATCAGATTTCGCCACTTTCTTTCTTCCAAGTAAATCCGATGCAGACAGAGACTTTATATGGATTGGCTTTGGAATATGCAGGGTTAAAAGGGGAAGAGACTGTGTGGGATCTTTACTGTGGTATTGGAACGATTTCTCTTTTCCTTGCACAAAAAGCAAAGAAGGTATATGGCGTGGAGATTGTGCCACAGGCTATTGACGATGCGAGAAATAATGCAAAGATTAATCGGATTGATAATGCGGAGTTTTTTGTGGGGAAAGCAGAGGAAGTCTTGCCAGAACAATACGAGAAACATCAGGTATACGCGGATGTAATTGTAGTGGATCCTCCACGGAAAGGTTGCGATGAGACGCTACTTAAAACGATGGTGGATATGAATCCAGAACGAATCGTCTACGTGAGCTGTGATAGTGCAACGCTTGCGAGAGACTTAAAGTACCTGTGTGAGAATGGATATGAATTACAAAAAGTGAGACCGGTGGATCAGTTTCCAATGACGGTGCATGTCGAGACAGTCTGTCTGCTGTCAAGAAAATAGATTTAGGAGGATGTTATGGCGAAAGAAATTCACCCAAAAGACACAACAAGAAATATGGCATATGAACTTTGGATGAAAGCGCCGAATCCGATGGTTACTTTTTTTAAGACTTTAGATGTGACAAACATTGTCAAAGTCAGTAAGAAAAAGAATATGAAGTTTAATATGCTTCTGGATTATTGCATCGGAAAAGCAGCGGTGAGTGTAAAAGAATTTTACATACTTCCGGTTGGTGATAAACTTATGCAATATGACACGGTCGCAGTAAACACTATTGTGAAGAATAAAAACGATGAGGTAAGTTCTTGTGATATTATGCAAACAGATGATTTAACTGCATTTAACCAGGAATATTTAAAATACACAACACGGGTTGCCAAAACTTGCCAGGACAGAGATTTGTCCGAAGATAGTATGGTGATTGGCACATCAGCGATTGTTGATACTGAAATTGATGGTGCTGTTGGTATGAATAGTGGAATTTTCAATAACCCGTTTATAATCTGGGGGAAATATAGAAAGAAATTCTTTAGATATGAATTGCCAATTTCATTTCAGTTCCATCATACGCAAATGGATGGAGCACATGCAGGAAGATTTCTGGCGAATCTGCAGAAAGAGATCAACGGACTGAAATAAGCAGATTTGAAGCAGAAATATAAGAAAAATACAAATATGTGAAAAATTTATCAATTTAGACTATACAAATGAAAAAAAATCTTGTATAATACTTTTCAGGATTGAAAATCGGAGAACCTCGGTGTGCTTCCGAATCAATAAAGACTCAAAAAAAGAAAAAGAGAGGTAGAAGGCAAATGTCAAAAATTAATTTGGAACAATATGGTATTACCGGAACTACAGAAATCGTATACAACCCTTCTTACGAAGTATTATTCGAAGAAGAAACAAAAGCTGGGTTAGAAGGTTTTGAAGTAGGACAAGAAAGTGAACTTGGTGCTGTTAACGTAATGACAGGTATCTACACAGGACGTTCTCCTAAAGACAAATACATCGTTATGGATGCAAACTCAAAAGATACAGTTTGGTGGACAAGCGATGAATACAAAAATGATAACCACCCAATTTCAGAAGAAGTTTGGGCAGTGTTAAAAGATCTTGCAAAAAAAGAACTTTCAAACAAGAGATTATTCGTAGTAGATGCATTCTGTGGTGCTAATGCAGACACAAGAATGGCTATCCGTTTCGTTGTAGAAGTGGCTTGGCAAGCACACTTCGTTAAAAACATGTTCATTCAACCAACAGCTGAAGAACTTGAAAACTTCGAACCAGACTTCGTAGTATACAATGCTTCAAAAGCAAAAGTTGAAAACTACAAAGAATTAGGATTAAACTCAGAAACAGCAGTAGCATTCAATATTACAAGCAAAGAACAAGTAATTCTTAACACATGGTACGGTGGAGAAATGAAGAAAGGTATGTTCTCAATGATGAACTACTTCCTTCCATTGAATGGTATCGCTTCAATGCACTGTTCGGCAAACACAGATATGAACGGCGAAAATACAGCTATTTTCTTCGGTCTTTCAGGAACAGGAAAAACAACATTATCTACAGATCCAAAACGTCTTCTTATCGGTGATGATGAACACGGCTGGGATAATGACGGTGTATTCAACTTCGAAGGTGGATGCTACGCAAAAGTTATCAACCTTGATAAAGAATCAGAACCAGACATTTATAATGCAATCAAACGTAACGCATTATTAGAAAACGTTACATTAGATAAAGATGGAAAGATTGATTTCGCTGACGGAAGCGTTACAGAAAACACACGTGTTTCTTACCCAATCGATCACATCAACAACATCGTTCGTCCAGT
>JAZRRJ010000030.1:0-2557 GCA_045650645.1 Faecalimonas sp. | reverse complement strand
CTATTCAATATGGTTTCGGGAGAAACGACAATAACAATCTTCCCGTTATCACAAGAGTGAAAAATCTGAGGATTGACAAATACACCCTTTGCCAATTCTATTTTCTTGAAGGTTTGGCTTTTTCCGCTTATCTTGTCTATCAATGCCCAACCTTGCGTTTCTGTTGCAGGCACTTCCCCTCTGAAACCAAAGAAGATTGAATGATCGTTTTCAGTAAAACAAGGAATATGACCAATATATCCCATTCGTCTATTCTCGTCAGCAATCAAGGAATATGATGAAGCCTTTTGGTCCCAAAATCCTTCAGGAGGCATCTTGTCATTGATATTAATGGTATAGCGAACCTTTGCTCCATCCAAGGTGACTTCCAATATATCATTGCTTTGACATCCGGAAATCAAAATCTTATTTCCGTATCTTGTCATCGTTTCTGGAAAACCAACCATATATACCCGGTTCTTTATCGGATGAAAGGCTCTTATCACTTTTCTATTGAATACATCAACCACATGAAATTTGTAACCTGAACGATCATAAAAGTTCTGCACCAACAACAAACTATCATTCAAGAATATATCTTTGATCATTGATATTGTGTCCATTCTGATGCGTGATACAAATTCACCTTCTTGTGTGTAGTTGATGATTTCTGAACGTATTCTATCCGGTAGGGAAAGCATCCCTTTACCGTTTACGGCAATATGCAGACCTCCCAAATAGTCATTCGGTCCTTGCCCTTTTTGTCCTATATGCCTAATATATTTTCCGTCAGAATCATATAAATGAATTTCATTACCCGACATTTTTATGTCAAGTATGTATATATAATTATCTCTCAAGACAATACAATAAGGTTCAGCTAATAACGCAGCATCATTCGTTTCCAAAGGTACATAATGGATGTTCTTAAAAATATCCACAGCTTTTACAATACGATTACGGTCTTTTCCTTTATAGGTAATATTGATTTGTTTATTTGTTGCAAAAGGAGCTTTTTCCACAGATTGTTGCGGTTCTACAACTTCCGTTGAAGGAATTTCGGCTATGACTGTATCTTCATGTACAAGTTCAATCTTCTCATCCTTCAACTGCTCTTTTAAGGAAACATCAGCGACTTGTTCTTTTTGTGACTTCCTTGTAGAACATCCAACAAGCAAAAATAAACAAATTATAATATAAACAACTTTTCTCATCTTTTATAACGGCGAATTCAACTTGCAAATGCAATCGAATTCTAATTTGTTAATATTGAATTAAATTTCTCATTTGGTGTGAGATAACCTAGTCGCTTTCTGGGCCTGTTGTTCAGTTTGTTTTCAACCCAAGAAACAAACTCATCGGTTATTCTACTGAAATCCGTTCCTTTGGGGATGTATTGCCTGATGAGTCCGTTCGTGTTCTCATTGGCACCACGTTCCCAAGAATGACACGGGTACAAAAATAGAAAGAAATTTCCATTTTCTCTGCTATTTCCTGATGTTTTGCAAATTCATTTCCATTGTCTGCCGTTATTGTATGGTTTGACGGAGTAAAGTAAACACTTTTATCCCATTCAGTGGAGCAAGGGAGGAAATTTTCCTCTCTGCTCACTGAAATTATCTCAAACCGACAATACTGTTGCATTTATTTGTTAAATTTGCGATATGAACCAAGACAAAGAACTAATCAAGCAAGAGCTGTCGGAAATACTGACCAAGTATTACGACGGCTCCTTCGTCCGACTGGTGCGTGAGTACATCCGCACTTTCGGAATGACGAAAGAAGAAAGAGAGGTATTGGTGGAAGCTTTGAAAAAAGCTTTATAAACAACAAGAAAAAACAGAGGCGGTAAATATAAGCAATGAAATATTCATCATCTTTTTAAATATTGACTATCTATATGAAAATACACTTGACACTGGCCGTTATAAGCCTTTTCTTGGCATTTAGTTTGCCATCATGCCAACAATCATCCAGGAGCGATTATGCTTCGGGACTTCCCGTTATTGATTTGGAAAAAGAATATCCCGTCAAACGGATAGATATTCATGAAATTGCAGATGTGGAATACATTCCGTTGGAAACGACGGATGAATCGCTGTTGCAAACACCTACCAGTTGGTCTGTATCAGAGGATACGATTGTTATTTTTGATGTCTTACAACGTATAATTTTTCTATTTGACGGTCAAGGGAAACATATACGGACAATCAACCGTTTCGGACAAGGACCTGAAGAATACTACAATGCTTTACATGTTGATGCCGATTTTGGCAAAGGGGAAATTTATGTAGAAGCATACCCTAAAATTATAATCTATGATTTCAACGGAAACTATAAGCGAACCATAAAATATCCTTCCCAAATAACTCGACCTGAAAATATTCACAACTATGACTCTGACTTTCTTGCCATTTTCAACGATTCATATTGGCCGTCCCCAGAAAAAAAATATGCCCAGGAAGCAGATTCCACTCCTTTCTATTTGATGAATAAAAAGGATGGTTCTTTAAAAGAAATAGACAAACGCTTACAAATCAAGGCACCCATACATCATGTATTCAAAATGGTGAAAGGA